>NZ_CP053084.1:1318888-1978333 GCF_013004065.1 Limnobacter sp. SAORIC-580
CTTTAAAGGGCAGGCAGCACAAGCTGTTGTGGTAACCGAGTTGGCTTTTTCGGAGTTCAACGAAGCCGATTTTCGAAAGCTTTTTGTGGCCATGACACGGGCCAAATTGCTGTTGGTGCTGGTGGGGCATTCGGATACCCTTCAGCGTTTGCGAAGGGCAGTATTTGCTTGAGATTACTGCTGAATTTGCCAAGCACCTTTGCTGGGCGAGCACACCTCACCCCGGAACTTTGTTTTTTCGCCGTTCACAATGGTGACACCCAGGTAAGTGCGGCAAGTGTCCGATTTGGCCCCCGGCGACAAATACACTCCGACGCCATTCACCGGGTTTAGCCAGCGCACGGCTTGCCCAGAGGGCACCAGCTCCATGGTGTGCCCGAAACAATGGGAATCCACTGCGAACGCATCAACCAGCTGGGTTTCCGTGAAAATTGTTTTGAACGCATCGGTGGATTCAACATAAGCCATTTGTTCGGTCAAGGTGCCTTTCAGTGCCTCGCTTTGAACCAGTTTGGCATCGCATTGCCCACGAAGCACACCGAAGTCGCTGTTCCAGCCTTTGCCCGTGTAGCCAATGAAATTTTTGGCATGGGCCACATGAAACGGAAGCGTGGTCACAAGCGCAAGCAGGCAAAGAACAGTTTTAGAGCGTACTTTGGCTATGGGCATGGAAGAATACTTAACAGGGCAGCCTGATGACATTGATAAAAACGGTGTGTACGCGAATTTCGTTGACCCAAAGAGTGTATCTTTTTCTTTATAAAAAAACACGAGACAGCACCCGGAGGCCGCACAAAATGACAGTTCAGGGCAAAACAGTATCTGCAATTGACATTGCCAAAGGCGCCTTGGGTTTTCTGCCAGACATGCCGCACATTCTCCCTTCGCTGGCCAGTTTGGCATTTCTCAGGCCGCATTCACGCCGTTCGCTCGGTTTGCTGTTTCAGGAAACAGCGCGCAAACATGCAAAATCGACATTCCTGAAAAGCGATCAACAGTGTTGGACCTACGGGCAAGCCAATTCCGTTTGCAATCAAATGGCACGCGGTTTGCTCTCCATGGGCGTTAAGGCCGGTGACACGGTAGGCTTGTTGTCAGCCAATCGGCCTGAAACCTTGCTTGCGGTGATTGCCTGTGCCAAGTTGGGTGCTGTTGCTGCGCTGCTGAATATCAATCAGCAAGGTGCGGTGCAGGCGCATAGTTTGAAGTTGGTGAAACCACGAGTGATTCTGGCGTGTGACCGTGGTCTGGATATTCTCAAGCAGTTGGAATCAGAGAACAGCGTTTTACTCAAAGGCATTGAATTGTTGTCTTTGCAAACCGGCAGCACCCATTTAAGAGTGAGCGATTTTCGCAGTGCCTGGTGCACGCAGCCTGACCACAACCTGGCGCAAACAGCGCAGATTGTGGCCAGCTCGCCCTGTTTCTATATTTTTACCTCAGGCACAACCGGTTTGCCCAAGGCCTCTGTTATGAGCCATTACCGTTGGTTGCAAGCGGCCTCGGGCATGAGCACCGCAGTGCGTTTGACGGCTTCTGACGTGTTTTACTGCTGCTTGCCGCTGTATCACAACAACGCACTCACGGTGTCACTGGGGGTGGTGTTGGCTTGTGGCGCTTGTTTCGCACTGGATGAAAAATTCAGTGCCAGTCAATTCTGGAAGCGTATTTCACATTACAAGGCGACGGCGTTTTGCTATATCGGAGAATTGCTGCGATACCTGTTGAATCAAGCACCCCATATGGACGATCAGAACCATGAGATCCGCTTGATTCTAGGCAATGGCCTGCGCCCTGAAATATGGGATGACTTTGAAAACCGGTTTGGTATTCATCAAATTTTCGAGTTTTATGGGGCAAGCGAGTCTAACCTGGGATTCATGAATGCCTTTGGCCTGAAAGAGACTGTTGGCTTTTGCCCCATGCCCTTTGAGGTTATTGCCTGTGATGCCGATTCCGAACAGGTGGTGCGAAACTCACGTGGGTTTTGTGAAACCGTAAGCCGCGGTGAAGTGGGTTTGTTGATCAGCGAAGTGACCGAGTTACGGCCCTTCGATGGCTATACTGACCCGAGAGCCAATGAAGGCAAGTTGCTGCGCAATGTATTCAAGCGTGGTGACTGCTGGTTCAACTCGGGCGATTTGGTGCGCAGGCAGGGGTGGCAACACATTCAGTTTGTGGACCGTTTGGGCGACACATTTCGCTGGAAGGGCGAGAATGTTGCAACCTCGGAAGTGGAGGGCGTGTTGGCCAAACTGCCATTTCTTGAACATGCAGTGGTTTATGGCGTGAAGCTGGATGGGTTCGACGGCCGTGCCGGCATGGCCGCTGTTGCTGTAAAACCCGGTGCCAAGCTGGACTTGAAAGCGCTGGCTGCGCATGTAAGCAGCCAATTACCTGCTTACGCAGTGCCGCAGTATGTGCGTGTGCTTCAAACTGTAGAAACCACCGGCACGTTCAAATACCAAAAAGTACAGCTAAAGAAAGAGGGCATTGATCAAAACCTGGTGAATGATCCTTTGTACAGTTTCAATGCAGCAACCCGGAGTTACACCGCTTTAGTTTGAGGCAGTTTGTAGCGATTGGCCTTGAACCAGCTTGACGATCAAATCGAGTGTTTCGGTGTCATAGAGCATGCCGCTGTGCGACACCCGTTTGCCTGGAAGCAGATCTTGAATGTAGATGTTTTGCACGCCAGGTTCTTTCACAAACTGGTTTTCAACTGGCACCACCACCTTGTCGTTTTTTGTGACCAAAACACTGTATTGCACATTGGGCATGGCGATTGGGCCTGTTTTTAGCTCGCGCAACAAGGCGGAGCGCGGGTGCTGGTCTGCACAAGCCAGGCAATATTCGACGTTGTCGCGGTTGGGGGTTTTTGCAATGGAGGTTCCGTTGACACTGGGGGCCAAAGCCACAAAGCGGTCGACGTGGGCAGCGCCTTGCAACATTTTCAGGTAGTAAAAGCCTATGAGACCGCCCTGAGAGTGGCCCACCAGGGTCACCTTGTCTCCACCTGTGGTTGTTTTCACAAACTTTACAAAATCGGCAATTCGTTGTGCCGATTCATCCACCGGGCCTACCCCTTTGAACCAGTCGCTGGGCTCGGCTGCGCCATAATCGATTGAGTATACGCACAGGTTTTGATTGGCCAGTGCCGGGCCCAAGGCACCAAATGAATACATACTGGAAGAAAAGGTGCCGTGAATCAACACAACCGGGTTTTGATTGTTGGCGGGGCGGCATGCCCAGTTGTTCACCCCGTCTGGCATGGTTTGGCCACCAAGCACTTGGCTTAAAAATGAGCTGGTCCAGTTTGATTTCGCCTGGAACTGGCCTGTTGAACCCGCTGTATTCGTGGTGCTGCAAGCAGCAAGAGAAATTATGGCGAATGCGGCAAGCAGCAGGCGACTTGTGAACAGTGTGGTCATGGTGCGGTGTCCTGGGGTTAGCTCGACTTGGTATTTATGACCAGAATCGCAGCAAAGGGTTCTGTAGGGCACCAACAAACAAATAGAGCGTGCCTCCAATTTCTGCAAACACCAGCGCCACCATGAATACGGCCAAACCTGCGCGGGGCATGGCGTGTTTTCCCAGTCTGTGAGGTTGCCGCAACTGATTGTCGGGTCCGTTCAGCGCTGCCTGTATCAAATAACCCGCTACAGCCAAGGCAAAAAATAGAATCACGATTGCCGCCGCAAACAAGTTGTAGTTTGGGTTGAACATGCTGAAATGTGCCAACACGGCCAGGGTGATACAGGCAAAACCGTAGAGCAGGCTGGCTCTGTGGGCGATGTCTACATATGGATGCGCTAAACCTTGTTCACTGCGCCACATCTGCAAAAACTTCCACAATCCGCTGAAAAGACCAACGAGCAAAAATACTCCTGCGGAAACAATTGCAAAGGCGCTGGCAGAACTGACGGTCATTGTGGTTACCTCTTGGGGGTAGTCGAATAAGGTGGCCCCCTTTGTGGGAAAGACTCACCTGTGTTTTTGCACTTAAATAGAGGCATCAACACACATGTGCATTATGCACCGGGAGTATTGCCATGGACGATTTCGCAAACAAGAGCTTTGACGTGACCATGCTGGGCGAGTTGGAGGCCAAAAGAGAGTGGTTTGTTGGCGTTCTGGGCGCCAGTGTGTGCTACGGCCTGATTTTGTGGTTGCTGTAAAGTTTTATTGATATTTCATCGCGCCCATAAAAAAACCCTCGAATTCTCGAGGGTTTTTTATTTACTCAAAGCTCAGCTCAAGCTGGGCCATGTCCTTTCAGACTGAAGCCTTCGGGGCCGCTGCAGCACGCTTGGCGCGTGGGGCAGCAGCTTTCTTGGCGGCAGGCTTCTTGGCAGCTTTTTTCGCGCCAGCTTCACCTTTTACGCCAATTTTTTCGAACAACTGGGCAGCAATTTGCTCAGCTTGTTCAATGGCGGGCTTCAGTGTTTCGTTTTTTTTGGCTTGTTCCAAAGCGCTTACACCCATGGTGATCGCGTTTTCGGTCAAAGACTCGGCTTGTGACAAAGCCAAGGCTGCATAAGAGAAGCCTTTGTCGATCACAACTGGCAGTTGCTGTTCGAACAGCTCAACACCCTTCTGTGTGTAAACCTGGCTCACGCCAACTACTTTTTCCAAGCCTTGCTTGATCTCTGTACGTGCGTTAACAACCACAGGCTTGTCGGCCAAAGGCAGCTTTTCAGCAGCGGTGAATGCGTTGCCCAAACCTTGTGACAGCAGGCCGAATTGTGCTTGTACCAGGCTGTTCAGGGCCTTGGCAGCGGCTTGGTGCTGGTTCTTCAGTTCGGTGTTGGTTTTGGTCAGCAATTCAGCTGTTTTTTCGAAAGCGTACATCGTGAGATCTCCTTGGGGTAGCGGGTAGTCAAATTTCGTGACACTTCGCACTATAGGGAAATCGATTACGCAATGAAAGGGTTTGAACCTGAGGCTCTACACTAAAAAAGGGTGTAGAAGCCTCAAGGCACTGCGTTTTTAATCCATTCCCTTGGCCTGAACCATGGGTTCCGGTGCCGGTTTTCCTTTAAAGAACTTATTAAGAACAATTGCTACAACAGCCAGTACTGCGCCACCAATGTCGGTGTACAAACCGCCCTCAATCATGCAGAGCGCGGCGATCAGCAAAATACCGCGTACTACCCAATTTGAATGTGCTCCCCAGAACCAGCCCTGAATTGCGGCGGCCAGGAAAAACACACCAATACAGGCTGTAACAAAGGCACGCAAAATGACGAACCATTCGCCTTCCATCAGCAAGGCTGCGTTGTAAAAAAACATAAACGGCACAATAAATGCAGTCAGACCAATTTTGAAGGAAGTAAACGAAGTCGCCATTGGGTTCGCGCCGGAAATACCTGCAGCAGCATACGAGGCCAGGGCGACTGGCGGTGTAATGGCCGAGATGACAGCAAAGTAGAACACAAAGAAGTGAGCCACCAAGGGCTGAATACCCAGCTCGATCAGGCCGGGTGCAACAACGGATGCAGCCACTGCATAGGCGGCTGTGGTTGGCATGCCCATACCCAGCAGAATTGCAATGCACATTGCAAAGAACAAGGCGATCAATTGCGAATTTTCGGCAATGTCCAATAGGATGGAGGAGAATCGCGCGCCAACGCCAGTCAAAGCAATCACCCCCACGATGATGCCAGCACAGGCACACACCGTGATGATTTGAATGGACATAACCCCTGCCAAGTCGAAGGCCTTGAATATGCTTTTAGGCCCCATTTTGAATGGCGACAGCCAGCTAACCACAGCCGCCGCTGCGGTGGCCAAGGTGCCTGCACGAATCACCGAGTAACCCATGAACAGAGCGACAATCAGAATAATGATAGGAATGAACAGGTAGACCTGCTTGACCATTTTCGAGAACTGCGGCAGTTCATCGGAGCGCATACCACGCATGCCGAGTTTTGCTGCCTCGAAGTCGACCATCAAGTAGGTAGACAGGAAATACAGCACGGCAGGAATGACTGCAGCGATTGCAATTTCCGAGTAAGGGATTCCTGTAATTTCCGCCATGATGAACGCGCCTGCTCCCATGATGGGAGGCATGATTTGCCCGCCCGTGGATGCAGCGGCTTCAATGGCGCCGGCTGTTTTTCCGTTGTAACCCACTTTTTTCATCAAGGGTATGGTCAAGGATCCTGTGGCAACCACATTGCCTGCGCTGGTGCCATTGATCATGCCCATCAAGCCTGAAGCGAAAACAGCCACTTTCGCAGGGCCGCCGCGCGCACGGCCTGCGGCCGCGAATGCGAAGTTCACAAAGTAATCGCCTACTTTGGAGGCCTGAAGAAAAGCGGCGAAAACGATGAACAAAATAATGTAGGTAGAGGACACCGCAGTGGTGGCACCCAGAACGCCCGCATCGGTGTAGATGTACGAGAAAAAGCGGCTGAAATCGAAGCCGTCGTGCGTCAAAAAGCCGGGCAGGTAAGGGCCAACAAATGAATACACCACGAATATTACCGAGATGATGACCAAGGCGCTGCCGGCCACGCGGCGTGTAAGCTCGAGAATAAGTGCCAAACCTACCATGGCTGCCCACGCGTTGCCGGGTGAGGCGAAAGGTGTTCCGGCTCGCATGCGCAATGCCGTTCCATCGAGGTGAACCATGAGGTAGGCGGTGCTGGCGATCACGGTCAGTACCAGAGTGCCATCAAGCCAATTGAACTTTGAGCCTTCCGGGCGCAAAAACCAGCTGGCAACAATCGCGCTCAAGGTAGCCACGGCCAATGGAATACCAAACTGGTTGACTTCCATTTCCGGGGTAATCATCTCACCTGCGGCGATGATCTGCTGCATGTCGTATACCGTGTAAAGGGCATAGATCGCTGGCAAGGCCAGTATTGCTGCAAGTGCCTTGATCAGGCTTTGATTACCGCGCTGGGGTTGGTCAACATTGGCAGATGAGTAGGCGATGAAGCCGATGATCAGTGCGCCAGCCACGTGAAGAATGCGAAAGGCCCAGGTTTCCACCGGGGCTACATTCAACGAGAAAACATGCCAAAAGGCGTAGCCTGCGGACAGGATTGAAACGAGCAAAGCCGCTCGCTGGGTGAATGTTCGCTGGTTGTTCGCGGGGGGTTCGTCGTCGACGCCTTGGGCGATGAGACGATCTTCTGCGTCAGTGCTGGATGCGCTAGAGGGAGTGGACATGATGGGACCGATTCAAGAATAGTAAGACTGGTTGCGCGAGCGCGCCGGGTGTTCAATGCAATACCCGGCGCTCACTGGATCAAATGGATTGATCGATGTTTACTTCAGTTTCAGGTTCGCTGGAATTGTGAAACCTTTTTCCTCGTAGTACTTGGCGGCACCGGGGTGGAAAGGGATGAAGGTATTTTTATCCCAGTTTTCCGCCAGGGTTGTGCGTGCGCCTTTGTGAATGGTCAACATTTTTTCATTGTTGTCCAGCACGGCCTTGGTGGCCTCGTACACAAAGCTTTCAGGCAAGTCACAGTTGGCAATCGCGTAGTTCCACATGGACACAGCACGTGCGTCCTGGGTCAACGTCTTGTAGGTGTTGGCCTTGATGGGGAACGCAGACACTGGGTAGGTGTCCATGATCTTCTTTTGCTCAGCTTCCGTAAATTCAAGAATGTTGATTTTGGTTTGTACTTCAAGCTGGGTTACTGCTGGAATGGGCACACCAGCGGCGAAGGCGACTACGTCGATCAAGCCATCCTGCAGCTGACCGCCCAAATCGCTCCAGCCACCATTTCGGCGTTCAAATTTAACGCCCAGTGTTTCAAGCATTTTGGGAAAGTAGGTGTCGGAAGTGGAGCCTGCCGGGCCGAAACCGATTTTTGAGCCAGGCGGAATGTCTTTGATCGATTTGATGCCACTGGAGGACAGCACTGTGACTGAGAATGGAGTTTGATACATAGGGAACATGGCGCACACCTTGTTCATTTTCAGGCCGGGAGCCAAGGGGCTTTTTCCGTCCAAAGCCTCGCGAGCGGGGCCCATGGTGGTCATGCCAAATGCCAGCTTGCCGGTGTGAACCAAAGCAAGGTTCTGCGTAGGACCGCCCGTCACTTCAGCCCCACCTGTGATGCCCACGGTGTCTGCGACCAGATTTGCCCAGCCGGCGCCGTAAGCATAATAAGTTCCGCCTTGTGAGGCCGTGCCTACTGTAAAGCTTTTGGGCCACTTGGATTTGTCGGCGTGAGCTGCACCCATGGCCATTGCGGCCAGGCTGATTGCAACGGCGGATTTTGCCAGAATTGCTTTCATTGGTATCCCCTATGATTTGATGTAACTGTGCCCATTGGGTTTGGGCTTTGTGGTTGTTATCGTTCCTTATTTGAACGAGTCGAGTGTGCAAAAACACCGTTGTAATGTCTTATTTATAATGAAAATGAGCAATACGGGATGTCCGCAACAGGGTTTGTATTCAATTATTAATTTATAAATTAATATGAAAATGAAAGAAGATGAATTTAACCCCTTGGGCGTGTAAAATCACGGCTTTTGCGCCAAAGGGCTGCTGTGTCCATTGAATCTGAAGTCAAGCGTCGTCGAACGTTTGCAATTATTTCCCACCCCGATGCGGGCAAAACTACACTGACTGAAAAGTTATTGCTGTTTGCGGGTGCCATTCAAATTGCGGGTAGCGTGAAGGCGCGCAAGGCGAGTCGCCACGCCACGTCGGACTGGATGGAAATTGAAAAGCAGCGTGGTATTTCCGTGGCCAGCTCGGTGATGCAGATGGAGTATCGCGATCAGGTGATCAACCTGCTCGACACCCCAGGTCACCAGGATTTTTCCGAAGACACCTACCGAGTACTTACTGCGGTGGATGCAGCCTTGATGGTGATTGACGCCGCCAATGGTGTTGAGCCGCAAACTTTGCGTTTGATTGAAGTGTGCCGTGCGCGAAACACGCCAATCATTACCTTCGTCAACAAGATGGACCGCGAGGTGCGTGATCCACTTGAATTGATGGACGAGATTGAAAGTACGCTTGGCATTCCCTGTGTGCCGTTTGCCTGGCCTGTGGGGCAGGGCAAGCTGTTTCACGGTATTTTCGACATTCGCAAGAACCACATGCGTGTGTTTACCCCGGGTGCAGATCGCCGTCGCGAGGATGATGAGGTGATTGACGGCGACAATCGCGAATTGCTGCGGAGCAGGTTTGGTGCCGAGTTCCAGCAAGCTGAGCAGGAAATTGATCTGGTTACCACAGCTGCGCCCAGCTTTGATGCCGCTGAGTTTCTGGCAGGCAAGCAAACTCCCATGTTTTTCGGTTCAGCGGTAAACAACTTTGGTGTTCAGGAAGTGCTGGATGCATTGGTGGATGTAGCGCCTCATCCAGGGCCGCGCAAAGCGATCGAGCGTGAGGTGGCGCCCACTGAAAGCAAGTTCAGTGGTGTGGTGTTCAAGATTCAGGCAAACATGGACCCCTCCCACCGCGACCGCATTGCCTTTGTGCGGGTGCTCTCTGGTCGCTTTGAGCATGGTATGAAGTTCAAGGTGCTGCGCACCGGCAAAGATTTTCGCCCCACCAGTGTGGTGACTTTTCTTTCTCAGCGTCGAGATCGGGTTGACGAAGCCTACGCCGGCGACATTATTGGATTAACTACTCACGGCGGTTTGCAGCTGGGTGACTCGCTCAGTGAAGGGGAAGGCTTGCAATTTACGGGTTTGCCGTTTTTTGCACCAGAATTGTTTGCCTCCGTTGAATTGAAAGACCCCATGCGCAGCAAGCAACTGCAAAAGGGGCTGATGGAATTAGGCCAGGAGGGCGCCATCCAGGTGTTCAAGCCATTGCTGGGTTCAGAAATGTTGTTGGGTGCCATTGGGCAGCTTCAATTTGAAGTGGTGCAGGCGCGTTTGAAGGGCGAATACGGAGTCGAGGTGCGTTTGGCACCAAGCCGTTACAGTTGCGCCCGTTGGGTGACCAGTAAAAACACCAACGACTTGCGCCGGTTTATGGATGCCAATGTGGGGCGCATGGTGACTGATGCTGCTGATACCCATGCTTTTTTGGCAACATCGAGGTTCGATCTGGATGTAATGCAGAAGCGATGGGAAACCATCGAGTTTCACCCTATGCGTGAACATGCCGGGCTTTTGCTGGCCAATCACTGAGCACCCACCCCCGTGTAAAAACGGGGGTACAATCGTGTCAATATAAAAACACATATCGGTCATGCTATGAGTGAACTGGATTCCCTGCTGGAACAAGTGTCTGGCTATTTTGCGGTGCTTTCTGAGCCCACCCGGCTTAAGATAATTCATGCATTGTGCAATGGCGAGAAGTCTGTAAACGACATCGTGGAAGAGGTGGATTCGACCCAATCGAATATTTCACGGCACCTGAATTTGATGTACCGTGCTGGTGTTTTACAGCGCCGCAAAGAAGGTACTTTGGTGTTGTATCAAGTGAAAGAACCCACGGTAGTGGAGCTTTGCCGCACAGTGTGCGTGCACGTGGCGGCCAAGCTGGATTCTGTGCCAGTTGATTCAAGGCAGCTGCCTGATTTTTTCAAGCAACCATAAAAAAACCGGCCTCTACGGCCGGTTTTTTTATTTGCAGACAGTTTTTGGTTTACTTCAACGACTCGATGAGGTCGATGTAATTTTGCATGGCCTGGTCATTGCTCGTGCCCTCAAGGCCTTTCCATGCGTCGTATTTTGCACGACCAACAATGTCTGTGAATCCTGGGCGTTTGCCGGTGTTGTCGCCTTCCGTGGATTGTTTGAAGAGGGCGTAAATTTTCAACAGGGTTTGGTTGTCAGGGCGGGCGGGCAGTGATTTTGATTCCGCCACAGCCTTTTCAAAACGGGCTTTCAAGTCGCTCATAAGTTCTCCTAAGTCTTGTTATGTGTTTTCTTCAGTGATAAAAGATTGGGCCAGGCTTTCAAACAGTTCTTTGGCATTGCCTTGCAAATAGGGCGCCAGCAAACACATTACCTGATACACGCCATTGGCCAGTGCAGCACTCATCGTTGCTTCATCGTTGAAGTGGCGTGGGTCGCGCACATATTCAAATGACAGCCAGTAAGTGGCAACTACCACCATGTTGGTGGCCAGTGCATTGATTTGCGCTTGCGAGGCCATCATGTCGCCAGATTCGACCAGGCCCTGGCACAGGCGGCGTGCAACATCCACTTTGTGTTTCAGGATGCGTTTGAAATGAATTTCCAGGGTACGGTTGCGCGACAGCAAATCGTTCAAATCGCGGTACAAAAAGCGATAGCGCCAAATCAGTTCGAACGACACTTGAAGATACAGCCAGGCATCTTCGATGTTGGCTTGGCGGTTGCCGGGCACGTCAAGCAGACCATCAATTTCTTTTTCGAAACTGGCAAAAATGCTGTTGACGATGTCATCTTTGTTGCGGAAGTGATAGTACAGGTTACCGGGGCTGATGTTCATTTCATCGGCAATCACGGTGGTCGTAATATTCGGCTCCCCGAATTCATTGAAAAGTCTTAACGACAAATCAAGAATTCGTTCTCTTGTTCTTCTTGGAGGCTTGCGTTCCATGTTCTGGTCGTCTCCTGTCTGGCCAAAGTCCTGATCAAGCTTAAGACTTCATGCAGCAAGTCTGTTATTGGTATTTTGAATATGATTAGTCTACGTTGTTTTGTCGAGTATTTGGGGCTTCACTGCCCTTGTTACCAGTGAGTAATGGCGTCATTAAGCAGCATTTCTGGTTTTTGCGATCCGTAGGTAACGATCAAGCTCGTTCAGCGAGTCTTCAAGCTGGTCAAATTTGGACACCATTGATCCTGCACGGGCTGCTTTCTTGCTGATCTTGTTGCTCAAATGCAGTGTGGGGTCTTTTAAAACTTCCAGGTTCAGCTCTAGCCCATGCCGCGAAAACCGTTCAGCCAAATCGTAACGGCGTGCCCACAGTTCTTCGCGGGTGCGTTGGTAAGCGTGTTCACACAAGCGGCGTCGGCTGGCATAGCTGAAGGGGTTGGTGAAGAAAAATTCGCCGTCGCCATGTTGGGGTTCAAACAACACAATATCGGCATTGGGATACAGGTGCCCATAACGTTCCATGCCAATGTCCATACGAGAATGGATGATTGATCTGAATGTTTGTGACAACACAAGGGGCAAGCCACCCTCGTATAACCGTGAGCCCGGCTGGAAAGCTTTGCCTTTGGCGCGACGGCGGTGGTTTTTGGGGTTCAGCCTGTCGTCGTAGGGTACCAGCGGGTTCAGGCAAATCAACAGTTCCACGCCTTCTTTCAATGCCGTGGAGGCATGCAGGGTTTTTTTCAACGCGCCGTCCACGTAATGGCGGTTGGCAATGCGCGTGGGAGGAAACAAGCCGGGCAGCGAGGCGGAGGCCTGCACCGCTTTGGAGATTGGCACGTCATCAAACCCGGGCATGCCGAAGGGAATGGAATCACCGGAATCCAGATCAGTGGCCACCAGAATCAGGCGATTGCGAAGGCTGCGAAAATCGTTGGTGCCACCACCTTTGGCAATCAGGTCGGCCATCCATTCATGCAATTCATCGCCGTTGAACAAGCCCGTGGGTATTGCTGCGCCTAAACGTTCAATGCAACTGACCCAGGTGGCGTCATCGCGCAAAAAGTAATCGGATACAGCGGTGCCCAGCAAACTGGGCACCTTTCGCAGGCGCATCCAGTACTCTTTCCAGGCCGGGCGCAACAAAATGGAAGGGTCAAAAGCAAACTCTTCGGGTTCGCCTTCAATGAACAGCTTGTAAATTTGATGGGGTGTTAAATCGTGCGCCAAACCCGTGGCAACTATGCCCCCTGCGGAAACACCGACATACACACTCATGTCGTTCAGGTCGAGTCCGTCAATGGCCTCGGAAAGTGCAACCAGTGCACCAATTTCATAAATGGCGCCCAAGGGGCCACCACCAGCCAAGGCCAACCCGATTTTCGGGCCAGGGTTGTGATTGTTCATGCGGGTTGTGAGCTCCGGCCCCAAAGAGTGTTCGACAAGACCGCCGTTGGCCTTGTCGACAAAGGATTCAATTACTCAGCAGACTTTTTGGTGCGCGTGGTGGTGCGCTTGGCGGCGGGCGCTTTGGTGTCCACCTTCTTGCCGGTCAATTCAGCGATGGCGGCAGACAATTGATCGATTCTTTCTGACAGTTGTTGAACGTCCTTGTTGGTGGGAACGCCCAAACGACCCAATGCGCGAGCCACACGCTCTTCAAAAACCTGCTCCAGCTTGTCCCAGTGCTGGGTTGCCTTGCTGGACACCGAGCCAGCCAGCTTGCTGACTTTGCCTGTCACTTCAACCACTTTTTGATCTGCAAATTTCACGGTTCGCTCCTGAATTTCATGGCCTTCCTTGACCAGGTTTTCCAAAACACGGTTGCTTTCTTCCTGCGCTTTGGTAATGGCACCCACGCCAGCGGTCCACAATTGTTGTGCGCTGTCGACTGCACCTTTGATGGGCTTTTTCTTACCGGCCATGTTGTCTCTCCTTGTGATGGCGAAATGGCCCATTGGGGCCGCTGCCTTTTTTGTTTATTGTAGTAGTTTATCGACGCCACACTAGAGAAGGCACACTAAACCCCACCTCGTGTTTTCCCGTAAGCACGGTGCTGACAAAACACCGTCAGAGCCCGCATGGAGTTTGAGAATTTCGGGCGGGCAGTTATAGTAAGCCTTCCAAAGACGTATCTTCCATAAAAAAACCCCGCGCGGAGAAGACATACATGAATTATTTTGTGACCGGAGCCACTGGCTTCATCGGTAAACGATTGGTGAAGCGCTTGGTTGAGCAAAAGCGCAAAGGCACCATTTACTTCCTGATTCGTGAATCAAGCCTGGACAAAGTACCCGAACTGCAAAAGTATTGGGGCGCAAAAAAAGGGCAATGTGTTCCGGTGGTTGGCGACTTGACCAAACCCAAGTTGGGATTGAAAGCCACCGAGATTAAAGAGCTGAGCAAAAACATTGCCCATTTTTTTCACCTGGCTGCCATTTATGATTTGGCCGCTGATGCGGAAAGCCAGCAAGAGACCAATATCAAAGGCACCGAGAACGCAGTCGACCTGGCCAATGCAATTGGCGCTGGCTGCTTTCAGTTAACTTCTTCAATTGCGGCTGCTGGCTTGTATGAGGGCGTGTTCCGCGAAGACATGTTCGAAGAAGCAGAGAATCTGGATCACCCGTATTTCCGTACCAAACACGATTCCGAAGAAATTGTGCGCAAGAAAGTAAAAGGCGCTTGGCGGGTGTATCGCCCCGGTTTTGTGGTGGGTGATTCCAAAACCGGCGAGATGGACAAGATTGACGGGCCTTATTACCTGTTCAAGTTGATCCAGAAAATGCGCAAATTGCTGCCCTCTTGGGTGCCCACCATTGGCATCGAAGGTGGTCGCATCAACATAGTGCCTGTGGATTTTGTGGTGAATGCCATGGACCATATCGCGCATCAGCCGGATCTGGATGGCAAGGCTTTTCACCTGGTTGATCCCAACCCCAATCGGATTGGCGATGTGTTGAATATTTTTGCACGCGCAGCCCACGCACCGAAAATGGAAATGCGGATTAACGCAGCCATGTTTGGTTTCGTGCCTGGTGCCGTGAAAAAGGGTTTGATGAGCTTGACCCCTGTTCGCCGCATTCGCAACGCTTTGTTAAAAGACCTGGCCCTGCCTGAGGAGGTTTTTGGTTACATCAACTGGCCAACCCGTTACGATTGCCGCCAAACTTTGGCTGTGCTCGATGGCAGTGGCATTGAGTGTCCGCGACTTGAAGATTACGCTTGGGCAATTTGGGATTACTGGGAGCGTCACCTGGATCCCGATTTGTTCATTGACCGCAGCTTGAACGGCCAGGTGAAAGACAAGGTGGTGCTGATCACGGGTGGTTCATCCGGTATTGGTTTGGCTGCAGCACAGAAATTTGCAGCCGCTGGCGCAATCACTGTAATTTGTGGTCGTGATGAAGAGAAGCTGGCAGAGGCCAAGGCTTTGGTGAAGGCCGACGGTTTTGATCTGCACACCTACTCGGTCGATATTGCTGATATGCAGGATTGCGACCGCTTTGTTGCTCAACTGCTGGCTGACTTCGGTCATGTGGATATTTTGGTAAACAACGCAGGCCGTTCAATTCGCCGTGGTATTGAAAACAGCTTTGACCGCTTCCACGATCTGGAGCGCACCATGCAGTTGAACTATTTCGGTGCCTTGCGTGTTACTTATGGTTTGTTGCCAAAAATGATGGAGCGGCGCAAAGGCCATGTGGTGAATATTTCTTCAATTGGCGTGTTGACCAACGCGCCGCGCTTTTCAGCCTATGTGGCCTCCAAAGGCGCATTGGATGCATGGACGCGTTGCGCAGCCTCCGAGTTTGCGGACTTGAACATCACCTTCACCACCATCAATATGCCGCTGGTGCGCACACCCATGATTGCGCCCACCAAGTTGTACAACAACGTACCCACGCTAAGCCCCGAGCAGGCTGCCGATTTGATTGCGCAAGCAGTGATTCACAAGCCGGTTCGTATTGCGACGCGCTTGGGTGTGTTGGGGCAGGTGATGCATGCACTGATCCCCAAGCCGGCTCAAATTTTGATGAATACGTCTTTCCGCATGTTCCCGGATTCGGAATCGGCGGCCAAAGGCAAGAAGGGCGGCGGTCCATCTGCAGAACAGGTTGCGTTCTCAACCCTGATGCAAGGTATCCACTTCTAAGTATTCGGGTCAGGCCCGGTTTTCCGCCAACGGGTAGGCCTGTGCATCTTCTGCAAGCCAGTTGAGAATCAGGTCTTCCGTGGTGGAGTCATTCACCAAAGCCACGTGCCCGCAACCGGGCACAGCGGTGTTTTTTCCAAACTCCAGCTTGCTTGACGCCGGTGGGCACACAATGTTGTCCTGCGGACTCCAGAGGGACCAAATTTTGGTTTGAAATTCCCTGTCGGTTGGGTGCTCGCGAAGGGTTTTCAAGAAGAAGCTTCCCCAAGCCATTTGTTTCACATTTTTGCCAATACCCAAGGTAGACAAAGCCGTACCGTAGTGTGGGCTGCCAATGGTGATCATGCCGGCAATTCTGTGATGCCCGTATTCCGTGGCATGGTAGCGTACTGCCACACCGCCCATGCTGTGCGCAATAATTTTCACTTGAGGCGCACCTGTAGCCACAAGCAATTCGTCGATTGCTTCATGAATCGCATCGGAATAACTGCGAATTGAACCAATGGCCGGTTCAAGAGTAATTGCATGGGTGCTTACATCGGCGCGATCAAGCAGGGCGCGTGTACCTGCCCACACAGCGGAATTGCACAAATACCCGTGCACCAACAACACGGGCAGTGGCTTTTTCTTGCGCCAGGCTTTGCCAGCCAATTGAATGCCGTCTGGCTTGGGTGCCCAGGGTTGAAGCAGCGTGATTAACTTGAGCGACGCAAGGCTTTCTGCCAGCACTGCTTTAACCCAACGTGCCAGGCTGAGACGGTGAAATCCTTCTCCCTCGGTGCTGTGGAAGTGCAGCCCTTTGTCACGCACTTGCGGAATTTGGCGAACACTGTAGGAAAGGGCGAAACCCGAAATGTTAAAGCCGATGTGTGCTGCAAACAGCAGGCCTGCCACCAGGCTGATTGCCACAACGGCCGCATCGTCGGCTCGAACACCAAACCAATGATGAAGTGCCCAATACAGGCCGAACATGACTGAAATGTATCCAATCCAGTACAGCCTGTTCAGGTGGCGAATCATGGTGCTTAAGCCAGCGCTGTGGCGGCTTGGCCAGTCAGCTCAGCCACCAATTGCTGGCTCAGTTTGTTGGTCAAACCGTAAATGGACAGTTGTGGGTTTGCACCAATGCTGGTGGGGAACAACGAACCATCGTGAATCGACAAATTCTCGATTTGCCAATGGCGTCCGTCAGGGCGTACAACACCCAGCTTTTCTTCGCCTGCCATGGCACAACCACCCATCACGTGGGCGGAAACTACTTTCATACTCAGTGGTTTCATGTCGAGTTCATTGATCTGCTTCAAGGCTTCATCAATGTTGTTGGCCGGTTTGGAGTACTCGTGCACAGGCAGAGTGCTCAGCGCGCCGGCAGCGTGTTGAAGCTCAGCCATGGCTACCAAGGCTCTGCGTGCAGCATCCCAAATTGCCGGGGTTAGCTTGTAGTCCAGCACCGGGCTGCCGTCGCTGTTCAAGCGCACTTGCCCGCCCACACTGCCGGAATTGAAACCATCGCGCAGCAAAGCCAGTTGCATGTGCGTTTTCGAGAAGTTGCGCATCACGTCTGAATGCTTTTTCGCAAAACCAGGCAGGGTTGATGCAAAAATGACTGGGTGCAGGGGTGGTGCCTCCAGCTTGAAGCCTACCGGGCCATCAATCGGGTCCGTGTGCAAATAATGGTCGCTGTAAATGGTTTGGGGAGCGCCTGCATCGGCGCGCACCTCCTGTTCCATTCTTGCGGCTGAAATGACAACGGGATGCAAAAAGGTGCGTTCGCCCAAACGGTCGTGCGGATCAGTCGCGTTCGAGCGCAACAACACTGCGGGGCTGTTGATCGATCCACCAGCCAGCACAAAATGTTTGGCTGTGACTTCCACCTCTTTGCCAGAAGGCAGCACGCCATCGGGATTCATGACCTGGCAGCGTAGGGTTCTAATGCGGCCCTGGGAAATTTTGAAGGAATGCGCGCGCAGGGAGGCGACCAGTTCCGCACCATGATCAAGCGCAGTTGGAATGGTTGAAACCAGCATGGATTGCTTGGCATTGGTGGGGCAACCCATGCCGCAGTAGCCCAAGTTCCAGCAGTCTTTCACATTGCGCCGAATGGCACCCCAGGAAATTCCTTTGGCTTCAGCGCCACGGCGCAGAATATCGTTGTTTTCATTGGGTGGTACTTGCCAGTCCGCTATGTTCAAGCGCCGCTCGGCCTGTTCAAACCAGGTGGCCATGTTCTCCACGGTCATGTCTTTCAGGGCAAACTGGTTTTGCCAGAATGCCAATGTGTCTGCCGGTGTTCTGAAGCTGGAGGTCCAGTTCACCGTGGTCGACCCACCCACTGTGCGTCCCTGCAAAATATTGATGGCCTTGTCGGCCGTTTTGCGGCCAGCGCTTTCCTGGTATAGCGTGGGGTAGGCCACCGACTCCAGCATTTTGAAGTCTTTCGAAGTCTTTAGCGGACCCTCTTCAATCAACAACACCTTCAAGCCAGCTTTGGCGCAAATTTCTGCGGTAATGCCACCACCCGCACCGGTGCCAATAATCACCACATCCGCGCTCATCTGCTTGGGCATTTCGCGCTTGTGTGCCTCATAGGCTTTCCAGCCATTCGCGATGCCGGCTGCGAACAGGTCGGGCACTAATCCACTGGATAAGGTACCCATAGGTTTCATTTCTTGTTCAGTCATTGGTGAATGTGAAGGTCAGAGAGCTTGGAAAGGTGGGCCCGGGTAGCCCATGTCGGTCCACTGGCTGGGCAGTCCATACCAGCCTGCCATCATCAGGTCGTGAAGGGCATGGTAGCCAGGTTGGAGTGCCGGAATGGGGTGGTCCCGGAACGAAACCAGGAAGGCTTGCACCTGCGCCGGTGATGCTTGTTCCCAACTGCTGCCCAAATCGGCAATCAGCCTTCTTCCCACCGGGTTTTCAAGAATGTTCAGCAGTTGGCCCAGTTCGGCTTGCGCACTGGGTGCCAAGGTTCTACTGGCATCCACGAACGCATTGACAGCAGATTCAATGGACTGCGTTCTGCCCGTGGTGGGCAGTGCAGGATCCAGCAAACCTTCAGCAATGGCCTTAAGCATGGGTATGTGCTGTTGCTGGACCACAGGCTGACCGGCAACAACTTCCACTTTGGCAAAGTGCTTGCCCAGCCAACTCAGGCCGCCGGCCAACAGCAAACCGGCAGCACCGAACTTAAAAAATTGACGTCTGTTCATGAAGCTTCTGTTTATACCTTGCGGGTCAGCAGTTTGGTCATGAAGGCAAACATTTTGTTGTCATAGGGTGGCGACAACATTTCCATGACGTGGAAACGGCTTTGTTTGAAAATCGGCTTCAGTTTGGTCATGGTGTCAAAACCGAATTTGCCGTGGTAGTGGCCCATACCCGAGTCGCCCACGCCGCCAAATGGCAGGTTTTCCTGTGCAATGTGGAACAAGGTTTCATTCAGGCAAACACCACCAGCAATGGTTTGTTTCATGACCATGTCCTGGGTTTTTGATTCATCGTCAAACAAATACAAAGCCAGCGGGCGAGGGCGGTCGTTGATGTAATCAAGCGCTTCATCCAGGCGTTTGTATGTGATTACCGGCAGCACGGGGCCGAAAATTTCTTCCTGCATCAACATGGAATCTGGCTTGGCGTTGAACACCAGGGTCATTGGAATTTTACGGCCCGGGCTGTCGGCAGTTTTCATGAGTGTCACCACGCGCGCACCTTGTTCCGCGGCTTCGTCAATTAAGCGTTGTAAGCGGGTGGCATGGCGGTCAGAAACAATGCCGGTGAAGTCTTTGGACAAAATTCCGTCCGGGAAGCGGCGATCAATAATTGCCTTGGCGTGTGAAATCAATTGCTCTTCACAGCCTTCCGGAACCATCAGATAGTCGGGGGCAATACAGGTTTGCCCGGCATTAATCGACTTGCCGGACAATGTACGCGCAATTGCATTTTCAAACCGGCCGGGGTTGGCCACGGTGGGCGCGGTGATGATTACAGGGCTTTTGCCGCCCAGTTCAAGTGTCACCGGCACCAGGTTTTCACTGGCGGCCTTCATCACCATTTTGCCGACTGGGGTAGACCCAGTGAACAGCAGGTGGTCGAACGGCAGGCGAGAAAACTCGGCAGCAACCTCAGGGCCACCGTTGATCACCTGTACCACCTCGCGGCCCAGTGCTTTGGCTAGCAATTCATCAAGCAGGGCACTGAAGCGGGGGGTGTATTCGCTCATCTTGATGAACACACGGTTGCCCGCCGCAAGCGCAGCAATCATGGGGCCGATGGATAAAAACAAGGGATAATTCCAGGGCACGATAACGCCCACCACGCCCAAAGGCTGTGGCATGAGGCAGGTGCTGGCAGGTTTGAACCAAATGCTGGCGCCTTCATTGCGAGGCTTCATCCAGCTTTTACCGTGTTTGATGGCGTGGCGAATGCCTTCCAGTGAGGGAAATACTTCTGCTAACAAGGTGTCATTTTTTGAGCGATAACCGAAATCTTCCGAAATGGCCTCTGCGATTCTCAACTTGTTGTCGTAAATCATGTCGCTCAACGCCATCAGCCAGGCTTTGCGCTGGCTCCACTCCGGGTAGGGGTTGATGCGGTAAGCTTGCTTCAAGGACTCCAAAGTTGCTTTTAGTTCTGCTGCTGTCAATTCTTGGCCGTGTGCTTTGGATGGGGCATTCATTGTTGTCTCACTCTCCGGTTTAACATTAACGGATGTAAACATAAATTTTGACTATTTTCCATGTCTGATTTGTGCTGCTGTGCAGCAAACGATGTGGGGCTTCACCATTCAACTGCAATTGAATCGCCATGATTGACATTCACAGTTCACCCCTTGAATTACAAAAAGCCATCACAGCCCTTCGCGTGGGTGAGGGGCGTTCAGTCGAGTTTATGCGTTTAAAGAAAGAGATAAAAATATTTCAAAACAGTAGGTTGGAATGTACTTATAAGGATCTGCTGGAAGACCAGGGCATGCGCGCAGCTTGTCGCTTTTTCCTGGATCAACTGTACTGCACGCACGATGTCAGCACCCGTGACCACCAAGTTGAAAGGGTGTTGCCCAAGCTGGAAAAGTTGCTGCCTGGCGGTGCCGTGGATACGGTGAGAAAAGTGATTTACATGGATTATTTGGCTGAGCTGATGGATGATGAAATAACCTTGTTTATCAATGAAAAAGAGTTTTATTCTGATAATTTACTTAAAGAAAAATCTTACATTGAAGCTTTTAGAAAACAAGGGCAATTCGATTTGCGAGAGCGTCAAATTTTGTTGGTTCGCGAGGTGGGTGAATCCTTGCGCAAGTTGATGCGCCTGCCTTTTTTACGGCCATTGATGAAGATGACACGTGGTGCAGCGCAAAAGGCGAATTTAGAGGATTTCCACGATTTTCTAAGTCAAGGGCTAGATGCTTTCGCTTCGCTAGAAAAGCCAACCCTGTTTTTTCAGTTGATTCAAGAACGTGAAATGTCCATCCTTGAAGGGATTCGACAAGGTACCTTGTCGAAATTTCCTTGACCGCGCCCACGGTGCAGGTACACATCGCAATCGTAGTGCATTAGAATCCATGCTCTTTGATATTCCGGTATTGTTTTCCATCAATACAAAACAGTTGCGAAGCACGGCAGTGCCCACAAGAAGGAGACATTTGTGACAGATAAAGCCTGGATTCAGAGCTACCCGCCGGGCGTACCCACGTCGGTTGATTTGGATCAGTACCCCTCTATTCGGGATATTTTTGAGGACGCAAGTCGCAAGTTCGCCGACAAAACCGCATTCAGCAACATGGGTACGGCGCTGACCTACGAGCGCCTGGATTCTCTAACCCGCGATTTCGGTGCCTACCTTCAAAGCCTGCCTGGCATGAAAAAAGGCGACCGTGTCGCCTTCATGATGCCCAATCTGCTGCAATACCCTGTTGCCATGTTGGGTGCGATCCGCGCTGGTTTCGTCGCCGTGAACGTGAACCCGTTGTACACCCCCACAGAGCTTGAACATCAACTGCGGGACTCAGGCGCCAAGGTGATTGTGGTGTTTGAGAACGTAGCTCACACGCTGGAAAAGGTAATCAAAAATACGCCTGTCGAGCACATTGTGCTGGCTTCCATGGGTGAAATGCACGGTTTCTTCAAGCGTGTTTTGCTGAATTTTGTGGTGCGCTATGTGAAGAAGCTGGTGCCAGCGTTCAACATTGCCGGGTCCATTACCTTCAAGAAAGCACTCGCCCTTGGACGTAACAACGAGCTACGCAAGGTCAATATTACCCACGACGATTTGGCTTTTCTTCAATACACCGGCGGAACCACCGGTGTAGCCAAGGGCGCCATGCTGACCCATGGCAATATTGTGGCTAACCTGCAGCAAGCATCGGCCTGGTTGAACCAGGACATTGAAGAGGGCAAGGAAATTGCGATCACTGCGCTGCCGATGTATCACATCTTCTGCTTGACTGCGAATATTCTGGTTTTCATCAAGGTAGGTGGGCACTGCCTGTTGATTACTGACCCCAGAAACATGAAGGCTTTCGTGAAAACGCTGGCCGCCGTGCCATTCACGGCGCTTACAGGTGTTAACACCTTGTTCAATGGCTTATTGAATACCCCTGGTTTTGAGCAAGTCGACTTTTCCCATGTGAAGCTGGTGTTGGGCGGTGGTGCCGCCATTGAGCCTGCGGTGGCTGATCGCTGGAAGAAAGTGACAGGTACGCGTTTATCGGAGGCTTATGGTTTAACCGAGGCCTCGCCCGCAGTGTGTATTAATCCCCTGCACGAGGAGTACAACGGATCGATTGGTTTACCCGTACCGTCCACTGACGTGACAATTCGTGATGATGACTTTAATGAATTGCCGGTGGGCCAGGAAGGCGAATTGTGCTTGAAAGGCCCGCAGGTGATGCGCGGTTACTGGAACAAGCCACGTGAAACCGCTGAAATTCTGACCCAAGACGGTTGGCTGAAAACCGGCGATATCGCCTACATGGACGAAAACGGCTACTTCTATATCACCGATCGCAAGAAAGACATGATTCTCGTGTCCGGTTTTAACGTGTACCCCAAAGAAATTGAAGCTGTGGCCACGCTATTGACTGGTATTTTTGAAGCGGCTGCCGTGGGCGTGCCTGACAGCAAAACCGGCGAGGCGGTAAAGCTGTTTGTGGTTAAAAAAGACCCCGATTTAACAGCCGAGCAGGTAATTGAACATTGCCGCAAACACATGACTGCCTACAAAATTCCACGCCATGTGGAATTTATGAAGGAATTGCCCAAGAGCCCGGTGGGCAAAGTGCTTCGCCGGGAGCTTCGCGACATGGAAAAGAAGCGTTTGCAAGAGCAAACCGCCTGATTTTCCGTGTTTTAGGCAGGTGGCAGCGCTAGGCCGTTGCCTGTTTCTTGAAAACCCACTATAATTTCGGGTTACCTGCTGCTGCACCACGGGGGTGCGGCGGCTTTTCCAATTGTGGAAAATCCATAGGAGTTTATCAATGCGTCACTATGAAATTGCTTTCATCGTGCATCCCGACCAAAGCGAGCAAGTGCCTGCCATGGTTGAGAAGTATCGTGGAACCATCGAAGCCAACGGCGGCAAAGTACACCGCCACGAAGATTGGGGCCGTCGCCAATTGGCTTACCCAATCCAGAAACTGGCCAAAGCACACTATGTGTTGTTGAACATTGAATGCAGCCAGGAAGTTCTTGAAGAACTGGAAACTGCGTTTAAATTCAACGACGCCGTACTGCGTCACTTGACTGTGAAGATGAAAAAAGCTGAAACCGCGCCTTCTCCAATGATGAAGGAAGTTCAGCGTGAGCAAGAGCGTAAGGCCGCTTCTGCCACTGCGTCTTCAAACGACGACAGTTCCGATTCAGACGAGGGTGACGACGAGTAAATCGTCTTAGCACAACACTGAATCAATGAATCAGGAGGAAGCAGCGGAAAATTCAGACAAGTTTGGGGAAGAAGGAAAGGCTGGCATTAACCAGTTCACCTTGACCGCCACATTGGTTGCAAAATCAATATTGCGATACACCCCGGCAGGTTTGCCCATTTGCGAATTCGAGCTTGAGCACGACAGTGAGCAGCTTGAAGCCAGCAAGCCAAGAATGGTGAAGTGCACAGTTTCAGCGGTAGCGCTGGGTGTGGCAGCCAACCAAGTCAGTGGTCTTGAAGTGGGAAGCCTGAAAAACTGGACCGGATTCATAGCGCTTCGTTCGCACAAATCAAAAAGTCTTCGATTCCATGTTTGCGCAGTGCGCGAATGTTGAAGACTTGAAATAGTTGGAGAATATTATGGCTTTTGGTCGTAAAAATGATCGCAAGGGACGTCGTCCACAACAGAACCCCTTGTTCAAGCGCAAGAAGTTTTGCCGCTTCACAGTGGGCAAGGTAGAGCAAATCGATTACAAAGACATCGACACGCTCAAGGATTTCATCAGCGAAAACGGCAAGATCATGCCCGCTCGTATCACTGGTACCAAGGCGAATTATCAGCGCCAGTTGGACACAGCGATCAAGCGCGCACGTTTCCTGGCTTTGCTGCCTTACACCGACAACCACTAAGCAGTACGGGAGAACACCATGCAAGTAATTCTTCTTGAAAAAATGCCCAACTTGGGTCAACTGGGTGACGTGGTTCGCGTAAAAGACGGCTACGCACGCAACTTCTTGATTCCTTATGGCAAAGCCAAGCGCGCCACAGAATCAGCAATCGCCGAATTCCAGGCTCGCCGCGCCGAACTGGAAAAAGCTGCTGCTGAAAAGCTGGCCGCCGCCCAGGCCCTGGGTGCCAAGTTGAGCGAAACCACTGTCCAGCTGAGCGAAAAAGCCGCTGTGGATGGTCGTTTGTTTGGTTCGGTAACCAATCACGACATCGCTGCCGCACTGAATGCCTCTGGCCTGAAAGTTGAAAAAGCACAAGTACGCATGCCCAACGGCGCGCTGAAAATTGCTGGCGAGCACACTGTGACTGTTGCCCTGCACCCCGACGTGGTTGTAGACGTGAAAGTTGTGGTGGCTGGTGAAGCAGCTTAATCAAAGCGCTTCAGCCATACCCGGTTTTAAGGCGAATTAGACCCTAGGGTTTAACCACATTCGGTTATACTTTTCGGTCTGCCTGAACCCACAAAAAGGTCACCTCAGGGTGGCCTTTTTCTATTGCGAAACTATGTCCGAAAATCGACTTACAGAACAAGAAATGACGGGCCTGCGCGTTCCGCCTCACTCGCTCGAATCGGAGCAATCGGTGGTGGGCGGCTTGCTGCTGGACAACCAAGCCTGGGACAAAATTGGCGATGTGATTCGAGCCGAAGATTTTTACCGCTACGATCACCGGGTTATTTTTGAGCACATTGCCAAGCTGATTGACGGCTCCAAGCCAGCTGATGTCATTACTGTGTATGAATCGCTGCAGTCTTCGGGCAAGGCTGAAGATGTGGGTGGTTTGGCTTACTTGAACACCCTGGCCACCAACACGCCCTCGGCCGCCAACATTCGCCGCTACGCAGAAATTGTGCGCGACCGCGCCGTGCTGCGCAGGCTGATTACGATCAGCGATGACATTGCGACCACCGCGCTGAACCCGCAAGGCAAAGACACCAAAACCATTCTCGACGAAGCGGAAAGCAAGATTTTCAAGATTGCTGAAGACGGCGCGCGCGGCGCGGGTGGTTTTCAAGAATTGCAGCCGGTGCTGAGCAAAGTGGTTGAGCGAATCGATGAGCTTTATCACCGCGACAGCACCAGCGACATCACTGGTATTTCGACCGGTTTCGTAGATTTGGATGGCAAAACATCGGGCCTGCAGCCCGGTGACTTGATTATTGTTGCCGGAAGACCCTCAATGGGTAAAGCGCAGCCACTTGATGCCTTGGTTAAAACGCCAAGCGGCTGGGTAACTATGGGCGAGTTGCGCGTGGGCGATGCTTTGGCATCTATGGATGGAAAGTCATCCCTGGTCACGGGGGTATTTCCCCAAGGCGAAAAGCAGATTTATAAAGTGGTATTTTCAGACGGTCGCAGTGCCGAGTGTTGTGATGAACATTTGTGGCGTGTGATGCACCGCGACTGGGCCGAGCCCCGCGTGATTAGCACCAAGCGCCTGACGGAAATGCTGGGCTGTGTTCGTTACAAAAACCGCTTGTGGATCGACACTGTGACTGGTGATTTCGGTCACAACGATGTGTTGCCAATTGACCCCTGGGTACTGGGTGCCCTGCTGGGCGATGGCACTTTGGCCTTCAGCCACAGCAGTGTGATGTTTTCCACCAAGTCGGAAGAGTTAGTGCACAGAATGAATGCATTACTTGGACATGACATGGAATTGGTTCATGCACAGGCCTACGACTATCGGGTGGTGTGGAAAGGCAGAATGCTTGCCAATGGTGCTCGCACCAGTCAGCCTAGTTACTTCCGCCAAGCTCTGAACGATCTGGGTGTGCTGGGTTGTGTCAGCCACAATAAATTTATTCCTGAACATTATCTGAAAGCCAATAAGGCGGCGCGGTTGGCCTTGTTACAGGGCCTGTTGGATACCGATGGCTGGATAGAATCCTGGGGTTCGATTCGATTTGCCACGGTAAGCGAGCAACTGGCCAATGATGTGGCCTACCTTGCACGTTCACTGGGTGGGTTTTGTTCAATTGCAACCAAAAATACGCATTACACCAGCAAGGGCGAACCCAAAGAAGGGCGTTTGGCTTATGTGTTGAACATGAGCTTTGCCGATGGGCAGCAGGTGTTTACGCTTGAAGAAAAGAAGGCGCGACTGCGCACCGACTGGCAGCGCACACGCCGAATCACTTTTCAAAGCATTGAGCCTGTGCGCATGGCGCAAGCGCAGTGTATTTCTGTAAGTCACCCCACGCGTACATACATCACCAACGATTTTGTGGTGACGCACAATACTGCATTCAGCTTGAACATTGGCGAACACGTGGCTGTGGAAGAGGGTCATGCAGTGGCTGTGTTCTCCATGGAAATGGGCGCAACCCAATTGGCGATGCGTTTGCTGGGCTCCGTGGGGCGTTTGGATCAACACCGCCTAAGAACCGGGCGACTGACTGATGAAGACTGGCCACGACTGACGTACGCAGTCGAGAAGATGCAGAATGCGCAATTGTTTATTGATGAAACGCCCGCCTTGTCTTCGATGGAAGTGCGCGCGCGTTGCCGGCGCTTGGCACGCCAGTGTGGCCAGCTTGGTTTGGTGATCATCGACTATTTGCAGTTGATGGGCTCTTCGTCTCCGGGTGAAAACCGTGCCACTGAAATTTCAGAAATTTCACGTTCATTGAAAGGTTTGGCAAAAGAATTGAACTGTCCGGTGATCGCGCTCTCGCAGCTGAACCGCTCGCTGGAACAGCGGCCAAACAAACGCCCGGTGATGAGTGACCTGCGAGAATCGGGCGCCATTGAGCAGGATGCCGACGTGATTTTGTTCATTTACCGCGATGAGGTTTACAACCCCGATTCACCCGACAAAGGAACTGCTGAAATTATCATCGGCAAGCAGCGTAATGGCCCAATTGGCACGGTGCGGGTAACTTTCCTGGGCATGTACACCAAGTTTGAGAATTACGCTGGAATGCAGCCGGAAGGGGAGTGAGTCGGGTTCCGCGCTGAGTCGGGTTTGTTGTGGTTACAAACGGTATTGCTCAAGTCACACAGGCTCGAAGGTGTGTTTGTAACTCCCGGCTGAACATGTTTAGACTGCTCTTTTTTCGATTTGGGACTTTTTGATGAAATACGCCCATGAAATAAGACGACCAGAAGTACCAGCTTGCGCGAAATCTGTAATCAGCCTCCACTTTGATGGAAAAATTTTCAAAATACAAACTGCTACTGGGGTGCTGAAAACTTACCCCGCGGTGTCTGGCAAGCCCGTTGACAGCAAGTTTGATTACTCTTTAGAAAGGCAAAAGGTTTCCAATCAGGGACCCATTCCTGAAGGGAGTTACTGGATTAGCCCTGCTGACATTTGGGAGAATAACGCAATTAAAAGTTTGCTTGTATCCTCGCGATCCGCATGGGGTGATTACCGAATCACGATTCGCGTTAGCCCCGGGACCCAAACCCATGCGCGAGGCGGTTTTTTTATTCACGGTGGCGATATTCCGGGTAGCGCAGGCTGTATTGATTTGACCTCTTCAATGAATCAATTCATCAAAGATTTGAAAAGCTTGTTGGGTAAGTCTGTAAATTGTCATGTCCCATTAACAGTGGAATACTCCGATGCGGAATAAAAATTTCTTCGCAATCGTCTGCTGTTTTTTGCCGCTTTGTGCTCATGCAGAGGTACTTGATAAATTGCCCCAAATTCAAGATATGTGGCTGTATGCCGCCTTGGGTTTTTTGTTTGCTGGTGTGGCTTTGCGTATTCACTGGGCACTATTCGTGCTGGCCTTGGTTTACCCCGCATTGTGGTTTGTTAGCTTGTTGATGGAGGTGCATTCATTTGATCTTGGCCCTGCAATTGTTGTCGAAGCGGGGCAGTCGTATTCAATGAATGCATATGCTGCAGCAATTATTTGGTTGCTTGGGGTGGTAGGTTTATTTGTTTGGAAAAAGATCGGCAAGTTCGCGAAAGGAACAACTTCCAGTTATAAAAGTTGAACTCGGGTCGATTGCCAGAATATCTCCGGTCTGTTTTGCCGCATTCACAACGCTCGAATTGCTCTCATTCCGCCTTCAAGAAAGGAGACAAAGGCTTTCAGGCTGAGGAGGGCATGCGACTTCGCTAATGCATCAACGGGGCATGTAATTTCTCACATGCCCATCAACACATCAAAGGTTATCTGACGCAAAGTCAGCCAACCTTGAACGCTCACCACGCTGCAGCGTAATGTGCCCTGCATGTGGCCAGCCCTTGAATCGATCCACCACATACGTCAGGCCTGAAGAGCCTTCAGTCAAGTAAGGCGTATCAATTTGCGCCAAGTTACCCAAACAGATTACCTTGGTACCGGGACCGGCCCGTGTGATCAGGGTTTTCATTTGCTTGGGCGACAGGTTTTGCGCTTCATCAATAATCAAAAACTTGTTGATGAAGGTGCGGCCCCGCATGAAGTTCATTGATTTGATGCGGATCTTGGTGCGTATCAAGTCGGTTGTTGCTGAGCGGCCCCAATCGCCACTGCTGGGGTCGGGTTTGTTCAGCACTTCCAGGTTGTCTTCAAAAGCGCCCATCCAGGGGGCCATTTTTTCCTCTTCAGTACCTGGCAAAAAGCCGATGTCTTCACCCACTGGCACGGTGGCGCGGGTCACGATAATTTCAGAGTATTGCTTGCTTTCAAGTACTTGCGACAAACCTGCAGCCAAGGCCAGCAGGGTTTTGCCTGTACCGGCCTGGCCCAACAGCGTCACGAAGTCGCATTCGGGGTTCATCAACAAATTCAGTGCGAAGTTTTGTTCGCGGTTGCGTGCAGTGATGCCCCACACGCTGTTTTTGTTGTGGCTGAAATCCCGCAGGGTTTTCAGCACGGCGGTGCGGCCGCTCACTTCCAGTACTTGAGCGATCAATGGAATACCAGTTTCGCAGTATACAAACTGGTTCACCATCATGTCTTTTACAGCAGGGCCGCTGATGCGGTAAAAGGTGCTTCCGCCTTGCTGCCAGCTTTCAATGCCTTTGCTGTTCTTTTCCCAGAAATCGGCGGGCAATTCCATGATGCCTGAATACAGCAGATCACGGTCTTCCAGCACTTGATCGTTGAAGTAATCCTCGGCCAGCAAGCCCAAGGCGCGGGCCTTGATGCGCATGTTGATGTCTTTCGAGACCAATGCAACTTCGCGATCAGGGTGTTGTTTACTCAGTGCAAACACCACACCCAGAATCTGGTTGTCGGCTTTGCCCACGGGCAAGGTTTTCGGCAGTTCAGCAGCCAACTCGGTGGTTTGTACCAACAAACGTCCAAGGGCGTCCACATTGCCCAGACGGTCCAGTGCCACACCTTTTTCGATGTCCTCGATATTCTCCATCAAGGCATCGAGCGAACGGCTTACTTGCCGTGCGTGGCGGGCCACTTCAGACATGCCTTTTTTGTGGTTGTCCAGTTCTTCCAGCGTAATCAGCGGCAAAAATACATCGTGCTCTTCAAAGCGAAACAGCGAAGTGGGGTCGTGCATCAACACGTTGGTGTCCAGCACAAAAATTTTCTTGCCGGTGTGGGTAACCTGTCGCCTAGTTTTGGCAATGGGCGTGGCCACTGGTTTGCGTGCTTTGCCTGAAGCTGCGGCTGGAACATTTCGGGTGCGGTTTGTCGCGGGCGCCTTGGCTGTGACAGTGTTGTCGGCGGCCAAGGTCAACGGTGCTTTCCCGGTTGTAGTGGTGGTGTCAGATACATCAATTTTTTTGGCCGGCTTTTTGGGTCTGGGTGCCGTGATTGGTGGGATTTCGTTCAGTGTAGTTGCTGGTTTGCTGGGTTCTTTTGGCAGAGGCATTGTCAACGATCTGAAGTAGGAAGCTCATAAATCGCGCGGGGTCGTCACGCCCGCGCCCGTGAGGATATTAGTCCCCGATTGTGCGTACAAAGTCAAGCACCGCTTGCGCATGGCCCGGCACCTTCAAGCCGCGCCACTCCTGCACAAGAATGCCTTTCTTGTTGATTACAAAGGTACTTCTTTCCACGCCACGTACTTGTTTTCCGTACATGTTTTTCATTTTCATCACGTCGAAAATTGTGCATACCTTCTCGTCCGGATCTGAAATCAATTCAAACGGCATTTCCAGTTTGGCTTTGAAGTTTTCATGCGATTTCATGGAATCGCGTGAAACACCAAAAACAAGGCAGTCAGCTTTTAAAAACTCGGGGTGTAGGTCGCGAAAGTTTTCGCCCTCGGTGGTGCAGCCTGGCGTGCTGTCTTTGGGGTAAAAATAAATGATCAGGTTTTTGCCAGTGTGGGCTGACAGGGTAAAATTGCCGCCGCCAGTACAAGCTGCTGAAAAATCAGGCACTTTGCTGTTGACTTCAAGTGACACGGTACTGCTCCCTGAGGTGTGGTGGTTTTGCTGCCGGTGTGCGTGTTTGATTCAGTATAACCACAGCTTTTGACAGCAAAATGCAGGAAGTGTCAGGAACGCGCCAAAAGCGCCACACCCAGTACGATCACCCCGATTGCCACCCAGCGCTGCAGGCTCACAGGTTCATTGAGGAAGTATTGCGCCGCAAAGGCATTGATCACATAACCTATTGCCAGCATGGGGTAGGCCAGTGTTACATCGACCCGTGAAAGCGCCATTAGCCAAATGAGCAGTGAAAATCCGTAGCAAAACAGCCCCAGAATCATTGGCCACTGCAAAAACAAGGCGGACATGGCACCCAGGCTAAGCGCACTGGATGCCTCGATGACGCCCACTTTGTTGGTGGCCATTTTTAACAGCAGCTGGGCCAGCGCATTCAAAATTACGCCCGAGAGCACTAAAATGGCAGCATAGGTGGTCATAGTAAAATCGCGGCAATTACATGCCGGCCTTCACCGATCAAAATGTTGTAAGTGCGGCAGGCAGCCTGGCTGTCCATGTACTCCACCGGGCAGCGTTTGTTGGCGAAAAACTTGCGAATGTCCATGCCGGGAAAAACCTGTTTGGCGCCCGTGCCAATCAGCAGCACTTCCATGCTATCGGGGCACTGGCCATATAGCCACTCGCAGTGGGCCAATTGCAGTGGGCCCGAACCCGCGTTTTCCCAGATTCTGGGGGTGAAATCAGTGCCAAACACCACGCTTTCAGTTTGAAGCCTGCCGCTGATCACGACACCTTCTTCGTCATACCGCTGAACGACGAATTGATTGTCGAGCGATTCAGGTTGAAATTTCATTCGAAAGATGCTCCAGGATGGGGCCAAACCCTAGCAGGCATTGGCCTAAACGGTTAAATTATAAGACTTTGCGCAAGCAAAAGAATAAGCAAATTAATAACCAACACAACAATCCACACACAGGTCGACATGAAACCCATTCTCAAATCTGCCAAGCTGGCCAATGTTTGCTACGACATCCGCGGACCGGTGATGCAGCGAGCGCGCCAGCTGGAAGAGGAAGGGCACCGCATCCTGAAGCTGAACATCGGCAATTTGGCACCTTTTGGTTTTGAAGCACCCGATGAGGTTCGGCAAGATGTGATCATGAATCTGGGCGATGCCTCGGGCTACAGCGACAGCAAGGGCTTGTTTGCAGCGCGCAAAGCCATCATGCATTACACCCAGCAAAAGAAAATCAAGGGTGTAACGCTCGACGACATCATTGTGGGCAATGGTGTATCCGAGCTGATCGTGATGAGCATGCAGGGCTTACTGAACAACGGCGATGAAGTACTGGTGCCCGCGCCCGATTACCCTTTGTGGACAGCTGCCGTGAGTATTTCCGGCGGTACGCCACGCCATTACCTGTGCGATGAGCAAAGCGATTGGTACCCCGACACCAAGCACCTGCGCAGCCTGATCAATGAAAAAACCAAGGCCATGGTGATCATCAACCCCAACAACCCCACGGGCGCTTTGTATCCCGAGGAGGTGTTGCAGGAATTGGTACAAATTGCCCGTGAACACCAACTCATTATTTTCGCAGACGAGATTTACGACAAAATGTTGTATGACGGCGCGGAGCACACCTCGATTGCTTCGCTGGCCGACGACGTGCTCTTCATCACCATGAACGGCTTGTCCAAAAACTACCGCGCATGTGGTTACAGGGCAGGTTGGATGGTCATTTCTGGCGACAAACGCCATGCCACCGATTACATCGACGGTTTGGGCATCATGGCCTCCATGCGCCTGTGTGCCAACGTACCAGGCCAGTACGCCATTCAAACTTCGCTGGGTGGCTATCAAAGCATCGATGATTTGGTGGGGCCCGGCGGGCGCCTTACCCGTCAGCGTGACCTCGCTTACGATCTGATGACTTCCATTCCAGGCGTCACTTGTGTGAAGCCCAAAGCAGCGCTTTATCTGTTTCCGCGCCTGGACCCCAAAATTTATCCCATCAAGAATGACCAGCGCTTTGTGCTGGAGTTACTGGAGGCTGAAAAGGTACTTGTGGTGCAGGGCACAGGCTTTAATTGGATCAATCCGGATCATTTCCGGGTGGTTTTCCTACCCAACACCGATGATTTGACGGACGCAGTTGGTAGAATTGCACGCTTCCTGGAAAGTTATCGAAAACAACACCTTGGCTGATTTAAAAATGAACAAACCTCTACGAGTGGCCCTGCTGGGTTTGGGTACTGTCGGTTCTGGCACATTCAATGTGTTGAACACCAATGCGAGTGAAATTGAGCGTCGTGTGGGTTTTCCCATTCAGATCAAAGTCATCGCCGACCTGAACACCGATAAAGCGCGCGAACTGGCTGGTCCCGGCGTTGAGGTGTTGGGTGATGCATTCGAGGCAGTCAAGCGCGACGACATCGACGTGGTGGTTGAATTGATCGGTGGTTACACCATTGCCAAGCAACTGGTGCTGGCTGCGATCAATGCGGGCAAGCATGTGGTCACGGCCAACAAGGCTTTGCTGGCTGTGCATGGTGATGAAATTTTTGCTGCGGCTGAAGCCAAGAATGTGATGGTGGCTTTTGAAGCGGCAGTGGCTGGTGGCATTCCTGTGATCAAGTCGATCAAGGAAGGGCTGGCCGCCAACAAGATTGAATATGTAGCGGGCATCATCAACGGCACCTGCAATTTCATTTTGTCAGAAATGCGTGACAAAGGCCTGCCCTTTGCCGATGTCTTGGCCCAAGCCCAGGCATTCGGCTACGCCGAAGCCGACCCCACATTTGACATAGAGGGTGTGGATGCAGCCCACAAAATCAGCCTGCTGAGCTCGTTGGCTTTTGGCGTCCCTGTTCAGTTCGAGAAAGCCTACATTGAAGGCATTACCAAGCTGACCAAGGAAGACATCCAGTTTGCAGAGCAATTGGGCTACCGCGTTAAACTTTTGGGAATTGCCAAGCGCACCGATCAAGGCATTGAGTTGCGCGTTCACCCCACGCTTATTCCTGGCAAGCGCTTGATCGCCAATGTGGAAGGTGTCATGAATGCAGTGTTGGTGAAAGCCAATGCTGTAGGCCCAACCCTGTACTACGGCGCTGGCGCTGGCAGTTTGCCCACAGCCTCGGCTGTGGTGGCCGACCTTATCGAAATTGCGCGCGCAAGCCAGGCTCCTTTGGCCAGCCGCGTGCCCGTGTTGGCTTTCCAGAAAGAAGGCATTCAAAACCTGGATGTGTTGCCTATGGAGAAGGTGGTGACTGCCTTCTACTTGCGCTTGGCGGTAGACGACAAACCTGGTGTGCTGGCCGAGGTCACTCGCTTGCTGGCCGACAACCAAATTTCAATTGAAGCCATGATTCAGCGCCAGGCCACCAGCGAAAAAGAAACCGCTGAAATTGTGTTGCTGACCCACCGCTGTGTGGAAGGTGATGTGAACAAGGCCATCGCAAAAATCGAGGCTTTGGATAGCGTTCATGGCCCCTTGACCCGAATTCGCGTAGAGGACTTGAGCTGAAATGAAATACTTCAGCAGCCGTGGGGGCATGGATCCCCAAGATTTCTCTGAAATTTTGCTGGAAGGTTTGGCACCCGATGGTGGTTTGGCCGTGCCTGAGTTTTATCCGCAAGTGGCTTTGCACGTGCTGGAAAGCTGGAAACACCTCAGCTACGGTGAACTGGCATTTGAGGTATTAAAGCCTTATGCCACCGACATTCCAGAAGCCGACCTGAAAGCGCTGACCACCAAAACCTACACCAAGGCCGTGTATGGCACCGAAGAAATTACGCCGGTGCGCGAACTGTTCGATGGCATGAAGGTGTTGGAGCTTTCAAACGGCCCCACGCTGGCTTTCAAAGACATGGCCATGCAGTTGCTGGGAAACCTGTTTGAATACCAGTTGGCTCGCACCAACCGCGAATTGAACATTCTCGGTGCCACCAGCGGCGACACGGGTTCGGCGGCCGAATATGCCATGCGCGGCAAGAAAGGCGTGCGGGTGTTCATGTTGAGCCCGGCCGGCAAAATGAGCGCATTTCAACGCGCCCAAATGTACAGCCTGCAAGACCCGAACATTTTCAACATTGCCATTGAAGGTTTGTTCGATGATTGCCAGGACATTGTGAAGGCGGTGAGCGAAGACCTTGAATACAAGGCACGCCAGAAAATTGGCACGGTGAATTCCATCAATTGGGGTCGCATTTCTGCTCAGGTGGTGTATTACTTCAATGCTTACCTGCGCACCGCCGAAAAGATAGGCGACCCGGTCAGCTTCGCAGTGCCGTCCGGTAACTTTGGCAACGTGCTGGCTGGTCACATTGCCCGGCAAATGGGCCTGCCCATTCGCAAGTTGATCGTAGCCACCAATGAAAACAATGTGTTGGACGAATTCTTTAAAACCGGCGTGTACCGTCCGCGCAAATCGGCGGAAACCTACATCACCTCCAGCCCGTCCATGGACATTTCGAAGGCCTCGAACTTTGAACGATTTGTATACGATTTGTTGGGTCGTGATCCCAAGGCCTTGAAAGCTTTGTGGCAAGACTTGGCTGCGAATGGTCAATTCGATCTTTCCGAAGATCCACGTTTCAAGCGGGTTGAAGAAGACTTTGGTTTTCAGTCTGGTTCATCGAATCACCAAAACCGCCTGGACACCATCAAGGAAGTTTTCGCCCGGACGGGTACCTTGATTGACACCCACACGGCCGATGCCGTGAAAGTGGCCCGCGATCTTGTGGAGCCTGGCGTACCTATGGTCATTCTTGAAACCGCCCTGGCGGTGAAGTTTGCGGAAACCATTGAAGAAGCCACTGGCCAAACACCGCCAGTGCCCGCGCAGTTCCAGGGCATTGAAAAGTTGCCTCAGCGGGTTGTTGAAATGCCCATATCCGTTGAACAGGTCAAAACGTTCATTGCCGAGAATACCGGGCTGTAAGCCCACCAAAAGCACATTTCAAACAATCGTTTGCCTGCAAGTAATAGGGTTTACCTAACTTGCAGGTCCAAACGGAATCATGAACAATGGCAAGGTTAAGTAACACCCCGTGAAGCCACTGTTTTGACCTCTCACTCCAACACTGTCGACCTCCCCAAAGTTGCCGCAGGCCAAGGCATAGATGCCCAGCCGAGAAAGGGTTTGTCTGCGCTGGCGGTGGATGATGAGCCCGGCATGCGCCATTTTCTGGAAAAGGCGCTCGAAACCCGTTTTGCCCGTGTAGACACCGCAGGTTCTGTTGAAATGGCCCAAGCCCTGTTCGACGGCCATGACTACAGCACCGTGGTGCTGGATGTGAGCCTGCCTGGTAAAAGTGGCCTGCAATGGTTAAACGAATTGCGCCAGGGGGGCTACGAGGGCGATGTGATTTTAATCACCGGCTATGCCGACATGGACACCGCCATTGGCGCACTGCGCGCGGGTGCGCAAGATTTCCTGCAAAAACCGTTTCGAATCGACCAGCTTTGGTACGCGCTTGATCGCGCCGCGGATCAAAACCGTTTGAAACGTGAAAACTTTGTGCTGAAACGCGCGGTTTCAAACTTGCAGCAGAATGAACAGGTGATGGTGGGTGAAAGCCCGATTGTGCGCCAACTCCGAAAGCTTGTGGCCAAAGTGGCTCCCACCGATTCCACTGTGTTGCTCACGGGTGAGTCTGGCTCGGGCAAAGAAGTATTGGCCCGAACGCTGCATGGCATGAGCCTGCGCAGTGAGCGGCCGTTTGTGCCAATCAACTGTGGCGCCATCTCTCCAGAATTGATTGAAAGCGAGTTGTTTGGTCATGCCAAGGGCGCTTTCACGGGTGCCAATGAATCCCATCAGGGCTTGTTCTACTACGCGCAGGGCGGCACCCTGTTTCTTGATGAAATTGGCGAATTGCCGCTCAGCATGCAAACCAAATTGCTTCGCGTGCTCGAAGACCGGCGAATTCGCCCGGTGGGCAGCACCAAGGAAGTGGACGTGGATGTTCGTATTGTGGCTGCGACCAACGTAAACCTGGATGTGGAAGTGAAGCGAGGGCGGTTTCGGCAAGACTTGTACTACCGCTTGCAGGTGATGCCGATTGAAATGCCACCGTTGCGCAGCCGCCCCGAGGACATTGAGCTTCTGGCCAATTACTTCATCAAGGTGTTTGCCAAAAAGCTGCGTATTGATCCCCTGAAAATAAGCCCGGACATGCTGGCCCGCCTTCAAGCCTACGAATGGCCAGGCAATGTGCGGGAGCTACGCAACTTCATCGAACGTTCATTGATTCTGGGTTATTTCCCCAAAGAAGATTTGCCTTTGAATCTGGATCTGGATGAACGCGAGCACACTGCTGAAGACCCCCAGAATGAGTCGCTTGAGCAGGTCGAAAAGGCGCATATTCTTCGCGTATTGAATGCCTGCAGTGGCAATAAATCCGAGGCAGCGCGCCGCTTGGGCGTGTCCCGAAAAACACTTGAACGAAAGTGCATGGCGTGGAGCCAAGAATAGGTCAGCGGCCATTTCCGCCACGCGGGCATTTTTGGCCCAGCCACTGGACTGTTAAAACCAAACTGGTTGTTACAGCCTGCATCCCTTTGCTGGTGCTTGTTCCAATTGTGGCCATGCTGGTGTGGTCAGCGGGGCAGGCCGCTTACACAAAAATCCTGATTTCGAAAGTTCGCAGTGATCTGGTACTCGCCCAGCAAGAATTCACCGATGTGCAGGAAAGCAAATCACTGGCTTTGAAATCCTGGTCTGAGAGCGCCTATCTTCGGAATTTGCTGAACCAGCGGGGCGGCAAGCTGAACAACAAAGACCTTCAGGCGCAGGCTGAGCGACTCGGTTTTGCCTACCTGCGTTTGATCAGTCCAACTGGCATGGTGGTGAATTCGTTTCCCCCACGCTTGCCATACATGCTTGACTCCGAGGTACAAAAGTCGGTGAAGTTTCGCGAGTCGGGCAGCTACACCGTGTTGCTCTCGAACAAAGAGCTGATGGATATTTCTCCCGATCTCGCCTCGCGTGCGGTGCAGGCGATTATCCCCACCTCCAATGCTAGTCCCTCACCCAAAAGCACCGAGAACCGTGGTTTGGTCGTTCAGGTGCTGCAACCTGTTTTCAACAATGGAAACATGTTGGGGTACCTGGAAGGCGGCTTGCTGTTGAACGGTAACCTGGGTTTGGTGGATGAAATCAACAACCTGATTTATTCGCCAAACACCTTGCTGGAAGGCTCAATTGGCACCACCACCATTTTCCTTGAAGATGTGCGAGTGGCGACCACGGTTCGTCGCGACGGCGAACTGCGCGCGCTGGGCACACGTGTGTCCGATGTGGTTCGGCAAAGTGTTTTGGGCCGGGGTGAGGTGTGGCTGGAACGCGCATTCGTCGTGAACGACTGGTATGTGGCAGCTTATGCACCACTGCTTAGCCCCGAGGGTGCACGAATCGGCATGTTTTATGTGGGCTTTCTGGAAGCCCCTTATGCCAATATAAAAACACAACTGCTGATTTTGTTTTTGTTGGCGGTGGGGGCGGCCATGGTGTTGGGTGCCATGATGGTGGTGCGTTTGACATCCGGAATTTTTTACCCACTTCGCCGCATGAATTACATTATGAGCTTGCAGGAACGTGGCGATACTGCGGCGCGTGTGGGAGACCTTCGCCGTGAAGACGAATTTGCTGACCTGGCCAATCATTTTGATGCGCTGCTGGATCAACTGGATGCACGGCGCAGCGAACTGCTCGGCTTGAATGAGCAACTGGATGAGCGTGTGCGACAGCGAACTGCCGACCTGCAGGCTGCAAATCAAAAACTTCATCAGGCAGTGGAGCAGTTGCTGGCCTCAGAGAAGCTAGCGGCCTTGGGGCAGTTAACTGCGGGTATCGCACATGAGTTCAATAATCCGTTGGCGATCATGATGGGGCATCTGGATTTGATTCGCATTACCCTGAACGATCCAGAAAGCCTTAAAACCGTGCGTTTGCTGGATGAGCAGGTACACCGCATGCGCAACATTGTGCAAAAGCTGCTGCAGTTTTGCAGGCCCGATGAATACGCTTCCTACACCGAAGAAATCAATGTCAACGAAATCATTCAGGACAGTATTCTGTTTGTTCGAAATGAAATTGACATGGCTCGTGCGCAACTGAAGTTTGATTTTTCTGCGCAACAAACGGTTCAATTCAGTAAAACCGAGTTGCAGCAGGTCATGGTCAATTTGTTGATTAATGCAACCCACGCTCTGGAAGGACAGTTCGACGCCCAATTTGCAGCATTGAACGAGGGCCCCACCATTTCAATAAAAACTGCCGATGTTCGCTTAAGTGACGGACAGCCAGCTGTGCAAATTCTGGTGCAAAACAACGGAGAAGCGATTCCCTCCGATCGTTTGCAGCTTATTTTCAAAATGTTCTACACCAGCAAGCAGGCAGGTCGTGGAACCGGGCTGGGTTTGCCCGTGTCTCGCATGTTGGTGCAACGTTATGGTGGCGATTTGTGGGCCACCAGCCCGGTACTGCCTGAAGTTGAGCCACAATTCGGTGCATGTTTTGAAATTGTATTGCGTTGCAAGGCACGCCCATCCGCAGATATTTTGAAAGAAACAGGTCAGCAACTGTTGTTGATCGAAAAGCAATTGTCAGAAGGAAACTGAAGTGCCCAAGGTGTTTGGCTTTGCCGGATTTTCCGGCGTGGGTAAAACCACATTGATTGAACAGCTCTTGCCCATTCTGATTGGTGAGGGAGTTCGGGTGTCTGTCATCAAACATGCGCACCATGATTTTGACATTGACCGGCCGGGTAAAGACTCCTACAGACATCGCGAGGCAGGTGCCTACGAAGTACTGATTACCGCCAACAAACGTTGGGTGTTGATGCACGAGCTGCGCGACGAAGCGGAGCCCACACTCGAGGATCAACTTGAAAAATTGTCGCCCTGTGACTTGGTCATTGTTGAGGGATTCAAGCGGGCGGATATTCCCAAAATTGAAATTTGGCGCGAGGCCAATGGCAAGCCCATGTTGTATCCTCAAGACCCGAATATTATTGCTGTGGCCTGCGACACCGAAATTGAGTGCCGCGGTTTGCCCATTCTTCCCTTGAATGACCCAGCTTCGATTGCGCAATTCATCTTGAAACGGTTCGTGAATGATTGATTTGAATGACTTGCTTGAGCAGGTGTGGCCCATGGCCACCCAGCAGGCAGTACCGACTGAATCTGTCAGTTTGAACAACGCCCTTGGCCGGGTGTTGGCACAGGATGTTTTTTCCAGTTTGAATGTGCCGCAACACGACAATAGCGGCATGGATGGTTACGCGGTTTGTTGCACTGATATTCAACCATCCCGGCGTTTTCAGATTTCCCAACGTGTGCCCGCAGGTGCCTCTCCCCAACCCTTGCAGCCTGGCACTGTGGCTCGAATCTTTACCGGCGCACCAATTCCTCCCGGCGCGGATTCCGTGGTAATGCAGGAAGACGTGGTGGTGAATGACGATGGCAGCGTCACATTCAGCGCTTTGCCAAAATCAGGGCAATGGATACGGCGCGCAGGTGAAGACATTGCAAGTGGGCAGGTAGTGCTGTCCCAAGGCACACGACTCGATGCCATTCATGTGGGCTTGCTTGCGTCCATTGGTGTACCCACCGTGTCGGTCAACAGGCGCTTGAAAGTAGGTGTAATGGTTACTGGCAGTGAGCTTCAAAGCCCAGGTCAGCTTTTACAGCTGGGTCAAATCTACAATTCCAATGAGTATGTGTGGTGCGGTCTTCTTGAAGCCATGCACGCCGATGTGCGCTCGGTAGGTATTGTTCCCGATAACTTTGAGGCCACATGCGCTGCGCTTGAATCCCTGGCCGATTGTGATGCCGTAATCAGCTCGGGCGGTGTGTCGGTGGGTGAGGAGGACCATGTGAAACCTGCGATCGAAAAAGTGGGTCAACTGCGGTCATGGAAAGTGGCCATGAAGCCGGGCAAGCCGATTGCATTTGGCCACATCAATCGACAAGATGGCGGGCAAAGCTGGTTTTTTGGCTTGCCAGGCAACCCTGTTTCCAGTGCAGTGGCTTTTCAACTGATCGTGAAGCCTTTTTTGAGTTTGCTGGAAGGACAAGGTCTCGCGGAGGTGGATTGGCGCTTGCGCACGAGAAAAGTTCAGGCTGCGTTTACCTGGCCCACACCTGATTCTCGCCGCGAGGAGTTTTTGCGGGCGGATGTACAATCGGACAAGGCGAGTTTGTTTGCAAACCAAAGTTCTGGGGTATTAACCTCGCTGGCCAGATCCAGCGGCCTGGTCAGGCTGGCCAAAGGGCAGCAGGTAAACCCGGGTGATTGGGTCGATTACGTGTCGTATCAGGATTTGATGAAATGAAAGTAAAAGTGCGGTTTTTCGCCAGTTTGAAAGAACAGTTTGGGCAGGATAGCCTTGAGGTAAACTCGGCATTTTCGCCTGCAACTGTGGGTGGTTTGCGCACCCATTTGTGTGCGCAGTACCCGGATTTTGCCAAGGCTGTTTCAGAAGTCGGGCGTTTGCGTGCGGCGGTGAACCAAGACATGGCCGACGACGAAACCCCGGTGGGCGAGCAGGCTGAGGTTGCCTTTTTCCCGCCTGTGACAGGGGGTTGAAATGAAACGCTCCAAGGTAATGGTTCAAGAAAATGACTTTGACGTGGCTGAGGAAATTCGGTGGCTTCGCCAGGGTTTGCCCGAAATTGGTGCAGTGGCCACTTTTATTGGCACTGTGCGTGACATCAACGACAACAGTACCGTAAGAGCCATGACGCTGGAACATTATCCGGGCATGACAGAAAAAGCACTCGAGAATATTCTGAAGGTGGCTGACGGGCGGTTCGAAATCACCTCTGCCACGATTATCCACCGCGTAGGCCCCCTGTATCCCGAAGATCAAATCGTGTTTGCCGCAGCCACCAGCGAGCACCGTCAGCAGGCGTTTCTTGCTTGTGAATTCATCATGGATTATTTGAAAACCGAGGCTCCTTTCTGGAAAAAAGAAGACACACCCGAAGGCGCGCGCTGGGTGTCTGCCCGTGACAGTGACGACACTGCCAAAGAGCGCTGGGAGCAAATGCAGTGAATGCGCTTAGTGCACTGGCTGTGTTTGTTGGGGCCGGCCTGGGTGGGGTGGGGCGGTATGGGCTTGGTATTTTGTTGGCCCAACCCGCCTGGTTGCCCTTTGCTGTAGGTACGCTTGCAGTGAATTTGATAGGTGGCTTTTTGGCTGGAGCACTGTTTGCAACCGTGGGGTCAGCGTGGCTGAAGTCCAACCCCTTGGGATTGTTTCTCATGACAGGCGTGTTGGGTGGCCTTACCACCTTCTCGGCTTTCACCGCCGAAGGCGCTAATCTGCTATTGGACAAGCCCTTGCTAGCCCTGGGTCACGCCCTCGTTCATGTGCTGGGGTGTTTGGCTGCATTCTTTATGGCAGGAAAGTTATTTGGTCTTTTCGGGCAATAAATCCGCTTCTTACGCGGCTTAATGTTGTTCCCAAGGCAGCCCGTGAAAACGCCAGCCATTGATGCTTGAGCGCTGGTGAAAGTCATTCTTGTCACCTTCAAATCCTTCCAGCACATTGATTGCATACTCAAAACCGTGCTTGGCCGCCAAAGTGGCCGCGTGGTGCGATCTGGCCCCGCTTCGGCAGATGAAAAGCACTGGTTGGTGTTTTTCAACCCGTGCCTCAATTTGGGCAATGAAATCGGCATTGCGTATTCCGTCGGGATAATTGTTCCACTCGACGTGGAACGACCGGTCTTCAGAAAAACTCACTTGTCCGACCCAGTCCAGCTCGGCATCGGTTCGCACATCGATCAACACAGCGTTTTCATCGGTATTCAGCAACTCCCAAGCCTCTTTTGGGGTTAGCGCGCCCAAATAGCCCAGCCCTTTTTCGGAGGCATATTGTTTGGCCAGTTCGATTAACTGTTCTGAAGTGGATGTCATGAACGTGGAGATGCAAATGATTGATTGATGAGTGTATTGTAATACAAGCATTCGATCGATTAGGCTAAATACTAATTTGCACCACTGTGGTGCATGTTGCACAAATATGGTGCAAAAGTTGGAAAGGTGATTCAAAGGAAGTCGCCTGAAACCTTGATTTGGGGTTACTCACTTCTTGGTATGGTCTTTGCTTTATCCCTCCACGTTGAAGATTGAATTCGCGCTGAGCGTCATATATAGCGGCATCGAACGTGCTATTGTTTCGCTTAAATCAAAGAGTTCAACTCCGAATTTTTTTAGACCACTATTCCACCTCACGTACCAGGAGATTTTCAATGGCGACCGCCCAAGATGTAATGAAGATGGTTGCGGAAAATGAAGTGAAGTTTATTGACTTCCGCTTCACCGACACCAAAGGCAAAGAACAGCACGTGTCTGTGCCAGTTAAGATGTTTGACGACGACAAGTTCGAGTCTGGCCACGCATTTGATGGCTCTTCCATCGCCGGCTGGAAAGGCATTGAAGCCTCTGACATGTTGTTGATGCCCGATCCTGATACAGCTCGCATGGATCCTTTCCGTGAAGAGCCCACCCTGATTTTGACTTGCGACGTAATCGAGCCAACTGACGGCAAGGGTTACGACCGCGACCCACGTTCCATTGCACGTCGCGCTGAAGCCTATTTGAAGTCCTCTGGCCTGGGCGACACCGCCTACTTCGGTCCAGAACCCGAATTTTTCATTTTCGACAGCATCACCTGGGGTGATGAAATGTCGGGCTGTTTCTTCAAGATCAAGTCTGAAGAAGCTTCATGGTCTACCGGTATTGACTACGAACACGGCAACCTGGGCCACCGTCCCACTGTGAAAGGTGGCTACTTCCCCGTGTCCCCAACCGACTCTTTCCAGGACATTCGTTCTGAAATGTGTCTGTTGCTGGAACAGCAGGGCGTACCCGTTGAAGTGCACCACCACGAAGTGGCTGGCGCTGGTCAAAACGAAATCGGTACCATGTTCTCTACGCTGACCAAGCGTGCTGACTGGACACAAATTCTGAAGTACACCGTGTGGAACGTGGCTGCCAGCTATGGCAAAACAGCCACTTTCATGCCCAAGCCAATGTGGGGCGACAACGGTTCAGGCATGCACGTTCACCAATCAGTCTGGAAAGACGGCGTGAACCTGTTTGCTGGCAACGGCTACGCAGGCCTGTCTGATTTCGCCCTGTACTACATCGGCGGTATCATCAAGCACGCTCGTGCCTTGAACGCGATCACCAACCCATCCACCAACTCCTACAAGCGTTTGGTGCCTGGTTACGAAGCACCGGTGAAGTTGGCTTATTCCGCCAAGAACCGCTCCGCGTCCATCCGCATTCCACACGTGGCCAATCCAAAAGGCCGCCGCATTGAAGCGCGCTTCCCCGATCCCATGGCCAACCCTTACCTGGCATTCTCTGCCTTGTTGATGGCTGGTCTGGACGGTGTTCAAAACAAGATCCACCCAGGTGAAGCAGCAACCAAGAACCTGTATGACTTGCCTCCAGAAGAGGACGCATTGGTGCCAACCGTGTGCCACAGCCTGGAACAGGCTTTGGAAGCTCTGCAAGCTGACAACGAGTTCTTGACTCGTGGTGGCGTGTTCAGCAAGGAAATGATTGATGCTTACATCGAACTGAAGATGGAAGAAGTTCAGCGCATGCGCATGACTCCACACCCCATCGAATACGACATGTACTACGGCCTGTAATTCAGACTGTACGCATTAATCGAATGTGAAAGTGGCCCTGTACTGATCAAGTGCAGGGCCATTTTTTATTTTCGGTTGTTTGTAAAGAACCTACCCCGTCTGGTATCAGCACTCGCCTTCAATGGGGAGGGGCTACTGCAGGGGATCAAGTATCATGAAAGTCGTCCGGAATTTTGTAGAGATGGAATCATGGTGAAGTCAAGCGTAATTCAATATTCACTGATCGTCCTGGTGTTGGGGCTTGCTGCCGCACCCAAGGTACAAGCCTTGGGAACCGAGATGTTTGTGTGCACAGGTACAGACGGTGTTCGAACCTATCAAAATTCCGACGGTGGCGACGGCTGCGTGCCTTTGAATCTGAATCCTATTACCGTGGTGCCGGCCCCGCGTTCAGCCTCGAAAAGTGGTGGAATTTCCGAGCCTGCTTCGGGGGGGAGTTCAGGTCGACGTGCCACGGCGGCTTATGACAATCGCTCAGCCGCTGACTTCAACGCGAAGGACGATCGCATGAAAATTCTGCAGGAAGAATTGCGCATTGAAGAAAGCAAGTTGAAGTCTTTGCAAGACGAATACAAAAATGGGCAGCCTGATCGTTTGGGCAATGAAAAAAATTATCAAAAATATCTGGACCGGGTTTCGCGCCTAGAGCAGGAAATCATGGTGACCAATGACAATATTGAAATACTTAAAACTGAATTGATTCGGTTGTCAAAATAGTGTTTTTGAAACCGGCCGCATCGCCATGAGGATGAAGTGAAAAAAGAACGGTTTCAAGGTCTGGAGTTGTTGGCCACTGCGGTGGTGGTAAGTAATCCAGAGGGTGTAGTGCTATACGCCAACTTGTCTGCAGAAACATTGCTGGAAGTATCCAGGCGCAGCCTGGATGGGCAGGCACTGGCAGCCTTGTTCGTTGAGGCCAGTGCATTTCGGGAGTTTCTCAACAAATCCCACGCCGATCCCTTCGGCGTGAAGCGGCAGGTATTCGAGTTGATTCGACCCAGCGGCACTTCTGAGCATGTTCACGTTACGCTGTCTTGTCCCGATGGTGCCAACGGAGTAACCATCATTGAACTGCGTGAAATTGAGCAGCAGTTGAAAGTAGACCGTGAGGCCCGGATGATGGACCAGTCTCTGGCCAACAAAGAACTGATCCGCAATTTGGCGCATGAAATCAAAAATCCTCTGGGAGGTATTCGTGGCGCAGCCCAGTTGCTTGAAATTGAACTGCCTTCGCCTGAACTGAAAGAATACACACAGGTGGTGATCAAGGAGTCGGATCGTCTGCAAACCTTGGTTGATCGCCTGCTTGCTCCGCACCGTAAACCCCACATTGTGTCCATGATGAATATTCATGAAGTGTGCGAGCGTGTGCGTTCGGTGATTTTGGCTGAGCACCCCAAGGGCTTGAAATTCATTCGAGACTACGACATTTCGATCCCCGAGTTCTTGGGCGATCTGGAGCAGCTCATTCAGGCAATCCTGAATATAGTGCGCAATGCTGCACAAGCTTTGGCACCTCAAATCGCCGAAGGCACTGCGCAAATAACGCTATGCACCAGAGTAGTGCGTAGGGTAACCTTAAACCGCAAGCAACACAGGCTGGCATTAGACTTGCAAGTGATCGACAACGGACCCGGCATACCTGCTGAGATCATGGAAAGAATTTTTTTCCCGCTGGTTTCTGGGCGTGAGGGCGGCAGTGGTTTGGGCTTAACGCTGGCCCAAACTTTCGTGCAACAACACGAAGGCATTATTGAATGCAGCTCCACACCGGGAAGAACACTTTTCAAAGTCACATTGCCGCTGCAGTTTGATCACGCTACCAGCTGAGCGGTTTTAAGGAACCACAATTAATGCGTCCAATTTGGGTTGTTGATGATGACCACTCCATTCGTTGGGTCTTGCAAAAAGCAATTTCCCGCGAAGGTATTCCTTGCGAAATTTTTTCTTCAGCCGCCGAAGTATTAGAACGACTTGAAACCGAAGTACCCCAAGTACTGGTCTCGGACATACGCATGCCGGGGCAAAGCGGACTCACGTTGTTGTCCAAGGTGCGAGAGCTTCAGCCCGATTTGCCCGTCATTATCATGACGGCTTACTCCGACCTCGACAGCGCGGTGTCTGCCTTCCAGGGGGGCGCGTTCGAGTACCTGCCCAAACCCTTCGACATTGAGAAAGCGGTTGAGTTGATTTTGCGCGCAGTGCGTGAATCTCAAACCGAAGAGTTTGTTGAAGAAGCCGATTCCAGTGCGCCAGAAATTCTGGGTCAAGCGCCTGCCATGCAGGAAGTTTTTCGCGCGATTGGCCGGTTGTCCCAGTCCAATGTCACGGTACTGATCACCGGCGAGAGCGGGGCCGGCAAAGAGCTAGTCGCCCGTGCCCTGCACCGCCATAGCCCGCGCGCTTCAAAACCTTTTATCGCACTGAATACGGCAGCCATTCCCAAAGACCTGCTTGAATCCGAGTTGTTTGGCCACGAGCGCGGTTCTTTCACAGGTGCGCAAGCTCAACGACAAGGCCGGTTTGAGCAGGCCGAGGGTGGAACCCTGTTTCTCGATGAAATTGGTGACATGCCTGCCGAATTGCAAACCCGCCTGTTGAGGGTTTTGTCGGACGGGCATTTTTACCGTGTTGGCGGGCAACAGCCCATCAAGGCCAATGTGCGGGTAATCGCAGCCACGCACCAAAATCTGGATGAACGCGTCAAGCTTGGCATGTTCAGGGAAGACCTGTACCACCGTTTGAACGTGATTCGTCTTCGCTTGCCACCACTGCGGGAACGTCAGGAAGACATTCCCATTCTTGCCAAGCATTTTTTGAATGTGTCTGCCCGGGAATTGGGTACCGAAACCAAGCGTCTGTCCGATTCAGCCATTCGAATCATCAGTGAATTTCCATTCCCAGGCAATGTGCGCCAGCTGGAAAACGTGTGCCGCTGGATCACCGTAATGGCACCTGCCCAACTGGTTGAGGCACGTGACTTACCCCCAGAGCTGAAGGCATTCCAGAATGGTGGTGCCAATGCACTGGAGAAAATGGCGGGGAATTCCCCAAGCCCCAATCTTTGGCTTGCCGAAAGTGGCTCGGCATTGCCTGCAACAGGTACACCGGCTTTGCAGACCAGTTCGGGCATGTCCGCTGGCAAGTATCCAGTAGATACGGCTTCAACCGATGCTTTCTCCAATCCGCCCGTACCGGCAGGCAGCGCCAGCTGGCTGGAGCTGCTTTTTATTGAGGCCGAGAAAGCCCTGGAAAGCGGACAGCCTGATGTAATGGACGCATTGACCGCACAGTTTGAAACCACCATGATTCAAGCGGCTTTGAAAGCCACCCATGGCAAGCGGATTGAGGCAGCCCAGCGTTTGGGAATAGGGCGCAACACCATTACCCGGAAAATTCAGGACCTGAATATTGATGTCAAAGACATTGATTGAAAGTGTTTGAAGCGCCCAAAAAAAAGCCTCTGCATGCAGAGGCTTTTTTGTTGTACCCGGCGGGGTGAATTACATGTTCTTGACCTGAAACTTCTTCAGAATATTGGACAGGTCAGTGGCCACTCCCTTCAGGCCTGACACTGCATTGGACGCACGGCGAGCCATGTCCAAATTGCCTTCCGAAAGCTGGGCAACCACTTCAACCTGGTGACCAATACTTTCCGAGGCCTGGTTTTGCTCAAGCAGCGCCGCGTGAATGTTTTCAACCGAGTGGGCCACAGCCGAAGAATCGGCTGTGATCTGGTTCATGGCCTGGCCTGCGCGGTCTACAAGCTCAACACCTTTTTTCACGCTTTCTACAGCCATGTCCATGTTGTTAACGGCCACGCCAGAGCTGTTTTGAATGGCCTCGATCATGCCGTGAATATCGTCGGTCGACTTGCGAGTGCGCTCTGCCAGCTTGCGCACTTCATCGGCCACCACCGAGAAACCACGACCCTGTTCACCCGCGCGTGCAGCTTCAATGGCTGCATTCAAGGCCAGAAGGTTGGTTTGTTCAGCTATGCCTTTGATAATCAGAGCGATTTCAGAAATTTCCCGGGATTGTTCGCCGAGTTGTTGAATCACATCGGCTGTGCCTTGCACATTCTGTGAAATTTTATGCATTTGTTGAGTGGCGGAATTAATCGCACCCAAACCATCGTCTGCCAACTGGCGTGCCTTGTTGCTTACATCTTTGGCTTCAGTGGCCGATTCGCCCACGCTGGAAATTGAGGAAGACATTTCCTCAACCGCAGCCGCCATGCCTGAAGCCGCATCGCTACCAGAAGCGGCGCCTTTGCTGAGCTCTTCACTGGTTTGAACCAGGTCCTCAGATGCCTCTTGAACCTGGTCGGTGCTGCGTTTTACGGCACCCAAGGCTTGTTCCATGCTTTCGGCCATGCGGTTCATGCTGCGGGCCAACAGGCTGATTTCGTTTTTGGTGGCCACGCTGCCGTTGGTCACTTCATCGCTGGCACGTGCAGTCATGTCACCGTTGCCCAGTTTCAAAGCCAAAGCGGTCAGTACCTTGGTTGAGCTGGTCAAACGGCTTGTGACCCAGTAGAGGGCAAGCGCGATGATGGCAGAGGCAATCAGACCCATGATCACCATCATGCCCGACATGGCGTAAATCGTACTGAACATCTCGGAGGTAAGCGCGGGTGCGACAATCGCTGCACCGCCCCACTGGGGTACTTTGGTGAATGCCACAAACTCGCTGCGGTTTTCACCTGATTTTGGATCGTTCCAGCTAATTTGGGTAATGCCGCTGTCTTCTTTTGTAATCTTGTCGAGCAGGCCTTGCAAATCAGATTCTTTGGCAGCCAGTTCTTTGAACTCATCACCTTTGAATTGTGAGTGAATCATCACTTTGCCTGCATTCGCACCCGTGGTGTACAGCACATAGGGGATGCCGGTTTCACCAATGCGCGTGCTCAACACCGCGTTTTGTACATCGGCAAACAGGTTGGTCATGTCAAAGCCAATGTACAGCACCAAATCATGTTGACCATTTGTGCTTTTAATCGGCAAGTACTTCGACATGTAGCGCTTACCGAATAACAGCGCCTCACCCACGTAGGTTTCGCCTTTAATTATCTTGGCGTAGCTGGGGTGGCTTCGATCCAGCTTGGTGCCTACTGCACGGTCACCATTTTCCTTTTTCAGGCTGGTTGAAATTCTCAGGTAGTCGTCACCCGTGCGAACAAACACGGTTGCTATGCCGCCTGTCATTTTTGTGAAGTTATCCACCACACCGTAGTTGCCGGTAATGAAGGTGGAGTCCAGGGTTACCATGGGCCCGTCAATTTCAGGTGTAATCGAAATCTGCTGTTCAGGGTCAACCAGCAACTCGCCGTTGAACTCAATCTCAAACAACTCTGCCAATTGCGTTACAGAACTTTCTGACAGCTTGTAGGCAATGTCCATGGTTTGTCGCAAACCCTCGGCCTGGGTAGATACGGCGCGTTCGGTTCGGGCTGTGGCTGCATTGAAGGTGTACGCGGCCGTAATGCCGACCAGGCTCAATACAATCAGGGCCACCAAAGCGGCGCTGGTAAAGCTGATCTGTTTGGAAAGGGGCAGAGTCTTTAGGTTCATGGTGCGAAGCGATTGGGAAGGTTATGAACAGCTTCGATCATCGCATTGCCTACCCCGTACTAATTGCCTAATTAGAGGGGTAAATCGCCTGTTTTACCGAGGTGTTCCCCCTTTTGAAGGGGGGTGAGTAGTGGCTATCTTGAGAGGGTCGCCACGGCAGGGGCATGGTCCGAGGGTTTTTCCCATTTGCGCGGTACGCGGTCAATCACACTGGCAGTGCAATGTTCGGCCAAAGGTTTTGACAGCAAAACATGGTCGATTCGCAAGCCCTTGTTCTTTTGAAAACCCAACATGCGGTAATCCCACCAGGAAAAGGTTTTCTCGGCCTGCTCAAACAGCCGGAAGCTATCAACCAAACCCAAGCCCAGCAGTGTATTAAAGCGAGTGCGCTCATCATCCGAGCACAGCACTTGGCCCGCCCAAGCCTTGGGGTCATGCACATCACGGTCGTCGGGGGCGATGTTGTAATCACCTACCAAGGCCAGTTTTGGGTATTTGGCCAACCAGGTCTCACAGTCTTTCAGCAAGGCATCAAGCCAGGCTTTCTTGTATTCGAACTTGTCAGACCCAACTTCAGAGCCGTTCACCACATAGGCGCTGATGAATCGTAAATCACCAAAGGTGGCTGCAATGACGCGCTTTTGCTCATCGGGAAAGCTTGGCAGGTTCACCTGCACATCTACCGGTTCAGGCATGGTGGCTTTCTTGTACAGAATGGCCACACCGTTGTAGGTTTTCTGGCCAGCAAATACCGCACCGTACCCGGCAGCTTCCAGTTCAGCCACGGGAAAATTGTCGTCGGTCAGTTTCAACTCTTGCAGGCCCAGCAAATCGACAGGGTTGGTCTCAAGCCATTGCAACAGATGTGGAAGGCGCACCTTGAGCGAGTTCACGTTCCAGGTGGCCAGTTGAATGCTTGCTGCTTGGTCTGTCATTACGCTGCCTGCCTGTTGTCGACCATGCCCGTGTGGCGAAGCAGGGCGTCGATGCTGGGCTCTCGGCCACGGAAGGCCTTGAACGATTCAGCCGCAGGGCGGCTGCCGCCCACCGATAAAATCTCTTCGAGAAACTTTTTGCCGGTTTCCGGGCTGACTACACCGTTTTCTTCGAACATGGCAAAAGCATCGGCCGACAAGACTTCAGCCCATTTGTAGCTGTAGTAACCCGCTGCATAACCACCCGCGAAAATATGGCTGAACGAATTGGGGAAGCGGTTGTACGCTGGCGGGACCAGCACTGCCACTTCTTTGCGTACTTGGGCCAGCAGTTCAAGAATATTTGCTTCGCTGTGCGGGTCAAATTCGGTGTGCACAAGCATGTCAAACAGAGAGAACTCGATTTGACGCAGTGTTTGCAGTCCGCTCTGGAAATTCTTTGCGGCTACCATTTTGTCAAACAGGGCCTTGGGCATGGGTTCGCCTGTGGTTTCATGTGCGGTGAGCGATTCAACCACACTCCATTCCCAGGCAAAGTTTTCCATGAATTGAGAGGGCAATTCTACCGCATCCCATTCCACGCCGTTGATGCCGGCTACGTCCAGTTCATCCACGCGGGTCAACATGTGGTGAATGCCGTGCCCGAATTCATGGAACAGGGTTTGCACGTCGTCATGTGCCAATTGGGCCGCCTTGCCTGCTGCCGGTTTGGTGTAGTTACAGGTTAGGTAGGCCACGGGTGTTTGCACACCTTGCTCGGTGCGCTTGCGGCCGCGGGCGTCGTCCATCCAGGCGCCTGAGCGTTTGCTGGCGCGCGCATAGGGGTCCAGGTAGAAATGCGCAATGGCTTTGCCTTCTTTCTGTACTTCAAAGAAGCGCACATCCGGGTGCCAGGTGTCGGCTTGGGCTTTCACTATCTGCACACTGAACAATTTTTCTGTCAGCTTGAACAGACCCTCCAGCACGCGGTCCTCCTGAAAGTACTGGCGTACTTCCAGATCACTGAAGGCGTATTTTTTTTCTTTCAGCTTTTCGGAGGCATAGCTCATGTCCCAGCTTTGAAGATCGTCCATACCCAACTCGGTTTTGGCAAATGCTTTGATTTCTTCGAGATCACGCAGCGCGAATGGCTTGGCTTTCACCGCCAGTTCCCGCAGAAAATTGACCACTTCGTCGGGTGTGTTGGCCATTTTCGGGACCAAGCTCAGTTCACCAAAATTCTTGTAACCCAGCATTTGGGCTTCCTCAAGGCGAAGTTGCAGCAGTTCGCGAATCAGGGCTGTATTGTCCAGTTCGGCCGGGCCAAATTCGGAGGCTCGTTTGGCATAGGCTTCATAAAGTGTTTCACGCAATTCACGCTTCTCGGCGTACTGCAACACTGGAAAATAAGAGGGAAACTGCAAAGTAAATTTGTAGCCTTCCTTGCCTTCCGATTTTGCAAGTTCCTCGGCCGCTTGCACCGCATATTCAGGAATGCCTGCCAAATCAGCTTTGTCGGTCACGATCAATTCAAAGGCATTGGTGGCGTCCAGCACATTCTCGGAAAACTTGGCCGTTATGGCGGCCTGACGGTCTTGAATTTCCGCGTAACGTGGCTTTTGGTCAGCTGGCAATTCAGCGCCACCCAACTTGAAACCACGGATTGAATTGGCCAATACCTTCAGGCGTGCCGGCGTGAATTGTTTGGCGGCATCGCTTTGCTCAACGGCCTTGTAAATTGCATAAAGGCGCTCGTCTTGCCCAACCATGGTCCAGAACTCGGTGGTTTTGGGCAGGCAGGCGTTGTAGGCCGCGCGCAGCGCTTCGGTGTCCGCCACAGAATGCAAATGCCCAACCACGCCCCAGGCTCGGCTCAGTTGTTCGCAGGCGATGTCGAGCGGTAACAGGGTTTCTTCCCAAGTGGCGTGTTCAGGTGCAGTGCTGGCTGTCACTTCCAGCTGTTTTTTTGCCGCAGCAAGCAGCGTGTCAATGGCGGGTTCCACGTGCTCGGTTTTGATGTCCGAAAAACGGGGCAGTCCGGAAAAGTCGAGTAGGGGATTGTTCGTGTCCATTTTCATGCTCATGGTCTTGGGGTCCTGCTAAAAAATTCTGAAAGGCTGCGCTTATATGCTACGTTCTACCGCTTCAATCGTGTTTTGCAACAGCATGGTGATGGTCATGGGGCCAACACCACCGGGCACTGGCGTAATCCAGCCGGCCACTTCTTTGGCCGAATCAAAATCAACATCGCCGCACAGCTTGCCATCCGGCAAGCGGTTGATACCTACATCGATCACGACAGCACCCGGTTTGATCATGTCGCCTGTAATCATATTGGGGCGACCCACCGCAACTACAAGTACATCTGCGCGTTGGCAATGGGACTTCAGATCTTTGGTTTTGCTGTTGCACAAGGTTACTGTAGCGCCTTGCTGTAGCAACAACATCGCCTGTGGCTTACCCACAATGTTGCTGGCACCAATTACAACTGCCTCTGCGCCTCGCAATTCGATGCCTGTCAACTCAAGCATTTTCATGACACCGTAGGGCGTGCAGGGGCGAAACAGCGGTTTGCCGGTCATCAACAAACCAGCATTGCTGATGTGAAAGCCATCGACGTCTTTCTCTGCACTGATGGATTCAATGACCAGGTGGGAGTCCAGGTGTTTTGGCAAGGGCAATTGCACCAAAATGCCGTGAATGGTGGGGTCATCATTCAGTTGTTCAACCAAACCGACCAGTGCGTCCTGGCTGGTGTTCTCGGGCATGCGGTGCATCACCGATTTAAAGCCGGCTTTTTCACAGGCTGACACCTTGTTGCGCACGTAAACCTGCGATGCCGGGTCTTCGCCCACGAGCACCACCGCCAAGCCGGGTTGGTGGCCGAGGGCTGTCAATTCAGCAGCACGTTTGGCAATTGTTTCTCGAATGGAGGCGGCCAGTTCGGTTCCGCTGATGATTTGTGCAGACATGATTAAATGAGTTCGAAAATTTGAAATGGTTCAATTGAACAAGGCCCAGCAGCAGATTTCTGGCGGGCCTTGTTGGTGGTGTTCAGGGTTGTGCCAGTTCCGGTGATTTGCGCAAGGCGATTTTCAGCAAATCAGCCACGGTGGTCACTTGCAGCTTGTCCATGATGTTGGCGCGGTGCGCTTCCACGGTTTTAATGCTGATGTTCAGGTCGTCTGCAATTTGCTTGTTCAGGCGACCCGATACGATTCTCTCCAGTACCTGCAATTCACGTGTGGTCAGTTTCGAGTAAAGTTTGTTGATTTGTTCATCAAGCTTGGCGGTTTGGGCAAGCTCGTGGGCCAAGCGCATGTGCTGGTGAATCAGGTCTTTGATCTTGCCTTCATCAAACGGTTTTTCCAGAAAATCAACCGCACCGTTTTTCATGGTTTCCACTGCCAGTGTTACATCGCCATGGCCGGTGATGAAAACGATGGGGATGGGAATGCCGCGTTCATTCAGTGTTTTTTGCACTTCAAGGCCTGAAAGCTTGGGCATGCGAATGTCCAGCAGCAACACACAGGGTTGTGGCCACACCAATTGCTCAAGAAACAACTCGGGGTCTGCATAGGTTCTCACCTGATAGCCCTCGGTTTCGATAAGCCATTGGAGCGAGTCGCGTACCGCCTCGTCGTCGTCCACGATGAACACGGTTTCTTGCATTTCGGTGGGGCGTGGCTGAGTGTGGAGCATTGGCTTTATTCCATAACAGGTGGATTGATGTGCGCAAGCACCGAGTCTTCGGCCAGTGGCAGCGTGAACTTGAAAACACTGCCCTGACCTTGCGCGGGTTCTACCCACAATTGGCCTTGATGATACTCAATAATAGTACGACAGATGTTCAAGCCCATGCCCATTCCATCGGATTTGGTGGTGAAAAACGATTCAAACAGCCGTTGGCGAATTTCTTCGGGCACCCCCACGCCGTGATCTCGAACCTCAACCAAGGCAAACTGGGCCGACTGACCCACCTGAATCTCGATTAACTTTTGCTCCGGTGGCAGATGGCCCATGGCCTCCAGGCCGTTCTTGATCAGGTTCATCAATACTTGCTCGATCAGCACCGGGTCAGCCACTACCGACATCAGTGCATCGGGCAGGTTCATCTCAATCCGGGCCGATTGGTGTTTGGCCTCTAGGCGGGAAAAGCTGATGGCATCCTCAATAATTTTACCGATGGGGCAGGGTCCGCGTTTGGGTTCCTGTTGTTTCACGAATTCCCGAATTCGGCGAATCACATCACCAGCACGCTGGGCCTGTACATTTACCTTTTCAAGCACGGGCAGCAGGTCCTCGGGGCTGACTTTGCCCGCTTTCAGCCGGGTCACGCTGCCCATGTTGTAATTTGAAATGGCGGCCAGCGGCTGGTTGATTTCATGGGCCAGCGAAGAGGCCAGTTCGCCAAGGGTGATCAAACGAGACGTAAATTGCAGTTTTTCCTGTTGCTGACGCGACATGTCTTCCGCTTCCTTGCGTGAGGAAATATCGGTGGCCACCTGCATTACCACGGTTGCACCATCTACCCATGAAATGGATCGTCGCCGAACTTCGTACCAGCGCTGCGACACTGGATTAAGCCACTCGAATGGCTCATACAGATTTACCCGGTTGCGGCGGTTTTTTGACATGCGCGGCGGCGTGGCCTTGCCAAACCACTCCCTGTGTAGCCTGTTCACGAAAATATATTCATCGGGTCCGGCTTCCGGGCCCTGAACGCACACAGCTGCATCAAGTTCTTCAAGAATACGAACAAAGCGCCGGTGGGCAGCAGCCAGTTCGTCACGAATTCGGCGTGGCTCGGTGATGTCGGTCATCGAGGTCATCCAGCCGCTTTGCTGCCCATCGCTGTCAACCAGTGGCGACACATACATGCGTGCGTCAAACACGCTGCCGTCGCGTCTGCGCACTTGCACCTCGATGCCTTTTTGTGGCGCATTGCCTGACAGAATCAAATCCAGGTTGGTCTGCTGTTCTTCGTAGGACCTGTCAGGCCAATATGGAAATGGAGGAGCCATGCCCACCAGCTCCGATTCCTTGTAGCCGGTCATCCTGCAAAAGGCCGGGTTCACATAGGTGATACGGCCTTGCATGTCGATGGCCCGCATGCCGGTAACCACCGAGTTTTCCATGGCCCGTCGAAACTTGGTTTCCGCCAGCAATCGTTTCTCAGCCTGGCTGCGAAGTTTCGCATGCCGAAACAGCAGGATAAAACTCCATACAATTACCAGTGAAAGCCCAAACACCGCCCAGGCCAACATGTTGGAAAACAACTCGGTGTTGGTTTTGTATAGCACAGCTCGCAGTTTCAGCCCATGGCCAGGCGGATCTAGCGGAACCTCATGGCTCAACTTTGCATTGTCGATTGACCTGCTCACATTCGAGGCAACGGGATTGCCGCCACCGTCTACGATGCTGACCAAATAAAGCTGCACGAATGAGTTAGGTACCGCATCGTTCAGCAACGCACCCAAAGGAATGGTCGCCGCCACCGTGCCAATGAAATCTCCCCGGCTGAAAATGGGGCTGTGAACTTCAATGAACACCTTGCCGGAAGGATCCAGAAATGGCCTTGAGAACACAGGCAATCTGGTTTCCCTGGCGGTGTTGAATGCCCAATAACTTTCGGCATCTTCAATGGTTTGGTAAAGGGGGTGGAGTACTTCGGATGAGCGCAAACTGGGCAATGCCAAGTTGGTCACCCGTCTTTCCTCGTCAATGATCAGCACGCTGCTGACCTCTTGAAACTCATTTAACAGCGCCTGGGCGGAGAAACGAAAACCTTCAACATCACTGCTGTTTTGCTCAAACCCTCGAGCGATCTGGTTCAGTCGTTCCTGTGAGGCCAATAAACGGGTACGAATGGTTTGACGGGCCAGTTCCACATCACGAATGACGCGCAGTTGCGTTTGATTCTGATCCTCGGAATGCAGAGTGTAGAAAAAGGCGCCCATGGCAAGCAAAAACAGGATGATGCCCACCAGCGGGGTGGCCCAAACCAAAGGGCTTGTACGGGGTTGATCGCTGAGGCGCACGGTCGAATAGGTCTCGAATCCTGATAATGACTGAAGTGTACAAAACAAGCGGGCAAGTGGGTGGACTGGATTCAGGTGGATTCGGGAAAATCCTTAGATATTCCACAATATGAAAACTCAAATCATAATTTGAAACTTTTTGAATTAGGTGTGATACTCTAATATCAACACGAAATACAGCCACAAGCTCGTACTTCTGCAAAAGAACCCAGAGACCCAAGGAGGAAGCAATGTCAGCGCAACTCAATTTCCCCGGATCGGACGATCCCGATTTCCAAGAAACCCAAGAATGGCTAGATGCCCTGGAGGCCGTGCTTGAACGTGAAGGCCCCGAGCGTGCGCATTACTTGCTTGAACAACTGATTGCCAAAGCGCGCCTGAGTGGCGCGTTTATTCCGTTTTCGGCCAACACCGAATATGTGAACACCATCCCTGTGCACCTTGAAACCCGCTGCCCGGGCAATATGGAATACGAAGAACGTCTTCGCTCCTGGATGCGCTGGAATGCCATGGCCATGGTGGTGCGCGCCAACAAGAAAAGCCCGCCCGATGGCGGTGACCTGGGTGGTCACATTGCGTCATTCGCGTCTCTTGCCACCATGCTGGGTGTGGGTTTCAACCACTTCTGGCATGCTGAAGATGAAAACCACGGTGGCGATTTGCTTTACCTTCAGGGCCATGTGTCTCCTGGAATTTACGCACGCGCTTTCCTTGAGGGGCGTTTGACTGAAGACCAATTGAATAACTTCCGTCAGGAAGTGGATGGCAAAGGCCTTTCCAGTTACCCGCACCCCAAGTTGATGCCCGATTTCTGGCAGTTCCCGACAGTGTCCATGGGCCTTGGCCCCTTGATGGGTATTTATCAGGCCCGTTTCCTGAAGTACCTGCATGCCCGCGGCATTTGCGACACGTCCAAGCGCAAAGTCTGGGTGTTCTGTGGCGACGGTGAAATGGACGAACCCGAATCACTGGGTGCGATCGGCATGGCCGCGCGTGAAAAGCTGGACAACCTGGTGTTCGTGGTGAACTGTAACCTTCAGCGCCTGGATGGCCCGGTACGCGGCAACGGCAAGATCATTCAGGAATTGGAGGGTGAATTCCGCGGCTCAGGCTGGAACGTGTTGAAGGTGATCTGGGGCGGCTACTGGGACGAATTGTTGGCCCGCGACAAAGACGGCCTGATGCGCAAAGTGATGCTGGAAATGGTCGATGGTGAATACCAGAACTGCAAGGCCAACGATGGTGCTTACGTACGCAAGAACTTCTTTGGCAAGCACCCCAAGTTGCTGGAAATGGTTGCCCGCATGACCGATGAAGACATCTGGCGTTTGAACCGTGGCGGCCACGACCCACACAAAGTGCATGCTGCTTACGATGCCGCCATGAAGCATGAAGGCCAACCAACTGTAATTCTGGCGAAAACCGTGAAAGGCTTTGGCATGGGCAAGGTTGGTCAGGGCAAGAACACCACCCACCAGCAAAAGAAGCTGGACATTCAGTCCATCAAGGAATTCCGTGATCGCTTCAACATTCCAGTCTCAGACGACATCATCGAAGATGTGCCTTTCTACAAGCCAGCCGATGACGCGCCGGAAATTAAATACCTGCACGAGCGTCGTCAAGCCTTGGGCGGTTATCTGCCCAAGCGCCGCCGCGAGGCCGATGAAAAACTGAAAGTGCCCGGCCTGGATGCATTCGAAGCTGTGCTGGAACCCACCAAGGAAGGCCGTGAAATTTCAACCACACAAGCATTTGTGCGTGTGTTGACCGCATTGGTGCGCGACAAGGAAATCGGCCAGCGCATTGTGCCGATTGTTCCTGATGAAGCCCGCACATTTGGTATGGAAGGCATGTTCCGCCAGTTGGGTATTTATTCTTCACAGGGCCAGTTGTACGAACCAGTCGACAAAGATCAGGTGATGTACTACCGCGAAGACAAGGCCGGCCAAATTCTGGAAGAGGGCATTAACGAAGCTGGTGCATTCAGTTCCTGGATTGCAGCGGCCACATCGTATTCCACGAACAACCGCGTGATGATTCCTTTCTACATTTACTACTCCATGTTTGGCTTCCAGCGTGTGGGCGATTTGGCCTGGGCTGCGGGCGATATGCAGGCGCGTGGTTTCTTGCTGGGTGGCACTGCCGGCCGCACGACACTGAACGGCGAGGGTTTGCAGCACGAAGATGGTCACAGCCACATTTTGTCTTCGACCATTCCAAACTGTGTCAGCTATGACCCCACCTTTGCCCATGAGCTGGCTGTGATCATTCAGCACGGCTTGAAGCGCATGGTTGAAGACCAGGAAAACGTGTTCTATTACCTCACCGTGATGAACGAGAACTACGCACAGCCTGGCCTGAAAAAGGGTACCGAAGAGGGCATTCTGAAAGGCATGTATGTTTGCCGCGAGTCCGCCCTGAAGAAGGCTGGCAAGAAGCGTGTTCAACTGTTGGGCTCGGGCACCATTTTGCGTGAATCGCTGGAAGCGGCAGAATTGCTTGAAAAAGACTGGGGTGTTGCTGCTGATGTTTGGTCAGTCACCAGCTTCACTGAGCTGCGCCGTGAAGGTCTGGATGTAGAACGTGAAAACATGCTGCATCCCGAGCAGAAGTCCAAGCAAAGTTATGTTGAAAAAATGTTGGCCAAAACTGAAGGACCGATTGTGGCCTCAACCGACTACATGAAGTTGTTTGCTGACCAAATTCGCCCATTCATGCCCAAGGGCCGTGAGTACAAAGTTCTGGGCACCGATGGTTTTGGTCGTTCCGATTTCCGCTCCAAGTTGCGTGAGCATTTTGAGGTGAACCGTCATTTCGTCACCGTTGCAGCACTGAAGGCCTTAGCCGATCAGGGCGACATTCCACTGAGCACCGTGGGTGAGGCAATCAAGAAATACGGCATCAACCCCAACAAGCCCAACCCAGCCTACGCATAAAAGGACGATCGACATGACAATCGAAATCAAAGTACCCGACATCGGCGATTTTGACGGGGTGGAAATTATTGAAGTGCTGGTGAAGGCAGGCGACACCGTGGTGGCGGAGCAATCCATCATCACCGTTGAATCTGACAAAGCCAGTATGGAAATTCCATGCCCGCAAGCTGGTGTGGTCAAGGAAATGAAAGTAAAAATTGGCGACAAGGTGAAAGAAGGCACCTTGATGCTGATTCTTGAACCTGCTGGAGAGAGTGCGGCTGCGGCGGCGCCCAAGGCAGAGGAAGCACCCAAAGTCGAAGCTCCGAAAGCCGAATCAGCACCCGCAGCAGCCCCTGCTGTGGAGACAAAGGTTGCAACCACGACTGCACCTGCTGCCGCCTCTGCGCCTGTGCCCGCTGAACCACACAACCCAACTGCTGCGTCGGTGAATGCGCCGCACGCAAGCCCGTCGGTTCGCAAATTCGCGCGTGAATTGGGTGTGAATTTAACCACTGTGCAGGGCACAGGCCCGAAAGGCCGTATTACGCCTGATGACGTTCGCAACTTCGTGAAAGCGGCCGTTGCCGGTGTGGGTTCTGCTTCCGCTGGCGCATCCAAAGGCGGCAGTGGTGTTGGCCTCGATTTGTTGCCATGGCCCAAAGTCGATTTCACAAAATTTGGTGAAGTTGAAGAACTGGAGCTTTCACGCATCAAGAAATTGTCTGGTCCGAACCTGCACCGCAACTGGGTCATGATTCCGCATGTGACCCAGTTCGACGAAGCCGACATTACTGATCTTGAACAATTCCGCAAAGACACCAATACCGCACTGGCCAAGCAAGGCGTGAAGCTGACCATGTTGGCTTTCGTGATGAAGGCTTGTGTGGCAGTGCTGAAAAAGTACCCCGCCTTCAACGCCTCGCTGAATGAAGCGGGCGACAAATTGATTGTGAAGAAGTACTGGAACATTGGTTTTGCTGCCGATACGCCAAATGGTTTGGTGGTACCAGTTATTAAGGGTGTAGACCAGAAAGGCTTCGCGCAAATTGCCAATGAACTTGGCGAATTGTCAGCTCAGGCTCGTGACGGCAAGTTGAAAGGCGCTGATATGCAAGGCGCCACGTTTACAGTGTCGTCGCTGGGCGGTGTGGGCGGAACCATGTTCACACCAATTATCAATGCACCTGAGGTGGCTATTTTGGGCTTGTCCAAATCGGCCATGAAGCCGGTCTGGAACGGCAAGGAATTTGAGCCCCGCCTGATGTTGCCACTTAGCCTTAGCTACGACCATCGAGTGATCGACGGTGCCATGGCGGCCCGATTTACCACCGAGCTTGCTGGCGTGTTGGCCGACATGCGCAAAGTGCTGTTGTAAGGGGATGAACACATGAAACTGATCGTTCCTGATATCGGTGATTTTGATTCCGTAGAAATTATTGAAGTGTTGGTCAAAGTTGGCGACAAGGTGAGCAAAGAGCAATCCTTGATCACCGTGGAGTCTGACAAGGCCAGCATGGAAATTCCGGCCTCTGACGATGGTGTGGTCACCAAGCTGCTCGTGAAGGTGGGCGACAAGGTGTCCAAAGGCAGTGAGATTTGTGAAATCAGCGGTGGTGCTGCATCTTCAGCCGCACCCGCCGCACCAGTTGCAGCGGACTCCAAACCAGCCGCTGCTGCTGAAAGCAAGTCGGCCACATCAACACCCGTGGCAGCTCCACCCGTCGCCTTGGCAGGCCCTGCCAGCAGTTACAGCGGCCAAGTTGATCACACTTGCGACGTGCTGGTGTTGGGCGCGGGCCCCGGCGGTTATTCAGCTGCATTTCGCAGCGCTGATCTTGGCATGAACACCATTCTGGTTGAACGCTACAGCACCCTGGGTGGTGTGTGTCTGAATGTGGGCTGTATCCCTTCCAAAGCACTGTTGCACACGGCACAGGTGTTGGAAGAAGCGCAGCACATGGGCGAACATGGCATTGCCTTTGCCAAGCCGAAAATTGATCTTGATAAATTGCGCGCACACAAAGCGGGTGTAGTCGGCAAGCTGACTGGTGGTTTGGCTGGCATGGCCAAGGGCCGCAAAGTAAAAACCGTGCAGGGCGTGGGCAGCTTTCTCAGTGCCAATCACCTTGAGGTGTCATTGGCCGATGGCAGCAAGCAGGTTATTCAGTTCAACAAGGCAATTATTGCCGCAGGTTCACAGCCAGTGCATTTGCCTTTCATCCCGCAAGATCCGCGCATTGTAGATTCGACCGGCGCACTGGAGTTGCCATTCATTCCCAAGCGTATGCTAATTATTGGCGGTGGCATTATTGGCCTTGAAATGGCCACTGTGTATTCTGCGCTGGGTGCTCGCCTCGATGTGGTTGAAATGCTGGATGGCCTGATGCAGGGTGCAGATCGCGACCTGGTGAAAGTTTGGCAAAAGCGCAATGCACCGCGGTTCGACAACATCATGCTAAAAACCAAAACCGTGGGCGTTGAAGCCTCGAAGAAGGGCATTCTGGTGACATTCGAAGGCGAACAGGCCCCGAAAGAGCCCCAGCTTTATGACATGGTGCTGGTGTCTGTCGGGCGCACGCCCAATGGCAAGAAAATTGGCGCCGAGAAAGCGGGTGTTGCAGTCACCGACCGCGGCTTCATTCCAGTGGACAAGCAAATGCGGACCAACGTGTCCAATATTTTCGCGATCGGCGATGTGGTGGGGCAACCCATGTTGGCGCACAAGGCTGTGCATGAAGCCCATGTTGCTGCCGAGGCCGCTGCGGATGAAAAAGCGTTTTTCGATGCACGGGTTATTCCAAGTGTGGCCTACACGCACCCCGAGGTGGCTTGGGTTGGTCTTACTGAGGACCAAGCCAAAGACCAGGGCATTAAAGTGGGCAAGGCAGTATTCCCATGGGCGGCCTCTGGCCGTGCAATCGCCAACAACGCCGACGATGGCTTCACCAAACTGTTGTTTGATGAAGAAACCAAGCGTGTAGTGGGCGGCGGCATTGTGGGCATGAATGCCGGTGATTTGATCGGTGAAGTGTGCCTTGCCGTTGAAATGGGTGCCGACGCTGTTGACATTGGTAAAACCATTCACCCACACCCCACCTTGTGTGAAAGCGTGGGCATGGCTGCTGAAGTTTACAAAGGCGTGTGTACCGATTTGCCCGCCCAGAAAAAGAAGTAATTATTACGACTTTGCCGTAAAGCCCGGAAAAACCAACTGCTTGCAGTTGGTTTTTTCCATTTGTGAGTCACTTCTACCTTTAAAATACAGGTTAGATCTAGCCTCAATCAATACCTCTCAGGAATATCAAACCCCTCATGGATGCTTTAACCCTAAAGAAAATGGTGGCCAAGGCCGCGCTTGAATATGTCCAGCCGGGCACCGTGCTCGGCGTGGGTACAGGTTCAACGGTGGATTGTTTTATTGATGCTTTGGCTGAGTCAGGTATTCAACTCAAAGGCGCAGTGTCTTCTTCGGTACGGTCTGAGAAAAAGCTGCGTGAAATTGGTGTGCCAATTGTTGACATGAACGATGTGGAAAGCTTGTCAGTCTACGTGGATGGCGCCGATGAGGTAGACCCAGCCAATTGTTTGATCAAAGGTGGTGGTGGCGCCAACACCCGCGAAAAAATTGTGGCTGATATTTCAGACAAGTTTGTGTGTATTGCTGACCAATCAAAACTGGTGCAAGTGTTGGGGGCTTTTCCTCTGCCGGTTGAAGTGTTGCCCATGGCACGCAATGCAATCGCACGAAAGCTAACCGCACTGGGTGGGCAGGTGAAGCTGCGCGAGGGTTTTGTCACGGACAACGGCAATGTGATTCTGGACGTGGCTGGTTTGAAAATTACCGACCCGGTTGCCATGGAAAAAGAGATTAACCATTGGCCAGGCGTTGTTACAAATGGGCTTTTTGCGATTCGAAATGCTGATGTAGTGTTAATCGCAACAGCAGATGGTATAAAAACCCTTTAATCCTCCTTACAGGCAGGACTAAGACCTGAATAATTGTGCAGAACATGGCAGAATAAAGTGAACATGTGGCATGGTTTGACAAATTCTTGTCATGTGCATGTGCCACATTACATTGTTACAACAATTATCCGGGTAAGGAAGACAAATGACTGAACACACCTCCAAACAGTACGACGCCGAACTGGAGTCGCTGCGCACTCGCGTTCTACAGATGGGCGGCCTGGTGGAGAATCAGATCGTGTCAGCCATCGAAGGTTTGGGCGCGGCCGATACCCAAATTTTCAAGGACGTCATTCGTCGTGAGAAAGAAGTCAACGACATCGAGCTTGAAATCGACGAACTGTGCAATCACATCCTGGCCCGTCGCCAGCCTGCTGCGGTTGATCTGCGCTCGGTAATTGTGGCGATCAAAATGATTCGCGACCTGGAGCGAATCGGTGACGAAGCTGAAAAAGTGGCTCGTATGGGCATGATGATCGCAGATGCGGGCAAGCATTTTGTGCCCAAAGTCGATTTGCATCGCATTGCCAGCAACGCCATCGCCATGCTGCGCAAGGTTTTGGATTCTTATGCACGCGTTAACGCGGTTTCTGCGGCAGAAGTGGTCAAGGCCGATATCGAGGTGGATGATGAATTCAAGGCGATTTTGCGCCAGCTGATCACCTTCATGATGGAAGACCCACGCACCATTTCCCGCTCCATCGAAATTTTGTTCATCGCCAAAGCAATTGAGCGCATTGGTGATCACTCCAAGAACATGTCTGAACACGTGGTTTATATGGTAAAAGGCCGTGACGTTCGCCATCAGGGACCAGAAGTTGTGGCTCAGGAAGCTTCAGACAATTAATTGAGAGTTAATTGGCAAACGGCTTGAACTTGAGAAAGCAAGTGGCCCGCTTCACCAAATGTGTAGCGGGCTTTTTGTTGGGCAGCCATTTTGCTCAAAGCTGATGTTTTCCCAGAAAAATCCACGCGACTGTAATTTTTGCAATGGTGCAGGTGCACAAGGCTGCGATCGTGTAGAAAAACACACAGGCCATGGTATTGAATTGCTCCAGCATGATCCCGGCGAAGTACATCAGCAGGGTTAATGCGATCCAGCGGCGTAAATAAGCCAGCAAGTGGTGTCGGTTGGCTTTGTTGTGAGCGATTGCCGCAGATCGTTGATACAACTCTTTCACGCTGGCATCGCGAAACAGCCAGTGAAAGAAAAAGTAGCGAAACAGCACGCTGTCTTGGAAGCTGGTCATGCTGAAAACTCCGGTTGACGGTTTCAGTATGCAACGGCTGGCGCAAGAAAAAAAGCCCCTGTGTTCAGGGGCTTTTTGATGTGCTGTGAGTGGGGTGTTTGACTGGTTGCCGCTTAGTTGCTGGGCGGCACATAACCGGCAGCTTGTTCGGCACCATCACCAAAGAAGTGCTTTTCCATTTGTTCCATCAGGTACTTGCGGGCGCGAGCATCCGCCAGGCTCAGGCGGTTTTCGTTCACCAACATGGTTTGGTGTTTCAACCAGTCTTGCCAGGCTTGTTTGGACACATTCTCAAAAATTTTCTTGCCCAACTCACCGGGTGCGGGAGGAAAATCCAAGCCTTCTGCCTCTTTACCCAATTTAATGCAGTTCACTGTGCGTGCCATTGTTTACTCCTTTTAACCCCTTGTCGGGATCAATTCTCGGGTTTAATTCTTCGCGGATTAATTGTCTACTTTTGCGTATTTTACAAAATCAAAGCCCCACGCGCGTTCCGGGGTGGCTGTATTGGTAATCCGTTCAACTTCCCTGAACAGCTGGCGATCCCATTGGGGAAAGCTGGCATCGCCTTCAAAGCTTTGATGTATCTCGGTCAGTATCAGTTCATCAACCAGGTTTTGGTTCAGAGCCTGCTGATACAAATTACTCCCACCAATCAAAAATACTTGTTCAAAATTTGAAAGCCAATTCAGTGCATTGGGCAAGTTCGTGGCTGTTGCAATTTGAGTGGCACCGCCCTCGGGTAGCGCTGCGGGGTATGCAATCACGCTGCGTGGCGTGCCGTCTTTGGCAGGTGCGGGTGCCCAGTGTACATTGCCCGACAACACCACATTCAGGCGCCCAGGCAGTGGGCGGTTGATGGATTCATAGGTTTTTCGGCCCATCAGCACCGGGCAGCCCAAAGTGGTCTGCTTAAAGAAAGCAAGGTCTTCTGGCAAGTGCCAAGGCAGGCTGTTGTTGATGCCAATAATGCCGTTTTTGGCCACTGCGGCCACAATGGATACTTTCATGCCTTATACCGCCACTGGCGCTTTGATGTGCGGGTGGCAAGTGTAATTCAGAATTTCGAAATCTTCGAACTTGTAATCGAAAATGCTTTCAGGTTTGCGTTTGATTTGCAGTGTAGGCAGCGGGTGCGGCTTGCGGCTTAGTTGCTCGGCCACCTGTTCCATGTGGTTGCTGTACAAATGGCAATCGCCACCTGTCCACACAAAGTCACCAACCTCAAGGTCGCATTGTTGCGCAACCATGTGGGTGAGCAGGGCATAGCTGGCAATGTTGAAAGGTACACCGAGGAAAATATCGGCACTGCGCTGGTACAGTTGGCAACTCAGTTTGCCGTCTGCCACATAAAACTGAAACAGCGCATGGCAGGGTGGCAGCTTCATGTTGTTGATTTCAGCCACGTTCCAGGCGCTCACAATGTGGCGGCGAGAATCGGGGTTGTTCTTGATTTGCTGCATCAACTGGGAAATTTGGTCAATGTGGCGGCCGTCGGCCGTGGGCCAGCTTCGCCACTGCACGCCATACACCGGGCCCAAGTTACCATTCTCATCGGCCCACTCGTCCCAAATGCTGACGCCGTTTTCCTTCAGGTAACGAATGTTGCTGTCGCCCATCAAAAACCACAACAACTCGTGAATAATGGAACGGGTGTGCAGCTTCTTCGTGGTCACCATGGGGAAACCGTCTTGCAGATTAAAGCGCATTTGGTAACCAAACACGGAACGAGTGCCCGTGCCGGTGCGGTCCATTTTGTCGGTGCCGTGGTCCAGCACGTGCTGCATCAAGTCAAGGTACTGTTGCATGTTGATTTCGCTGCAAATCCGGGGGGGTCGTTAGTCTGCTAAGTTTACCTTGTTGGAAAGCCCAAACGTTGCGAACCCGGAAAATTCAAGCCATCACTTTCTGTGCATGCTCATTGATGAACTGAAGCGATGCCAACTTGGCATACAAACCTTGCCGCGCCATCAAATCCTTGTGGGTACCCATCTCCACAATTTTGCCTTCATTCATCACCACAATTCGGTCAGCGGCCATGACGGTAGCCAGGCGGTGGGCAATAATCAGGGTAGTGCGACCGTGTCGGCTTTTCTCGATTGCTTGCTGCACCAGTTGCTCGCTTTCTGCATCCAGGCTGGCGGTGGCTTCATCCAGCAAAAGCAAACCAGCGTCTCGCAGTACGGCGCGTGCAATAGACACCCGTTGGCGTTCCCCGCCACTCAGGCGCACCCCTTTTTCGCCCACATTGGTATTCAAACCCTCGGGCATTCGGTGCACAAAATTGGTGGCCGCTGCGTCGGCCAGTGCCTTGTCAACTTCCTCGGCGGTGGCGTTGGGTTTGCTGTACCTTACGTTGTCTTGCAGGCTGCCTGAGAAAATAACCGCTTCTTGAGCCACATAGGCGCAATTGGCTCGCCATTGCTCCAGGTGCAGGCTTTCCAGTGCCTTGCCTTCAATTAAAATCTGCCCCTGGTTTACGTCGTACCAGCGCAGCAGCAGGCTGAAAAGCGTCGATTTTCCTGCACCCGAGGGGCCAACCACGGCAAGGGTTTCGCCGCGCTGAATACTCAAGTTGAAATCTTGAAGAATGAATTTTTCCGGCGCTGAAGGATAGGCAAAATCAACATGACTGAATTCGATCAAAAAGCCGCCCTGTTTCGCAGGTGGCGGAAGGCCATGTTTGTGAATGGTCGTGTCGAGATTGAGCAACTCAACCAGGCGCTCGGCCGCACCTGCTGCACGCTGAAATTCACCGAGTACCTCAGATAACGCAGCGAAACCGGCGCCCACAAAGGCCGCGTACATCACAAACTGGGCCAGTTCACCCGCGCTCATTTCGCCGCTGGCCACTGCCTTTGCGCCCATCCACAACACCACCACCAAGCCTGCGAACGCAAGGCCGATCGCAACAAACAACAAAGCGGAACGGTTCACGGTGCGCCTGCGCGCGGTTTGGTAAGTTTGCTCACTGGAGGTGGTGAATTTTGAAGCCTCGGTGTGCTCCTGATTGAAGGCTTGTACGGTGGTAATCTGGTTCAAAACCTCTTGTGCAATCGCGCTGCTGTCGGCCAGTTTGTCTTGGCTGGCCCGCGACAATTTGCGAACCCTGCGTGCCAATATCACCACCGGCACCATCACCACAACAACCAACAACAGCACAGCACCTGAAAGCAAGGGGCTTGTGAGCAGCAGCATCACCAAGCCGCCCAGTGTGGTCAGGCTGTTGCGCAAAAAGAATGACAGGCTGCTGCCAATCAGGGTTTGAATCAGCGTGGTGTCAGCGGTCAAGCGAGACAAAACTTCACCAACCTTTAAGGTTTCAAAAAACTCGGGGCGTTGCACCAGCAAGTGGCTGTAGACACGGTTGCGAAGATCGGCGGAAATTCGTTCGCCCAGTGTGGTTACCAAGTAAAACCGCACCGCACTGGCCATGGCCAGCACAAACACCAGCACCAGCAGGTATCCAAATGCACTGTTCAAACCCTCGGGGTTTTCACCCGCCAGAAAACCACTGTCGATCAGCCAGCGAAACATGACTGGCATGGTCAAGGACATGGCCGAGCCCAGCAAAAGGGCACCCAGGGCAGCAAACGCCCAGGCCTTGTGGGGGCTGACCAAGGAGGCCAGGGTTGACCCCAGCGTTTGAAGTTTGTTGGTGTTGCTCATGCGGTGAGTGGTAAGTGGCTCAAAGTTGCATGGGGCGATCATACCCTGTCATTTCAAGGTAGCCGCGCCCCCAGGGTGAAGCATTGGCGCTTTTCACGTGTATGGCGCCTTCCCAATACAGGGTGCCAGTGCTGGCGCGCGCGTCCAGTTCCTGATCATCAAACAAGGGGTGAAGTTCAAAGCGTTGTTCGTCTAGCTTAAGCGTCTGGGACACCGGGTATTCAATGCCGGTTCGGCTTGACTTCCAGCGTTTCAACACCTCGAATTGAACCTGTTTGAAATTGCGCACTGTGCCGTCCGCCAGTCGAAGGGCTGCATGGGTCCACACAGGCGGTTTGGTGGTGTCGCGATCGCGAATTTGAAATGCCATCAAGGCTTCGCCTTGGCTGCCATGCAAACCCACCCAGTCCCAACCTTGGGCGTTCGGGGCCAGCACAGTGCTTGACCATTCATGGTCCATCCAGAAGGTGCCTTGCACTGGCAATGTTTTGTTCTCCACGCGAACTGTGCCGCTGCTGCGCATGTGGGGCAGGGTGATGTAATAACTCGATTGCTCCGCTTTGGGCCCTTTTTGCGAGTAGCCACCCTGGCCTTGCATCCACGGTGTTTGTGTTGGTTCCATGCGCAAGTCGATAGTCAATTGCGGGGTGTTAATTTTGCATTGCCACTGCTCGCCTTGCGCAGTTTGTAATTGCCAGCCTGGCATTTGGACGTTCAACACCTGTTGGTTTGTGCTTTGAATCAAGGCGCCGCCGCTGCCCGCACGGCGAATAATTTGATCGTGCTTCAACTTGCCTGCCGAAGGCATGGCCAAAGCAGCATGGGCGAACAACAATTGTTTGGGTGAAAAGGCGCTGGGGTTCAGCACATTCACATTGGGCGCAGACCGAAAAAATGTAATTTGCACACCCAAAGGTTCGCCCAATTCCGGGCTTTCAAACCAGCCTGTGAAGTACCACCATTCGGTTCGGAACGCTGGATGTGCGCCATGGTCACGGGGCAGGGTGGGCGGTATGCTTGCATTGGGTTGGGCATACACCCGCTGCAAGCCTCGTTCGGCCAGCGCAAAGCCCATATGTGCGAATAGTGGCATGCCCAGCCCGGCTTTCAACAAATCCCGCCGCTTCATGCCCAGTCCTCTTTCAATTGCTCGACCAATCGAGTACCCAGTTTGTTGCGAAGGGCCAGCGTCACGGTGGCGCTGCTCATGGCAATCAGCACCAACACCATGGCGCCCAGGTCGTGCCACGGTGTGAACCATTCCATGGTCCAGTGAAAAGATTGCGGGTTGACCACAAAAATTAAAATGGCAGCAAATGCCAAACCAATCATCAAACCCACCAAAGCAGCCAGGGCCGATGCAATCAGGGCTTCACGTGCAATCAGTTTCAAGATCCAGTTTGGGCTGGCCCCCATGGCGCCCAGCAAGGCGAATTCGCGCTTGCGTTGCAGGGCCATGGCCGAAAACGTAGTGCCCACGCCAAACAGGCCGATCACTACGGCCGCAATTTCCAGCAGGTAGGTGACGGCAAAGCTGCGATCGAAAATATCCAGGCTTAATTGTCGAATTTCACCCGGCTCTGCAAAGTCAATTTTTTGCGCAACCGCTGTGCTGCTGGCAGCCTGTTCAATGCGTGCCACCATCTCTTTTACAGTTACATTCTCTTGTGGCCAAACAGCACCTTGTGTGTCTTTGAATTGCACATTAAATTGCTTGAGCAGTTCTGCCTTGGGCAGCACAATTGCGCCGTGTTGGCGGGTGTAGTCCCGCCACACGCCCATCACGGTGGTGGGTACAAGCACGCCTTGGTCCAGTTGCAGTTCAAGTGTGCTACCGGCTTGCAGGCCATACAAATCGGTCATGGGTTCACTGACCCACACGGGCAATGTGCCTGCTTTGGGCTCGTCGATTGTATTGCCGGTCATGGGTAGGCGCTGTGCAGCAGCCTGAACTGAAATGGGCCGGGCAATCAGTTCAACGGCGGGTCTTTTGGGATTGAGCACAATCGATTGTTGTCCCCAAAATTCAACCAGTTCCACGCCCGGCAGTTCAGCCACTTTTTGCTGAAAGGCATCGGGAAACACCGGGATGCTCGAGCTGCTCAGTTTTATATACAAGGGGGCGGGCAATACTTGCGTAAGCCAGTTGTCCAGCGAATGGCGAAAGCTGTAGATCATCACATGCATGGCCACCACCAAAGCAAAACTCGCAACCACGCCCGACAATCCCACAGCCAGTAAATTCGGAGTGCTGGCCAAGCGCGATTTTGCGAGATCTGCCATTTGGGCCAGCTGCGCCGGCGGGCGTATAAAGCCGCGCACCACCAAGCCAATCATTGCGATGCCTCCGAACAAACCAAAAGCCACTGCCAGGTAACCACCCACCGGAATATTTCCGTAAGGGGGAATAAACAAGCAGGCAGCGGCTACCCCGCAAAGCAGCAAGCCAACCCAGTGCGCTTTGTTGGCAAACTGCAGGCCCGCCTCTTCGGTGCCTGCACGCAGGCGTTGGTGCAAAGCCATTTGACCAGTTTGCAAGGCAGGCGACAAACCGCCCAGCAAGGTGGCCACTACACCAAAACCGGCAAAAAGCAAGGTATCCAAAGGGGGCAAAGCCACTGTGCTTTGCGTGGTTTGAAAGTAACCAGCACCCAAGTCAACACCCAAATAACGAACCACGGCCAGGGACAAACCCCAGCCCAAGGCCACGCCCAGCACACCACCCACCACACCGCAACACATTGATTCAAACAACACCTGCATGCGCAGTGCACCTGCCCGCGCACCCAAGGCCGCCAGCAGTGCCCACTGGCGTGAGCGTTGTGCCACTGCCAGCATTTGCGTAGAGAAGGTTAAAAAGCCACCCGTGAGCAATGCAACCATGGCCAGAATCGACAGGTTGGCGCGATAGGCCTGCGAGACACTGGCTCCTCGTGTGCCTTGTTCACTGGGCGTCTCAAGGCGGCCCAACTCTGAAAACTCATCGCCATATTGCCGTTGAAAACTGGCCGGGGTCACGCCCTCCTGAAGTTTTAAATCGATCCGGGAAATCTGCCCCAGCGTGCCCAAGCGCCATTGCACCGCTGCGATATCTGCCACGGCAAGCAGCTGCCCGCTACCGGCTGCGGGTACCGTGCCCGCAGCCTGCCATTCCAGGCTTGAGTTGTTGTGAAGTGTGGTCAGTGTGTTTTGTTCACCGGGTAGTTGTTCTTTCAGAGCCGGGCTTACAAAAACATAAGTGGAACTCAGCAAAGGGATCTCGCCTTGTTGTGCGGTGTCGTTTGTTTCATCACTGCTTTGCCCAATCAAGTTGGGCGTGACCGCCGCAGCTGTGAACACATCCAACCCTAGCCAGCGCACCGGTTTGTCAAAACCCTGCATGGGTACGACGATATCGATGACTGGCGATGCCACTGCCACCTCGGGCAAGGCGGCAAGTTGTTCAAGAATTCTTTCAGGCAGCAGAGAACTGTGCGGCAACAATTGCAAATCAGCTTGTCCCGAGAACTGCCGCACGCCGTTGTTGAACTGATCAAGCGCCTGCTTGTGAATAAGATGCACGGCAAACCCCAGGCCCACACCCACTGCAATTGAAATGGTAGCAATTAGCCACTTCACCGGTTGATCACGCAAGGCGCCAGCAAACAGTTGCAGCTTTAAAGCCAGGCATGGTGGCAATGCCATGGTTCAGGCCTTGTTGGCTGCATGGGCAGCCAAATTTTCAACCGGGTTTAATTCAGCCGTAGGGTGCTCGGCCAAATGGTGGTCGGCCAAATTCAGGCGATGATTCAAATGGCTGGCGGCTTTTACAGAATGGGTCACCATGACCAAGGCGCAACCCTGCGCTGAACATGCGTCAAGCAACACTTGCAGCACACGCTCGGCATTGTCTTCGTCCAGGTTACCAGTCGGCTCATCTGCAAGAATCAATGGCGGGTTTAAGGCCAAGGCGCGTGCAATTGCCACGCGCTGCTGTTCTCCACCCGACAATTCGCGCGGGTAGCTTCTGGATTTGTGACTAATACCCACTTGATCCAGCAGTTGAATGCACCTTGAGTGGTTGGGTTTTTCGCCTGCCAGCAGAAACGGCAATTCAACGTTTTGTTGCGCGTTTAAGTGTGGCATCAGATAGTAGGCTTGAAACACCAAGCCAACATGCCGAAGCCGCCTGGCTGCAATTTGATTGGTGTTCAAGGTGTGAATTGCAGTGCCAGCCCAATACACCTCGCCAGTGTCGGGCTTGTCCAGCCCGGCCATTAAATGAAGCAGGGTGGATTTACCTGACCCCGATTCACCGATCACGGCAAGAGACTGCCCCTGTTGCAATTGAAGACTGACGTCGGTGAACAGCTTAACGCCACCGAGGGTTTTTGAAACCCCCGCCACTGCGAGGGTTGTTGAACTTGTTTGCTGTTGGTTCACCCGAATTACCGCCTTGTGGTGAAACGTTTAAAGAATCGATTCCTTATTCTGCCATGCCGCCTACCACTGTGCTGTAGCCTGCATCCACATAGGTAATTTCAGCAGTAATGCCACGAGCCAAATCGGAAAGCATGAATGCGGCAGTGTTACCCACATCGTCAATCGTCACGTTTCGGCGCAGGGGTGCAGCTTCCTCAACGGCGTGCAAAATTTTGCTGAAACCTTTAATGCCTGCCGCAGCCAGGGTTTTGATTGGACCAGCTGAAATACCGTTCACGCGGATACCCTTTGGACCCAGTGATTCAGCCAGGTAGCGAACCGATGCTTCCAGCGATGCCTTGGCCAAGCCCATGGTGTTGTAGTTGGGCACCATGCGAACAGAGCCCAGATAGCTGAGTGTGAGCAAAGCGCCTTCGCGGCCTTGCATCATGGGATAGGCCGCTTTGGCCAGTGCCGGGAAACTGTAGGCTGAAATGTCGTGCGCAATGCGGAATGCTTCGCGCGAAATACCTTCCAGAAAGTCACCTGCAATGGCCTCGCGCGGGGCAAAGCCAATGGCGTGCACCAAACCGTCCAAACCATCCCAGTGCTTGGCCAGTTCAGTGAACAGGTTCTCAATTTGGGCGTCCTCGGCCACATCCAGCGGAAACACCAGCTTGGAGTTGAACTCGGCGGCCATGTCTGTAACACGGTCAATGAAACGCTCGGTTTGGTAAGTGAAGGCCAGTTCAGCGCCCTGCGCGTGGCAGGCCTTGGCAATACCATAGGCGATTGAACGGTTTGACAAAAGGCCTGTGATAAGAATTTTTTTACCGGCTAGGAATCCCAATTTGTATTGCTCCTGAGAATGGGTTGTGAGTTTTCACTTAGTGCCTATCATTTAGGGCCTATTATAGGCAATTCACAGGGCAATCGACTTCAGGGGCGGTTAGACAAAGGCTTGGGGTTGGCTGACAGTTTCTTGGGCGCAGTGCTCGTCAACCCGATCGGGGCCAGGTAGCCCTGAAACTGTTCGGCACAATTTTCCCAGGTAAAAGTGCTGGCGTGCTTCAACGGTACAACGCGTTCAATTTTCAATGCGGCCATGGCAGCGGTTTTCAAGTTCCAGTCCAGCACGCCTGCACCGGAATTGCCAACCACGTCCAGCGGCCCGTTCACAGGGAACGCTGCCACGGGGCAGCCGCTGGCCATGGCTTCAAGCAGCACCAGCCCGAAGGTGTCAGTCATGCTGGGAAACACAAACACATCGGCACGTTTGTATAACTCTGAAAGCGCCGCGTGATTCAGCATGCCGAACCATTTGGCCTCTGGGTATTGTTTCTCGAGCGCCTTGCGTGCCGGGCCGTCGCCAGCAATCCATTTTTCGCCCGGCAGTTCAAGGCTCAAAAATGCGTCCAGATTCTTTTCCACGGCCACACGGCCTGCGTACAGAAACACCGGTTTCTCAATGCTACAGGCGTTCAAGCGGTGCAGCAGCTCAACCTGTTGGGCATCGTCGGTAGGCAGGTCGCGGGGGCTGTAACTCATGTGCTTGCTGGCTGCCGATTGTTCCGGATTGAAGCGTTTCAGGTCAACACCCCGTTGCCACAATACGCAATTGTTCAAGCCACGGCCTTGCAATGTTTTTATGACCGACAAAGTGGGTACCATTACTGCACGGGATGGTTTGTGAAACCAGCGCAGCAGCGCGGCAGTAAAGCGAATCGGAATGCCCGACCTCGCTTTGACATACTCGGGAAACTGGGTATGGTAGGCCGTTGTAAATGGCAATTTGCGACCATGTGCCAGCAGCCGCATGGCCAGGCCAATTGGCCCTTCGGTCACAATGTGCACAGCTTGGGGTTTGAATCGGTCCAGCTCGTTGCGCAGGCGCGTGAAAGGCCACAAGGCCAGTCGAATTTCAGGGTAGGTTGGGCAGGGAATGGTTTTAAACAAGCCCGGATGAATTACCCGTACCTCGTGGCCCTGCGCGGTCAGTTGTGCCACCACCTGGCTAAGCGTTTGCACCACACCGTTGACTTGCGGTGCCCAGGCGTCGGTTGCAATCAGAATTCGCATGGTGGTTTACTCCGCTACCGTGTGCGCAAGCGCTTTTTGTTTGCGAACCGGCAGGTCACGGTGTGGCCAGTGAACAATGTCCAGTTTTCCGCAGGGATGCTCAACCAGCGCGGTCAGGCTTTCAACCCAATCGCCGTCGTTGCAGTAAAGCAAGCCGTCCACTTCTTTAATCTCGGCTTTGTGAATGTGGCCACACACCACACCGTCGTAGCCACGGTGTTTGGCCTCGTGAATTAGCGCGTGTTCAAACTCAAGAATGAAGTTCACGGCGTTTTTGACTTGCTGTTTCAGAAACTGCGACAGTGACCAATACGGGTAGCCCAGCTTGATTCGAATATTGTTCAACACCCGGTTCAAAGTCAGCGCAAAGTTGTACAGCGTGTCGCCCAGGTAGGCCAGCCATTTGGCATAGCGCACCACCTGGTCAAACTCATCACCGTGCACCACCCACAGGCGTTTGCCGTCTGCGGTCACGTGCACCGCGTTTTCCATAATCGGAATGTCGCCGAAGGTCATGCCAGCAAACTGGCGCGCGGCCTCGTCGTGGTTGCCGGGAATAAACACCACCTGTGTGCCCTTGCGCGCCTTGCGCAACACCTTTTGAATGACATCGTTGTGGCTTTGCGGCCAAAACCAGCTTTTGCGCAGCTGCCAGCCATCGATAATGTCGCCCACCAGGTAAAGCGTGTCGCTTTCATTGTGTTTCAGGAAGTGGAGCAGGGCGTCTGCCTGGCAACCGGGCGTACCCAGGTGAATGTCTGAAATCCAGATGGTGCGGTATTTGTTAGACCCCTGCTCATCAGCGGCAGGATCAACTTCAGAAACATGCTGCTGAGCAGTTGGCTCAACGAGTGGTTCGGTGGTCGCTTTCTCAAACAGTTGTTCGGCAAGTTGCTGCTTGAAATTCAACTGGTTCGAGCGCATTTTTAATGTCCATGTTCTTGTCATGGCACCCATTAAACGCGCTCGATTTGACTACCTTGTGACAGTTATATGACTCTTTTTTGACAGGAAAGTCGGTGCCCCGGAAGTTTTATGACTTGTTTTATTTCGCTTCCAGGCTTTTTGGCAGCCACCAAGTGAAGCCATACAGCAAGGTTTTTGACACCACCTCCATGGTTGGCAGGTTTTTGCCGCGCAATCGCAAGAAGGCAATCGGCAGTTCCAGCGTGTGTGCTACCAGCAACAACGCGGCCAGAACCAACAGGAAAGGCATCACAAGGCTGATCAACAAATAGGCAGGAACCACAATCCAGAAGCCGTTCATGACTTTGCGCATGGATTCAAACGATTGGGGGTTTACTTTAATGGCCATTTGTTTTCCTTGTGGGTGAGGGGCATGCAAAATTGAATATGACAATAGTTCTTGTCAGAAGTCTTGTCAAGCGTGTTTGGACTTGCCCCCGCAGGCGCACTGGTGTATATTTCGCACTCTTCTTTAGGACCGTAGCTCAGCTGGTTAGAGCGCTGCCTTGACATGGCAGAGGTCGCTGGTTCGATTCCAGTCGGTCCTACCAACACTCCCCTTTCAAAACTAATTCACCAAGATTTTTTTTCCGTTGCACAATGGTCGTATCAGGGTTCGCGTTCGCGACCTGAAACCTTCAGGAGTGTCGACTATGGGTCATGAACAGAAAAGCAACAAAATGGACAAAAAGAAGGCTTTGAGCACGCCGAAGGAAAAGAAGGCAGCCAAGAAAGTGAAGAAAGACATCAAGGAAGGCATTCACAAACCCAAAATTGTTTGATTGAACAAGCTTTTGTCAGCAATCAACAGCTTTTTAGTGAACAGGCATCATTCAAAAGGCTAAAATAGAAGGTTGCAAAGAATTTTATTTAAGCCCATTCAATCGTAAGGGAAGTACCTATGCCAGTAATCCGCCTGCCTGACGGATCCGAACGTGTTTTCGATCACCCTGTGACAGTCGCCCAAGTGGCGGCCAGCATTGGCCCTGGTTTGGCGAAAGCCGCCTTGGCCGGCACAGTGAACGGCACGCTGGTTGACACCTCTTACACCATTGAAAACGACGCCACCCTGTCTATCGTCACTGAAAAAGACGACGAAGGGCTGGACATGATCCGCCATTCCACAGCCCACTTACTTGCCTATGCCGTGAAGGAATTGTTCCCCTCTGCGCAGGTCACCATTGGCCCTGTGATCGAAGACGGGTTTTACTACGACTTTTCCTACGAGCGCCCCTTCACCCCTGAAGATCTGGAAGCGATCGAGAAAAAAATGACCGAGTTGGCCAGGCTCGATGAAGTAGTTACTCGCGAAGAATGGGTGCGCGATGATGCCGTGCAGTTTTTCAAAGACCAGGGCGAACACTACAAGGCCGAAATTATTGCAAGCATTCCAAGCAATGAAAACATTTCGCTGTACCGCGAAGGCAAGTTCATTGACCTGTGCCGTGGTCCACACGTGCCCAATACCGGCAAACTGAAACACTTCAAGTTGATGAAAGTGGCTGGTGCCTATTGGCGCGGCAATTCCAACAATGAAATGTTGCAGCGTATTTATGGCACAGCCTGGACCAAAAAAGAGGACCTGGCCGCCTACCTGCACCGCCTTGAAGAAGCTGAAAAGCGCGACCATCGCAAACTGGGCAAACAGCTGGACTTGTTCCACATGCAAGATGAAGCCCCCGGCCTGGTGTTTTGGCACCCCAAGGGTTGGGCTTTGTGGCAGCAGGTTGAGCAGTACATGCGCAAGGTGTACGTAGATGGTGGTTACCAGGAAATTCGTTGCCCTCAAATTTTGGACCGCAAGTTGTGGGAAAAGTCGGGCCACTGGGAGAACTACAAAGAAAACATGTTCACCACTGAATCGGAAAAGCGCGACTATGCGTTAAAGCCGATGAACTGTCCTGGTCACATTGAGGTGTTCAAGAGCGATTTGCGTTCTTACCGCGACCTGCCCATGCGCTATGGTGAATTCGGTGCGTGCCACCGAAATGAAAGCTCGGGTGCCTTGCACGGCATTATGCGTGTGCGCGGTTTCACGCAAGACGACGGCCATATTTTCTGCACTGAGGATCAGGTGCAAGAAGAGGTCACCCGCTTTAACCAAGTGGCCATGCAGGTATATGCCGACTTCGGTTTCAATGAAATCAATGTGAAGCTGGCCCTGCGCCCAGAGGCCCGCTTGGGCACCGATGAGACCTGGGACAAAGCCGAAGATTCCCTTCGCGCGGCCTTGAAAGCCTGCGGTGTTCAGTGGACCGAGCTGCCAGGCGAGGGTGCTTTCTACGGCCCGAAAATTGAATACCACATGAAAGACTCAATTGGTCGCTCGTGGCAGTGCGGCACCATTCAGGTTGACTTCCAGTTGCCTGGCCGCCTGGGCGCTGAGTATGTGGCCGAAGACAACAGCCGCCGCGTACCTGTAATGCTTCACCGCGCCATTGTTGGCTCTATGGAGCGATTCATCGGCATTTTGATTGAAAACCATGCAGGTGCCATGCCCTTGTGGCTGTCGCCCGTGCAAGTGGTGGTGGCCACCATCACCGAGGCGCACAATGAATACGCCCACAATGTGGTGCAAATGTTGAAAAAACAAGGCATTAGAGTGGAGGCGGATTTGCGTAATGAAAAGATCAATCGTAAAATCCGTGAGCACACGATGCAGAAAACCCCGTATATCGCTGTAATCGGCGATGCGGAACGTGATGCAAACCAAGTTGCCGTGCGCTTGCGCGGCAATGAAAACCTGGGCTCATTACCTGTTGACCAATTCGTTCAGCGCCTGCTGGGTGAAATCAACAGCAGGGCCTGATTTTATTTAACCAGAAGAAAGAGGCTAGACATCGTAGCAGAAAAGAAAAATCGCATTAACGAGGAAATCCGTATCCCCGAAGTGCGCCTCATTGGAATTGAGGGTGAGCAGTTAGGCATCGTTAAAACACCAGACGCCCTGCGTATGGCTGAAGAAGGCGGTGTGGATTTGGTGGAAATTGCGCCTCAGGCAGTGCCCCCGGTGGCCAAGCTGATGGATTACGGCAAGTTCCGCTACCAAGAGCAAAAGAAAGCCGCGGAAGCCAAGTCCAAGCAAAAACAAGTTCAAATCAAGGAAATCAAGTTCCGCCCGGGAACAGACGACGGCGATTACAACGTGAAGTTGCGTAATTTGACCCGTTTTCTGGAAGACGGCGACAAGTGCAAGGTTACCTTGCGCTTTCGCGGACGCGAAATGGCTCACCAGGACATTGGGGCCCGCCTTTTGGAGCGTGTTCGCACCGATCTCGATGAGATCGGCGTTGTCGAGCAAATGCCCAAGATGGAAGGTCGCCAAATGGTCATGATGATTGCTCCTCGAAAGAAGTAAGCACTGAAAGCCTGAAGTTTTCCAAAAGTATTGCCCAGAACAGCAAACCCGCGTTATAATCGCGGGCTTGCTGCATTGTGCGTAAAACCACAAAGCAACAAATTGCCCACCAGGTCAGAAAAGTGCTTCGTCGAAGCCACCTGCAAGCATGTACAGGAGCACCAAGATGCCCAAGATGAAGACCAAAAAGAGCGCCGCAAAGCGTTTCTTGGTCCGTTCAAGCGGATCGATCAAGCGTGGCCACGCCTTTAAGCGCCACATCCTCACCAAGAAAACGACCAAAAGCAAGCGTCAACTGCGCGGCATGGAAACGATTCACAAATCAGACATCGGTCGCGTGCGCGACATGATGCCTTACGCATAACCGGGAGGAGTGACAAATGCCTAGAGTAAAACGTGGTGTAACGGCTCGCGCCCGTCACAAAAAAGTAATCGCCCAAGCCAAAGGCTTCCGCGGTCGTCGTAACAATGTATTCCGCGTTGCCAAGCAAGCGGTAATGCGTGCTGGTCAGTACGCATACCGTGACCGTCGCAACAAGAAGCGCGTATTCCGCGCCCTGTGGATCACCCGAATCAACGCCGCAGTGCGTGAACACGGCATGACCTACAGCGTGTTTATCAATGGCTTGAAGAAAGCTGCCATTGGCCTTGACCGCAAGGTATTGGCTGACCTGGCAGTGACCGACAAAGCAGCGTTTGCTGCCATCGTGGGTCAAGTGCGCGCAGCGCAGGCTTAATTCACCAGCCAAGTCAAATATTTGTCACAAGTGTAGCCCCTGAGGTTTTTCACTTAAGTTGGCGAAAAGACTAAACAAAACGGAGCTCTCGGGCTCCGTTTTTGTTTTCAGGCGGTACAATTCAGAGCTCTACTCAAAGCCGTTCCAATCTCAAAAAGAATCGACCCAATACCCATGGATGCTTCGCTTTTAGCCATTCTTACCGAGGCCGAACAGGCCATGTCCTCGGCAACAGACCCAGCCAGTCTTGAAAACATCAAGGCCCAGTTTTTGGGCAAGCAAGGCAAAGTTACCGAGCTGCTCAAAGGCATGGCTGCGCTGTCGCCCGAAGAAAAGAAAACCCGTGGCGCGGAAATCAATCAATTGAAACAGCAGGTTGAAGCTGTGTTGAATGCCAAGCGCCAGGCGCTGGCCGATTCCGCCATGCAAGCCAAGTTGCATGCGCAGGCAATCGATGTCACCAAGCCAGGCCGCATGCGTGGAACTGGCGGTTTGCATCCAGCCATGCGCACACTTGAACGCATTGAAGAAATTTTTACCACCATTGGTTTTGATTTGGCCGATGGTCCTGAAATTGAAACCGACTTTCACAACTTCACTGCATTGAATACGCCCGAGAATCACCCCGCGCGTTCCATGCACGACACCTTCTATGTAGAAGGCACTGGCGGTAACCTGCTGCGTACGCACACTTCGCCCATGCAGGTGCGTTACATGCAAACCAACAAACCGCCCATTCGCATTATTGCGCCGGGCCGTGTGTATCGCGTGGACAGCGATGCCACCCACTCGCCCATGTTTCACCAGGTTGAAGGTTTGTGGATTGACCAGGGTGTCAGCTTTGCTGATTTGAAAGCGGTGTTCATGGATTTCCTGAAAACCTTTTTCGAAACCGACGACATCACCATTCGGTTTCGCCCTTCGTTCTTCCCGTTCACGGAACCCTCTGCGGAAATTGACATGGCGTTTACCAGCGGCCCCAACAAGGGCAAGTGGCTGGAAATTGCCGGTTGCGGGCAAGTGCACCCCAATGTATTGCGCCACGTGGGCATCGACCCTGAAACCTACACGGGATTCGCGTTTGGTGTGGGCCCCGATCGCTTGACCATGCTGCGTTACGGCATTAACGACTTGCGCCTGTTCTACGAAAACGACATTCGTTTTCTGCAGCAATTCAATTAAGTTTAATTCGGTTTAAACAAGCCAGTTTTGGATATTAAAAGATGCAATTCACAGAATCCTGGTTGAAGTCACTCGTCAACACACCATTGAACACCCAAGAGTTGGGCGACAAGCTCACCATGGCGGGTTTGGAAGTGGAAGAACTGGAACCGCTCGCCCCGGAATTTTCGGGTGTGGTGGTGGGTTTGGTTCTTAAAAAAGACAAGCACCCCGATGCGGATCGCTTAAGTGTGTGCCAAGTACAAGTGGCTGAAGGCGATGTGCGTCAAATTGTGTGCGGTGCCCCCAATGTGGCCGAAGGGCTGAAGGTGCCATGCGCTTTGCCCGGCGCGGAATTGCCAGGTGGTTTTAAAATTAAACCCACCAAAATGCGCGGCGTTGAAAGCGGTGGCATGTTGTGCTCTGGCAAAGAGCTGGGTGTACCGAGTGATGTAGATGGCCTGCATATTTTGAGCGAAGAATTCCCCGTGGGCGGCAATGTGCGTGAACTGCTCGGCCTGAACGAGATGAAGTTCACCCTGAAAATGACGCCCAACCGTGCGGATTGCTTGAGTGTTTGGGGCGTAGCCCGTGAAGTGGCGGCACTGACCGGTGCAACTTTGAATGCACCTTCATTTGTGCCCGTGGCCGCCACCATCAACGATACGTTGAAAGTTACTGTGGAAAACACCGAACTTTGCGGCCGCTTTGCCGGGCGTGTTATTCGCGGTGTGAACAACCATGCAAAAACCCCTCAGTGGATGGTTGATCGCCTGGAAGGCGCAGGCCAGCGCAGCTTGAACGCATTGGTGGATATTTCCAACTACGTGATGCTTGAGCTGGGCCGCCCCAGCCATGTGTTCGACCTGGACAAAGTGCAGGGCGACCTCACCGTGCGTTGGGCACGCGAAGGCGAAAAGCTGAAGCTGCTGAACGAGATGGAAGTGGCCTTGAAGCCGCACATGGGCGTGATTTGCGATGCCAATGGCCCGGAAGCGCTGGCTGGCATCATGGGTGGAGACCACACAGCGGTGAACGAAGGCACCACCAGTATTTTCGTGGAGGCCGCCTTTTGGCACCCCGACGCCATTGTGGGCCGTGCACGTGAATTCAATTTCTCGTCTGATGCCTCACACCGCTTCGAACGTGGCGTGGACTTCCAAACCATTCCAGAACATATTGAACGTATCACTGCCTTGATTCTGGAAATTTGCGGTGGCCAGGCTGGCCCTGTTGTGGACCAGGTGTTGAACCTGCCCGCGCGCAAGCCTGTAACCTTGCGCCACGCACGTGCGGAAATGGTCATTGGCATGCCATTTACCGTTGAACAAGTAAAAGACGTGTTCACCAAGCTAGGCTTTGAATTCACCGCCGAGGGGCAGGGCGCTGCAACGCGTTATGTGGTCAACCCGCCCAGCTACCGCTTCGACATCAACATCGAAGAAGACCTGATCGAGGAAGTGATTCGTGTGGTGGGCTACGACAGCCTGCCTTTGCGCGCACCCATGGGCAAACTGAAAATGTTGCCTGCCGCTGAAGGCAAAATTGGCCGCCATGCCATTCGCCGTCAAGTGGCTGCGCTGGGTTACCAGGAAGTGGTTAGCTACAGCTTTACGCCCGAACAATGGGAAGCCGATTTCAACGCCAACACCAACCCGGTTCGTTTGTTGAACCCGATTGCCAGCCACCTTAGCGTAATGCGCTCTACCTTGATTGCCAGCCTGACTGGTGTGTTGAAACACAATCTGGGTCACCGTGTAGACCGCCTGCGTGTGTTTGAAGTAGCCCGCGTTTTCGAGAAAGACGACAAGGTGCAAGACGGTGCACAAACTGTAGCTGGCTTCAAACAAACCTGGAAAGTGGGTGGTTTGGCGTATGGCTTGGCTGACCAATTGCAATGGGCTGCCGGCAACAATCGCGCACTCGACTTTTTTGATGTGAAAGGCGATGTAGAACAACTGCTGCACGGTCGCAAGGTGGATTTCGAGGTGTTTGAAGTTGCAAACCCGCACCCAGCTTTGCACCCAGGCCGTAGCGCCCGTGTACTGGTGAACAAACAGCCCATTGGTTTTGTTGGTGAACTGCACCCCAGGTTGGCTCAGGAATACGATTTGCCGCAGGCACCCATCGTGTTCGAATTGTTGCTGGATGGCTTGAATACGCGCAAATTGCCAGCTTTCAAAGAAGTTTCGAAGCAGCCAGTTGTGGTTCGAGACCTGGCATTTGTAGTAGAGCAAAATATTGCTGCTGCGCAACTTAAAAAAGCATTCACGGAAGTGAAAGATGACAACCTTGCTTGGCTGAAATCGGTTATCCTTTTCGATGAATTCGTACCGAAAGAAGAAGGTAAGGGCCTGAATCTAAATGAGAAAAGTTTGGCGTTCAGGCTGACTCTTCAGGCCAGCGACCGCAGCCTGACTGACGCAGACATCGAGCCTTTGTTGAAAAAAATGATTGACCAGGCAGGCCAGCGTTGTGCGGCCCGCTTGCGATAAATATTGATAAATAGGTAGAACTCACTGTGGATCAATTTGTGTTGAACGACGACCGAAGCAACGAAACTACTGCCCGCACGGACCGCATGGACCTGATTGAAGATGGTCTGGCCTCGGGCTCCCTGACCAAGGCTGAATTGGCTGAAATGTTGTTTGATAGCCTGGGCCTGAACAAACGCGAAGCCAAAGACTTCGTGGATGCGTTTTTCGATGAAATTCGCACCACGCTTGAAGGCGGCGACTCTGTGAAATTGTCGGGTTTTGGCAATTTCCAGCTGCGTGACAAACCCCAACGCCCCGGTAGAAACCCAAAAACTGGCGAAGAGATTCCCATTGCGGCGCGTAGAGTGGTAACCTTTCATCCCAGCCAGAAACTTAAAGCTTTGGTTGAATAATTTTCACTAAATTATTTAAGTACAAGCCAATTACTCAATGCAAAAAACCGTAAACGCAGACGGAACGCCACCCACAGCCAGCTTGCCGCCCATTCCGGCCAAGCGCTACTTCACCATTGGTGAGGTCAGCGAGCTGTGCGGCGTAAAAACCCACGTGCTTCGTTATTGGGAGCAAGAATTCACGCAATTGAAGTCGATTACCCGACGTGGCAATCGTCGTTACTACCAGCACCACGAAGTGCTGTTCATTCGCAGAATTCGTGAACTGCTGTACGAACACGGCTTCACCATCAACGGTGCACGCAACCGTTTGGATCAGGAAAAAAATGGCCCGGCAGGCGACGCGCCGCTGCCCATTTTGATCGATCGGGAAGTTTTGAAAGAACAATTGCTAAATTTGCGCGAAGCCCTGAAAGCCTGAGCGTTTCATGTATAATCCAGCCTTCTCGGAATGTAGCGCAGCCTGGTAGCGCACTTGCATGGGGTGCAAGGGGTCGGAGGTTCGAATCCTCTCATTCCGACCAAAATTAAAGAAAGCCTGGGTTTAACAGCCCGGGCTTTTTTGTTTTTGAGTCGCCTTAATTCACTTGCTTGAATTGTTCGGCTCGTTCAATATTGCCCAGCAGCAGGTCCATCAACACCTTCTCGGGCAAATCCACATGCAAAAAGAAGCCTCACAAATTCAACAAGAGGTTCAGCACCTGTTTTCCCCCAATCCTTTGCCCAAGCCTTTGGCCGATCCCCTCAATTTGCTTCGCCCTGTTGTTGCATTTTTAATTGCAATTCAACTGCTCCTAGGGATTGGTTTGCTTGTTTTCGGCTTGGCGCAAGGCACAGTAGAGCTGTTGATTCAAGCGGGTGTACTTTTTGTAGCGCCCGCCTTTTTGGTCGTTGTGTACGCTTTGGCGTTGCCGAAGCAAACCACAAATATTTTCTATCTGCGAAGTTTCAAGAAAGATGCAAGCAGCTACAGAATTCGAGAACTACTCGAGGTGGTTTTGGGGCGCGGTTACAGGCTTTCTGGAATTCGTGACCCGAGAAAGCGCGTACCGCATTTTCTAAAACCACTTTTTCTTGTGCCCATGATGTTGGCCTATGCGGGTTCAAAATATCTGAACCTGGAGGCCAAAGAGGATTGGAAGGCAAGGCTGTGGCGATCTCTTGCAGATGCCAAGGGAGTGGTACTCGACCTTCGTGACCTTACCGAGTTTGTGATCGAGGAAATTGAATTGGTGTTGGTGAGCATGCAGCCAGATCGAATTTTATTCATCGTTCAAAACGAGCATGAGTTTGCACAGCTTAAAAACCGCCTGGCCAACAAGGGAGTGGCTGTTGCACCGCTCAGTCATGTGGTGGTTTGGGATGAAGCAATACCGGGCAATGAGGAACAATTTGCCTCTCGGTGTCAAGCATACTGCCAACAACTACCTGGCCATGTTGCAGGTTTGGCGGTATCGGCTGCCCCGCTGATTCAAGCTTTTGTAAAAAGTACCCATGCCTTGAGGCTTGAGACAGCAAGTGCCTGGGCACAATACGCTGTGGGCATTGCCATGTTGTTTGCATTGTCGTCTGTGTCTGGTGAAACAGATCGGCTTGGTGAATGGCCTTGGTTGGGTTTTGTACTTGGAACACTGGTGGTGTTGCAGTTGGCCCTTTTGCTAAATCACTTTGTTGGTGTGGTTAAAAAAATGCGCATGGCCGGCCGTTTCAACCCAGCGTACAAGCTTCACCTTCGGGCTGATTTGATGAAAGGCTTGGGGCTTGGGCTTCTGCTGATTGTGATGGCAGCAGGTTTGGTGTTTGCGGGGATTCGCCATATTTACACTGGCTATTTGGACAGGGCAGAGCAAGTTCGGTTTGAAACAAGCTATCGAACACTTGAATTGATCACAATGGATGCATTTTTGAGTGGTGGCCCAGCCATTGTTGATGCACAAACCCTTCTGGAGGCACTGGGGCCTTCCTCGGCCAGTCCATTCAAACTGAATGGTGCAAATTTGGACATGGTGAATTCACCCGGCAGCATTTGGGTGGCCGTACCTCAAACTGAAACTGAAAAAGCGACACTGGGTTTTAGTTGGGCCGGGATGGAAATTGCACCGCGCTGCACACCTGAAACCTTGAGCAAACTGGAACAGGAATTTGCAGCAGATTCATGGGTTTATGAAAACTGCTTGATGAATGGCCATTAGGATTTAGGAATTGTGGACTTTTTTACACCTCATTTTCTGTTGTTCAGGGAACTGCTTTAATTTTGCTAAAAATTCAACGTGTTCTTTTGAGACGAGTGCCTAAATTGGCTGACTGGTCTTTCGGTTTCACGGGGCTTGTCTGGTGTTGGGTTAATCAGGATTCTCTTCCCAACTATAGCTCCCCTGTTGATAAGTCAACACGCCTTCGGCGGCTTCGGTAGTCAACTGTACGCCATAGTCGCCATTTGGCAGTTCAATGTTTTGCCAAAGGCCTTGGCCTTCGCGCTGTTGCTGAAAAATTAAAATACCAGAATCACCAGTAGGCCCCTTGTTGCTAAGTAAATGGCCTGTACCCAGTTTTTGATTCGTTGAGCACTCAGCAACTAGCAATGCGCGTTGGCTATCGTTAAGGACTTGTATAGGCCAATAGAATGCCTGTATATCGCAATTGTGTTGTTGACAGGCTTGCAAGGCATTTCTAACCAGCACTGCGTACACACAGCGTTCTGCGGAGTCGCCGACCTTTCTGCCGATGAACAATTGTGTGGGCTGCACATTGCTCAATATTGAAATTGATGTGTCGGTTTTGTTTGACGGCTTCTGGCAAGCGGCCAATGTAAATACAGCGCAAGCAAGGCCAATTAAAAACATTGGATTTACTTGCATGACGTGTCGCGTAAACAAAGAAGTGAATCGAGCAGTTTCGTGCAATCTTGAAGATCGCTGCGCCGTGAGTAGGGAGGGTTTCTTGGGTTGGTCATTGCCCCTGTTGCTGCTCCAGAAAAATGTTCAATGTGGAGCATAGGGTGGAGGCCTTTGCCCAGGTTGCCAATTTTTCCAATTTGCTGCCCTGCCTCTACTACGGAACCAGTCTTCGGAATTCCATCGTGTGATATTTCACCATAGCGCACCACTCCAAGTGCCCCATGGTCAATTGTGACTTGAAAAGTACCCAAATAGAAATCGCGCGACTCCACTACCCGGCCTGCTGTTATTGCCAGCACGGGAGAATCTAATGGTGCGTATAAATCGCAACCAGCGTGTGTGCGTCCGCTTGCCCGTTTTGCGCCAAAGCTTCGTGGCGTTTGCTTGTAAGAGTAGGTTGAGATCCACTCTGGAACAGGCCAGAATTTATTCATCGTTTAGTTTTAGTAAAAAAATTGAGCGTAGAGGCGTTATCGAGAGATGTCAAAAATGAGTATGGCTGTGAGGAGGGGAGCGCATGCTGGGTAGTCCATCGGTGCAGCTTGCAAAACTTAACACTATTTCGTTAAACCACCTTTACGATCACCCACATTAAAAATCCCACCACGCCAACTCCCACCAGCCCGGTAACAATCCCTGCAATAATTGCCAGGCCGTCTCGCGCCATTAGGCCAAGGCCAATCAAAATGAGTGCAATAGCGGGTGTGCCGTTGCCGCCGGGTATTGGCAGGAAAATGATGAATCCCATTAGGGCGATGAAGGGCACCAGCCAGCCGCGGTGGGTGGGGCTGCTCAGCGATGCTAGTCGTGGGGCGCAAATGCGGTCGGCTTTGGTATATATCCAGCCCAGAATTTTGATGAGCCGCGTTGCGGATGCTTTGGACAATTTTACGCGGCATACTCTTTCAGGCAGGCCGTGGCCACTGTCGTTGATCCACATCATGTGGGCAACAGACCATATTCCAAACGAGAACAAAAAGCCGGAAAAGGGAATTGGCAGCAGGGTGAGTACGGCCAGAAAAAGCAGCAGTGCGCCGTGGGCAGACTCGCCATGCATGTCGGCAAGAAAGCGCACAGAAACCTGGTCTTCGTGGGGGTGTTCAACGGCCAGTTTAAGGCGCAGCAGTAAATCATTCATGCTGTTGAGTATACCGCTGCGGCATTACACCGCTTACCGATAGCCTCCATCGGCCATGACAACTTGCCCCATTAAGTAGGGCATTGTGAGCAAGTGCAGTGCACATTGCGCCATTTCATCAGGTTCGGCCCAGCGCTTCATCCAGATTTTTGAAGATTCTTTTTCGCGCACATCGGGGGGCAGGGTGGCGTTCAAGTCGGTGTTGATCCAGCCGGGGGCCAGGCCGTTGATACAAATTTGGTCTTCGGATAATTTTTCCGCGGCCACGCGCACAAACAAATTGTTGGCGGCCTTGGAGGCATCGTAATGGGCAGAAACAGGGTCCCAACTGTTAATACCGTTGGTGGATGTAACCAATACAATACGCCCCCGAAAGTCGCCATGCAGCAGGTTGTGTTTCATTTGCAGTGCTGCGTATTTGGTGACCAAAAAGCTGCCAGTGGCATTGGTGTTTTGAACCTGGTCCCATTCGGCTTGGGTTTGGTCAAAAAATTCAGTGTTGGGTGATATGCCCGCGCTGTGGATCAAATGATCAATGGCAATGCCCTCGCGTGCAATGGCTTCAAAAAATGCAGCAACCGATGTTTCTTGCCCTACTTCACAAGGAAATGCTTTGGCCTGAATCTTGGGGTTGACTTGCTGAATTTGCAGCAAGGCGGCTTGCGTTTTTTCAGGTTTTCGGCTGGCCGACACCACCACATTGCCGCCAGCTTTGGCAACACCCAAGGCGCAGGTTAGGCCGATGCCGCTGGCGCCGCCAGTGATCACTGTCCAGGTGTCGGAAAAATCAAAATGCGCTGCAGCCATGGTCTACCCCTTTTTGTTGTTGGGCTTTTAGTTTGGCACAGCAGCAAAGTTTTGTTGGAGCTTAATTGGGGTGTGGTTTGGGCTTTGTTCTACGCATAACCCTTCACGCCCAGCTCGCGACCCATGCCGCCGAACACCAGTTCGGTGCCATCGACTAGTTCGGTCATGGGTTGTTTGAAGTCGGTGGCTATCCAGCTTTGGCACAGGTGAATAATTATGCCTACCGCGCTTTTGGCCATTACCCGCAGTATTTTGTCGGGCACTTTGGGGCCACTTAAAAACGGGCGAGTGAATTGCAACATCAAATCAACAAAGGCGTCGTAGCGCTCACCGTACATTTCGCCCAGTTGGCCACGCACGGTCATTGCTTCAATCAAAATCAAGCGGGCTTTCACAGGGTTGCGTTTTACAAAACCAAAACTTTCTTGAAGACCGGCATGCACCAGTTTGCGGGCGTCCATCAAATGGGGTGCTACCGCTGCCAGAATGGATTGCATGTATTCACGGGTCACGGATTCGTAAGCTGCAGTTAAAAGCGATTCACGACTGGGGAAGGCTTCATAAAAGTAACGCTTGGTTAGCCCGGCCTCCGAACATATCGCATCGATACTTACCGCTGCAAAACCATGCCCACCGAACAAATGCACTGCGGCATCCACAAGTGCTTGTTTGCGAGCAGCCTGGCGCTCTTCGCCTGATTTGCCGCCGTAACTGCGCGGTGTTGCCGGAGGGGGCGGAGTGGTTTTTGATCGATTCAAAGGAATTTCTTATAGTGTTTGACACTGGATCGTATCACATTTATTCTTGTGTTGAAATTCTGATACTAATCAGTGTCAGTTTTTAAGCTTGCTCAATTTACCCAATCAATTTTTGGCTGTTCGCAATGAAACTTTCTTTTTTGTGTGGCTTTACTTTGGCCATTGCGCTGTTGTTGGCGGCCTGCGGGGGTGAGTTGTCGAACAGTTCAAGCGATGCAGCACGGTCAATTCAGGCAAGCGGAGCTGGTTTTTGCACACCTGTGAAGGGCAAGGAGCCGCAGGGGAGGGTGGTCACCTCTTGGAAAACGGCGCCTGGCGATGCCTTGATTACACACCCGATTAGTGGGCTGACAGTACGGCAATCGTTTGCACCGCATTGGGCGGGCAATGTGGTGCGGCTGCGTTTAAGTAACCGTTATTCAAGTTTGCCGGTTACATTTACCAACATTCATTTGGCAGAGGAATCTTCACCCGGTAGTGCAAACATGGTGCCCAACACGGCATGCAGGCTTGCGTTCAACGGTCAGCCAAGCTTGACTTTGCAGGCTGGTGAAACGGTGGTGAGTGATTGGATAGCTTACCCGGTCGAAGCTTTCAAACGGGTAGGGGTTAGCTTTTATGCGCCGGGCCTAACGCCGCAAGTAACTCGCCATTTGAATGCGAACGAGGTGCTGTACCTAAGCCTGCCCGGCGATTATTCTGCCAGCGAGAGTGGAAGCATGTTTGCGCCTGCGCCTGAAGGTTATACCGCCAACTTTTTGGTCATCGAAGCGCTGGAAGTGTTGGCCCCAAACAATGTAAACACGGTGGTGGCAGTGGGCGATTCCATCACTGATGGATCGGATTCAACCACGGCTTTTTTAAGCGGCCAAGGCTCGCCTTTAGTAGCCACCGATCAACGTTATCCCAACCATTTACAGCGCAGGTTCCTGCAGGTCGGTATGCCTTTCACGGTAGCCAATGCGGGCATTGGTGGCAACGAGTTGCTGCGCGATGGGTGGCTGCCTCAATTTGGTAAGGCGCTGCTTGCACGTTTCGATGCCGATGTACTTCAAACCCAAGGTGCAAGCCATGTGTTGGTGATGATAGGCACCAACGACTTTGGAAACCCCAAGCCGGGGCAAGCGCCTACATCTGAAGCGTTGATTGCCGGGTACAAAGAATTGATTGCCAAGGCCAAGAATGCGGGTCTGAAAATTATTCTGGGCACCATTCCGCCCGCGGAAGGAACCGTAACAGAACTGATTCCCGTGTTGCACGGCACTGCCGCTGCAAGGGTTGCGCGTGATGAAGCCAATGCCTGGATAAGAAGCCAGACCATGAGTGACGGTGTGGTGGATTTTGAGCGATGCCTGGAAGACAAAAACCGAAAAGGTTTTTTGGCACCAGAATTCAACAGCGGTGACAACTTGCACCCCAACCCGGCAGGTTACGCTGCCATGGCCGACTGTGTGAATTTGAACCTGTTTGAGAGACAACAATGAAATTCCTGTGTTTGAGCAGCGCCCAAATTGCCGTAGTGGCCCAAAAGGCCTCAATCGAATCAATAGCCCTCATGCTTTTATTTGCAGTCTTTTTGTCAGGCTGCTTGGGCGGTAGCGAAAGCACAGTTGTTGCCAACACCACAACTGTCTCGGCCAATTCTGTAGAACCCGTACAAGTGGACTTGGGCGAGCAAACAATTGCCATGAGCAATGCCAATGGCCGTGTGGAAATCGTGAAGAACCCGTTGAGAATTAGTTTTTTCAATTCGGCTGACGAATTGGTGCTGGAGCAGGTGAGCAGTGCCGGTGGCCCGCTTTCTCCCGGTTTGTCGATTGATGAACCACTGGGTAGCGACTACGTGCCGCGCATGTTGCTGAATGCACCTTTTAGCTACATGGTGGGGGCTGAATTGGCCCCCCAGCTGCGGGCTACACCTTGGGTGGGCAATTACCTGACCCAGGCTTTGGTGGGTATTCAATACCACGGCACTGAAGTGCTGGAAGCCAAAGAAACATCCACAGGCGTTGAAATGACGATTGCCACCAATGACCCGACGGGGCGAGTAATCGATGTGGAAATAAAGCCAACTGATAACAACAGCTTTGAAGTGCACATGGCGGTGAACCCGGCCCAAGGGGTGGTAATGGTGGCTGACAGTTTTGTGCTGAAACAAGAAGAGTCGTTTTACGGTTTTGGTGGTCGCCACCATGCAGTGAACCAGCGCGGCAATTTGCTGACCAATTTCATTCAAGCACAGAACATTGGCGCTGGCCCCTTGGCACCTGTGGCCAATACTGCGTCGGGACAAGGTGAGGGATACATGTTCCCCTCCGGCCCGGATGCGGCCTATTACATTTCAACCGCCTTTGCTTCATCGGGTGGCTATGGTTTCATGCTCGACAGCACGCGGCCCTCGCGCTATGACTTGGGGGCCTCTAACCCGCAAGCCTGGCAGGTGAATGTATCAGGCGCAGAGATGAGCTATTTGGTCGCGCCCGGTGGCGAGAAAAAAGCGCTACAGAGTTTGTCGGGTTTGCAGGGTCGACACCGTGTGCCCTTGCAGGCTGACCTTGGCCCCACCTTGTCGCGTGCGGTGCGGGTGTTGTCGGCACAAGCGGATGACGCTGCCAGTTACGAGGCAAAAATCTGGGACGACATTGCGCAAATGGACGCGTTCAAATTGCCTGTCAAAGGTTATGTGTTTGAGGGTTGGGAAATTTTGCCGCGCGAAACCAGCAAAACGATTATTGAAGCTTTGCACGACCGCAATATTCGCGCGTATTTGTACATTCGAAATTATGTGGGTATCGATGTGGCCAACACCGAACGACCCGAAACCTTTACCGAGGCTTTGCAAGAAGGGTATGTGGTCAACGACGCTGCAGGTTTGCCTTACCTGTTTGGTACGCCATTTGGCGGCCTGGGCGCTGCGATCGATTTTACGAACCCTGAGGCGATTGCGTGGTGGGAGGGCCGCATTCGGGAGATGATTGAGGAGCTGGGTGCAGATGGATTCATGCAGGACTTTGGCGAACATATTGCGCTGGACATGTATTTTTTCGATGGCAGCACTGGTGAGACCATGCACAACCATTACCCCACAGTGTTTCACCAAACCACGCGGAAAATTATTGACGATATTGAGCGTAAAACCGGGCGTCACATATTCTTCTGGACGCGTGCGGGCTATTCCGGGCGTCAGGGCAGTTCGGGTTTCGAGTCGTCCAATTTCCCTGGGGATGAAACCAGCGATTGGTCGCGTGCATCGGGCATTGCCTCCTTGACCACCGATATGCTTAGCCGTGGTGCAACGGGTTCCTACGGCTACAACACAGACATTGGCGGATACTTTGATTTTCATACAGGTCCGGCCGATGCCGAGCTGTATACGCGCTGGTCGTTCTGGGCGGCCTTGTCGCCAGTATTTCGCGTGCACAATTCTTCAAGCAATGGCGTACGCATGCCTTGGTTTTATGGTGAAGAAACATTGGCACACTGGCGCAAGGCGGCGCAGTTGCATTTGAAAGCAGCACCGTTGATTATCAAATTGTGGGACGAGGCGCAATCGACAGGCGTTCCACCCGTGCGGGCCTTGTGGGTGGAATACCCCAAAGATGAACGCTCCAGGCAGGAAGACCAACAATGGATGTTGGGCCGCGATGTGCTGGTTGCGCCCGTGGTGGTGCAGGGGGCCACCACACGCGATGTGTACTTGCCGCAAGGTTGCTGGAAGCATGTTGAAACCGGCACGCAGTTTGAAGGGCCACGAGATATTACGGTGCCTGCGCCGATTGATTCACTGCCATACTTTTTCAAATGTGGAACAAACCCTTTCTGAGAGGAATTCGCTTATTCACCGGCAGCAACGATTAGAATCGTAGGATGATTAGTACTTGGCGTTAAGCGAAGGCGTTGCTGCATTGGATGAATTGAATTCATGAAACCGACGGGGTTGTTGATAGGGATACTGGGTTTTACCTTGTGGGCCGCCCTGATGTTGGTGCTGGCCTACCCCCACGACTGGGTCACGCTTGCCAACGCGCCTGTGGTGCTTATTCTGGTCTCATCGATTTATTCCCTGTTGTTGCCCTTGTCACTTTCACTTGCGCTTAGCGCGCTTGCTGTGCTTATGTTCAACTACCAAATGGTGCCACCCGTGCACACTTTTCATGTTGACCTTCACGAGCATGGCATTTTGCTGATCACGATGATGGGTGTGTCGTGGTTGATTACGTATTTATTGCGTCGGCAAAAGCAAATTGCAGCGCTTGAACGGCAGCAGGCGCAGCGCACTTTGCAGTTAATGCAGTGGAGCGAAAAACTGCGCGAGTTTGATAATCCGCAACAACTGCTTTCCGATTTGCACCAATTGTTGCTTGGTCTGGCTGAGGGTTCTACCCAAGTGTTGGTGGGGTTTACTTCTTCTGAGCTTGAATCGCTGAACGCCACGCAAATTAAAGCCTTTGATGCTTGCTTGCAAGAGAACAAAGCATTGGGAAAAAGCACTGGGCGATATGACAATTTGGAAGACTTGTACCTGCCCATGCGTGGAAAATCGAAAGCGTACGGAGTGTGCGTGTGTGTCGGCGGTGATATTGATTTTAACGAGGCTTTGTGGGTTCGTGATGCGCAGGCATTGCTGGATCAGATGGGTCTGGCCTGCGATCGGCGAGACAATGCGCTGCGTGCCCAAAGTGCACGAGAATCGGCACAAACACAGAAAACCCGCAGCCTGTTTTTAACATCGATTGCGCACGATCAGCGAACGCCGCTGGCCAGCATCATGACTTCCGCTTCGGCGATTCTTGAGCAGACAGATCGCTTGAGCAAAGACGAGATTCGGCATTACGCCGAGTTGATACAAGAGGAAACCCAGCAGGTTGCGCGCCTGACCGACAACACACTGACCTTGGCACGGTTAAGTGGTGAACAAGTACAGGTGCCTACGCAACTGGAATCGGTGGAAGACATTGTGGCGGCTGTGCTGCAACGCCTGAGAAAACGAAAAGCCGTGTATTTACCCACTGTGAAAGTTGCTGCGGGCTTGCCGCTGCTGAATTGCAACATGGTTCTGGTGGAGCAGGTGTTGGATAACTTGATCGACAATGCAATCAAACATTCGGGGGCACCTTGTTCAGTTGAACTGAATGTTTTGCAACAGCAAGGTGATGTTGTGTTTCAGGTGTCTGATCGTGGTGTAGGCATGCAAGGCCAGCACAAATTGCAGGGTGATGAATCCCGGGGCATGGGCATTGGTCTACAGCTATGCCATGCCGTGGCGCAAGTTCACGCAGGGTGTTTGAGTTTTTCTACACCTGCAATTGCAGGACAAGGTGTGTTGGCCATATTCACATTGCCCTTGGCTGAGGCACAGGAACAAGGCGCATGAGCATTCGTATTTTGTTGATTGAAGATGACCGGGAGCTGGGCAAGGCCCTGCGCAACAGCTTGAGCACAGAAGGGCATTCAGTGGTCACCGCAGCCAGTTTGTCAGAAGCCAAGGCCTTGTTGGCGAATCAGCCTGCAGGGCAGGCGTTTGATTTGTATTTACTCGATTTGGGTTTGCCCGATGGCGATGGGAAAAGTTTTCTGGAGCTGGCCCGCAGGGCAGGCAGTGCACCTGTGATTGTGATTTCGGCGCGCCCGCACGAGGAGAGCAAAATTGAGTTGCTTGACGCAGGGGCCGATGATTATCTGGTGAAGCCATTCAGCGTGGGGGAGTTGTTGGCTCGCATTCGTGTCGCCTTGCGCCACCGAGGTAATTTGGCGCAGCCAGCCACTTTGTTGTATCAGCGTGATGGTTTGAATGTTGATTTGCTGAAGCGTGAAATTACCTTGCATGGTGCTGAAATTAAGTTAACGCCCACTGAGTATGAACTGCTGGCGCGCCTGGTGCGAAGTGCTGGGCAGGCGGTAAGCCACCGGCAATTGCTGGCTGATGTGTGGGGCCCCGAGTACCTGGAGTACACACAATACACCCGCCTGTATGTAGGCCAGCTGCGTGCGAAAATCGAGAATAACCCGGCAGACCCACACTTTATTTTGACGGAAACTGGTGTGGGTTACCGCATGTTGGCAGGCGCCTAGGTTCCCTCCCGGGTTTCCTTATAACTTCCTTATATGTTGCAGCACATGATGCAGGCTGTTTACACAGTGCAAGTGCGTTACAACCATGAACAAACCAGAATCAACAGACAAAACCAAGGCCGGCCTGGCTGCACTCACCTTGGGTGCGATTGGCGTGGTGTACGGCGACATCGGCACCAGCCCCCTCTACACAGTCAAAGAAGTATTTGGCGAAAACAGCGGGGTACCCCTGAATCCCGAGAACCTGACGGGTGCCATTTCCGTGATTTTCTGGGCATTGATGTTGGTGGTCACCTTGAAGTATGTGATCCTGATTTTGAAGGCCGACAACCATGGTGAAGGCGGCGGCCTGGCACTTACCGCTCTGGCGTCAGAGGCGGTGCGCAAAAACCCGAAACTGAAAACTGTGTTGCTGCTGATTGGTGTGTTCGGTGCCACCTTGTTTTATGGCGACAGCGTCATTACTCCTGCCATTTCTGTACTGGGCGCCATGGAAGGGCTGACGCTGGTTACACCCACCTTAACGCCCTACATCATTCCCATCAGTGTGTTGATCCTGATGGGCCTTTTCGCCGTACAGCGCTATGGAACTTCCGTGGTGGGGCGTTTCTTCGGCCCCATCATTGTGCTGTGGTTTGCTACTTTGGGTGCAGTGGGTGTGGTCAATATTGTCAGTGCGCCTGAAATTCTTCATGCCCTGAACCCTGTACACGGCATTCAATTCATTTTCGATAGGGGGTGGGGTTTGTTTGCAGCATTTGGCGCAATTGTGCTGGCTTTGACTGGTGCAGAGGCGCTGTATGCGGACATGGGGCATTTCGGAAAAAAGCCGATTCGCCTGGCCTGGACGTTTTTGGTGTTTCCTTGTTTGGCCTTGAATTATCTGGGGCAGGGCGCCTTGCTGATTGCCCAACCGGATGCGATTGAAAATCCGTTTTACCGTTCTTTTCCTGATGCCTGGGTAATCCCCGTACTGTGCCTGGCCACCATGGCCGCCATTATCGCATCCCAGGCGGTTATTTCCGGCGCGTACTCCATGAGCAAACAAGCCATTCAACTGGGCTTTTTGCCGCGTATGAAAATTCAATACACCTCGGCCAAGGAGTCGGGCCAAATTTATATGCCCGCTGTGAACTGGTTGTTGCTGGCAGGTGTGTTGTTGGCGGTGTTGATGTTTAAAACGTCGTCCAACCTGGCGGGTGCGTATGGTATTGCGGTCACCCTGACCATGTTGATTACTACCACGCTGACCTATTTTGTGATTCGCCACAGTTGGGGTTTGCCAGCCTGGTTGTCCGTGGGTGCAACCATTTTCTTCATTTTGATTGACATACTGCTGGTGGTCAGCTGTGCCTTCAAGTTGTTCGATGGTGGCTGGTTCCCGATTGTGTTGGGCCTGGCCTTGTTTGTGGTGATGTCGACCTGGTGGCGAGGCCGCAAATTGCTGATGAAAAGCATTCAGAAAGACGGCATTGATTTGAGCGAATTTTTGCCCACGCTGAATGTGGAACAGATTAACCGCGCTTACCGCACTGCGGTGTACCCGGTGGCTGACCCTGACAAAGTGCCCATGGCTTTGCTTCACAACTTGAAACACAACCAGGTGTTGCATGCATCGAATGTGATGCTGACTGTGGTTTTTGAAAGCGTGCCCTGGGTAGGGAATTTGAACCGGGTTGAAGTGAAATCGCTAAGCCGTGGCTTCTGGCAGGTGACCGTGCGCTATGGCTTCATGAATACGCCGGATATTCCCAAAGCACTGGAGTTGACGGATGAAGTGGGCCTGAAAATTTCGCTGTTTGAAACCACTTACTTTTTAAGTCGCGAGACGGTTGTACCCACACCCGGTTCCGGCATGGCCAAGTGGCGCGAGCAATTGTTTGCAACCATGAGCCGTAATGCGGGCGGCGTGGTTGACTTCTTCAAGTTGCCATCAAACGCGGTAGTAGAACTGGGGACGAGGGTTCAGATTTGATGAAACGGTGAGCTGGTTCCCAATCGACAGCTTTTCCGCAATGTCGATTGGGTAAGTCAATCGCTCTCTTTATGCAGATGGCATGGCGCGCGCCATGGGTGGGTTAACACGCACTGAAAACGGCATGGTGATCTCGTAGAGCACACCACCTTGGCCAAATGACACTGTTTCACCGTTTCGAAGTGCCCGCTGATTGGACACATAAAGCCTGCGTCCGTCGGGTGAAAATGCGGGGCCTGTGACCTCGGTTCCACCTGCATCTCCTGGCAAGCGAAGCAGTGGAATGGTGCTGCGGTCTGGCAGAAGCACCATGGCACGCATGTCGCCCCCGTCCTCCACCACAATCATTTCGCCGTCGAGGGTCATCGAGAGGTTATCGACGCCCATCATCTTGGGTTCAGCCGGGTCTACGGGCGAGCCGATGGGTCCGTCTGTGGGATCGTAAATGCTTTCAATGGTGCCCCTGGCCACGTCAATGGCCCACACATTGCTGTCCACTTTGGTGGAAAAATATACAAATCCGTTGACGAACCACACACCTTCATTGCCCGCAAAAATTGTGGATTCCGCCAAGTAAACATCGGCCTGTGGTCGCCCGTCGTCAATCGCATCCAGCCAAACAATTGGTGTTGGTCCCTGACGCGCAGCATCAATGCCCGCCGGCACAGACAACACTTGAAGTTTGCCGCGTGTCAGATCGGGGCGACCGTTTCTGGGCCATTCGTTCTCGGTGTAAATGTTTCGGTAAAAGCGATCTTCGCCGGTGATGTCTTCTGTGTGATAAATCGCACGACGCTCTACATCAAAAGCCACTTGTTCATGCGCTTTGCGGCCGAATCTGTCCAGGCGGATGGGTTCACCGCCGTTTCGAAGTGGGCTGCATTCAAACATATAGCCGTCGAGAATTTCCTCGCCATTTATCCAGGTGCCCCAAGGGGTGGCAGCGCCAGAACAGTTGGTAGAGGTGTTTCGTTGCACAGGGTAGGCATCAATCAAATTGCCACCTTGATCAAACCGCAGTGCACTGGCACCCCCGGCAAACGGCAGCAGCAAAGGTATGCCGCCTGGCAGCAATGTGTTCACCAAACCGCTTATGGCGTTGGTGATCGGGCTGAGTGCCATCAGCGAATCGCGGCTGGCCAGTCGGCGAATTGCCGATAGCTCTGCAGGTATTTGACCAAATGCTGTTGTGGCGTCTCGGGCTTCGGAATTTGATACATAAATCCAGCCACCATCTTCAGTTGCAAACACGGCACCACCATCGGGGTCTGAATGCCAACGGAAATCGGGCTGGGAGGGTAAAGGGGGCTCGTTAAAAACGGCAACTACCCGAGATGTGAAACCAGCGGGTAATTGAATGCCGTTGGCATCGGGTGGCAGCAGGGGGCCCATGGATGCAAACGGGCTGGTTCGGGGGGCACCCGATCCACTCGGAGCTACGCCTGAGGAGCTCGTACCTGAAGATCCGCCGCCGCAAGCTGTTAGCCATTGTGCAGCAGAAATACTGCCTGCTGTCAGCAGCATGTTTCTAAGAAACACCCGCCGCGATAAGCCCTGCCGCTCGATTGCCCTGAGTTCATTGTGCATACCAGCCATTACCAACTCCGTTTACTTCTGATGCTACAAGTTAGTAATACTCGCTCGAGCAGTGAAAGGATTCAGTGGCCACACCCTAAGTAACAAGTCATGAACCTGTCACAATGGGGTCTGTGGGGTGGATGCTTTATAATTGAGAGCACACATACTGAATATCTACTCAAGCAGCTCACCAACTGAAAGCCGCAGGCTATGTTTCAAAACTCGAATACAACGGTGGCCATAGTGGGTGGCGGCCCTGCAGGCCTGATGGCCGCAGAAGTGCTTAGCAATGCGGGTGTGCAAGTGGATGTGTTTGATGCAATGCCATCGTTTGGCCGCAAGTTTTTGCTTGCCGGTATTGGTGGTTTGAACATTACCCACAGCGAAGACTATGCAAAGTTTTGCACCCGCTATGCGGACAGGCTTCCCCATTTACAAACCACACTTGATTTACTGCCGCCCGAGCGATTGTGCGAATGGGTGCATGAACTGGGCATTGAAACATTTGTGGGTACTTCTGGCAGGGTGTTTCCGAAAGAAATGAAAGCAGCGCCTTTGTTGCGTGCCTGGCTGCACCGCTTGAGAGGCAAGGGCGTGCGCATGCATGTTCGCCACAGGTGGCAAGGCTGGAATGAGAAGGGGCAATTGCAGTTTTCAACACCAAATGGTTTTGTTGAACATTTACCCAGGGCCACAGTGCTTGCCTTGGGTGGAGCCAGTTGGCCCAAGTTGGGTTCTGATGGGGCCTGGGTGCCTTGGCTGCGCAATTCAGGGGTTGAAGTTGCTGAGCTTGAAAGTGCAAATTGCGGCTTTGAGGTGAGCTGGAGTGATTACCTGCGCGAAAAATTTGCAGGCGCACCGTTGAAGTCGGTCGCCTTGAAATTTACCAGCCTGCAGGGCCAGGTAATTGAGCGACAGGGTGAAATGGTGATTGGTGAGCATGTTGTAGAAGGCAGCCTTGTTTACGCCTTCAGTCGGGAAATTCGCCAACGCTTGAATGCGCAGGGCGATGCAACTTTTGCGCTCGATTTATTGCCTGGGCGCAGCCTTGACCGTGTTCGAGCAGAATTGGCGGGGTGGGCACGCAGCAGTCAGTCCATGTCCAGCTATTTCAAAAATAAACTGGGTATTGCCGGTGTTAAGTTGGCTTTGCTGCATGAAGTACTTGGCAAAGACGAGTTCAAGAATTTGGAAAAACTGGTTTCAACCATCAAGGCACTGCCGATCACCGTTCACGCAGTGCGGCCAATTGATGAAGCCATTAGCACGGCAGGCGGTGTGCGCTTCGAAAGCATGAACAACAATTACATGCTGACCAACAAGCCCGGTACTTTTGTCGCAGGTGAAATGCTGGACTGGGAGGCACCCACAGGTGGTTATTTGCTCACCGCCTGTTTTGCAACAGGAATGGCTGCCGGGCAAGGCGTGTTGCGCTGGTTGAATGAATCAACTACGGATTGATGAAAGTTATCATGTTCTGCCAGCTGAGGCTTTCGGCTTTCTCGTATTTCAGCCCAAGGTCTTCCGCTTCTTTTTGAACCTGCGCCACGCTCATGGTGTGCAATGGTTTGATAGGCACATCCGGGTCAAAGGCGCGGTATTCCACAAACACGATTTTTCCGCCTTTTTTAACAGCTTTCATCAGTGATTGAAGCGTTTCACGTGGGTACTCAAGCTCGTGATACACATCCACCATAATCGCCACATCCAGAATTCGGTCGGGCAGGTTCAGGTTTTTCTCGCTGGACTGCCGAATTTGCATTCGGCCTTTGGGCAAACCCTCTGCCTTCTTTTGCAGCATTTTGATCATTTGCGGTTGAATATCCACAACCCACGCTACACCGTTGGGGCCAATTTTCTCAGCCATCATTTGCGCAATGTGCCCGGTACCAGCGCCAATGTCGCCCACCACCATGCCGGGTTTTAAATTCAATTTTTGGATCAGTAAATCAGTGCGCTCTTCTTGAAGGCGCTGCGGCCGCTCAAGCCAAGGCGCGCCTTGCCAACCCATCACCTTCGAAATTTGGCGTTCGCAATAGGATTTGCCGATGCCATCGGGGTGGGGATTGGGTATGGTGGCGTAGGCGCAGGTAGCCCAGCTTGACGGGCCAAGCAGCAAGCCTGTGAGGAGAATAAATACCCGGAGACTGGAGTTGGTGTGTTTCATTCCCAAATTGCAACATGATTTTCCGTTCTTGAAAAGAGTTCGTCGTGTCGGTGCCATATAACGGCCAGACTTGGGCAATAATCGAAAGGTCTATTACTGCTACAGCAAAGCGCGCCATGATTGTTCGACCCCGCCCCCGTGCGTATCAACTTCTATTCATTCTTCGTGGCTCCGTGGTTCGTCACATTGCCTGGAAAGTGGTGGCCATTGCATTGTTGTCATGCCTTGTGGTGTGGTGGTCCCATGGAGAACCCATAGAGTTTTTGAACGCTGGCCTGGGTACCTTTTCCATTTTGGGTTTGGCTTTATCCGTGTTTTTAGGTTTCAGAAACAATGCCTGCTACGATCGTTGGTGGGAGGCACGCAAGCATTGGGGCGATTTGATCGTGCATTCCCGAAATTTGGCCCGGGAGCTTGCAGCACTGTTTCCAAATGTGGCCCAGCGCGAAGTTTTGGTCAGTTTGTTGATTGGATTTTCCCATGCTTTGGCCGCCCGTCTTCGTGATCAAGATGAAGCACAGGCGGCTTCGAAATGGCTGAATGAATCTGACAAAACGTCGATCCAGATGTCCCGCAATGTGCCCAATGGAGTTCTGCAGTTATTTGATGCACGCTTGGCGGGCTTGTACCGTCAAGGTTTGATTTCTGACATCGTGTATCAAATACTGAGCCAGAAGGTGAGTGCGCTGGCCGCTGTGCAGGGGGCGTGCGAACGCATAAAAACTACGCCAACACCCTTTGCATATTCCCTGTTGTTAAGGCGTACCGCATGGTTGTTCTGTTTGCTGCTTCCTTTTTCACTGGCACCCAGCCTAAATTTTTTGACCCCCTTGATTGTGGCCACCATTGCATACACCTTTTTTGGTCTTGATTACCTGGGCGATGAATTGGAGGAACCGTTTGGACTGCTCGACAACGACTTGCCTTTGAATACACTGGTTCGTGTCATTGAAGTGGACTTGCTAGAAAGCCTGAACAAAAAGGATTTGCCTCCCAATTTAACTCCGGTGAATTATCTGCTGCAGTAACTGTGTGGATCGCTTGGCAGGTCTATGATTAAAACGAAAAGCAATTTGGAGACAACAAACAATGAACAACTTCAACGGCAAAACCGCCGTGATCACCGGGGCGGCCAGCGGTATTGGTTTTGCCTTGGCCAAACACGCCGCTGCACAAGGCATGAGCCTGGTGTTGGCCGATATTGATGAGGCAGCACTTCAAGCCGCAGCAGAACAACTGAGTCTTCCCGCTGATCGTGTACTGGCCTTGCGCACTGACGTGCGTCATGCAGCAGAAATCAAGGCATTGGCTGATGCGGCTTATGGCAAGTTCAATCAGGTTCATTTGTTGTTCAACAATGCAGGTGTTGCTTTGGCTCGCACCACGTGGGAACACACCGTGGCCGATTGGGAATGGATTCTGCAAGTGAATTTGTGGAGTGTTGTTCACGGTATTTCGGAGTTCCTGCCGCGTATGCAGGCTCAAGGTGGCCCGGCACACATTGTGAATACAGCATCGGTTGCAGGCCTTGTGTCCAACCCGGGCATGGCGGCCTACAATGTAAGCAAGCATGGCGTGGTCACATTGAGCGAAACCTTAAGTCTTGAGCTGCAAATGACCCAATCGCCCATCGGCGTTTCTTTGTTGTGCCCGGCTTGGGTGCCCACTGGTATTGGAAATTCTGAGCGCAACCGGCCCGGTGATGTGGCACAAACCAAGCCGATTGAAGGTTTGACAGCGCAGTTGAACAAACGAATTGGCAAGGCCATTGCCAGCGGGCAATTGACCGCCGATGACATGGCTGTAGAAACGTTCAATGCGATTGCTGAAAAGCGCTTCTATGTGATTCCGCACAGCTATATGTTCCCGGTGATTGAAACCCGGATGAAAGAAATTTTGAATCAGCAGAACCCAACGCTGCCCAAATAAAAAAGTAAAAAGGAGACAAAACAATGAAAGCATTGATGTGCAACAGCTTGGGCCTACCCAACACCTTGGTGTTCCAGGAAACAGCCGACCCGCAGCCGGGGCCTGGCCAAGTGGTGGTGGACATGAAAGCCGCCGGTGTCAATTTTCCGGATGCGCTGATCATTCAGGGCAAGTACCAGTTCAAACCTGCGTTGCCGTTTGCGCCAGGCGCTGAATTGGCAGGTGTAGTGGCTGCGCTTGGTGAAGGCGTAAAGAATGTGAAAGTGGGTGATCGTGTGATTGCCATGTGCACCCATGGTGCCTTCGCCGAGAAGGTGCTGGTGCAGGCCAAGCAGATCATTCCCATGCCACCCGCAATCGGTTTCGAAACCGCTGCATCTTTCACTCTGGCCTACGGTACTTCCTACCATGCACTGAAGGGCCGCGCCCAATTGAAAGAGGGCGAAACCCTGTTGGTGTTGGGTGCTGCGGGTGGTGTAGGCCTGGCGGCGATTCAAATTGCCAAAGCCTTGGGTGCCAAAGTGATTGCGGCGGCATCCGGTGCTGAAAAACTGGCCATTTGCAAAGAAAATGGTGCCGATGACTTAATCAATTACAGCACTGAGGATTTGCGCGAACGTGTGAAAGAACTCACTGCCGGGAAAGGTCCAAATGTAATTTTTGATCCTGTGGGTGGCAAGTTTGCCGAGCCTGCATTTCGAAGCATTGGCTGGAATGGGCGTTACCTGGTGATCGGTTTTGCAGACGGTGAAATTCCAAGCATTCCACTGAATTTGCCCTTGCTGAAAGGGGCTTCAATTGTGGGTGTGTTTTGGGGCGAGTTTGTGAATCGACAATTGTTTGATTTCATTAAAGACCTTGGCGACATGTTTGCCCTGATAGAACAAGGCAAATTGAAACCGCTGGTGTCCAAAGTGTATTCACTTGAACAGGGCGCTCAGGCCCTGCAGGATTTACTTGATCGGAAAGTGGTGGGCAAGGTTGTAATCACGACTTGAGCAAACCCTGGGCGGCCAAAGTATCGTCAATCAACTCCAGCCGCAGCAGAGGGTTGTCCAAAGCCAGCAATTGCAGCTTGGTGGGTTTGTCCAATGGCAACAGTTCGCACCAGCGGTTGGCCACCCAGCCGCAATCCATCAGCTTGTACGGTTTGCGAAATGGCAGCTGTTCCTCAGCAATTTCATTTTCATCGATCGAGTTGATCAGCCGTGCCAGGGCATTTGCACTGCCTTGGAGGTAGTCTGGAATTTCTACCACTGGGTCGGCTGGCAAGGTTTGAATTTCGCCCATCCACAAACCGTTCTTCTCTTGCGTGGCATTCAATAACTTGAATCGCTGGCTGCCCACTGTTGAAATTTCTATCAGCGTGGGAGTCACAAACTCGTGTTTTTCAATGTTGACCAGTGTGCCAATCTTGGCCAGTTGAATTTTCTCGTCGGGGCGGCGCACCTCATTGCCGTCCAGCAGGCTGACCACACCAAATGGTGTGTTGTCGCGCAGGCATTTTTTCATCAAGTCGAGATAACGAACCTCGAAAATTTGAAGATTTAAAACACCTTGTGGGAACAACACCGTGGTGAGCGGAAACAGTGGCATGGCCGCTTGTGACATGATCAAATTCCTTGGCTGATACTTCTACAACAAACCAAGCATATCAACCCATGGCTTGTATTGCCATCTCGGCACTCAATGCAAGCAAAGTAATTCCCATCAGCAGGCGCTGTGCCAAGAGCCACGCGGGTTTTCGGGCCAGGAAATTGGCCATACTGCCGGAAAATATCGCCATACCTGCATTCACACCTGCAAACATTGCAATGAGCAAACCGCCGTAAAACAGCGATTGTTCTAATACCCGGCCTTGTGTTTCGTCGATGAACTGAGGCAGTAAAGTAAGGAAAATCAACGCCAGTTTGGGGTTAAGCAGGCTGGTTGTGGCCCCCATGGCAAACAATTTACCAGCATGTTCGCGCGGTAACTGTTCACGAATTTCAAGCGGGGAGCGCCCCCCGGGGCGAATCGCATTCCAGCCCAGCCAGCCCATGTATACCGCGCCACATGCACTTAGAATTTGTGCAGCATGGGGCTGTGTTTTAAAAAAGGCGGTAATGCCAAACGCAGCACCAAACATGTAAAAAAGGTAGCCAACGACAACGCCGCCCAGCGATGTCAGCCCGGCGCGTCGCCCCTGCGTAATAGAGCGCGAGATCACATAGATCATGTTGGGGCCGGGCGTGATGGACAACAACCCCCCAACCACCAGAAAGGCATACAGAGAACTCAGGTCTTGCACTTCAATTGTCCTTGTTGGGTGAATCGCGAAGTGGATTATTCAACACTAGATAAATTTCGTAAAACGAATTAAATTGAACTGATTAATCAGAAAAGCTGACGAAATGAAAAAACTGGATTTGGATGCATTGAGCATGCTGGTGGCGGTGGCGGATTCCGGCAGTTTTGCGGCGGGCGCAGCATTGGTGCACCGTTCGTCGTCGGCGGTCAGCATGCAAATCAAGGGGCTTGAAGGCCTGCTGGGCAAGGCCTTGTTTTTGCGCGACACGCGTAACCTGGAGTTGACCGCAGAGGGGCACACCTTGCTCGGCTATGCCCGACAAATGCTCGCTTTGCGGGATGAAGCCTTTGCAGAATTAACCCGGCCAGCTGTGACTGGGCGTGTCAGTATCGGTGTACCTGATGATTATGCGTCATCTCTGCTGCCGCCTGTGCTACGCAAGTTTTCTGCCACCTATCCCCGTGTGGAAATACAAGTGGTTGGGCGACCCAGTCCGCACATTGCACAAATGGTCAAAGACAATGAAGTGGATCTGGCTGTAATTACACGCACCAAGGGTTGCCCTGGTATTTTGTTGCGCATGGAGCCCCTGGTGTGGGCGGGTTCCCCAAGCAACAAAACCATTTGGAAAGAGCGCCCTTTGCCGCTTGCTGTGTTTGGTGAAGGCAGCACGGCGCGTGCCCATGCACTGAAGGCCTTGCAGCAGGCAAAAATTCCTTATCGCATGTCGTATGAAAGCCCAGCCGTGCAAGGCCTGGTCAGCATGGTCGATGCGGGCCTCGCGATTGCCCCACTGGCCCAATGCGGCATGCCTGCCCACTTGGTTCGATTGGGTGCACTCGAGGGTTTGCCACCTTTGCAGCCTGTGGAAGTGGTGCTGTCCAGAAGCCTGAAATCAAAACGCCCGCCTTGTGACTATTTTGCAGAATTGCTGGTTCAAGAGCTCAGCAACTGAGTGGGCAAATCAGAACTTGCGTGCATTATTCAGGTGTTGCAACTTAAACTAAACCTACTCTAACTACACGGAACCTTGCTCATGAAAATTCACCACATGAATTGCGGCACCATGTGCCCGATTTGCAAACGTTTGATCAATGGCAGTGGTGGTTTTTTTGAAAGGGCGAATATGGTGTGCCATTGTTTGCTGGTGGAGAGTGAGCAGGGGCTGATTTTGGTGGACACGGGCGTAGGCACAGGTGATGTGCTGGAGCCCAACCGACGCTTGGGTGCTGGCTTTGTAGCCATGTTGGCGCCGCAACTGAAAATGGAAGAAACGGCAATCGAACAGGTGAAGGGTTTGGGGTTCAATGCCAGCGATGTCAAACACATTGTGCCCACGCATCTCGACCTGGACCATGCCGGTGGTTTAAGCGATTTTCCAGAGGCCAAAGTACATGTGTTTGAGCCCGAGCATCGCCATGCGATCAAGCCGAGCCTTCGTGATTCCCTGCGTTTCAGAAAAGCGCAGTTCGAGCATGGGCCCAAGTGGGTTATTCATTCAAAGCCTGCGGAAACCTGGTTTGGCTTTCAAGCCATTCGCCCCATTGCCGGGATAGAGCTGTTGATGGTGCCCTTGATTGGCCACACGCGCGGCCACGTTGGCGTGGCCGTGAAGCAGGGCAAGGACAGGGGCAACAAGTGGTTATTGCATTGTGGCGATGCTTATTTTCATCGCAGTGAAGTGGCCTTGAAGCATGAAGACCCCATGCCCGCAGGCGTCGCATTCTTTGAAAAACTGGTGCAAACGTTACCGGCAGAGCGGGTGGCCACACAGGCACGTTTGCGTGAGCTGGTCAAAAGCAGTGGCGATGAAGTTGAGCTGTTTTGCGCGCATGACCCCGTGGAGTATGCGCGCTACAGTTGAACGGGATTAACTTTTTGCTTTTCGTGCTGCAGCCAATTGCGCTTGCAGCGCATCGATGCGCTGGTGGTTGTCCTCGGAACCAATGTAACTTCTGAACAACCATTCCTGCGTGCGCATGGACATGTCCAAATCCTGGTTCAACACCACATTGGACAGTCGTTTCGTTTCAGCCAGACAGGCGCGGTCGTATTGCGCCATTTCACGCGCAATTTGCGCAACGGAGCTGAGCAATTCGCCTTCTGGAAACACCTTGCTGACATAGCCCATGCGCTCGGCTTCTGCCGCATCGTAAATACGACCAGTCAGCGCCACTTCCTTGGCACGTCCCATGCCAATGATGCGCCACAGCGGATCCATGATGGGGGTCAGTGACAGCACAATTTCGCGTTGTCCAAACTTGGCACGAGTGGAGGCATAGCGGATGTCGCACATCATGGTCAAATCAAAGCCGCCAGCAATTGCTGCACCACCCACGGCGCATATTACAGGCTGCTCACAAAACAGGATGGCGCGGTAGGCGCGGTGAAACAAAGCAGTGTAAGCCTCGTTGCTAACCTTCTCCAGCTTGCGAATTTCATTCAAATCAAAGCCTGCTGAAAAGTAGCGCTCACCCCCGGTGAACACAATCACATTCACATCCTGGCGCATACCCAGCGCATTGAACATGTGGGTCACTTCCTCCAGTACATCGGGGGCCAGTGCATTGCCTTTGTCTGGGCGGTTGATGGTGACTGTGGCCACGCGTTCGGCCACCTCTAGATTGAGATACTGAAAGTTCATTGACATCATTTCCGTTTGAATTATTTCCATGCGTTGTTGGTCACCTTGACCACATAAAAGCCCTGATAGCCATCGGTGTACCAAATTTCCTTGCGCTCGGGTACAAAAGCCGGGCTGGACATGGCCCAGTTGCTGGCAGGTGCCGGCAACGTTAACACACGCGGTTTCACTGGCGCATTGAAGTAAGCCACTTCAACAGGGTTGGCTGGGTCGCGAATATCAAAAATCCTCAAGCCTGACAAAATCATGCTGCACGCCACAATGGTTGGGTTGACGCGCGTAGGAATGTTGCAGTAGTGCCCAGCGTACCCGCCAGTGGGGTTCTGCGCACCGGGGTCACTTGCAATTTCTTCGCGGTTGGCGATGTTGTGCACATCGAGCCGCAAGTTCGAAATCACTTTGGGTTTTGTTTCATCCGAAATGTCGATAATGCGTGCAGCGCCCACGTTGGGACCATGAATACCGACAGGAATAGGGCCGCCATTGCCGCCTGAATACTCATCCACCTCCATCACATATTGCTTGCCGTTTCGAGTAAACGGGATGGCGTTTTGTGGAATTGTTACAGTGTCCCAAGTCAGTCGTGAAACTTCACGTACTTGCGGGTTGGCTTTGCGGGCTTGAATTTCTGAAATATCAAGAATCAGCATGCCAGCCGGGTCACCGATGCTGGCTACATAAGCGCGGTTGCCATCAGGGCTGATCGACAAGCCATGTGATGAATATTGCCCGGCCCACAATGGGTGCGGCAGGCTGGGATTGGAAATGTCGAGCGCCACCAGTGTGGAGGTGGAGGGTGAACCCGAGAAGAATGTTTTTCCATCGGGTGAAATACCGCTTTCATGGCCAAACAAACCCAAAGGCGTGGACGATTTCAACACGGGGTTGCGACAGTCTTCTGACACATCGTAAATATCCACAATGCCTGGGCCAAATGCGGGGTTACCCAACACGGCTGCCAACACACCACCTTCCTGGCTGACCACCAGCGATTCATGCGGCGACAGCATGGCAGGCGTAACAAGGCGGGCAGTACGCACAGGCCTGGTGGGGTCGCTCATGTCGAACACATTCACGCCCAGTTCCATGTCCAGAATATTGGTGGGGAACAGCAAGGTGCTGTCGGCAAATGCACAGTCGCGGCCTGCTTTGTCACGGTAGCGTTCCACCTTGAAGCCGCCCACAGTACCTATCACTCGTTCGGGCGCGAACGAGCCTACCATTTGTGTGTTGCATGAAAAACCCGCAGCAGCCAGACCGGCATCGTGATCAGCTTGTGAAACGCGACCCTGCATGCCTGTTTCAGGCTTTGCGCCCGGACCACATTGACCTTGCGGGGTGGCAGTTACATTCAAACCATCTACCACTTGGCTTGGGTTTGTTCGCCCGCCGCTTGTTGAACTGCTGCTGTCTGAACCACCCAGACAACCTGCTACCAGTGTAGGTAACAACAAGGCAGCCAGTACCACTTGTGTCGGTTTTTTCAACATGATGGGAATGTCTCCAGTTCAGGATTTTTTGAGTTGTTGTAATTTCAATTGGATCCAGCCAATTTCCATGCCTTGGTCGCGAATCATGGCGCTGGCCAGGGCTTTGACCAGGCTTGTTTCACCGTTGCGGTTTGCAAACCAGGCCATGGGAATTGCGGCGCGGTGGTGGGCCAGCATCAGCTCCAAAAACAAAACTTCTTTCTCAATGCCATTGGCGTTTTTGAGTTGTTCAAGTTGTTCGGGTGTGGCCACACCGGCCATGGCACCGCCATCGGCCTTGCATTGGGCCTGATAAAGCTGATCGTCCAGGTGGCGCACGTTGGTGGCATTTTCAACCCAGGCCATGGGTGGGCCATCCACCATCACGGGTTCGTTCCAGGCTGTTAGCCAGCCTTCCATTACACCCATTTCACGGGTTTGTTTCATGATGATGGATTGCGCCAAAGCCTGAATTTCAGGTGAAGCGGCACCGCGCATCATCATCGACATTTGAATGGCCTGCGCGTGGTGCAGCAGCATGCTTCTTGCGAATCCCGAGTCGATCGGGTTGACTGTGTTGGCCGATTTTTCCGAGAGTTTGTAAGCGTAAAAACCAAAGGCCGCCAGTACAATGGCGGCGCACAATACAAACAGGGCGCGTTTGCGCCTTGAGGCCTGAAAGGGGTGGTGCATGTCTCGCGGATATTATTGGATGTATATGCTATTTATACTTCCAAAAATCCCTTTTGGATGCAGGACTTAGCTGGTTTATTCCTGGTCTAAAATCCCTGCGCGAGCTCGTGGGTAATCATCGCAGCGCTCGCATTTTTGCATTCACTGGCATTTTGCCCGGCCCACAGGGGCGAAAAGTCGCCTGAACCCATGCTTTCTGCCTTGGCCCGCAGTGGCGCAATACCGGGTGTGGCCAATGGAAATTCGGGTGGGAATTCAGACAGGGCACCCAGTTCACGCATCACCCGGTTCACAATGCCGCGTGCAGGCCTGCCACTGAACAGGTTGGTCAATGCCGTGTGGCGTGCAGCCTCACTTTGCAATGCTTTTCTGTGAATGGCGCTGGTGCTGCATTCCGGTGCCAGCAGGTAGGCGGTACCCACTTGCACTGCACCTGCACCCAAAGCCATGGCTGCGGTTACGCCCTTTGAACTGGCAATTCCTCCAGCGGCTATCACGGGTACATTTACAGCTTTGACGATTTGCGGCAACAGCGCAAATGTGCCCATTTGCAGGTTTAAATCATGGTTCAGAAAGTGCCCGCGGTGTCCGCCAGCTTCCAAACCTTGGGCGATGATGAAGTCGCAACCTTGGGCTTGAAGCCAAAGTGCCTCGTCCACCGTGGTCGCAGATGAAATAATTTGTGCACCCATGGCTTTCACGCGCTTCAGCAATTCAGGTTTGGGCAAACCAAAATGAAAGCTGACGTAGGGCGGCTTGAATTCCTCGAGCAGTTCAGCTGATTCTGCATTGAACGGTGTTCGGCCCTGGCCACTTGGAAACTCTTCAATGTTCAAGCCCATTTCACTGTAATAAGGTGCCAGTGCGTTTTTCCATTTCAGGTTGCGCGCCGCGTCTATTTCCGGTGGAGTATGGGCAAAAAAATTAACGTTGTAAGGCCTCTTGGTGCCTTCCTGGATGGCCAGTAATTCGGTGCGAAGTTGGCTGGCAGTGAGCATGGCGCAGGGCAGGGAGCCCAAGCCGCCGGCATTGCTGACCGCAATGCACAGCGCACTGGTTTGCACACCCGCCATGGGCGCCTGCACAAGCGGGTATTGCGTGTTGAAAATCATATTACTTTCAGCTTTAGTCTTTCAGTTCAAGTGCACGGTTCAGGCTAAGCGCAGCCAGTGAGCCCACAGCGCCTGAAAGCAGGTAAAGGCTGACGTATTCCAAACCGAAATGCGCGGCCAAACCCAAGGCCACCAGTGGCGCAAAACCCGCGCCCACCAGCCAGGCCAAATCGGAGGTAAGCGCAGCACCCATGTAGCGGTACTTGGCCTTGAAGTTGGCAGTTACTGCACCAGCAGCCTGGCCATAAGACAAACCCAGCAGAACGAAACCGATCAGGATAAATGCGGTTTGCCCGTTGTCGCCACCGCCCATCATGTGGGGCACGAAGAAGCTGAACAAAGCAATCAAAATTGCCAGGAAGCCCAGGGTGTTTCTGCGACCCAGTTTGTCGGCGATCACGCCACTGAGTACCACAGCACCGGCAGCCAACACCGCGCCTGCAATTTGAATGACCAGAAATTCGGAAATAGAGCGTTCGGAGTGCAGGGCAATCCAGGACAGCGGGAACACGGTAACCACATGGAACAGCGCGTAACTGGCCAATGCAGCCAAAGCACCCACCAAAATATTGTGGCCTTGCGAGCCCACAATTTCAGTGACTTTCACGGGTTGTAGTTCGCGCTCTTCGAGCAAGCGTGCGTATTCACTGGTGGCCACCAAGCGCAGGCGTGCAAACAGGGCTACCACGTTGATGGCAAATGCCACGTAAAAGGGGTAGCGCCAGCCCCAGTCCAGGAAGTCGGCTGTCGATAACGCAGACAACAGATAGGCAAACAAACCAGCCGCGATGATGAAGCCGATTGGGGCTCCCAGTTGGCCCAACATGGCGTACCAGCCCCGTTTGTTTTCAGGGGCATTCAAGGCCAAGAGTGAAGGCAACCCGTCCCAGGAGCCGCCAAACGCGAGGCCTTGACCAATTCGAAGCACAGCCAGTAACACAATGGCAGCAGCGCCCAGCGAAGCATAGCTGGGCAAGAAAGCAATACCCGCCGTGGAAATACCCAGCATGAACAGAGCTACAGTCAATTTGGTTTCTCGCCCGAATTTTTGTTGCACCATCATCAAGGCCACAGTGCCCAAGGGGCGGGCGACGAAGGCGAATGAAAAAATCAGGAAAGAGTAAAGCGTGCCGGTGAGCGGATCTTCAAACGGGAAAAACACCGCAGGAAACACCAACACCGAGGCAATTGCATACACAAAAAAGTCGAAATATTCAGAAGCCCGCCCGATAACCACCCCAATGGCAATTTCGCCAGGTGTGACGTTGCTGTTGCTGCCATGGTGGCCCGGTGTGACGCCTTGTTCCGCGTGAATTGTACTTGTGCCGGACATTTGAAGTTCTCCTCGAATCTTTGCTTGCGACAATATTATTTTTATTTTCAATGGGTTGAAAGTGGAATTTGCCGACTGGGACAATATGTCCAATGCCCAGCGCCACCCCATGTCAGTAAATTAGCATGAAATCATTTCCTAACTGTGCTGGGTATTATGTTCAAGCCACTGAAACGTAGTCTTTTGTTGCTGGTGCCGCTTTTCCTGCTTGCAGGTTGTAACACCATTGTGATGAACCCCAAGGGGGATATCGCATCGCAACAGGCCGATTTGATCGTGCTTTCCACAGTGTTGATGCTGATCATCATTGTGCCGGTTATTTTCCTCACTTGCTTTTTTGCATGGAAGTATCGCAAGGCCAACTCGCAAGCTGAGTACGATCCTGAATGGGACCACTCCACCAAGCTGGAGCTGGTTATCTGGGGCGCGCCTTTGCTGATCATCATTATTCTGGGCTTGGTCACTTGGGTAAGTACCCACAAACTCGACCCCTATCGCCCATTGGATCGGATTGACGCGAGCACACCGCTGCCAGCTGACCACAAACCACTGGTGGTTCAAGTGACATCGCTGGACTGGAAGTGGTTGTTCATTTACCCCGAGCAAGGAATTGCGACCGTGAATGAGCTGGTAACCCCAGTGAATGTGCCCGTGCGCTTCAAGATTACTTCCAGCACCGTAATGAATTCGTTCTACATTCCTGCGCTGGCCGGTCAAATTTACTCCATGCCCGGCATGGAAACTACTTTGAATGCGGTGATCAACGAGCAAGGCGAGTGGGAAGGCTTTTCGGCCAATTACAGTGGTGCCGGTTTTTCACACATGCGCTTCAAATACCGCGGCGTTAGTCAGGATGAGTTTGACAATTGGGTAGCGCGCAACAAATCGTATGGCAAAGAGCTGGACCGTGCAGCCTACCTTGAACTCGAGAAGCCCACCACCAAGCACCCCGTGGAGTACTACGGCAAGGTGGAGCAAAACCTGTTTCACGCCATTGTGAACCGTTGCGTAGTCGAAGGCACGGTGTGTATGGACACACAAATGATGGCGGATTCCATGCGCAATCGCACCAATTTGTCAGCCGACGAACTGGCAATCCTGATCAATGAAGCCATGTGCACCATTGCACCCAACGCGGACGCGCTTCCACTCATTACTTCATCCAAGAAGAACGGCTATGACTCAGTATCCAATTGAAACAAGCCCGATATTCGGGCGGCTAACACTCAACGCGATCCCGTATTACGACCCCATTATTATGGGTACGCTGGCAGTGACCATTCTGATCGGGATCACACTGCTGGCCTTGATTCACAAGAATCGTTTGTGGGGTACTTTGTGGAACGACTGGTTCACCAGCATTGACCACAAAAAAATCGGCATCATGTACATGATTTTGGGGTTGGTCATGATGTTGCGTGGCTTTGCAGACGCCATCATGATGCGTGCCCAACAAGCCATTGCCTTCAACGGCAATGAAGGCTTTTTGCCACCGCATCACTACGATCAAATTTTCACGGCCCACGGCGTGATCATGATTTTCTTTGTGGCCATGCCTTTGATCACGGGCCTGATGAACTACCTGATCCCCTTGCAAATTGGTGCACGCGATGTTGCGTTCCCGTTCCTGAACAACTTCAGTTTCTGGATGACGGCCATGGGTGCTGCGCTGATCATGGCATCCCTGTTCGTGGGCGAGTTCGCAATGACCGGCTGGTTGGCCTACCCACCTTTGTCTGGAATTTTCCAGAGTCCGTATGTGGGGGTTGACTATTACATCTGGGCCCTACAAATAGCGGGGGTCGGTACCCTGCTGTCGGGTGTTAACCTGATCGTGACTATTGTGAAAATGCGTGCCCCTGGCATGAGCCTGATGAAAATGCCGATTTTCACCTGGACATCGCTGTGTGCCAACGTGTTGATTGTTGCTGCCTTCCCGGTATTGACTGCCGTATTGGGCATGTTGACCATGGACCGTTATTTGGGCACCAACTTCTTCACGAACGATCTGGGTGGCAACTCCATGATGTACGTGAACCTGATCTGGATTTGGGGACACCCCGAGGTTTACATCCTGATCCTGCCGCTGTTTGGCGTGTTCTCTGAAGTGGTGTCCACGTTCAGCTGCAAGCGCTTGTTTGGTTATAGCTCCATGGTGTACGCCACGGTCGTAATTACCATTCTTTCCTACCTGGTTTGGTTGCACCACTTCTTCACCATGGGCAGTGGCGCCAGTGTCAATGCGTTCTTCGGCATTACCACCATGATTATTTCCATCCCCACGGGTGCGAAAATATTCAACTGGCTATTCACCATGTACAAAGGAAAAATCAGTTTCGAGTTGCCCATGATGTGGACCATTGCCTTCATGATTACTTTCGTAATCGGTGGCATGACAGGTGTGTTGCTGGCCGTACCACCCGCTGACTTTGTGTTGCACAACAGCCTGTTCCTGATTGCTCACTTCCACAATGTGATTATTGGTGGCGTGTTGTTTGGCCTGTTCGCAGCCATCAACTTTTGGGCACCCAAAGCGCTGGGCGTAAAGCTCAATGAATTCTGGGGCAAGGTGTCCTTCTGGTTCTGGGTCATTGGTTTCTACTTCGCCTTCATGCCACTGTATGTGTTGGGCCTCATGGGTGTTACACGTCGCATGAGCCAGTTTGAAGATCCGTCCCTGCAAATCTGGTTCCAGATTGCAGCCCTGGGTGCAGCCATGATTGCAGTGGGTATTGCCGCCATGATCATGCAGTTCTACGCAACATACCGTGATCGCGCCAAGTTGCGCGACACCACCGGTGACCCCTGGGGTGGTCGTACGCTGGAGTGGGCAACTTCAAGCCCGCCCGCAGAGTACAACTTTGCGTTTACTCCCGTGGTGTACGACACCGATGCGTGGGCTGACATGAAAAAGAATGGCTACAAGCGCCCAACAAATGGTTTTGTTGATATTCACATGCCCAAGAACACCGCTGCAGGCTTCATTATTTCTGCAATCAGCGCGGTCATTGGTTTTGCCCTGATCTGGCACATTTGGTGGCTGGCCGCAGGTGGTTCAGTGGCCTTGTTGGTGGCTGTGATTGCACACACATTCAATTACAAACGCGACTTCTATATCAAGGCCGACGAAGTGGCCCGCACGGAAGACGCGCGCACGAAACTGGAGCAAGCCCATGTCTGATTTAGTGATGAATTCAGCGATGAATGCAGCCGGGACTGCATCGGCTGATCCAAGTTCACGTTATTACGTGAAAGATCACCACCCGAAAAACGGTTCCTCGCTAGGTTTCTGGATTTACCTGATGAGCGACTGCCTTATTTTCGCTTGTCTGTTTGCAACCTACGCGGTCATTGGTCGCAACTACGCCGGTGGCCCGACGGGCGCGGAAATTTTCGATCTGAATTTGGTGGCCCTGAACACAGCATTCCTGTTGCTCAGTTCAATCACCTATGGCGTGGCTATGGTGGGCATGCAAAACCGCAACCTGAAGAAAACCATTCAGTGGCTTGCCATCACCGGCGTGCTTGGTCTGGCATTTCTGGCTGTTGAAATCTACGAATTTTGGCATTTCATCAGCATTGGTGCCACACCGCAAACCAGTGGTTTCCTGACCGCCTTCTTTGCACTGGTGGGTACCCATGGTTTGCACGTGTTCTTCGGCATCATCTGGCTGGTGGTGTTGTTGTTCCAATTGAACAAGCACGGTCTTATTGTTGAAAACCGCCGCCGCGTGATGTGCCTTTCCATGTTCTGGCACTTCCTCGACGTGATCTGGATCGGTGTGTTTACCTTCGTTTATTTGATGGGAGTATTGCCATGAGCGCACATCCACACAACGCCAACGACCATCACGACCACCACGATGATGAAGATGAAGTACATGTCAGCATGCGCGATTACACCATCGGCTTTGTGCTTGCAGTTATCCTGACGGTAATCCCGTTCGCCTTGGTCATGGGCGGGGTATTTGAAAGTTCAACCACCACGGCTTTGGTGATTCTGGCGCTAGGTGCTGTTCAAATGGTGGTGCACATGGTTTACTTCCTGCACATGAACAGCAAATCGGAAGGTGGCTGGACCATGCTGGCCTTGATGTTCACCCTGATTATTGTGGTGATCACGCTGGTGGGTTCAATTTGGGTGATGTACCACTTGAACACCAATATGATGCCGGGCATGAATCACGAGGCCATTGAGTCGATTCAACAGTTGAAGTGAAGGAGTGTGGTGCGGGATGAATGATGTGTCAAAGCCCCATTCAGTGCATGCATCCAGTTCAATCAAAAGGCTGCTGGGCTTTGCCCTGGCGGCCTTTTTTTTCACCGTATTCCTTTCGCTCGGCACCTGGCAGGTTTTCAGGCTTGACTACAAACTCGACCTGATTGAGCGGGTTGAAAACCGGGTGCATGCTCCGCCTGTTGATGCACCGAGAGCAGCTGAATGGCCGGCCGTAAACCGCGATACCCATGAATATTTGAACGTGAAACTGCAAGGTGCCTTGCTGCCCCAGTACACCACTCGTGTGCAGGCCACCACCGCATTGGGGGCTGGGCACTGGTTACTCACGCCCCTGCGCCAGGCCAACGGCGAGATTGTGTGGATTAATCGGGGGTACATTCCGGTGAATGAAGCCGACCCCATGACAGTTGATAATACCCAGGGTCAGTTCGAAGTGCGCGGCTTGCTAAGACTCAGCGAAACGGGTGGCGCATTTTTGCGAGAGAACGACCCGGCCGGCAATCGCTGGTACTCACGTGACATTGACGCGCTTTCAAAGCATCACAATTTGAAGTCTGTTGCCCCATACCTCATTGATGCGGGCACGCCACGCAACCTTGGAGAAGAAATTACGGGATTTACCCCCAAAACTTATCCAGTGGATGGATTAACCGTCATCAAGTTTCACAACAGCCATTTGGTGTACGCCTTCACTTGGTATGCTTTGGCCTTGATGGTGGCGGGTATCACCGTGTGGCTGAATCGCAAGCAAGCTACTCAGGCCTAAGCCCGCTTTTTCAGGTTCCCCAGCAGGATTCGTATTTCAATGGCCATTAATTCCGACATTGTTTCCATTCGCCAAGGCGCCAGCGCGTTTGATGAAACAAACGTATTGAATGAAACCGGCCACAAAAACATGTTGCATTTGATTCACCTGCGCTGGTTGGCTGTGGGTGGTCAAATCGCCACTATCTTGGTCGCCACTTGGGGCTTTGGCATACAGTTGCCCCTGTTTAACATGTTGGCCGTGATGGTGTGCCTGATCGCGTTCAATATTGGCAGCCATCTTCGCTGGCACGAAGAACGCGTGGTCAGCAATCGCGAATTGTTTTTGGCCATGCTGGTGGATATCGCCAGCCTGACAGCACAGCTTTATTTCACCGGCGGTATTAACAATCCCTTTGTATTTCTGTTTTTGTTGCAGGTTATTTTAAGTGCGGTGTTGTTGCGCGCAGAGTCGACCTGGCTGGTGGTGGCCATTACCACGCTGTGTCTGGCTTTTTTGTCGATCGTCAACAAGCCACTGGTGTGGCCGCTGAACAGCACTTACAAACTTGCCGATTTGTATGCCACAGGCCTGGTCATTTGCTTCGTACTGAACGCGGCTTTGTTGGTTATTTTCATTACACGAATTGGGCGCAACTTGCGCGCTGGTGACGCCGCTTTGGCCAGCCTGCGGCAGCGCGCCGCGGAGGAAGAGCACATTGTGCGAATGGGCCTGTTGGCCAGTGGTGCCGCACATGAACTGGGTACGCCCTTGGCGACCATGTCTGTGGTGTTGGGCGACTGGAAACGCATGCCCCAATTTTCAAAAGACCCGGCCATGCTGGAAGAAATCGAGGAAATTGAAGGGCAACTGCTTCGTTGTAAAAGCATTGTCAGTGGCATTTTATTGTCGGCAGGCGAAACGCGTGGGGAGTCTTCTTCAAAAACCAGCCTGAACGAGTTTTTCGAAAGCCTAGTGGAAGAGTGGGAAAGCAGCCGCCCAGCCCAGTACTTTGAATACACCAACAGCATTGACGAAGAATTCACCGTTGCGTTTGATTCAACTGTGAAGCAAATGGTGTTCAATGTGCTGGACAACGCACTGGAAGTGTCACCGAACTGGTTGCGATTTGAAGTGTCCAAAAATCAGGAACAATTGTTTTTAACCGTCGCCGATCAAGGCCCGGGTTTCAGGGCCGACATTCTTGAACAGGTGGGCACGCCCTACAATTCGAGCAAGGGTCGCCCGGGTGGTGGTCTTGGTTTGTTTCTGGTCATGAATGTGGCGCGCACATTGGGCGGCACACTCACGGTGAACAATCGCAAAGAGGGCGGTGCAGAAGTGGTGATTGCCTTGCCGTTAAATGCCATGATTTTGCAGGAGAACAAATCGCCATGAGCCAAGGTAGCAGTATGGAAAGGCTTTTGTTGCTGGTTGAGGACGACGAGGCATTTGCCCGCGTGTTAAAGCGTTCATTTGAGCGGCGTGATTACAAAGTGCTTCACGCCAGCAGCCAGGAAGAAATGCAAGCGGTACTTTTGAAGCAAACGCCAACCCATGCAGTGGTCGATTTAAAGCTAAGCGGCAATTCTTCAGGCCTGAATTGCGTTCAGGCCCTGCATGCACACAACCCAGCCATGTTGATCGTGGTGTTAACTGGCTTTGCGAGTATTAACACCGCAGTTGAGGCTATTAAACTGGGGGCCTGCCAGTACTTGGCCAAACCCTCGAACACCGACGACATCGAAGCAGCTTTCGGCCATGTGGCGGGTAGCGAACCTGTTGAACTCACCAACCGGACCACTTCGATCAAAAACCTGGAATGGGAACGAATCCACGAGGTCCTGGTGGAAACCGATTTCAATATTTCGGAAACGGCGCGCCGGCTGGGCATGCACCGACGCACGCTGGCCCGCAAACTCGAAAAGCGCCGCGTGAAATAAGCGGCACTGATGGCCGCTGGGGTCAGTTCAATTCTTCTTCACTGGGCAGCACAGGCAGGGCGATTACTTCAATGCCCTCATCACGCAACTCTTCAAATTCCTCGGGGCTGGCCTGTCCGCGAATGGCGCGAATGGGGGCTTCTTCATAATGAATTTTGCGAGCCTCTTCCGCAAAGCGGTCACCCACGTCTTCCGAGTGATTAATCAAGGCCTGAATGGCCTGGCGGGCCATGACAAAGGCAGTGGCCACATCTACTGAGTTGGGCTTTTGCGCTGCGGGTGCAGCTGGCACATCGGCGCTTTTCGCCTCACCACCTTTGGACCCAACAGGTGCCTTTCCGCCAATGTTGATCCTGGAGGGCACTTTGCGAATGGCAGATGTGCCACACTCGGGGCAGGTCAGCAGTTTTTGTTCGCGTTGGTCATCAAAATCCTCGTTGGATCGAAACCAGCCTTCGAAGCGGTGGGAGTATTCACACTCCAGGTCGTAAATAATAATTGCCACAATGTTTGAATCTGTCTCTGAATTTGGTTATTTTACAGTGGAATGGTTTGCCTACCGCTGAATTCGAATCTCTTCTAGAATTCGATCAACAACAATCAAGGCCCAAAGAGGTTTGTATGTCCCGAAAAAAGTCACTTGAACCGCATTTGCGAGGCATCGTTGACTTGGTATCTGCCACGCTTGACGAAGGCACGCGTCAGGTTGAGGGTGTGCATCGCCGAATTGCAGACATTCCGTTTTCAGTGTTGAAGAAGATTCGTCCAATTGCGCCAATTTCATCGGCTGTGCACATGGTGGAGAAGAAAATTACCCACTCAGCCTACGACACGGTGCGCCTTGTGGCCAAGGTGGGTGCACAGGCTGTACACAATGTGTTGCCCACAGACCCCACCAGCCAGGGCATCTCCAAACCCGACTACAAAATCGACCATGACAGCCTGAGAAAGCGGAAAACTGAGCAAAAGGCCGGGCAAAAGACTAAGAAGAAACCCTAGCGTCAAACTGCTTGCACAAGTGAAGTTTAGAGCGTAAATTCTAGATATGAGCATATGCGCATATAAATATTAAGTACGATGCGCAATGTGTCCACAATGATCATATCCAGGAGACATTTGTGTCGTTTGACATTCCTTCAGGCACTCCGTTGGGCCAAATTCGACGAGCCCCGGAAAATTTTGTCAGTCGCGGTGACATGGCTTTCGTCAACCGTGCCAGCGACACAGACCGCCGTGGTTTTTTCAAGAAAGCATTTGCCGCAGCGGTGGCCAGCAGTGCAGCAGGTGCTATGGTGGCCTCGCCCCGGTTTGCCATGGCAGCGCAGGGCGACCTGGCCATTTTGAATTTGCCTGAACACAGCAAAGGGTTGGGGCAACCCGTGGCCACCATGCCTTATGGCATGCCTTCGCAGTATGAGAAGAACCTGCAACGCCGTGAGTCTCCGGGCCTGACCCGTGTGGGTGGCTCCTCTGTTTCATTTTGCCCCTTGCAGGGCTTGTTCGGAATCATTACGCCATCAGGGCTTCATTTTGAGCGTCACCACCAAGGTTGGTGGGACATCGACCCCACCCAGCACCGCTTGATGATCAACGGCTTGGTGAAAAGGCAAATGGTGTTCACGGTGGATGAACTCATGCGCATGGAATCGGTTTCCCGGGTTCATTTCATTGAGTGCGGCGCCAATTCGGGTATGGAATGGGCCAATGTTGCAGTGCCCACCGTTCAGTACACGCACGGCATGTTGAGTTGCTCCGAATTCACAGGTGTGCCGCTGATCAAGGTGCTGGAATACTGTGGTGTGGATCTGAAGAAGGGACGCTTCATTTTGGCCGAAGGTGCCGATGGTTCCTCCATGACCCGCACCATTCCCATGGAGTTGGTTGAAAGTGGTGAAGTGTTGCTGGCCTATGGCCAAAATGGAGAAATGCTGCGCCCCGAAAACGGCTACCCCCTGCGTTTGGTCGTACCGGGCGTGCAAGGCGTAAGCTGGGTGAAGTACTTGCGCCGCATTGAAGTGGGTGACAAACCTTATGGCACCAAAGACGAGGCCATTCACTATGTTGATTTGATGCCAGATGGCACGCATCGCCAGTACACCTCGATTCAGGAATGCAAATCGGTAATCACCACGCCTTCCGGTGGTCAACAGTTACTCGGCCCTGGCTTCTACAACATCACGGGGCTGGCCTGGAGCGGCCGGGGAAAAATTACAGCGGTTGATGTTTCAACTGACGGCGGGAGAAGCTGGAAAACAGCCAAATTGCAAGGCCCGGTTCATGACAAATCGCTGACCCGTTTCAACCTGCCTTGGGTGTGGGACGGCAAAGGTGAGGTCTTGTTGCAAAGCAGGGCAGTGGACAGCACCGGTTATGTTCAGCCCAGCTACCGAACTCTTCGCGAAAAACGCGATGACAAAAGCATTTACCACAACAACGCAATTCAAAGTTGGCGCGTGGATGCCGCTGGTGAAGTGCACAACGTGCATGTGGGGTGAAAATGAACAAAATGGAGAACAGGACCAAATTAGTCGGCTTGCTCAGCCATGCTGCGGTGGCTGTGTTGCTGTGTTCGCTGCTTTGGAAAACAGGAGCTGCCCAGGCGTTTGACGGTTTGGGGCGTGTGGCCACTCCCGATGAAGTCAAAGCCTGGGACATTGATGTCCGTCCTGATTTTGTCGGTTTGCCCAAAGGCAGCGGCAGTGTGGCCAAGGGTATGGAAGTGTGGGATGCGCAATGCGCCTCTTGCCACGGCGTGTTTGGCGAAAGCAATGAAATCTTTACACCAATTGTGGGTGGTACCACAGCGGAAGATATTAAAAAGGGTCGTGTGCAATCATTGAAAGATGGTTCGGCCCCACAGCGAACCACCTTGATGAAAGTCCCAACCTTGTCCACCTTGTGGGATTACATCAATCGCGCAATGCCATGGACTGCGCCGAAAAGCCTGAGCACTGAAGAAGTGTATGCGGTGACAGCCTATATTTTGAATATGGGTGGTGTGGTGGGCGACGACTTTGTGCTGAGCGACCAAAACATGACTCAAACCCAAGCCAAATTGCCGAATCGAAATGGCATGCAAACCAACCATGGCATGTGGTTGCCCTCGGGTAAACCCGATGTGAAAGAGCCGCGTTGCATGTCAAACTGCAAACCTGACGCGAAAGTCATTTCTTTTTTGCCCGATTACGCACGTGATGCACATGGCAATCTACAGGACCAGAACCGTTTGGTGGGACCTGTTCGGGGTGTGTCGACTTTGTCACCGGCCCACAACAAATCCGCAGTGAACAATGAAGTGACGGGGCGGGTCCAAGAGAAGTGATTCACGAAATTTTTAGGAGGAATTAGTCAATGAACCAAAACAGACGCACCGTGCTGAAGGCCTCTTCAGGCCTGACAGTGCTGGGCTTGGCAGTTGCTGCCGGATTGATCAAACCAAACGAGGTATTTGCAGCGGCCGGTTATCCCGAGAAAGCATTCGGTGCAAAGTCGTTGGACGAGCTGATGAAAGCACTGGGTGCAGGTATGCCCACTGAGAGTAAAGACATCACAGTGATTGCACCTGATATCGCCGAAAACGGTGCGGTGGTGCCAGTGGGTGCCGACAGCAAGCTGAAAAACACCACAGAAGTGGCTTTGCTGGTGGCAAACAATCCCTCCATGTTGTCTGCTCAATTCATGATTCCTGCTGGCACAGATGCCAAGGTGAATACACGCGTAAAAATGGGTAAGTCAAGCGATGTGTATGCGCTCGTGAAGGCCGATGGCAAGTATTACTTTGCCAAGAAAGAGGTCAAGGTGACCCTCGGTGGTTGTGGCGGTTAATTAAAAAATTCAGGAGAAAAACATGGGTGATCCAATGAAAATTCGCGCCAAAGCCAGTGGCGACGAAGTGGAAGTGAAAGTGTTGATGGCGCATGAAATGGAAACCGGCCAGCGCAAGGCCTCCGATGGCAGCCTTGTGCCCGCATGGTTTATTCAAAACGTCACGGCCAAGTGCAATGACAAAGTGGTTTTGATGGCCAATTGGGGCCCAGCGGTGTCCAAGAATCCCTTCCTGTCCTTTTCTTTCAAAGGCGGCAAAGTGGGTGACACAGTCGAAATCACATGGACTGACAACAAGGGTGATTCCCGAACTGACAAAACCAAAGTGGCGTAATCTCCAATTAATTCATAACCATAAAAAGGGGTGTGAGATGAGGCAAACAGCAAAAACAGCGGCCAAGCTAGCCGTTGTGGCCTTTGTGGGCGCCGGAGCAATGGCTTCCTTCACCATGAGTGCGTACGCTCAAAAAACCACCGAGCAAGGTATTCAGGAATACCGCGACATGCTGGCCGATGGCAATCCGGCAGAGTTGGTTGAACTGCGCGGCGAAGACCTTTGGAGCAAGCCGCAAGGCCCTAAAAATGCATCACTTGAGCAATGTGATATGGGTGCAGGGCCTGGCAAGTTAGAGGGTGTTGCCGCCACAATGCCACGTTTTTTCGGTGATGCGGGCAAAGTGATGGATGTTGAAACTCGCCTGGTGCATTGCATGGTGACTTTGCAAGGTCGCGATGTTGCAGAGGTTACCAAGAAGCCATACTCGGGCGCAGGTGAAAAGCCCACTGAGCTCGAGTCGCTGGTGGCGTATATCTACGCGCAATCGCGTGGTGCTGCCATCAAGGTTCCTCAAGGCCATCCCGAGGAGAAGGCATCGCGCGCCCGTGGCGAGAAAATTTTCTTCTACCGTGCCGGCCCCTACGATTTTTCATGTGCAAGTTGCCACGCAAGCGATGACCAGCGCATTCGCCTGCAAGGCTTACCGAACCTGACCAAACCCGAACCTGCACAAGCCGCATTCGCCGCCTGGCCGGCCTACCGGGTGTCGCAGGGCGCGGTTCGTTCCATGCAATGGCGCATGTACGATTGTTTCCGTCAGCAACGTTTCCCCGAGTTGAAGTATGGCTCGCAAGCGTCGATCGACCTGATTACCTTCCTGGGTGTGAAAGCCGAGGGCGGTACCATGCAGGCCACTTCGCTTAAGCGCTAACAACAAGGAGAACAAACATGCTTCGTACAATCAAATATTCAACTGGGCTGTTACTGGTCGCTATGTTGGCAGCGTGCGCAAATACAGACAGCCAATCTGTCGTGGCCGAGCCAAGCAATGAAGAGATCCACCAGCTCATGTTGTCATCGTTCAAGGAGAAGGGCATCGCCAAACTTGAACGCGTGAACCAAACCGAGCTTCAAAAAGCGTGCTCTTTGGCGGAGACAGCACCTGGCGGTTTGCCTGATGCGAAACGCACCGAGCTGCAAAATGCCGCCTTGTCTGCGGTGAAGTATCCAGCCGATGGCAAATTTCTGGGTGACTGGAAAGCAGGCGAAAAAATTGCTCAAACCGGCGTGGGTTTTCAGTTCTCCGACAAGGAAGGTACGGCTGCGGGCGGCAACTGTTACGCCTGTCATCAACTGGCACCTCAAGAATTGTCGTATGGCAACATTGGTCCTTCCTTGTACCAGTACGGCAAGCTGCGCGGCAATTCTGAAGAAATCATGAAGTACACCTGGGCCAAAATCTGGAACTCGCATGCCTACAACGCATGTTCCAACATGCCACGTTTTGGGGCCGAGGGCATTTTGACTGAAACCCAGTTGAAAGATGTGATGGCCCTGTTGATGGCACCAGAATCACCGGTCAACAAGTAAATACCTATGCAGATGAATCGACGCGAATTCATGGGCATGTTGGCGGCCGCCTCGGCTGCTGGCATGGCGATCAACTCACCCCATGTGCTGGCTGGTGGTCACGGTGAAAAACTGTACGACCTGAAACCTTTTGGCAATGCCAGCTTGCTGCACATGACCGATTGCCATGCCCAACTGGTGCCGATTTATTTTCGAGAGCCCAATGTGAATTTGGGCGTGGCTGCCGCATTTGGAAAAGCACCCCATTTGGTGGGCGAATCGCTGCTGAAAGCCTTCAACATCAAACCCGGTTCAGCACAGGCACATGCATTCACCTATCTGAATTTTGAAGAGGCTGCGAAGCACTACGGCAAGGTGGGCGGATTCGCGCATTTGTCAACTTTGGTCAAAATGATGAAGTCCAACCGGCCAGGTGCGCTGTTGCTTGATGGCGGCGACACCTGGCAAGGCTCGGCCACCAGCTTGTGGACCAATGCGCAAGACATGGTCGATGCTGCAAAAATGTTGGGCGTGGATGTGATGACTTTGCACTGGGAATGCACTTACGGTTCAGATCGAATTCTTGAAGTGGCTGAAAAGGATTTCAAAGGCAAAATCGACATCATTGCGCAGAACATCAAAACCGCCGATTTTGGCGACCCCGTGTTTCCCAGCCATGTGATGAAAACAATCAATGGTTGCAAGGTTGCAATCATTGGCCAGGCGTTTCCTTACAGCCCAATTGCCAATCCGCGTTACTTTGTGAAGGATTGGTCTTATGGCATCCAGGAAGAAAGCATGCAGGAAGTGGTGAATGAAGTGCGTGCCAAAGGCGCGCAAGCAGTGGTTCTGCTTTCACACAACGGCATGGATGTTGACCTGAAAATGGCAAGCCGTGTCACCGGCATCGATTTTATTCTGGGTGGCCACACACACGATGGTGTGCCCAATGCCATTCCTGTGAAAAATTCGTCGGGTACCACCTACGTGACCAACGCGGGCAGCAACAGCAAGTTTTTGGGTGTGCTCGACATGGATATTCAAGGTGGCAAGTTGCGGGATTTCAAATACCGTTTGTTGCCCGTGTTCTCGAACATGCTGCCAGCCGATCCCGACATGGATGCCTTTGTGCGCAATGTGCGCAAACCCTATATCGAAAAGCTGAGCGAACCCCTGGCCGTGAGCGAAGGCTTGCTGTACCGCCGTGGCAATTTCAATGGCAGTTGGGATCAATTGATTATTGATGCCTTGATTGAAGTGAAAGACGCTGAAATTGCGTTTTCTCCTGGTTTCCGTTGGGGTACTTCCTTGCTGCCCGGCCAAACCATCACGCGCGAACACCTGATGGATCAAACCGCAATTACTTATCCCAACACCACGCTCACGCAGATGAAAGGCGAGTTCATCAAAACAGTGCTTGAGGATGTGTGTGACAACCTGTTCAACCCCGACCCGTATTATCAGCAGGGTGGTGACATGGTGCGTGTGGGTGGTTTGACCTACACCTGCAACCCCAACGGCGAAGCTGGTCAGCGTATTTCAGACATGCGCTTGAACGGCAAACCCATTGAGGCCTCGAAAACTTACAAGGTGGCGGGTTGGGCCCCTGTGGCTGAGGAAGCCCGCAACAACGGCGAACCGCCAATTTGGGACGTGGTAGAAACGTACCTGAAAGACCAGAAAACAGTGGCCACCAAAGTGCCTTACACACCCAAATTGATCGGAATGAACGACAACCCAGGGTTTGTGGTCTAAATTGCATGAAAGCAATTTGGCTGTTTGTGTTGTTTGCCTGGTTTTCACCCGCGTTTGGCGCGGGTGGCGGTACTCTTTCTTTTCCATCGAATCTTCAGCACGGGAAAGTACCCGCCGTGGTGATTTTGTTTTCTTTGCCCGATTGTGCTTACTGCGAAAAAGTCAGACAACAATCGCTTCGTCACATTCACGCCGATCCTGGTTACGAGGGTAGGGTGGCAGTTTACGAAATTGATTTCTCCGACAACAAACGCAGTTTTACCTGGTTTGACGGCAACAGGTATACCGGCAAATCTCTGGCTGGTCCGTTAAATGTGAAGTTTTCACCCACAGTCATGGTGTTCAATGCCAAAGGTACTGCGGCTGGAAAGCCCTTGTTGGGCGCCAGTTTGCCCGAGTTTTATGGCGCTTATCTGGATGAATTGATCAAGTCTGCCTGGGCCTTGTAGTTGGCCGTGTTTTCAGTCGCTGGCGGTGCCTTGGTTGCTTTTGAAATCCGAAATCGCTGCACGAATTCTGTCCAGCATGGCCTTGGAGGGCTTGTGCTTGGTAATTTGGCTGGCCAGTTCATATCCCCTGGTGTCCATGTTTACAGCAAAACAAAGCTCCAGCAGGCTGGTCAATGTTTCGGGTTCAAGCGTGGGCAGTACATCTGAATTACTCTCGAAAAACGCGGTCAGTTTGTCACTGGCTTTCACCCCTCGTCCATCGGCGATGTCTTTTTGTATCGCCATCATGGCGCGTGCCAGGTCGAGCTCGGCAGAGTTCACGGTGCTGCGCATTTTTGCAGTCAATTTCTCAGCCTCTTCATGTCGACCTTCTTTTACATAAATTTTCGACAGCTGAAGGTAGTCGTGAATTTGCGAAAGTGAGGTGTTTCGAGATCGGTCAATTACTTTCGTCAGGTAGTTCTTTGATCGTGTATTGTCGCCAATCCGAACGGCCAGGTCGGCCAGCTTGCGCAAGCGTGTAGTCGATGACAGTGATTTCGCACCCATTTTCTCAAGAATATCCAATGCATCGGCAGGGCGGTTCTGTTCCCAAAGCACGTCAGCAAACAGGTCGCTTGCTGCCAGGTATTCCGGGTTTGTTTTCACGACTTCACTGAGCAGTTCATTGGCCTCTTCAAACTGTTTTTTCTCAAGATTCACCCTGGCCAGCAACAACTGCATCCAGGGCTTGGGGGCTTTCTCAAGTTTGGCGAGCAATTCCTGCTCGGTTTTCTCATACTGTGCAGACCTGTAGAACGACTCAACACGCATGCGTTCAAGTTCATTCAGGTACTGGGGAAACCGGGATTCCAGATCTTCGCAAATGCCCGGTACTTCCTGAAAGCGTTCCTCGAACATTGAACGGTAGGCTTCAGCCAGGCGAATCTTCCGGTTGAATATTCGAACCACACGGTCTGACAGCGTCGATGCCGTGAAAGGTTTGATCAGGTAATCGTCAGGCTCAAACTCGGCCACTGCGACAACATTGCCATAACTTCGCTCACCGGTCACCATCATGAATGCGGTGGACCAGGCCAGTTTTTTGTTCACCCGCAAGTCTTCCAGCAATTGTTGGCCGTTGCGGTCGCCTTCAAGCTGATATTCGCAAACAATCAGCGCGAATTCTCGAGAACTCAAATGTTGTTCAACTTCAGAAACCGAGCTGGCGAAAATAACTGACTTGGCACCCAATTGCGAAAGTTGATCCTGAAGCGCGCGGCGAGTAGCCAACGCAGAATCGACCACCAGTGCAGTTTTGCCCTTCAGCGGCGTCATGTCCTTCACGGCCTGCTTCATCTGCTCAGGCTTGCCTGTGTTGTCCTTTGCAGCGGTGTCGGGATTGTCTGCCGGTAGGTCAATCTGCATCATGAATTTCGAGAGGGCAACATGGAGATACTTTATTCTCCGCGCTTTTTAACAATTTATTGCCTTCAATTGCGGGGTGTTTTGGCATCTTTCTTTGGGTTTGCCGGGTTAAATAGAATGACGCTTCTATTAACAACTGTTTACTTTCCCTTGGATGGGTGAATATTTCATGGTTTAATAACGTGCGCAAACCTTGTTACTCAAAGGTCAAATCCAAATATTGACCAGACAAGGTATAAAAGAAAAATCAACGGAGACATCAATGATCAAAGCTGGCGTATGGCGTTTATTGGCCATTTCGGGAGTGGTTGCATTTGCGGCAGGTTGCGCAAGCGTTGAGCGGGGTGCCACAAACCTCGCGATTAACCTGATTGAACGCCGAATTATTCCTCCTCAGCTTGAAATCGACGATGTCGACATGGCCTGTCGTTTTGCCACAGGCAACTTTCCTCTAATCTCAGGTGGTACCCGCGCGTTTGGTGGCGACCCCCAACTGCTTGAATCCCTGTTGCTGGTTTCCTCTGCCGCCTGTTCCGAACAGCGCGCCGTGGAAGAAGAGCTGCGCTACCTGCGTGCCTCCAAGCAAAACAACATTGAAGAAGCCCAAGACGCCCGTATCGGTCAAAAGCGCTTGCTGGAAATTACGGCCCGCCGTCAGCTGCGCGCGTTTGAAGCCATGCGCAACAAGCTTGAAGACAAATACAACTTCGAGTACGGCGAGGGTTGCCCCGAGTTTGAACGAGATTTCGACGAACTGACCTACCTGCTAGGCACCGTGGCTGGCCTTCAAGCCGTGGTAAACGACATTGCTTCCCAGCAAATGGTAGGTGTACCCACCGACATCGCACCGAAATCCGAACGCGCGCTCACCTGCATATCGAATGCCAAATGGTGGGGTGCTCCCAATGCAGCGCGTGCTGTGGTGTGGAGTATTTTGCCGGGTGCCTCTGAAGGCAAAGACGTGTGGGGTACATTCCGCCTGTCCATGCTGATTGGCGAGCGTCAGGGTGTTCGCCTTTCTCACGTGATGTACGGTTTGTCCTCGCTGGCAGTGGGCGATACCACCCGTTTCCGCGACTCGACCAAGCGGTTTGCCAATGTCAAAGATTTCAAACCAAGCGAACAATACGCATTGGTTGAAGGTATTTCCGTTGCTGTGATGACCAACCTTTCCGACCGTTACTGGACAGAAAATGTAGGTACTCGCACCCCAGTGGGCAGCATGGGAAAGTATTGGGATGAAGAAGCCGCGATGCCTGCTGGCATGAACGTGGACGACTTGTTGAACTAAGTTTTTGCTCACAGCAAGCCTTGACAGCACTCTAGCAGCTGGTACAAGGCGCAGAAACACAATTTTGGGAGACCAGACAATGACATTTAAAATGAAAGCAATCACAGCAGGCTTCGGCTTGGCTCTGATGGCGTCCGCATCACCGGCTTTGGCCAAACAGAAAGTATGCGTGTTCGACATTCTGGGCGCGGGCGGTGATGTGTTCAACCTGAGCAAAGACTACGTTCTCGCCGCCAAGGGCTTTGGTGCCGACCTGGAGCTTGAAGCGTTCACCGATGAAAAAATCGCCTCGGAAAACTTCAAGACCGGCCAATGTGACATGTTGGTTGCTACGTCTTTCCGTACCCGTGCATACAACTCGGTTGCCGGTTCAATCGACGCCTTGGGTGCTGCTTCCGTGGTGAAAGACGGCAAAGTGGACATGCCTTTGAGTTATGAAGTTGTCAAGCGCACCATTCAACTGTTCGCTACTGAGAAAGCAGACGCGCTAATGACGCAAGGCAACTATCAGGTGGCGGGTATTTTCCCGTTTGGCGCTGCTTACTTGTATGTGAAAAGCCGCGACATCAACTCAGTTGAAAAACTGGCTGGCAAGAAGATTGCCTCGTTTGATTACGACTCAGCCCAAAAGGAAATGATTTCCAAAGTGGGCGCCTCACCCGTGTCGGCTGACATTTCCAACTTTGGTGCCAAGTTCAATAACGGCTCTGTTGACATTATTGCTGCGCCTGCTGCTGCCTACAAACCTTTGGAACTCTACAAGGGCTTGGGTAACGCAGGGGCTATTGTTCGCTTCCCGGTTGCTGTTCTTACTTACCAATTGATCGTGAACAAGAGCAAGTTCCCTGAAGGCTTCGCACAAAAATCACGTGACTACTGGTCCAAGAAATTCCCGGCCGGCATGCAAATCATTACCAATGCTGAAAAGGGCATCCCCAATGGTGCATGGATGGATATTCCTGCCGCCGACTCTGTGAAATACACCATCTTGTTGCGCGAATCCCGTATCAGTCTCGCCAAGAGCGGATCTTACGACCCCAAGGCTTTGAACATCATGAAACAGATTCGTTGTGGTGTGAACCGTGCCGACTCTGAGTGTTCTACAAAAACTGAGCTGTAACAGAATTTGGCGGGGCTTATTCCCGCCAGTTTGCCTTTGCAGTAAAGGGGCTTGCCGTTGCCCCTTTTTTATTATCTTAAATAGCTAATTAGATCAGTCAATCAGTCGATTGACGCTGATAAGGATCCGTTATGCAGAGTTCCGCCGGCAAAAAATGGTTTGGTCGCACGCCATCCGAATGGCTGTCCAGCCTCCCGATTTTCTCACTGCTGTTACTTACCCTGATTATTGGTACCGGCGAAATGGTGCATGGCCAGCTCTTGCGGCTAGGCGAGCGCATGTTTGGCGATCCCGAAAACCAGGTTCAATACTTCCTGTTGCGTGCCGATCCTTCAGCACCCACCTGTGAAGCCAACCCCGACATTGATGCACTGGTCGCCAAACAGCTTGCCGATGCTGAAAGCGCGCCCAAGTCCGATCTCGATTTGTTGTTTGGTGATGTTGCAATTGATCCGAACGAAATCCGTGCCTCGCTGGAGGCTGCGCGCGACCAGTGTCGCGAGCGCTTCGCCGTGTACGAACGGGTCAGCAAAGCGATTACTCCTGAAGTGGAGGCATTCCGCGAGGTCGAAACCGGTTTCTTTGGTATTTTCAAGTTTGGTACAGAGAATCGCCCATTGATTTTGTTGATCATGGTCGCGATTGCCGCCATTTCAACCACCAAGCATTTTCATCACATCAGCCTGCGTCCACCCCGCACCAAGAAAGACTTTCAGGTCTATTCATTGGCGATGTTGGGTGCCAACTTGCTGATGACGATTTCGGCCAGCTACTACCTGAAACTTCAATACGATTCGGGCGTGGCGGTTGAAAATCCGCTGATCAGCATTATCGCGATTGCCCTGTTTGCAGCACTGTCCTTCATCAGTTTGAAAGACGTGCTGAAAATTCCCGCACAAGCCGAGGAGGGCGGAAGTTACGGCATGGGTCTGTTGAGTATCCCGTTGTATGCGTTCATGGCCTTGAATGCGGGTATCAACTTCTTCATGGACGATTACGTCGCAGGTTTGGCAATTTATTTTGGCCAAATCACCGAATTGTCGAGCATTTTCCTGAACCTGGCCTTGTACCTGTGGGCAGGTATGTTGCTCAAGCAAACCCGCGTGGTTTCCCTGTTCATGGACATTCTGCGTCCATGGAAATTACCGCCTGAGGTGTTTACCTACATTGTGTTGCTGGCTGCTGCTGTGCCCACAGCCTACACAGGCGCCTCTGGTGTGTTCGTGATCGCGGCTGGTGCCATTGTGTACCGTGAGGTACTGGCCGTTGGCGCACGGCGCCACTTTGCATTGGCCGCTACCGCCATGTCGGGTTCACTGGGTGTGGTACTTCGCCCTTGTCTGCTCATCGTGGTTATTGCGGCCTTGAACAAAGAAGTTACTACAAGCGAATTGTATGGCTGGGGTTTGTTCGTATTCATCCTGACCTCTACGATTTTCATGATCATTGCGCTGCTGAAAGCAGAAGGGCGTGTGACAGAGCGTGCAAAGGCCAAAGAGGCCCTACCGCAGTCGCTTCGCGCCTTGGTGCCAGTTTCGCCTTACATCTTGATCATGTTGTTGGTGGTTTACGGCTATGAGTACCTGCTGGATACCAAGCTGGACGAATTTACTGCACCAGTGATGTTGCCCGTGATCATGTTGTTCGTGATTATTTTCGACAAGCTGCGTGGTGGCCCCACCAAAGTAGGTGGCGATACACAGGCAGACAAGAAAAAGAACGAAGGCCTGGAAATGGCGGTACGCAGCGCTACAACAGAAACGATTGGTCACATTGGCGCTCTGATCATGTTGATGGCCCTGTCCATTAGCGTAGGCGGCATGATCGAACGCTCTGGTCTGATGAGCATTGTGCCTGCCGAAATGGGCAGTATCTGGATGGCGTTGACTATCTTCATGTTCATGATGGTCTTCATCGGCATGGTCATGGATCCGTTCGGTGCGGTTATCCTCGTGTCGGCCACGGTCGCACCAATTGCCTACAGCAACGGCATTCATCCTGTTCATTTCTGGATGATTGTGATCACCGCGTTTGAGTTGGGTTATCTGTCACCGCCTGTCGCGTTGAACCAGCTGCTTGCAAGGCAGGTGGTTGGCGAAGAAGAAATGGACAAAGCCGCCGAGGAAACAAAGCACAAGCCTTTCTACTATCGCTACGAGCGCTGGTTGCTGCCCGTGTACACCTTGTTTATCGGCTTGCTGATTGTGACTTACGGTGGTCAGGCTTTGATCAACAATGCGGATGGTTTAAAGCCAGTCAGTCACTTCCTTGGACTGGATCAACTTCGCCCGGCAGTGCTTGATCAATCGCCTACACCGGCTGTAGAACCAGCACCTGCTGCTGAACCTGTTGCAGATCCAGCAGCCATGGACCCCGCAGCAGATACCATGCTTGATCCGGCTGCGCCCGCCGCAGACGACTTGTTGGGCGGTGAAACAGCTGCTGCTCCCGCAGCACCTGTTGCTGCACCAGCCGGTCCAAGCCCGGCCCAGCTTCAAGCGGAGGTGACTGAGGTGGTCAGCAACTGGGCGGCAGCCTGGAGTGCACGCGATGTGGAGGGCTACCTCAGCTTCTACTCGGCCAACTTCGAGTTGCCTGGTGCGCAAAGCCGGGCACAATGGGAAAGCCAGCGCCGTGCCCGAATCGCAAGCAAGGCAAGTATTGAGGTCGATATCAGCAACCTGAATGTTCAAATCAATGGCGAAGAAGCCACTGCCGAGTTTGACCAGGCCTACAAAGCCGACAAGTACTCGGACAATGTTCGCAAAACATTGCGTTTGAAGAAAGAAGACGGCCGCTGGAAAATTGTGACCGAGCAAGCCAGCTGAACAAGCCAGCGTGTGAATGAAAAAGCCCCTGACAAGTCAGGGGCTTTTTTTATGCCTGGTCTCGCGGACAGGAATCGAACCTGTATCTAAGCCTTAGGAGGGCCTCGTACTATCCATTGTACTACCGCGAGATGAGCGCATTTTACACCGCAACTGGAGTCAGCCTGTACTCAAGCCTGTGCTGATTTAGAGATTTTGCTTCGCCCAGCCTTCCAAATTTAGAAAAAATCCAACACGAGTTGGGAGTTAATCAATAAATACGCCATGAAATCAACCGTTTGAAATTTGCATGGTCCTGGCATGCACACTGCACAACGCTTGTTACCACACACAAGCAAACAGAGGCAGGTCATGGAACACACCGCAAACGTTCAGCAGTTCGAAATCACCGTTTCAGGTATTGACGAAAACACAGCAACACCGCTGACCGCGGCACAACTTTGCACGCTTGAGGCCTTGTTGAAGTCGCAGCAATCGCGTTTAACCCACTTCGTGCGCAAACACCTGCGCCGTGAGGATTATGTGGATGACCTTATTCAGCAAACCCACCTGGCTGCATTTCGCAACTGGGCGAGTTTTCGTGGAGAGTCCAAACCAGAAACCTGGTTGTTTGGCATTGCACTGAATCTGGTGAAAAACTTTCGTTACCGCGACACCAGTTTTCGCTTTCAAGGCGATGATTTTGATGAGCAAATCAGCCTGATTCCTGCCGATTCCATGTGCGAGCCTGAAGAATCCCTGATGCGTCAGGAGCGCATGGAAACCCTCAAGTCTGCAATTGATCACCTTCCGGGCAAAATGCAAACAGTGGTTCAGTTGGTGTTGCTTGAGGGGTTTACCTATCAGGATGCTGCACTTGAACTGGACTTGCCCATTGGTACGGTTCGCTCTCGATTGTCGCGCGCACGGGACATGCTGCGGGTGGAGGTGATGGGGCAGTCAGAATCACAACATTGACTAATCCCAAGGGGTGATCCAATGCTGGCACGCAGCCCTCACAATGAACTTTATTCATTTCATTGTGCCGTGGCTGCAAATGACCGAGTTAACCCTTTGCATTGAATCCCCCGAACTCAAAAGCAGATTGCGTGCCGCAGCGTTGTTGATGCAGGCCAGTGTTCACGAACTGTCACTGATCGACCTGTTGGGCAAACGCAGTTTGCCCGCGCATTGGCTGCTGGTTGATCAGGGCCTGGAGCAGCTTGGGGATTTAATTGAGCACTTCAAAGCCCAGGGTAGAAAGCCTGAAACACAGATCATTCGTTTTATCGAGAAACCCTGGCAAGAGTACGTTTATCATGACATTCCCATTTTTGCGTCCATTGTGCACCCGGCCAATCCTTTGGCTGCAGTTCATGTACTTGAAAAGCTGATACGAACCAAACCTTTTCGTTCTGGTAAAAAGCCACTGCCCAACAGCAACCTGGGGCCCTACAGTGACGAATTTGTTCGTTCGCAACCCATGCGCCATGCGGTATCCCAATTACAGCGCTTAAAACAGCTGCCCATCGACACCGTGTTGCTTGGGCCTACGGGTGCTGGCAAAGACACCGCTGCGCGTTGGCTGCACGCGCACTCTGGCGTGAAAGGCGAGTTTGTACATGTGAACTGTGCTGCCTTGCCAGAGCAGCTTTTTGAAGCCGAGGTGTTTGGCGTGATGGCAGGTGCTTTCACCGGGGCGCAAAAAGACAGGCCAGGAAAATTGGAGCTTGCGCACAATGGCACCCTGTACCTGGATGAAATAGACAGCCTGCCTTTGTCATGTCAAGCCAAGTTACTGAATGCCCTGCAATATCGCGGCGCAATCCGGCTGGGTGGGCATGTGTTCTACAACTCGGTTTTTCGGGTCATCGCTTCGACAAAAACCAAACTTGAAACCTTGGTGGAACAGAACAGATTTCGGGAAGACCTTCACTTCAGGCTCAGTGTGTCGCAGGTTCGAATTCCTGCCTTGGCAGAGCGACTCGAAGACATCATTCCCCTGTACTGTCATTTCCTGAACGATGTGGCCGCGCAGTTCAAGCTGGAAGTTCCCAAGCTGGACCTTGAAGATACGGACGAGTTGTTGAGCCGACCATGGCCTGGCAATGTGCGCGAGTTACACGCATTTGCACAACGGCATGTGATGGGGCTGGGCGAACCTTGCACGGTGCCTGGCAGCGAAGCACCTGCCGGTTTGAAGCAGCGTTTGCTGGCTTTCGAAAAAGCCGTTCTGATTCAAACATTGCATGCACACCGCGGGTGCGCACGCCTGGCCAGTGAAAGCCTTGGTATTCCCTTGCATTCCCTTTACTACCGCATGAAACGTTTCGATTTGCTTGAAAAAAACGGGAACCATTCCGATGACAAAGCCACTCAATGTTCATGAAACGACGTTTATCGGCCTCGTGCCTGTAATTATCACCAATGATCAAACCAAACACTTCGCCAATACAGTCTGCGTCTTCACAAGCAAGCAGTGCAGCCAACCCAACTGGTTCTGCTGCGCGCACCACCTTCAAAGCCATTCTCTCTGAACTCAAAGCTCGCCCGATGAAACCTCTTTCTCTGCAGCGCTTCCCGGGCCTTTCTACACCCCGTACGCTCGCACAACAAGTTCACAGCGACACCGCTGGTGTTGTCTAGGCATTCACAAATCCCATGTTACAAAGCCCTCCCGGAAACTGGTTTTTGATTAACGAGCAACTTGTTGAAGGTTTGGGGCAGGCTGAATTATTGCAGTCGTGGTCGTGTCCCTCCGAGTTTCAGGCCACCCTGGTGTTAAACAGCTATGAAAGTAACTGCTTGCGAGATTGGCTGTCGCAGCGTTGGCTTGCTAAGTCTCTGGAGCAAACCTGTATTTTTGAGCTTGAATATTCCAAGCTGCATGTTTCCAGGTTGATGTTTGCCAACAATGTGCTGGATGCAAAAGAGAAATTCGAGTTGTGGCTTCAGGCTGTTTTAGCCGACCGGACCAAGGCTGCACAAAGCCGAGGCTGATCGCCCTAGGTTGAGCCTTTGTGCTGAAAGTAGGTTTGTTTGTAGGCAAACGCCACATGAACAAAGCCTTGAAATTGCGACATGATTATGTCTTTGCTTTCACTCACAATTTCAACACACAGGCGCAAGCAGTTGTCGTGGTTTGAAATTGCGGTTGACACACCTTCGGGCATGTCGTTTTTCAATTCACTAAACAGGGCCAAGGCCAGTTTAATTTGGTTTTCCTGAACCTGTAACGATTTCCCCAAGCTGAAAATTCTTGCGCTTACCCTGCAATCTGCGCCGCCAAGGTGTTGCAGCTCAATCGTGAAGTTCTTTTCAAAATCAATTCGATAGCCATCTTCACCGGCACATTGCTCGGTGTCGCTGAGAGTCATTCCCAGTGATTCCAGAATTTTGTTGAGTGCCCCATAACGGGTTGCCAAATTTGCGTTCATCAGTCCATATACAGGTCGTAGATTGATTTCAATTGGGCACGCGATCTTGAAATTCTCGAACGCACCGTGCCAATTGGAATACCCAGAATGTCAGCCGCTTCCTGGTAAGAATTGCCATGCTGAACCACCAAAACCAGGGTTTCACGCAGATCGTTGGGCAAATTACCAATCGCCGATTCCAGTTTGATGCTGAATTCGTTTTTCATGCAATGCTGCATGGGGTCAGACCCCTCCGCTTGTTCCAGTTCAAGGTCTTCATCCGAAGTGAAATGAAATTTGTACTGTGGAGAGCGGCGCGCGGTGTTCCGAATAATGTTCAGTGCAATGCCAAACAGCCAGGTCGCTCTTTTTGCATCACCTCGAAAGCTGTCCCAGCAGCAGTAAGCCTCAATCAAGGTTTGCTGGAATACATCCTCGACCGCGTTTTCATCACGAAAATGTTTGATGATGAAGTTGCGCAACCGCTTTTCCTGCTTGGCAACCAACAATTCAAACTCCGAGCGAGTTGTTTCCAGATTCGCCCTTGAGCACCTTTGAATCGCGGTGATCTTTAACTTGGGGGCAATCGGTTTCATGTCGAGCCTCTCTACTTGAAACGGAAGTGGAATCATGGTCGGCCTTGGCGAGTTGTTTAAATAACGCCACAGCGTATCAAGGCTGCAAAAAGTCCGAACGAGGTGTCACCATGGATAGGGGGTGGGGTGACATGCTGCTTTATTAGCCTTGAAAATTGTGCTAACCACGCGGAACAAATTTCCTATCTTGGTCATGAGTGCTGGCACAGCCGCAGATGGTTCCAGTCCTGCCCGAAATGAATCCAAATTATTGGTATCATCAAGCGGTCATTGAACTATCAGGTTGTCATGAGCCAGTACCAAGAATCGTCCATCCGTGTCCTTAAAGGGCTAGAGCCAGTCAAGCAGCGCCCCGGCATGTACACCCGCACCGATTGCCCCTTGCATATTATTCAAGAGGTGATCGACAACGCAGCCGACGAGGCCTTGGGGGGGTTCGGTACGCGCATCACGGTGACCATTCACACCGATGGCAGTGTCTCGGTGCAGGACGAAGGGCGGGGCATTCCGATTGGTCTTCACCCCGAAGAAAAGGTGCCGGTTATTGAGCTGGTGTTTACCCGCCTGCATGCCGGCGGCAAATTCAACAAGGCCGATGGTGGCGCTTATCGCTTCTCAGGCGGCCTGCACGGTGTGGGTGTGTCAGTAACCAACGCCCTTTCAACCCGGCTTGAGGTGAGTGCGGTACGCGACAAGCAGGTGGGCACACTGGTGTTCAGCGGTGGCGATGTAATCGAACCCCTCAAAGTACGCCCGCAAACTAGCAGCGATCCGAAAAAGGGTACCACCGTGCGTGTGTGGCCCGACCCCCAGTACTTTGATTCCGCTGTATTGCCCTTGAACGAAATGGACCGCCTGTTGCGCAGCAAGGCCGTGTTGTTGAAAGGTGTCGAGGTGGTGTTGGTTTCTGAGAAAACCGGTGAAGCCAAGCGCTGGAAATTCGATGACGGACTACGTGGTTTTTTAAAGGAAGAGTTGCTCGACCGTGAACTGGTGGCTCCCATGTTCAGCGGCGACCTGAGCGTTGATGTACTTCGCGATGAAGGTTTTGCAGAAGGCGAGGGTGCAGCCTGGGCCCTGGCTTTTGTGGCGGAGGGTGCACCCGTGCGTGAAAGCTATGTGAACCTGATTCCGACTTCTGCTGGTGGTACACATGAATCGGGTTTGCGCGAAGCAGTGTTTCAGGCCATCAAGGCATTTTGTGAAATGCACTCGCTGATGCCCAAAGGCATCAAGTTGATGCCTGATGACATCTTTTCCAAGGCGAATTTCGTGTTGTCGGCCAAAGTGCTCGACCCGCAGTTTCAGGGACAAATCAAGGAACGCCTGAACAGCCGCGATGCAGTGCGTTTGGTGTCTTCGTTGGTGAAGCCTGCATTTGAATTGTGGTTGAACCAGCACGTGGAAGACGGCAAAAAAATTGCTGAACTGGCCATTAAACAGGCGCAAGCCCGTTCACGTGCAGCGCAGAAAGTCGAGAAACGAAAAAGCTCTTCAGTGGCCATTTTGCCAGGCAAGCTGACCGACTGTGAAAGCACCGACATTACACTGAATGAGGTGTTTCTGGTTGAGGGTGATTCTGCTGGTGGGTCGGCCAAAATGGGCCGTGACAAAGAATTTCAGGCCGTGTTGCCTTTGCGTGGAAAGGTGCTCAATGCCTGGGAAACCGACAAAGACCGCCTCTTTGCCAATCAGGAAATTCATGACATTGCGGTGGCCATTGGCGTGGACCCACACGGCGTGAATGACAATCCCGATTTAAGCGGTTTGCGTTACGGCAAAATTTGTATTCTTTCCGATGCTGATGTGGATGGTTCACATATTCAGGTGTTGTTGCTCACCTTGTTCTACAAGCATTTTCCTGCGCTGATTCGAAGCCAGAACTTGTATGTGGCTCGTCCACCGCTGTTTCGCGTGGATGTGCCCGCACAGGGAAAAAAGCCCGCGCGCAAACTGTACTGCCTCGACGAAGCCGAGCTTTATGCGGTGCAAGACAAACTGGGCAAAGAGGGTGTGAAAGAGGCGAACATCAAGATTTCCCGTTTTAAAGGCTTGGGTGAAATGAATGCCGAGCAGTTGTGGGAAACAACCTTGAACCCTGACACACGTCGCTTGTTGCCGGTTACCTTGGGCAGCATGGATGTGCCCGAAACCAATGCCATGATGCACATGTTGATGGGCCGCACGGAAAGTGGCGCGCGCCGCACCTGGCTGGAGGACAAAGGCAATTTAGTGGAAGTGGATATTTAATCATTGAAGTAAAAAAGCGTTGTGTGATTACTTGAAGTCTCGCGACGGCGTTTGCAGTTGCGCAAGCAGGTGGGTGTAATCCACCAGCCTGCGTGCCACCAAATTGCACACTTCACCTTCGCGCTGCCAAATACCAAACACCCCCATAATTTGCGCATTGCGCAGCACCTGTCGCTGTTCTTCGGCTAGGCTGTTCCACACAATTACATTCACATTGCCTGTTTCATCTTCAAGATTTAAAAACACGGTGCCGTGCGCAGTGGCCGGGCGTTGTCGGTGTGTCACAATGCCACAGGCCCTTGCCAGCCTGCCGTTGGGGTAAGTGCGCAATTCTTCAACCTGCTTTATTTTGTACGGTGCCAGTTGCTTGCGCAAAAATGAAATAGGGTGGTGTTCCAGGCTTGAACCTGTGGCGCGGTAATCGGCCAGCATGTCTTCCAGTTCACCGGCTTTGGGCAATTCAAGCGGTGTTTCATTGCTGCGGGTGTTGGTCAGCAGGTCTGTGTGGTTTGGGCCGTGCCGAACGCCCCTTGTTTCAGTTGCTGCGGTTTGCCACACGGCCTGGCGGCGGTGCCCTGCCAGTTGCTCAAGCGCATTTGCATCGGCCAGTGCAAGCAGGTCGCCGCGGTCAAGCCGGGCGCGCTTGGTCAAGTCTTCTACACTTTCAAACAGCCCTTGCTCGCGGGTTTGAACAATACGCACAGCAGCGTCATGTTTCAAGCCATTGACTCGGTTTAAACCCAGACGAACAGGCCACACCTTACCTGTGCAGCTTTCCAGTCGGGTTTCAAGGGCGCTGCACTGCACATCCACGGGCCGTACTGTCACGCCATGTCGTTGTGCATCTTGAATCAGCTGTGAAGGCGCATAGAAACCCATGGGTTGCGCGTTGAGCAAACCACATAAAAATGCATCCGGGTGGTGGCATTTCAGCCAGGACGATGCATACACCAACAAGGCGAAACTGGCGGCATGGCTTTCCGGAAAACCATATTCGCCAAAGCCTTCCATTTGTTTGAAAATACTTTCTGCAAACTCACGGGTGTAACCACGCTCCAACATGCCGTTCACCACTCGCTCGTAAAAATGGTGCAGGCCGCCTTTGCGTTTCCATGCGGCCATTCCGCGGCGCAATGCATCGGCCTCGCCTGGTGTAAAGCCAGCAGCCAGAATTGCAACCTGCATCACTTGTTCCTGAAAAATAGGAACACCTTGGGTACGGCCCAGTGCCTCTTTCAAGGCATCAGAAGGGTAGTTCACTGCTTCTAAGCCCTGTCTGCGTTTTAAAAACGGGTGCACCATGCCGCCTTGAATGGGGCCGGGGCGCACAATCGCCACCTGAATCACGAGGTCGTAGTACTGCCGGGGTTTTAGGCGGGGAAGCATGCCCATTTGCGCACGGCTTTCAATTTGAAAAACACCCACGGTGTCGGCCTTGCACATCATGTCGTATGCCGTGCTGTCTTCGGGTGGTATGGCTTGCAGGGTTCTGGGGGCACCGGGTTTTTTGTGCAACTCGTCCAACGTCATTCGAATGGCGCTCAACATGCCAAGTGCAAGAACGTCTACCTTCATCAAGCCCATGGCGTCCAAGTCGTCCTTGTCCCACTGAATGACGCTGCGCTCTGGCATGGAGGCATTTTCCACTGGCACCAGTTCAGTCAGGCTATCGCGTGCAATCACAAAGCCGCCTGTGTGTTGCGACAAGTGCCGCGGAAACCCCAGCAGTTCATCGGCCAAATGCACGCAATGCTGCACAGTGCTTTGGCGAACATCAATGCCTGCCTGCACCATGTGATCCACGCTCATGCTACGGCTGTAACCGCCATCTTGCGATTTGGCCAAATCTTCAATCAAATCTGTACCCAATCCCAAGGCTTTTCCCACATCCCGCAATGCTGAGCGGGGCCTGTACACCACCACGCTGGCGGCCAGTGCGGCCCGGTCGCGACCATACTTCTTGTAAATGTATTGAATCACTTCTTCGCGGCGCGTGTGTTCAAAGTCCACGTCAATGTCGGGTGGCTCGTTGCGTTCCCGGCTGATAAAACGCTCGAACAGCACGGCCATTTTGTCGGGGTTGACTTCGGTAATGTGCAGGCAATAACACACCACCGAATTGGCAGCAGACCCACGGCCCTGGCACAAAATATTGCGGGAACGCGCAAAACGGACAATGTCGTAAACCGTTAAAAAGTAGGCCTCAAATTTCAGTTCCTCAATCAGCTGTAATTCATGTTCAATTTGTTTTTTAACTTTGGCAGGTACATTGCTGCTGTAGCGTTGGGCAGCGCCTTCTTCTACAAGTTGACGCAAGTATTGTGTAGGTTCCAGGCCTTCTGGGCTTATTTCACGGGGGTATTGGTAGCGCAACTCATCCAGTGAAAATACACACTGTGCGGCCAGCGTTACAGTTTGTTGCAGCAAACGGTGCGGGTAAGTTTGGGCAAGTTGCTGCAAAGGTTGCAGACACCGTTGTGCATTCGTTTCCAGAAATGGCTTGGCGTCGTTCAGCTTGCAGTTCAAGCGAATGGCAGTTAGCACGTCATGCAGATTTTTTCGTTCACTTGAATGCATAACTGGTAAGTTACTGGCCATGAGTTCAACACCGTGCAAGTGGGCCAATGCCTGCAGGTATAGCAGCCATGGCCTGTCGAATCCACGGTGCTGCAAATTGCACACCACATGCAAGCGGCCAGTGAAACGTTTGGCACACCAACTTAACAAGGCAGTAAAATTTTCCTTGCTGCGTTCGTCGGGCACCAGCAGCAATTGAAGTCCGGGTGGAATATCAGCAAGGTCGTCACGGGTGAAGTGGTAGTCGCCTTTGGCTGCACGGCCACGGGCCTGGGTAATCAGCCTGCACAAGTGGGTGTAGCCGGTTTTGTTTTTCACTATCAAGGCAATGCGCTGGCCGGTAAATGCACTGTTGTTTGCGAACACAAACTGGGCGCCTACCAACAGTTGAATACCACATTCCTTGGCGGCCTGATGTGCACGAACAATGCCCGCCAGCGAACATTCATCCGTGATGCCAATGGCGCTGTAACCCAACAGTTTGGCTTGTTGCACCAGTTCTTCCGGGTGTGACGCACCTTTTAAAAAACTGAAGTTACTCAACGCCAGTGCTTCAGCAAAAGGTGGTGCGGTGTGCAATGGCGCATTCATGTTCAGAGTGCCTTATGCAAAGTAACCATGTAAAAACCAGCGTGCATCTTCTTCAAGCAGGTCTTGATACAGCCACACCAAACTGGAATTGCTGTCGCGTGCGCAGTAGTAATCGCGCTTGCAAGGTTTGGCATCCCACCAGCCAAACTCAACACGTTCGGGGCCGCTAAGCAATTGCCATGGGCCACCCACTTGCCACTGTGGGGCTTTTCCTTGAAGTGGCTTGGGCGTTGGCAACAGCCACAATGGGCGCGGGCTGCTGGCCGCCAATGTCGCATTGTTCAATTCAGGGGCATGTTGGTTTTCAATTTTCTTAAAGGCAGTGTTCGCAGGTTTTTGCAGCGGGGTGTGTTGCAACACAATGCTGCATTCGGGCCTTGGGTCACTTTCTGTGGCTGCAAATAATACGGTTTGTTCGCCCAAGCGCGCGCGAAGAACATCGCAGGTGTTGTTCCAGTTACGAGTGCCTTCTGCCGGATCGGGTAAAAAACTGCGATTCACGTTGGGCAGCAATTCACTGTGCATGCATTGCACTCGAAGGTTGCGTATGTCGTCGTCAAATTGCATCCGCCCCAGTTGGTGGTGCAGCAGGCGCTTCCATGTGTCGATGCAATCGGTGGCTTGCGCACTTCTCAGGCGTAAAACCTCTTCACCGTGCGCGTGAACAAAGGCCCAGTGCAATTCACGCGTGCCATGTTTTTGCTGCTTTAGCCAGTTGCACACTGCTTCAAGCAGTGCTTGTGCATGGTGCTCAATCAGATCAAGCCTGTCGCTGTGAAAAGGCAATTCCTTTTCTTGCTCGAATGTATCCGCAGGTTCGTGGGGTGCCGTTGCTATGGCGAGTTTGTTTTGAAGCCCAAAACCCGAATCAAGTTCAGCCAAGGCTTGTGCGCCAAACCGTTTTAAAAATCCATCGCGTGGCAAACGCCACAAATCACCAATGCGGCCAAAACCGCATTGTCGCCAGGTGGTTTGCAGCTTCACATCGCAATCAAGCACTGAAATTGGCAGGGCCAGCAAACTGTTTTCATTGAAATTCAGCATGGCCAGAAAATCGTCTAGATTGCGTGCGGGGGCGCACTTGCCAAGCCACCATGCGCCGGTTGCAGTGTGGTGGTTGGCCAGTTGCAATTCGCCAGAAAATTCCTCGGTACTTTCCCAGAATTGCGAAAGCAAAGCCTGTGCGCCACCAAACAACCTGAAGCTGCTCTGCACTTCAACCAGCCAACCCACATATTCATGATGCTGGTCTTGTCGCCAGCACACCACTGGGCTGTAATGTGCTGCCAATTCAAACAAGGAATTGGCATCAAATTGTGATTTGACTTCGCGTGGGTTGCGGGATTGTTTGTAACTCAGGGCGATCCAGCGCACGAACAAGCTCCTGTGAGTGCGGGGTGTCGGGTAAAGCACCTTGCGGTTTTGGTAAATTGATCAGTATTGCCTGCTCAAGCACAGGCCCCCTGCGTTTGATCAAATGCACTCGCAGGCTATTGCTGCTTTGGGCCGTCAGGCACAAGCGCAGTGAAGCCGGGGAGGGTTGTATTTGTGCCCGAATGGGGCGAAATACAAAACTTAAACCCTGTGAACGAGTGGCCTGGTACTGCAAGCGACGCAACACAGTTGGGTTGCAGAGTGTTTTTTCTTCAGGCAGCCACATGAAAAGTGCACCGAAGGAATCGCTTTGCAGCACCTGTTCGATCGCCCAAAGTCGATCTTGGGGTTTGTCGGTTTGAACCAAGTGCACTTGATCCAAGGCCACACCGAACTGCTCAAACGCCGGCGTGAGTGGTAGCAGCGGTGCGCCAATCAGCACCAGTTTTTTTTTCTCCAGCGATAGTTTGCGCAACACCGGCATTAGAAAGCGAAGCTCGCCAATGCCATGGTGTTTTAACAGCAGTTCAATCAGGTTGCGGGTAGGCCAGCCACCCCCGGGCAATTGTTGATCCAGGGCAGCAAAGCCGCTGGGTATACGCGCACTGGTGTCGGTGGCAAGCTGGTGGGCACGCCACACGCCGGGGTGAATGCTGGCAAGATCAGACGACACAACAACCCCCGACATTGCTTTTTAGTGCAATAACTGCTTTTTAATGCAACTGGCCTTGGCGAATCAAACCAACAGCCAAACCTTCAATTGCGAATGTTTCGGTTCGCAAGTCGACTTCAATGGGAGCGAAATCGCTGTTCTCGGCTTGCAGTTCAACCACATGGCCTTTCTGGAAAAAACGTTTCACGGTGACATCGTCGTTCACGCGTGCAACCACCACCTGGCCCGCTCTGGCAGTACTGGCTTTTTTTACGGCCAGCAAATCGCCATCCATAATGCCGATGTCTTTCATCGACATGCCGCGTACTTTCAGCAAGTAATCGGGCTTGTCTGGAAACAGAGAGGGATCAACAGGAATTTGTTTTTCCACATGTTCTTGGGCAAGAATCGGGCTGCCTGCGGCAACACGACCAATAAGTGGCAATTGCATGAATTGCTCCATTGCACGTTCGGCGGCCTTGCTGGCAGTTTCTTCCAAACCTTCGGCGTATTCACCCAGCAAGCGAATGCCCCGTGACGTACTGGCATCCAGTGCAATGACATTTTTTTTGGCCAGAGCCTGCAAGTGATCTTCTGCTGCATTGGCTGAGCGAAATCCCAGTTGCCGTGCAATTTCGGCGCGAGTGGGTGGCCTGCCAAATTGGGTAATTTGGTCTCGGATTAAATCAAGAATTTCTTGTTGACGAGCAGTTAAACCTTTCATGGCACCAATCTCGAATGGACATGCTGTGATTATATACAGTAAATCAAAACTTGCAAACACATTTGCCTGAATCCAATTGCTGCATGTGACAGGTAATACATTCATCTTCGGGAGAGACAGTCTGGGAGACACGGCCAGAAGCGGAGCGACAAAGTCGCATCCGCGGCCAACCTCAAAAACACCAGTCACTCGCATACCTTGCATTGGGTATTTTTTCCCGACTTCACACCACCCTGTCCCTGAATCACCTGCCAGATCCTGCGATAATAAACCCGTAGTAATAACCAGGTGATTCATGTCCATGCTTGTAGTTCTTTCTCCCGCAAAATCGCTCGATTACGATACACCCTTGTCCGTTTCAGCCAGTACACAGCCGCAGTTTGTTGAGCAGGCCGCAGCGCTGGTGAATATTCTTCGCCCCATGAGCCCGGCCGATATTTCCGAACTCATGTCGGTCTCTGACAAGTTGGGTGTGCTTAACGCAACGCGTTACAGCGAATGGTCAACCAAGTTCACCAAAAAGAATTCGCGCCCTGCGTTGCTGGCATTCAATGGCGATGTGTACGATGGTTTTGATGCAAAAACCCTGGACGAAGACGGTTTGGCTTTTGCACAAAAGCATGTGCGTATTCTGTCGGGCCTGTATGGCATTTTGCGTCCACTCGATTTGATGCAACCCTATCGCCTTGAAATGGGCACCAAGCTGCCCAACCCTGCCGGCAAAGATCTATACGCCTATTGGAAGCAGACCGTGGCGCCGGCCCTGAACAAGGAACTCGGAAAAAAAGACCCTGTGTTGGTCAATCTGGCTTCAGATGAGTATTTCAAGTCGGTTGATACCAAGGCCTTGAACGCACGCGTGGTTCAACCCGTGTTTCAGGATTACAAAAACGGCCAGTACAAAATTATCAGTTTCTTCGCCAAAAAAGCACGTGGTTTAATGGCCCGTTACATTGTTGACCAACGCATCACAGATGTAGAGCAACTGAAAAAGTTCAAGGTGGCAGGCTACGCATTTGCACCCAAAGAATCCACCGAGAACACTTGGGTGTTTCGCCGCAAGGAAGCTTGATCTTGACCATTCCACATATTCTGATCAGCAACGACGATGGTTACAGTGCCCCCGGCATTTTGGCCTTGCATGGCGCTTTGCTTGAACGATTTGGCAACACCGTTCACCTGGAGGTGATGGCACCCGAGCAAGACCGCTCGGGCGTGTCCAATGCCCTCACACTTGACCGGCCGCTTACAGTACGCAAAGCCGCCAACGGATTTCGTTATGTGAATGGCACCCCCACCGATTGCGTGCATGTGGCGGTGACTGGTTTGCTGGAACGTCGCCCGGATCTCGTGGTGTCTGGCATCAACAACGGCGCCAACATGGGCGACGACACCATTTATTCAGGCACTGTGGCAGCCGCCATGGAAGGCTTTCAGTGTGGTTTGCCCGCGATCGCTTTTTCGCTGGCTGGCAAAGGTTATGCGCACCTGGACAGCGCAGCCCGCGTGGCGGCTGAAATTGTTGAGCGCTTCCTGAACAACAAACTTGGTTTGGAACATTGCCTGCTGAATGTGAACATTCCCCCGATTCCTTACGATGACATGCAAGGTTACGAATGCACCCGTTTGGGCAAGCGCCACCATGCCGAACCCGTGATTCCCACCCAGAATCCCAAAGATGAAACCGTTTACTGGATTGGCCCACCCGGCGGTGCCAAAGATGCTGGCCCAGGCACCGATTTTTATGCGGTCAAGCAGGGTAAAATTTCGATCAGTCCTTTGAAAGCTGATTTAACGCACACCGAACAAATGAAGACCCTGGCCGATTGGCTGTAAAACAACAACATGGATCAAAAGCCCCGCTTCAAGCCAGCACCTGCGCTGATTACCCAGTCTGCGCGCAAACTGGACCGCATTCCGGAACGCATCGGTGGTTCAAGCCTGACCTCCGAGCGTGCGCGTGGGCATTTGGTTCAAAAACTGAAAACTCTGGGTATTGTGAATCAGCGTGTGCTCGATGTAATTGGTGCTGTGCCGAGGCATTTGTTTGTGGACGAAGCATTTGCATCGCGAGCCTACGAAGACGCAGCCTTGCCAATTGGCCATCAGCAAACCATTTCACGGCCTTTCACCGTGGCCCGTTTTGCTGAATACGCGCTGGATGGCCGTGCAGAGCTGGACAATGTGCTGGAAGTCGGCGCGGGTTGTGGTTACCAGGCTGCGGTGTTTGCCAGCATCGCAAAGCGGGTGGTCAGCATAGAACGCATTGAGGCGTTATACGACAAGGCCCTGCGCAACTTAAAACTTGCCGGCTTTCAGAAAGTCAAAGTAATTCATGGCGATGGTTTGGTGGGGTTGCCCGCACAAGCACCGTTTGATGTCATCATTGTGGCCGCTGCGGGTTTGGAAATACCGCAAGCCTTGCTCAAGCAGTTAAAAATTGGCGGGCGCCTTATAGTGCCCGTGGCTGACCAGAATCAGCAAAATCTGGTCATTGTTGATCGTTTGGCGGTCGACAAATGGCACCGAGAGAAAAAAGACTTGGTAAAATTCGTACCCCTGTTACAAGGAACTCGCATCGTATGAAACGTGGCGCATTAACCAGAACCCCATTGCTGGGTTACACACGTGCATTGGCAGTTGGGTTTGCAACACTGACCTTCCTGGCCGCCTGTACAACAACGGGTAACCAGGCCCCGGTGGTCGATCGTTTGCCCTCCCGTTCTACTGACACCGCAGTGGCCACCGACGGTGTTTACACCGTCAAAGCTGGCGATACCCTGTACAGCATTGCGCTTGATTTTGGTCTGGATTGGCGTGAGCTGGCGCGGTCCAACAATTTGAGTGATCCCAGCAAGCTAAGCATTGGTCAAAAGCTGCGTGTGACGGGTGCGCCTGGTGCTGTCGCGGCTGGTGCATCTGGGGCAAGCACTGTTGAAGACACTGGCGTTGAAGTAACCCCGATTACTCCTGCTGGCGGTGCAAAACCGGTCGAGGCCACACCAGCACCGGAAATCAAGCCGCCGGCTCCCGTTGCTGTTACTTTGGGTTTTATTTGGCCGCATCCAGGTGAAATTATTCAAGGGTACAAAGCGGGTGTGAACAAGGGTATTGACCTTGCTGCCAAAGTGGGTGACCCCGTAATTGCCTCTCAGGCGGGGCGTGTCGTGTATTCAGGCAACGCGCTGCGCGGTTATGGCAACTTGATTATCCTGAAACACGACAACAACTTGTTGACCGCCTATGCCCACAACAAAACCTTGTTGGTGAAAGAAGGTGAGCCTGTCACCAAGGGCCAGAAAATTGCGGAAGCAGGGCAGTCCGATTCTGATCGCCCCAAACTGCACTTCGAAGTGCGCAAGCAAGGCAAACCTGTTGACCCGATGGATTACCTCCCGGCCCGTTAATTTTTATTGAATGTAGCCATGGGCCGCAAAAAGAAAAAAGATCGAACACCCGTGGTGTTTCCACGGGTGCAAGTTGCCATTGAATCAATCGACCTGGATGCCAATGGCATTGGCCATGTGGATGGCAAAGTGCACTTCATCGATGGTGCAATCACCGGCGAAACCGTTGTTGCCGAAATTACGCGAGTAAAGCCAAGCTATTCAAAAGGCAGAACACTGCAGGTGCTGAATACGGTTTCCACTCGCACCACGCCCAAGTGCCCGCATTATGGGGTGTGTGGCGGATGCGCCATGCAGCACATTGAGCCCAATGCCCAGGTGGCCATTAAAAACCGCGCGCTTGAAGACCTGTTGCAGCGAATTGGTCGCCAAACTCCCGAGCAGATGATGCCCCCCATTTATGGTTCATTTTGGGGTTATCGACACCGTGCGCGTTTAAGTACCCGCTTTGTGATCAAGAAAGAGCGGTTCTTTGTCGGGTTTCACGAGAAAGCATCTTCTTACGTGGCGGACATGCAGGAATGCCATGTGTTGCCCAAGCATGTGTCCAACATGATTGTGCCCCTGGGCAATATGCTGGTCACGCTGAGCATTTTCATGCGTATTCCCCAAATTGAACTGGCCGTGGGCGATGGTGTTACCGCAATGGTGTTACGCCACCTGGAACCCTTGAGTGAGTCAGACCTCGATACGATTCGATCCTTTGGCCGAAAGTGGGGTGTTGACTGGTGGCTGCAACCAGGTGGCCCAGCCACTGCACATCGTCTTGAAGCTGACAAGCCAGTGGACCTCACTTATCGCATTCCCAGTTTTGGTATTCGAATGCGATTCAGGCCGACTGATTTCACGCAGGTGAACCACATGATCAACGACGCCATGATTAGCCGTGCGGTGTCATTGCTCGATTTAAAGCCCGAAGACCGCGTGCTTGATCTGTTCTGCGGCTTGGGTAATTTCTCCTTGCCTTTGGCCACGAAAAGCAGTTACGTGAAGGGTTTTGAAGGTTCGCAAGACCTGGTTGACCGAGCCGGCGAGAATGCTAAATTCAACGGCCTGGCCGATAAAACCGAATTTCATGTGCGCAATCTGTTCGAAGTGGAAACACCTGAATGGGAAAGTTGGGGGCAATACGACAAAGTCTTGGTCGATCCTCCGCGCGACGGGGCCTTGGAAATTTGTAAGGCAATCGTAGGTGCGCGTGCAGAGTTTCAGCCCAAGCGCATTGTTTATGTCAGCTGCAACCCGGGCACCTTGGCTCGGGATACGGCGGTACTTTGCAATGTCGGCTCGTACAAGTTGATGAAAGCAGGGGTGGTGAACATGTTCCCCCATACATCGCATGTTGAGTCGATTGCAGTGTTTGAGCGAGTGGAGTACAGCGACTATTCCTGACTCTGGCGAACAGAATTCAGCTGCGCAAATAACAAACGGGGCCGTTGCGGCCCCGTTTTCGTTGGTGCGTTTGCCTCACCAACTCGGCGGTCAGTATAGATACCAACCCACTGAGACTTCATATTGCGCTTCTGCAATTCACTTTGCAACAACTTTCGATGTTGCAAAGTGTCAAAAAAGTGCTTTGAAATCAGTTACTTTCAGGTAACTTAATCCCAGCAGGCGCTTGTTTACTCGCGGCTGCCACCTGTAAATACCATGAGCAGTTGCAGCAAGTTCACGAACAGATTGTACAAACTCAGGTAAATGCTCAAGGCTGCGGAAATGTAGTTTGTTTCACCGCCGCGCATGACACGTTGCAGGTCGTACAAAATGAACAGCGAGAACAAGCCCACGCAAATGGTGGAAATGGTCAGTGACAGGGCTGGCATTTGCAGGAAGATGTTGGCTACAGAGGCCACAATCACCATAACCAAACCGATCAGCAGTCCCTTACCCATGTTGGTGAAATCACGCTTGGTCACCGCGGCATAGCTGGCCAAACCAAAGAAAATACCGGCTGTGCCCAGCGCAGCCATCATGATGATGGAGCCGCCATTGGACAGACTGAGTGCGACCGACAAAATGCCGGAGAGCATCAAGCCCATGAAGAAGGTAAAGCCCAGCATGAGCACAACACCGAAGGAATTATTTCGGTTGCGTTGAATGCCCCAGATGAAGCCGAACATGGCGGCAAGCATGACCACGAAGGAAAGAATGGGGCTACCGGCGAACAAGCGGAAGAAGCCGAATTGAATGCCCGCAAACGCACCCAGGGCCGTCGGAACCATCGACAGGGCCAACAAGAAGTATGTGTTTCGCAGAACCCGGTTGGTTTCTACGGTAGATACACCACCGGCTGTGCGGCCAAATTGTGCAGTTCTGAATTCAGACATGTTTACTCGCTCCTTTGTAAAACGCGAATTTGTATGGATTTAGAGTAATGGTAATGGCGAAAAGTTTCAATTCAAGACGTGGGTCAGCCCCGTGATTGGGTTTTTTATATAAACCAGCTATAATCGCGGGTTAATTTTCACGCTTTTCTAATCTTTTCGGAGTGGTTACACCATGGCAATCGAGCGCACCCTGTCCATCATCAAGCCTGATGCTGTTGCAAAAAACGTAATTGGTCAAATTTACAGCCGCTTTGAAGCCGCTGGCCTGAAGGTAGTGGCCGCACGCATGGCTCACCTGTCACGCGCTGAAGCTGAAGGCTTTTACGCAGTGCACAAGGCACGTCCTTTCTTCAACGACCTGGTTGAGTTCATGATTTCTGGCCCAGTGATGATTCAAGCCCTGGAAGGCGAGAACGCAATTGCCAAGAACCGCGAATTGATGGGTGCCACAAACCCCAAGGAAGCCGCTGCCGGTACCATTCGCGCCGACTTCGCTGAAAGCATTGACGCCAACGCGGTTCACGGCTCGGATGCCCCTGAAACAGCTGCGAACGAAATTGCTTATTTCTTCCCAGCGTCACAAGTATTTTCACGCTAATCTAGTTCGATTGCGTTGAATTCCGGGGGCGCACATGCGTCCCCGTTTGTTTTGAAAGGACACACCATGAGTGCACAACTCGACAACTTGCTGGACTACTCGGTGCCCGAGCTGATTCAGTGGTGTGGCAATTTGGGTGAAAAACCATTCAGGGCCAAACAACTGGCCAAATGGATACACCAGTCGGGCATGGACAATTTTGATTCCATGACCGACCTTGCGAAATCATTTCGCCAGAATTTGAACAGCCGTGCCTGCATCAAGGCCCCCAGTATCATTTCCGACAACGTATCCAAAGACGGCACACGCAAGTGGCTCTTTGATGTTGGCAATGGCGATGCAGTTGAAACGGTATTCATCCCCGAAGAGCGCCGCGGAACCCTGTGCGTCAGCTCGCAGGCTGGCTGCGCGGTCAATTGCCGTTTTTGCTCTACTGGCAAACAAGGTTTTTCCCGCAACTTAAGTACCGCTGAAATTGTGGCCCAGTTGTGGAAGGCCAATGTGTTGCTGCGCGAAGCTGGCGACCGTGTTTACGCCCAAGAGCGCCCGGTTACGAATGTGGTCATGATGGGCATGGGCGAGCCCCTGCTGAACTACGATGCCTTGGTCCCGGCTTTGCAATTAATGCTGGATGACACGGCTTACGGTCTTTCCCGCCGCAGGGTCACTGTGTCGACATCGGGCGTTGTGCCCTTCATGGACAGGCTTTCGCAAGATTGCCCCGTGGCCTTGGCTGTTTCATTGCATGCCCCCAATGACGCATTGCGCGATCACCTCGTGCCGCTGAACAAAAAGTACCCATTGCGTGAGTTGCTCGATGCCTGCCTGCGTTACCTGAAATTTGCGCCGCGTGATTTCATTACTTTTGAGTATGTCATGCTTGATGGGGTAAATGACAAGCCAGAACATGCCCAGCAATTGCTTGAAATCGCCAAAATCGTGCCTTGTAAATTCAACCTGATCCCGTTTAATCCATTCCCGGAGTCGGGTTTGCTCAAGTCAACCAGCCCTGCAATCAAAACGTTTGTGGATATCCTTGGCGGCGCGGGTGTGGTAACTACAGTTCGCAAAACCCGGGGTGATGACATCGATGCAGCATGCGGTCAACTGGCTGGCGAAGTTCGAGACCGAACCAAGGTCAAGGAAAGGCTTGTAAGTACGGTGTCCCTGGAAGAACTGAGGGGTTCCTCCAAACGCAGGGACTAGGCAAACAGCGTGCATGCTTTGTCATACAATGAAAGCAAGATTGAGTGTGTTGTGGCAGTGATTGCGTATTAATTCAATTATAAAAACGATATTTTTGCCGCCAAACTTGTGGCGCATTCTCAAAAAACTCCTCAACACATTGAATTTTCATAGAAATCGCTTGAACCTACCTGCTTGCTTCGATTATGCTGCAAAGGTGGTGGCGGTAAAGAACTACAATGATTAATCGGGGCCCTTTGCGCCTGCCGACGCTTGGAAAGACCAAATGAATGAAAATCGTGCGATGAGCAAAACTGAATCATCAGATGCCAGTGCAGGTCAAGATGCAAAACCGGAGCCAAGCAATGGCTCCTTCGCTGAAAAGCACCCCAATTTGACTCTGCTTGAATCGGGCCAGAACCCGGGCGAAATTTTACGTGCTGCCCGTGAAAAGGCTGGCTATTCCTTGAGCGACATCAGTGCTCAAACCAAAATCAACGAACGTCAGCTTGAAGCCATTGAAAGTGGTGATGTTGGGCGCCTACCGCCCGAGACCTTTGCCAAGGCTTTCATTAAAAGTTATTGCAAGGCCCTGAAGATGGACCCTGCACCGGTCATCATGTCCTTCGGGTTTTCCGAGGCCAGTGCCCAGGTCAAAGCCGCTCGTTCTGGCCAGGCCGAAAGTGGGCGCTCCGAGCCGCTTGAGCCCAAGATGCCCAACAGCTCCAAGCGCTTGTCCACTTTGAATTTTGATCGTAAAACAGGCAAGAAATCGCTGAGCTACGGCATTGTGCTGGCAGCAGTGGTGGTCATGGCCGTGTTTTATATTCCCGTGTTCATGTCGAGTCAAACCACCGAAGTGGGTGATGCAGAGGTGATCGAACCCAACGAGGCGCCTGTGGCCACGGCACCAGGTTCCGAGAGTGCTGTGTCAGCGGATGGTTCTTTGCCTTTGGGCCTGGAAGCCCCAGCTGCGGCCGGTGATACGGCTGTGTTCCCGGCACTTCAGCAACCTGCTGAGCCTGTGGGTGAATCTGCACCCCCCGCAACCGCAGCACCAAACGCCACCGGTGCGGCCAGCACAACAGCCGCTGCACCTGTTGCTGATGCTGCAGCGCCAGCGGTAGCCCCCTTGGCACCCAATGTTGAAAGCGTGTTGCGGTTTAACTTTCAAGAGCAGTCCTGGGTGACCGTTCGCGATGCAAATGACAAAGTGTTGATTTCCCAACTCAACGACGGTGGCAGCAATCTGGAAGTGAAGGGTCAAGCGCCCTTTAAGTTGATTGTTGGCAACGCCAAGGCGGTAAGTGTATCCAGCAATGGAAAATCAGTTGATCTGACTTCATCCATTCGTGGAGAAGTGGCTCGAATCACTGTTCAATAAAATCTGTGCGGGGGCTGTTTCAGCCTCCGCCTTTCAGCAACCTGTCTATCTCGCCAGAAGTTCATCGTGATTCCAAATACCCCCTTGAAGCGACACAAGACCCATCAAGTGGATGTCCGCTGGAAAGAGCATGTTGTGTCCATCGGCGGCGGTGCTCCTGTTTTGGTGCAGTCGATGACCAACACTGACACGGCCGATGCCCTGAACACAGCATTACAAATCAAGGCTCTCTATCTTGCCGGCAGCGAGATGGTTCGAATCACGGTGAACAACGACGCTTCTGCAGAAGCGGTGCCTTACATTCGTGAGCAGCTGGACAAAATGCGAATTCCCGTGCCATTGGTGGGTGATTTTCATTACAACGGACATTTGTTGCTTCAAAAATACCCGGATTGCGCAAAGGCCTTGTCGAAGTACCGCATCAACCCCGGCAATGTCGGTTCATCCCGTTCGCGCGATGACAACTTTGCGGCCATGATTTCAATTGCTGCTGAACACGACAAGCCAGTTCGCATTGGCGTGAACTGGGGCAGCCTGGATCAAAACCTGCTGGCCCGAATGATGGATGAAAACGGCAAGAAAGCCGACCCGCTGCCAGCGCAGCAACTGATGTACCAGGCGCTGATTGAATCTGCGGTCAGTAGTGCACACAAAGCGGTCGAGCTCGGTTTGCCCGCCAATAAAATTGTGTTGTCCTGCAAGGTGAGTCAGGTTCAAGACCTGATTGCGGTGTACCGGGAATTGTCGGGTCGAAGCGAGTTTCCCCTTCATCTTGGCTTGACTGAGGCGGGAATGGGCACGAAAGGTATTGTGGCATCTACTGCTGCCTTGTCTGTGCTCTTGCAAGAAGGCATTGGTGACACCATTCGCGTGTCGCTTACGCCCGAGCCCAATGGTGACCGTTGCAAGGAAGTGCTTGTTGGGCAGGAAATTTTGCAATCGCTGGGCTTGCGTGCCTTCACACCGCAGGTAATCGCCTGCCCTGGGTGCGGCCGAACCACCAGTACTGTGTTTCAGGAACTGGCCGATCAAATTCAAACCTACCTGCGCGATCAAATGCCGATCTGGAAAAACCAGTATGTAGGCGTTGAAGAAATGAAAGTGGCTGTGATGGGCTGCGTGGTGAACGGTCCGGGTGAAAGCAAGCACGCCGACATCGGTATTTCGCTGCCGGGCACCGGTGAGGCTCCTTCTGCCCCCGTGTTTTTAGACGGCAAACGCACGGTGACGTTGAAAGGCGAGAACATCGCTCAGGAATTTCAGGCGATTGTGCAGCGTTATGTCGAGCAAAGGTACGCTGGCGGCAACAAGTAGCCCAAGAATAGGCGACAATACCGGGTTGAGAAATTAAGTTGAATGCGTCAATGAGTCATCCTGAGTCGCCGGAACAATCCAAAGCCAAAAAGCAACCCCGACTTCAATCCGTCAAGGGAATGAACGATGTTTTGCCCGTAGAAGGCATTCATTGGGAGAATCTCGAGGTCATGCTTCGTGAGTGGTTGACCTCTTATGGTTACCGCTTGATCAAAACCCCTGTGCTTGAGCCCACGTCGCTGTTTCGCCGGGGCATTGGTGAAGTCACCGACATCGTTGAAAAAGAGATGTTTAGTTTTGTGGATCGCTTGAATGGCGACGAACTTACTTTGCGGCCAGAATTCACCGCGGGCATTGCACGCGCCACCATTCAACACAACCTGACTTACGCAGCGCCTCAACGGGTGTATTCCATGGGGCCTGTGTTTCGCCATGAGCGCCCTCAACGCGGGCGTTACAGGCAGTTTCATCAGCTCGATGTTGAAGCGCTGGGTTTTGCCGGCCCTGATATTGATGCGGAGTTGATTGTGATGCTCTCGCGCCTGTGGCGTGAGATGGGGCTTGAAGATGTGCGCCTTGAAATCAACTGCCTGGGTGAAGCACCAGAACGTCTGGCGCACAGGCAGGCGCTGATTACGTATTTTGAAGCGCACGCCGACTTGCTGGATGAAGATGCCAAGCGCCGCCTGCACAGCAACCCTTTGCGGATTCTGGATACGAAAAACCCCACCATGCAAGACATGGTCAACGGCGCACCGCGTTTGTCGGAATTCTTGGGGACGGAATCCCTGGCACATTATCAGGGCGTAAAACGCCTGCTTGACGATGCGGGCGTGCGTTACATTGAAAACCCGCGTCTGGTTCGTGGTCTGGATTACTACAACCTCACTGTGTTCGAGTGGATTACTGATGCCTTGGGCACGCAGGGCACTATTTGTGGCGGTGGTCGCTACGATGGCTTGATTGAAATTCTGGGTGGCAAGCCCACGCCAGCCATCGGATTTGCAATTGGCCTGGAACGTTTGCTCGAGTTGTACCTCGAAGTAAATCAGCCCGATGACACGGCTGACCTGGATGTGTATGTGGTGCATCAAGGTGAAGGAACGGCTCGCCGCGCTTTTACTTTGGCTGAAGAGTTGCGCGATGCGGGGTTTGCCGTGGTACTGCACGCCGGTGGTGGTGGCTTCAAAAGCCAAATGAAGCGCGCAGATGTCAGCGGTGCTGCCGTGGCGGTTATTCTGGGCGAAAACGAATTAAATGCGGGCACTGCGGCAGTCAAACTGCTGCGTGGTGAAAGCAAGCAGCAGGAATTCAAACAAGAGGGATTGGCCGAAGCCATTTTCGGTCTGCTTTACAGAGAAGGAGAGGAGTCTTGAGTCGATACAGCCTTGAAGAACAAGAACAACTGGCCAGTTTGAAGGCATTCTGGTCCAAATACGGCAGTTTTATCTTGACCGTGTTGATTCTTGTGTTCGGTGCCTTTGCCTTGAACAACGGTTGGAAATGGTGGCAGGCACGCCAGTCTACTGATTCAGTTGTGGTTTATGAACGTTTGGAGGCAGCCACGCGTGAGGGCAATATCGAACTGGTGGGAGAAATCCAGAAGACCCTGTTCGAGGAGCATGCCAGCTCCCCTTACGCACAGCGTGGGGCGTTGATTGCGGCCAAAGCCTTTTTCGATGAAGGCAAGCTGGAAGAAGCGAAAGCATCGTTGAAGTGGGCTTCTGAAAAAGCCAAGCTGGACGAGTATGTGGCAACTGCCCGTTTGATGTTGGCCGGTATTCTGATTGAGCAATCCGAGTTCGATGCAGCCAAATCGGCCTTGAGCGAGAACTACCCGGGCTTTGAAGGCCTTTTTCACGATCGTTTGGGTGACCTGGCCCTGGCGCAGAAAGATGTGGCAACAGCGCGCAAAGAATATGAATTGGCGCTTGGCACCGTTCAAGCCGACAGTCCGTGGAAGCAGGTGATTGAGCGCAAAATCAGTGCCTTGCCCAAAGTGGAGGCCAAACAATGAGCGAACCAATGAAGCACGTCATTAAAATTTCATCTCTTGTCGCTGTTTTGGCCTTGTTGGGCGGTTGTGCTGCCATCAGTTCGACCATGAGCAGCCTGAACCCCTTCGGCAGCAGCGCTGTGAAACCTGCTGAATTGCAGCCCTTTACGTCTCAATTGAAAGTTGCCAACGCCTGGTCCGTGGATGTAGGCGACTCCGAGCAAGGCAGCTTTACACCCGTTTTACTCGACTCTACTGTGTATGCGGCGTCCGAAGAAGGCCAGTTGGTGGCCATCGACAGGGCTACAGGCAAAACAAAATGGAAAGTGAAAGTCGGTGCCAAGCTGAAAGCGGGTGTGGCTGCCACGCTTGACACCATTGCAGTGATCGACGTGAACAACAACCTTGTCGCGTTTGATGCCAATGGCAAACAAAAATGGCAAACCGGCGTGGGCGCAGATGTCAGCAGCGTGCCCGTGGGTGCTGCTGGCACCATTCTGGTTCGCGGCATCGACTTCTCGGTGATCGCTTATTCAGCGTCAAATGGTGCACAACGCTGGAAGTATACCCGCCAGCTTCCGCCGCTGACTTTGAGAGTCAATACCCCAGTCGATGTCAACAACGCGCGCGTATATGCTGGTTTTCCGGGTGGTCGGCTGGTGGCGCTTGATCTGAGCGCGGGCACTGTTGTTTGGGAAGGTACTTTGGCAACACCCAGTGGAACCACCGAAATTGAGCGCATCACCGACGTAACCGGGACGCCAATTTATAACTTCCGTGAAGTGTGTGCAGCGGCGTTTCAAGGCAAGGTGGGTTGCCTGGACTCGGTTAGTGCCCGCCCAATCTGGACCACCGATTTTTCTGCACCCAGTGGTGCCTCTGTAGACGACCGTTACATGATTGCCCCCAATGAACTGGGCGATTTGTTTGCGTTTTCCCGCAGTGGCGGCAAGCAGGTTTGGAAAATTGAAAACTTCCAGCGTCGCCAGCCCACCACGCCGACTGTAATTGGTCGCGCTGTGGCTGTGGGCGACTACGAAGGCTATGTTCATTTCATTGATCGAGACACCGGCAAAACCATTGCGCGAACAAGAGTGGGTTCCACCTCTTTTGCCAGCCAGCCTGTGCCTGCTGACACCGATGCGCTGATCGTGCAATCGCGTGGCGGCAGTGTGGCCCTGATATCTGTCCAGTAAAGTAAAACATGAAACCTGTCATTGCCCTGGTTGGGCGCCCAAACGTGGGCAAGTCCACATTGTTCAATCGCTTGACCCGAACAAGAGACGCCTTGGTGGCCAACCAGCCTGGTCTAACTCGTGATCGCCATTATGGTGTAGGCCGTATTGGCCCCAGAGAATATTTGGTAGTGGACACTGGCGGGCTTGAGCCTGTGGCCAAAGACGGTATTTACGCCGAAATGGCCAAACAAAGCCGACAGGCAATTGTTGAGTCTGACCTGGTTTTGTTTCTTGTGGATGGTCGCCAAGGCGTCACCCCGCACGACCACGTGATTGCCGCAGAGCTGCGCAAGGCCAAGCGAGAAGTAATTCTGGTGGTCAACAAAACCGAGGGCTACACCCACTCGATGGCCGCCGCCGACTTCTTCGAGTTGGGTTTGGGCGAACCGGAGACCATATCTGCCAGCCATGGCGACGGCGTGCGCCAGTTGATGGACATTGCTTGTGAAAAGCTGCCTGTGTTGCCCGAAGATGAAGAGGGCGGAAGGCGCATCAAGGTGGCCATTGCCGGACGTCCCAATGTGGGCAAGTCCACCATGGTAAATACCTTGTTGGGTGAAGAACGCGTGATTGCGTTCGATTTGCCGGGTACCACTCGCGACAGTATTTATATTGATTTCGAGCGCAATGACAAGCCTTATACCTTGATTGACACAGCCGGTTTGCGCAAGCGCGGTAAGGTGTTTGAGTCGGTTGAAAAGTTTTCAGTGATTAAAACCCTGCAAGCCATTGAAGACGCCAATGTGGTGATCTTGATGCTGGATGCCCAGCAGGATATTTCCGATCAAGACGCCTCTATTGCTGGCTTCATTGTTGAAGCGGGGCGTTCACTGGTGTTGGCTGTGAACAAATGGGACAGCCTGGATGATTACCGCAAGGAACGAATCAAGGCTGAAGTAGGGCGCAAGCTGACTTTCCTGAATTACGCCAAGTTTCATTACGTGTCTGCCACAAAGCCTTTTGGAATTGCAGCCATGATGAAATCAGTCGATGAAGCGCACGCCGCGGCTTTCGCCAAGTTGTCAACGCCCAAACTGACGCGCCTGATTCAGGAGTGTGTTGAGCACCAACAACCCCCACGCAAGGGCATATTCAGGCCCAAATTGCGCTACGCGCACCAGGGCGGGCAGAACCCGCCCATTGTGATTGTTCACGGCACAGCGCTGGATGCCATTCCTGACAACTACAAGCGTTACTTGGAAACCCGAATTCGCGAGCGTTTCAAGCTGGATGGAACGCCGCTTCGGGTTGAATTCCGAAGCAACGTGAACCCGTTTGACAAGAAAGATTAACGCGAAAAATTAACGCGAAAATCAGAACGGGATTTTGCGGGTCAGGATGTCCTTGTACATCACCCAGTCACCCATGAAGCTGTAAAGCGGGTACTTGAATGTGGCTGGGCGGTTCTTCTCGAAAAAGAAGTGGCCCACCCACGCAAATGCATACCCAGTCAGCAAACCATACAGCAGCCAAACAGGCTGGCCGGTGGTAATCAATTTGAACAAACACACCAGTGCCAGTGTTGAGCCTACAAAATGCAGTCTGCGACAAGTCAGGTTGTTGTGTTCAGCCAGGTAAAAAGGATAAAAATCGGCAAAAGTCTGAAATCTGTTTCCGGTTTTTGGCATGCCCATGTCTCCATTTGTTTATTTTTAGTCGTTGTAGTTTACATCCCTTGCCGCTTCAGGCCTGTATCTGCTCAGAAATTTGGACTTGAAAGCTGTGGCATTTCGGGTAGGATGAATAAAACGACCATAAGAATATTTTAGGAGGTTTGTGATGCAAGTTAAAGAAGTCCTGCGTGTAAAGGGCAACACGCTTTTTACTGTCACCCCTGATACTCATTTGTCCGACTGCGTGGTTACCATGGCTGATCATGACGTGGGTTCATTGGTGGTGATGGACAAAGGGGCGCTGGCCGGCATCGTAACCTTCCGCGAAGTGATACGTGTTCTGGCCAAACGGCAAAAAGAGCACCGCACCGGCCCCACGCCGCCTGTGGCTGAAATTGTGGTTCGCGAGGTCATGAACACAGAGCCCACCGTGGCCACCCTGGATATGGAGGTGGATAGCCTTCGCAAACTGATGCTTGAGAATCACCAGCGCTATTTGCCCGTGATGGATGGAAACACACTGTGCGGTGTGATTTCGTTTCACGACGTGGCCAAAGCGGTGCTTGAGGAACAAGGGTTTGAGAACAAAATGCTGAAGGGCTACATTCGCGATTGGCCCATGGAAGAAAGCAGCAATTGAGTTGAAAACAAAAGCAGTACAGGTGGTATCAAAGTGAAAAAAAGAGTTGCGATTGTTGGTGCGGGCATGTCGGGTTTGGCCTGCGCACGCGAATTGGTTCAGCTGGGTCACGAGGTTACTTTGTATGAAAAAAGTCGTGGCCCGGGGGGGCGCATGCCTACGCGCTGGCTAAATCGAGACATTGATCCCCCTTTGGGCTTTGATCATGGTACCCAGTATTTTCAGGCTTCGTCCCCGGCATTTGTTGAATTGATTGACCAGGCCCAAAAGGTGGGTGCTGTGGCGCCTTGGGCTGGTTCTGTTGTTAATTTGGGCTACGGGCTTTCCTCCCCCCATGCAAGCACGACCACGCGGTGGGTGGGTACGCCTGGAATGGCCAGTTTGGCGCGCTTCATGGCCCATGGGCTTGATGTTCGTTTGCAATGCCGGGTGGCTGGTGTTGTTCGCACTGAGGGTGTTTACCAATTAACCCTGCACCTGGCTGATGGCACCGTCAGGGTAGAGTCTGGCTTTGATGCGGTGATTAGTGCTGTGCCGGCCGAGCAGGTGGTGCCGTTGTTTGATGAAGTTCACAAACCCTTGGCGCAATTGGCCGTTGCTGTTGAATCCAGCGTTACTTGGTCTGTCATGCTCACGCCTCGCGAGGCTGTGAAAGTAGATTTCGATGGGGCCTTCGTGGTGGACAGCCCATTGGGCTGGATTTGTCGCGATTCCTCAAAGCCTGGCAGGGCTGTGGGTGACCGTTGGATCTTGCAGGCCACTGCCGATTGGTCTCGACTTCATCAGGACTACGCTGCCGAGGAAGTGGGCAAGATGCTGCTCGATGTGTTTTGCAATGTGACTGGCCAGTTGATCGAAGAGCCTTTGACGGTTACCGCGCATCGCTGGTTGTATTCGTTGCCCAGCAACCCGGTGGGTATGCCTTGTTATTTCAGCGAGGAACACATGCTGGGTGCATGTGGAGACTGGCTTAATGGTGCGCGGGTGGAAGACGCATTTTTGAGTGGTCACACACTGGGGCATCAGCTGTCGAACGCATTCAGCAGTACTTTGATTCAGTAGCAACTCAGTAGCAACTGAGCAGCAAATAAGTTGCAATTGAGAAGTCGCAATTGAGTAAGCTCAACACCCGCGCCGTTCAGGTGCGGGATATTCCGATAAAATAATGTTTTGCCTATTCGAGTGAACACGCATGTCCGGAAGCAGCCTGGGTCGCCTTTTTGTGGTCAGTAATTTTGGGGAAAGCCATGGGCCCGCCATTGGTTGTGTGGTTGATGGCTGCCCACCCGGTTTGCCTTTGACTGAAGCAGATTTGCAGGCCGATTTGGATCGACGCAAGCCAGGCACTTCCCGCCATGTCACTCAGCGTCAGGAAGCAGACCAAGTTGAAATTCTTTCCGGCGTTTTTGAAGGCGTGACAACGGGTGCTCCAATTGGTTTGTTGATTCGCAATCAAGATCAGCGCAGCAAAGACTACGGCAACATCATGGACACGTTTCGCCCCGGTCATGCCGATTACACCTACTGGCACAAATACGGCATTCGTGATTATCGCGGAGGCGGGCGCTCATCGGCCCGCATGACAGCTCCCATGGTGGCTGCGGGTGCTATCGCGAAAAAATGGTTGACCAGCAAGCTGGGTATCGAGATCCGTGGTTGCATGACTCAAATTGGTGAGGTGGATATTCCGTTTTCCACTTGGGACGATGTGCACACCAATCCTTTCTTCGCGCCGAACAATGGAAAAGTTGCCGAGCTCGAGGCCTACATGGACACCCTGAGAAAGTCCGGCGATTCTTGCGGGGCAGGCTTGCGTGTTCAGGCCACTGGGGTACCGGTGGGTTTGGGTTCGCCTTTGTACGACAAACTGGATGCTGATATTGCCCACGCCATGATGAGCATTAACGCTGTAAAGGGTGTTGAAATTGGTGCCGGTTTCGCTTGTATCGCTCAAAAGGGTTCTGAGCATGGCGATGAAATGACCCCTGAGGGCTTTGGATCTAATCACGCAGGCGGTATTCTCGGTGGTATTTCAACAGGGCAGAACATCGAAGTTCGTATGGCGATCAAGCCAACGTCCAGCATTCGCTTGCCCAGAAAGTCGATCGACAAAGCGGGCAATCCGATTGATGTTGAAACCTACGGTCGCCACGACCCTTGTGTTGGTATTCGTGCAACGCCAATCGCAGAGGCCATGCTGGCTTTGGTCATTATGGATCACCTGCTGGTGCACCGCGCGCAGTGTGCAGACGTTCAGGTGGACACTCCTCAAATTCCACCTGGCATTTCCAATTATTAAGTCCTCAACCAAAAAGCGGGCAGGCATTTGCAACTGGGCTGGTTAGCGCTTTTTTACGCAGCGTATTTCGCATTTGTCGGCTTGTATTCGCCGTTTTTAGGGCCTTACCTGAAATCGATTGGCCATAACCTGGATGTGATCGCCCTGGCTTTGGGCATGATGCAGTTGATGCGAATTGTCGGCCCCTTTGCCTGGGGTTGGCTAGCGGACCACACTGGTAACCGGGTTCGCTGGATTCGACTTGGCACCTTTGCGGGTTTTTGTTTTGCAGCCCTTGCGTTCTGGTATCAGCAAACGCCTTCTCACCTCATTGTTCTTGTGTTGTTGTTGAACCTGAGTATTTCAGGTTTGGTGCCCATGTCCGATTCATATGCCATGGAGCGTTGTGCCGGTTGTACTGGCCAATATGGCCAGGTGCGTTTGTATGGCTCACTGGGCTTTGTGTTGGCAGTGCTGGTTTTCGGGGCTGTGGCTGATCGCTTTGGTTTTGCCTCTTATCCGTTTTGGGCTTGCGCCATGTTGCTGCTCGGGTTTGTAGCAGCCTTGAAATTCACGCCCGATTCTCCCCGGGTGACCAGTACGGAAAATTCAATCCTGTTCACCGGCAGTGGCTTCAAGCGCCTGTTGTTGCCAGGTCCCATGCCACTTTTCTGGTTGGCTGCATTTTTCATGATTTTCGCGCATGGGGTTTTCTATGCCTTTTTCTCGCTTTACCTGCTCGAGTTCAATTATTCCGAAATGAGTATTGGTGGCTTGTGGGCATTTGGTGTGATGTGTGAAGTGGTGTTTTTTGCCCTTCAAGCCCGCTTTTTCAAACGCTTTTCCCTGAACACCTGGCTTTGCGTCAGCTTCGCAGCGTGCGCATTCCGGTTTGCCCTGACAGCGGCATTCCCTGAATACGGCTGGCTGATGCTTTTTGCACAGGGTTTGCATGCTTTAACTTTTGCGGCACACCACACCGCCACAATTTCCTGGTTGCGAGAAAACTTGCCAGTCAAGCTGGTGGTTCGTGGCCAAGCCATGTATGCCACCATTGCATATGGGCTTGGTGGATCTGCCGGTACATTTTTAGGCCGCTTCGCATGGGAGTGGGGCGGGCCTGCCAGTGCATTTGCCATGGCCTCGGTCAGTGGTTTGATTGCCCTGCTTCTAGGTTGGCGCTTTACGATTGCCAGCAAGCAGCCAACTTCGGCACTTTTGTCGGGATAAACTGTCGAATGCAGGTAATTGATGTCAACTTTGCAGCATTGAGCGCCGTTTCTACAGAACGGTTTTACTGACAATTACAGGTGAAAAACAATGGTATTTTCTGGATTGAAGCGACGCACCACATTAACGCTGAGCCTTGCGTTTTCAACTGGTGTGCTGGCCGCGTGTTTAACCACTCAAACCACCTCTGGTGGGGCGGTTGGGGTTGATCGTTCCCAGTTTGTGCTTGTTTCCTCAGCAGAAGTGGATGCCGCAGCAGCCAAAGGTTATGCCGATGTGATCGCCAAGGCGCAAAAGGAAGGCAAACTGAACAGGGATGCCAAGCAGGTGGCCAGGGTGCGTGCCATTGCCAATCGCCTGATTCCCCAAACTGTGGCATTCCGGCCGGATGCGCCACAGTGGAAATGGGAAGTCAATGTGATTGAATCTGACCAACTCAATGCCTGGTGCATGGCGGGCGGAAAAATCGCGTTTTACTCGGCTTTGATTGAAAAACTGGCGCTGACTGATGATGAAATCGCGGCCATCATGGGGCACGAAATTGCCCATGCTTTGCGGGAACACAGTAGGGAACGAATTTCGCAGCAACTTGCCACGAATGTTGGACTGGATCTGGCTTCGGCAGTTTTTGGTTTGTCGCGTGGTGCATCCGATCTTGCGGGTATGGCCGCCAATGTGGCAATTTCACTGCCGTATGGCCGTTCTCATGAAGTGGAATCAGACCGAATTGGCGTGGAGTTGGCCGCGCGTGCAGGCTACAACCCCCGTGCTGCAATCAGTGTTTGGCAGAAGATGAGCCGGGCTGGTGGTGGTTCACCACCCGAGTTGTTGTCTACGCACCCATCGCCCGAAAACCGGATCCAGGATCTCGAGGTTTATTCAGCCAGGGTGCAACCTTTGTATGAGCAAGCCAAGAAGCGTTAAGCACCGGCGAGCAAGTTGATTTTGAGGCGCAGCCATGCCGGCTGTGCTGCAAGGCCGGGGCTGGCTGTGGCATAATCAGGGGTTATTCTCTAAGCAATTTGCTGCTCCGTTCAGCGGAACAAACCCGTTGAATGAGTCAGCCCGAAGCAGGTCCTTGAAAATGGCAAAAACTCTTTACGACAAACTCTGGGAAAGTCATGTGGTGCGCACCGAAGAAGATGGCACCTCACTGATTTACATCGACCGCCATTTGCTGCATGAAGTGACCAGCCCCCAAGCCTTTGAAGGTTTGGAGCTAGCTGGCCGCGACCTGTGGCGCAACAGTGCCAACCTGGCTGTGGTGGACCACAACGTGCCTACCACTGACCGTTCCAAAGGCATCGCCGACCCAACTTCGCGATTGCAGGTTGAAACACTGGACAAAAATGCAAAAGCCCATGGCCTGACCTACTTCGATATCAAAGACTTGCGCCAAGGCATTGTGCATGTGATCGGGCCCGAGCAGGGCGCAACCTTGCCTGGCATGACCGTGGTTTGCGGCGATTCGCACACCAGCACCCATGGCGCCATCGGTGCGCTGGCATTTGGTATCGGTACCTCGGAAGTTGAGCACGTTATGGCCACCCAGTGTTTGCTGATGAAAAAAGCCAAAAACATGCTGGTGCGCGTGGAAGGTACTTTGGGCAAGGGTGTTTCTGCCAAAGACGTGATTTTGGCCATTATTGGCAAAATTGGTACGGCTGGCGGTACCGGGTATGCCATTGAATTTGCGGGCTCCGCCATTCGCGGATTGTCTGTTGAAGGTCGCATGACCATGTGCAACATGGCCATCGAGGGCGGTGCACGCTCTGGCATGGTGGCCGTCGACGAAAAAACAATCGAATACGTGAAAGGTCGCCCATTCAGCCCGAAAGGCGAGATGTGGGATACGGCAGTTGCTTATTGGCAAACCTTGCATTCAGATGAAGGTGCACATTTCGACCATGTGGTTGAGCTGCGTGCGGAAGACATTAAACCGCAGGTGAGCTGGGGTACTTCACCAGAAATGGTGACTGATGTGCACGGTGTGGTGCCAGACCCCGCTTCGGTGGCCGACCCGGTGAAGCGCCAGGGCTACGAGCGTGCCTTGCAGTACATGGGCTTGAAGCCTTTGCAGAAAATTGAAGACATCAACGTGGATACCGTGTTCATTGGTTCTTGTACCAATTCGCGCATTGAAGATTTGCGCGACGCTGCGGCGGTGGTGAAGGGCAAGAAAAAAGCGGAAACGGTCAAATTGGCCATGGTGGTCCCTGGGTCGGGCTTGGTCAAAGCGCAGGCTGAAAAGGAAGGTTTGGACAAAATATTCCTTGAAGCCGGGTTTGAGTGGCGAGAGCCCGGTTGTTCCATGTGCCTGGCCATGAATGCGGATCGTTTGGGCAGTGGGGAGCGTTGTGCCTCCACCAGCAACCGGAATTTTGAAGGACGTCAAGGTGCGGGCGGCCGTACACACCTTGTCAGCCCGGCCATGGCGGCTGCGGCAGCGATTGCAGGCCATTTCACTGATTCCAGAACCTTTTAAAACAAAGGAGTGTTTGATATGAAGATCGTTTCCGTATTTCTGCTTGCTTTGTCAGCCCTGTCATTGTCCGCTTGCAACACCATTGAGGGCATGGGCAAGGACATCAAGGCGGGCGGCGCTGCCATTGAACGCACCGCAGACGAAAACAAGAAGTAATGTTTACTGGTATTTCTAAGCTGTGCAGGCAAGCGTTTGCTTGCTTGTATGGTTTGAACTCCGGATCAACCGGAATATTCACGGATTAATTATGGACAAATTTGTAACCCACACTGGCATTGCCGTTGCATTGAACCGCGCCAATGTGGACACCGATGCCATCATCCCCAAACAGTTTCTGAAAAGCATCAAGCGCACCGGTTTCGGCGAGCACTTGTTCGATGGTTGGCGTTACCTGGACGAAGGCGAGCCTGGCATGGATTGCACCAAGCGCCCCCTGAATCCTGATTTCGAGCTGAACAAGCCAGAATTCAAAGGCGGCACCGTGTTGGTCGCAGGTCCCAACTTCGGGTGTGGGTCCTCCCGTGAGCATGCGCCCTGGGCGCTGCAACAGTATGGTTTCAAGGCGGTTATTTCCAGCAGTTTTGCGGATATCTTCTTCAATAATTGCTTTAAAAATGGTTTCTTACCCATTGTTTTAAAAGAAGAAGAGCTGAAAGAAGTTTTCGCCGCAATTGATGCAAAACCTGGCATTGAGATCACAGTAAGTCTTGAGCACCAAACCGTGAGCATTGCTGGAAAAAGCTACAGCTTCAATGTAGATGCATTCCGCAAGCATTGCCTGATGAATGGCTTTGACGACATTGGCCTGACTTTGCAGCATCGCGATGACATTGTGGCTTTCGAGAAAAACCGCCTGGCCAACCAGCCTTGGCTTGCCAACACAATCTAAATATAAAAAAGCAGAGAACACGAATGACTTTAAAAATTGCCGTAATGCCCGGTGACGGCATTGGCCCGGAGATTACCGCGCAGGCTGTCAAGGTGCTTGAAGCCCTGAAAACCGATGGCTTGAACATCGAGTTTGAGCACGCATTGATCGGTGGCGTGGCCTACCGCGAAAAAGGCGTGCCTTTGCCGGAAGAGACCGTGGCTTTGGCCAAAGCTTCGGATGCTGTGTTGTTTGGCGCTGTGGGTGACTTTTCTCTCGATACGCTCCCGCGCCATTTGCGGCCAGAGCAAGCAATTTTGGGCATTCGCAAAGCCTTGAATCTGTTTGCCAATTTCCGCCCCGCGATGGTCTATGATGAGTTGGCTGATGCGTCTACCCTACGCCCTGAAATAGTGGCAGGACTGGACATTCTGATTGTTCGTGAACTGACTGGCGATATTTACTTTGGAACGCCGCGTGGCAACCGCATCGCCGAGGATGGTCCATTTAAAGGCGAGCGTGAGGCATTTGACACTATGCGCTACGCTGAAACTGAAATTCGCCGCATTGCCCATGTGGCCTTTCAAGCGGCACAAAAGCGTGGTGGCAAGCTGTGTTCGGTTGACAAAGCCAACGTGCTGGAAACTACCCAGTTTTGGCGTGACATTGTGACTGAAGTAGGCAAGGAATACAGCGATGTCGAATTAAGCCACATGTACGTTGACAACTGTGCCATGCAGTTGTTGAAAAACCCAAAGCAGTTCGACGTCATCGTGACGGGTAACCTGTTCGGTGATATTTTGTCAGATGAAGCGTCCATGTTGACTGGCTCTATCGGCATGTTGCCATCGGCCTCGCTGAATGAATCCAATTTCGGTTTGTACGAGCCAATTCATGGTTCCGCGCCCGACATTGCTGGCAAAGACCTGGCTAACCCCATGGCCACCGTGCTTTCTGCAGCGATGATGCTGCGTTACACCTTTGGCCTTGAAGATTATGCAAACCGCATTGAGAGCGCAGTGAAAACGGTGTTGGCCACTGGCCCGCGTACGGGTGACATTTGGCGCGATGGCAAGGCGCGCACCGGAACAGCGGGTATGGGTGATGCAATTGTTGCGGCACTGGCCAAGCAACAATAAAGCGAAATCGCAATTCAAGAATTTAAAAGTACTGGAGTTTTTTTATGTTGAAAGTTGGTTTGGTTGGATGGCGAGGCATGGTGGGTTCCGTGCTGATGCAACGCATGCAGGAAGAGAATGATTTCGCGCATTTCGAGCCGATTTTCTTCTCCACTTCCAATGCGGGTGGCAAGGCGCCAGCTTTCGCTGGCAACGCGGGTCCCTTGCAGGATGCAAACAACATCGACGCTCTGAAGCAAATGGACGTGGTGTTGACTTGCCAGGGCGGTGACTACACCAATGAAGTATTTCCCAAGCTGCGCGAGGCTGGCTGGAATGGTTACTGGATTGATGCGGCCTCAAGCCTGCGCATGAAAGACGACGCCATTATTATTCTTGATCCGGTGAACATGAACGTGATTAAGGATGGCCTGACCAAAGGCATCAAGAATTATGTAGGTGGTAACTGCACCGTGTCGCTGATGCTGATGGCTTTGGGTGGTTTGTTCCAGAACAATCAGGTGGAGTGGATTACTTCCATGACTTACCAGGCCGCTTCTGGCGCTGGTGCGCAAAACATGCGCGAACTGATTTCGCAAATGGGCAGCATTCATGGTTCGGTCAAAGACCTGTTGGCCGATCCCGCATCTGCCATTCTGGAAATTGACCGCAAGGTGGCTCAGCATATTAATTCCGACGCATACCCGACCGATAACTTTGGCGTGCCACTGGGCGGAAGCCTCATTCCCTGGATCGACAAAGACCTGGGCAATGGCCAGTCCAAAGAAGAATGGAAGGGTGGCGCAGAAACCAACAAGATTCTGGGCAAGCCAGCCATGGGTACACCCGGTTGTGTGCCTGTGGATGGATTGTGCGTACGTGTGGGTGCCATGCGTTGTCACTCACAGGCGTTGACCATCAAGCTGAAGCAAGACATTCCATTGAATGAGGTCAATGACATGCTTGCCAAGGCCAATGATTGGGTTAAAGTGATCCCCAACGAGCGTGATGCATCCATGCGCGATTTGACCCCTGCAGCCGTTACAGGCCGCATGCATGTGCCAGTTGGCCGTTTGCGGAAAATGGCCATGGGTGGCGATTATCTGAGCGCTTTCACCGTGGGCGATCAGCTGTTGTGGGGTGCGGCCGAGCCACTGCGCCGCATGCTGCGTATTTTGATTGAACGCTAAGCTGCATCAATATTGATCCCAAAAAAGCTGCCGAAGGCGGCTTGAACATTCATGGAGTAAACGGGTGAGGCATACCAAAAAGAAGATTCTGCCCTTTGTTTTTGCATCAGGTTTGTTGGCAAGTTCCTTCGCGCAGGCAGCACAGCTCGGTAAGCTTGAAGTGCTGTCGGGTGCAGGCGAGCCTTTTCTGGCGCAAATTCAGGTTGATCTGGTGTTGCCAGAGGAACGCGCTTCCTTGCAGGCCAAGCTGGCTTCCGCAGAGGCTTTCAAAGCTGCCCGCCTGAGCATGGATCCGAACCTGAAGAGTCTTCAGTTTGCAGTACAAGATGGCCCTCAGCCCGGTACGGCGCTTGTCAAGATTACCTCTGTGCAGCCTTTGCCTGCTGGTTTCATCGACACTTTGGTTGAATTGACCTGGGCGGGTGGCCGTGTTGCGCGGGAATATACCCTGACTGTGCCTGTTGGTGTGGCCCAGGCGGCTGAACCCGCAACGAGTCTTCCTGAAATTCGCCCGCCGATGACACCGCCTGCTGTGGCACCCAAGGCAACTGCGCCAAAAGCGCCAGCGGTTTCCGAACCACCTGCAGTCTCCAAAGCTCCAGTGGCTTCAGCGCCCGCTGCGCCTGAAGGTACTTTGAATGTTGAGCGTGGCGACACTCTGTCGGAGTTGGCTTTGCAACTGGTCGGCGACGGCGTCACCCTGAACCAGGCCATGGCTGCAATTTACGAGGCCAACAAAGCCTCATTTATTAATGGCAGCGTACACCTGATTCGTGAGGGCGCCCAAATTCAGGTTCCCAATCGTGCGGCGCTGCGAGCCCGCAATGCCAATGAGGCTTTGCTGATTCTTGCTCAAAACGACGATCGCAATGTGTACTCCGCTTACGCTCGCCAAATTGGTTTGCTAACTGTTGACAATCAGCTTGCAGCGGCAGACGCCACCAGTGCCCAGGGCAGCATTACTCCGCAAGATCAAGCGCCCAAGGCCAATGCGGGTGCACCGGCTGACCGATTACAAATTGCACCCGGCTCAGCCCAAGGTGCAAGCAATGCCGATACCAACGCAGAGGAGCTGGTGGCCAAAAACAAGGCACTGGCCGAGGCGAATGAGCGAATTGCTTTGCTCGAGAAGAACGTAAGTGACTTGCAGCGTTTGCTCGACATGCAAAAAGACCTGGGCAGCGAGCCTGCCGCACCTGCAGCTGATGGCCCGGCAGTTGGGACTGATGCTACTACTGAGCCAGCAGCTGTTGAAGTACCCTCGGAAACACTGGCCGAGAATGGTGCCGACGAGCCTGCTGCTGAATCGCCGGTGGCCGACGAGCCCGCCAGCAGCGATGGTGTACAGGCACCAGTGCAGCAAGCAGCAGCAGAAGAGCAGCCTTTTGACTGGTTGCCCTGGATTTTGGCAGGTGCAGGTGGTTTGCTTGTGTTGCTTGTGTTGTTGCTGATTGCCCGTGCACGCAAGAACAAAACCAAAAACGAGGAAGATGAGCTCGAGGCCGAGGACGATTCTTCTTTCAGCGAAGTGAATGAATTTGATGAGGCCATTGCGGCAGCCAGTGCAGGAATTGCAGCTGAGCGAGCCAGCGGTCTGAATCAGGCTGAAAATTCTGACTTTGATCTGGATGAAGTACTGAATGATCGCTTGAAGCAGGCCGAACCTGAAGAGGCGACGCAACTTCACGCAGCCCCCGTGGAAGCGGAAGATAAGCCAGCCGTGGCTGATGACATTCCCGAACTGAATGAAGCTTCTGAGGAAGCACTGCAACACAAAGAATCATTGGACAGCGAGGTCACTCTGGATTTCCCTGAGGAAGAGCCTAACGAATCCAAATCAGGTTCGATTCTTGATGACCTGGATGAAATCGAAAAAGGCACCTTGGCGGCCCAGGAAGAACTGGATGAATTGCGAAAGCAACCTTTGCCTCAGCACGATGTGAATGCGCGAGAAATTGATGCAGCATTCGATGACTTGGTTGGCGAAGAAACTGTGGGTGAAAAACCGGTTGAGTTGAAAGACGACACTGACAAATCCAATGTTGATGGGCCGGGTGCCGTTCCTGAAGAGGCCATTGACAAGACGCTTGTTGACCTCGACGTTGATGTTCCTAACCCCAAAGTGGACGATGCCACCTGGCAGGAAGTTGCCACCAAGCTGGACTTGGCGGGCGCTTACGTTGAAATCGGCGATGCAGATGGTGCCAAAGAGTTGTTGAACGAAATCGTGAAAAAAGGCGATGTGGACCAGGTTCGCAAGGCCAAGGCGCTTTTGGCTACGTTGAACTAAATGAACAGAGTGGCCTTGGGCCTTTGTTACGACGGCCATGAGTTTGAAGGTTGGCAAACACAACCACATGGTCGAACTGTCCAGGACCACTTGACCAAGGCCATAGAGGCAATTGCCCAAGAGCCCATTGCTTTAATTTGTGCGGGCCGAACAGACACCGGCGTACATGCCCGCCAGCAGGTTGTGCATTTTGATACAGCAGCAGACAGGCCGCTGACGGCCTGGATCAAAGGGGTTAACAACAGTTTGCCACCTACCATTTCGGTGCTTGGCGCCAAACAGCTTGATGCAAGTTTTCATGCACGTTTCAGTGCGGTATCAAGAACTTATCGTTACTATTTTTATAGCGCACCCGTTCGCGACCCATTCAAACGTTTCATGACCTGGGTTCACTACCCGCTTGATTTGGCCGCCATGCGCCGTGCAGCGGAATGTTTGTTGGGCACACATGATTTCAGCGCGTTTCGCGCCTCGCAATGCCAGGCGGCAAGCCCAGTGCGCACCTTGTTCGCTTTAAACCTGATTGAAGCCGTTGACCATTGCTACTTTGAAATTCATGGCAATGCATTTTTGCACCACATGGTAAGAAACTTGATGGGCAGCCTGATGGAAGTGGGCCAGCACAGGCAAGCCGAAAGCTGGTTAAGGGATGTGCTTGAATCCAGAAACAGAAGCCTGGCGGCAAAAACTTATCCCGCGCAGGGTTTAAGCTTGTGGAATATCGAATACCCCGAGCAATACGGAATACAGGAACTGTTTGCATGAGAACCCGAATCAAGTTGTGCGGCTTTCAAACCGAAGACACGGTGCGTGCGGCCACTCGGGCTGGGGCTGATGCCGTGGGTTTCGTGTTTTATCCGCCTTCACCGCGCCACATTGAGGTGGCGCAGGCGGGGCAGCTGGCGCGTTGTTTGGGTGCCTGGCAAACCCCGGTTGCCTTGTTTGTGAATCCTCAGGCCGATTTCGTCAATTCCGTCATTTCGGAAATTCCCAATGTGCTGTTGCAGTTTCACGGCGATGAAAGTCCACAGTTTTGCGACAGTTTCAGGCGTCCCTACATCAAGGCCATTCGAATGAAGGCCGATGTGAACTTGCTGAAAGAAAGTGAAAAATTCCATGTGGCGCAGGCGCTTCTTGTCGATTCATGGAGCGAGGCGTATGGTGGAACAGGGCATACTTTTGATTGGTCTTTGCTGCCCAAAGCGGGTGAACTGAAGCAGGCTTTGGTATTATCCGGGGGGTTGGATGCAAGCAATGTGGAACAGGCTATTCATGGCTTGCGACCCTATGGTGTCGATGTGTCCAGCGGGATTGAGTCGGCGCGAGGCATAAAGAGTATCGAAAAAATTGAAATGTTCTGCAAAGCGGTCCAGAAGGCCGATGCAGGGCTGTTGTAAGTGAACCCAGATTGAGCAGCATCATGAACAAACCCTATGAATTTCCAGACGCCACTGGCCATTTCGGCCCCTACGGCGGTACTTTTGTGTCTGAAACCCTGGTTCACGCCCTGGAAGAACTGAAAAGTGTGTACGCCCATTACCAAAACGACCCCGAATTTTTGGCGGAGTTTGAAAGTGAACTGAAACATTTTGTGGGTCGCCCCAGCCCCATTTATCACGCCAAGCGCTGGTCTGATTTGGTCGGTGGTGCACAAATTTACTTCAAGCGGGAAGACCTGAACCACACAGGTGCCCACAAAGTGAACAACTGCATTGGGCAGGCCATGCTCGCCAAGCGCATGGGCAAGCCCCGCGTAATTGCGGAAACAGGTGCGGGCCAGCACGGTGTGGCCACGGCCACTGTGGCTGCGCGTTATGGCATGAAGTGTGTGGTGTATATGGGTCAGGAAGATGTGGCCCGGCAGGCACAAAACGTGTTTCGCATGAAGCTGTTGGGTGCCGAGGTTATTCCGGTCACTTCTGGCTCCAAAACCCTGAAAGATGCGCTGAACGAAGCCATGCGCGACTGGGTTACGAACGTGGAAGACACGTTTTACATTATTGGCACCGTGGCGGGTCCACACCCATATCCCATGCTGGTTCGAGACTTCCAAAGCGTGATTGGTCGCGAATGCATTCAGCAAATGCCGACCATGGTGGGCAAGCAGCCAGATTATGTGCTGGCCTGTGTAGGTGGCGGATCGAACGCCATGGGTATTTTCCACCCCTACTTGAACGTGGATGGCGTGAAGTTGGTGGGTGTGGAAGCTGCGGGCGAGGGCATTGAAACTGGCAAGCATGCTGCATCGCTGAGCGCTGGCACACCTGGCGTGTTGCATGGTAACCGTACCTACCTGTTGCAAAGCGATGATGGGCAAATTATTGAAACCCATTCGGTTTCCGCGGGTCTGGATTATCCCGGTGTTGGCCCTGAGCATGCATGGCTGAAGGATTCTGGCCGGGCTGAATACGTGGGTATTACCGATGCCGAGGCGCTTGAAGCCTTCCACCAGTGTTGCCGCATTGAGGGCATCATCCCGGCGCTGGAAAGTAGCCATGCCTTGGCGCATGCTGCGAAGCTGGCCAAAACCTTGCCCAAAGACAAGGTGATTTTGGTGAACTTGTCTGGCCGTGGCGACAAAGACATGCACACCGTGGCGCGCTTGAGTGGTGCCGAGTTTTATTGCCACCCCGATTGCAAAACAGGTGCAGAAATGGCCTGCAACAAGAAATAAATTTCAATTACAACCATGTCAAGAATCAAAGCAGTATTTGCAAAATTAAAAGAAGAAGGTCGCAAAGGCCTGATTCCGTTCGTCACTGGCGGTGATCCTGACCCCGGCCAGACTGTGGCCATGTTGCATGCCTTGGCCAATGCAGGTTCCGATGTCATTGAGCTGGGAGTGCCGTTTTCTGACCCCATGGCCGATGGTCCGGTCATTCAGCGTTCAAGCGAACGTGCGCTTGAAAAGGGAGTGACTTCCCGCAAAATTCTGGATTATGTGGCCGAGTTTCGCCAGACCAACCAGCACACACCGATTGTGCTGATGGGGTATGCCAACCCCATTGAACGCATGGGTGTCGAAAAGTATGTCACCGAGGCAAAAAAGGCAGGTGTGGATGGAGTGCTCGTGGTGGATTACCCACCCGAGGAGTCACTTGAGTTTTCCAAATACCTGCGTGCCGCCGAACTGGATCCTATTTTTTTACTGGCGCCAACTTCTTCAGATGAACGCATTGAAAAAGTGGCAAGGGCAGCCAGCGGTTATGTGTATTACGTGTCGCTGAAAGGCGTGACTGGTGCGCAAAACCTGAATGCCGCTGAAGTCAGTTCCAAGTTGCCCACCATTCGCAAATTCACTGATGTACCCGTGGGTGTGGGCTTTGGTATTCGCGACGCCGAGTCGGCATGTCGTGTCGCACAATCCGCAGATGCCGTGGTGATTGGCTCTGCACTGATTCAGTTTCTAGAAGCAGGCAGCCCACAAGAGGCCGCCGCTTTGGCGGGCAAGTTCATTGCCCAGATTCGTGCCGCGCTGGATGCGCAATTTGGCATGAAACAATAACTTCCAAAAGAAATCCTCAGCAAGGGAAAGTGTATGAGTTGGTTTGACAAAATTATTCCGCCGCGCATTTCCTCAAAGACACCCGGCGACGCAGCCAAGAAAAGCGTTCCCGAAGGTATTTGGGCGAAATGCAAAAGCTGTGATGCAGTGCTCTATCAAAATGATTTGGTGAGCAATGCCATGGTTTGCCCCTCGTGCACTTACCACATGCGCATAGGTTCGCGTGAGCGTCTGAATTTGTTGTTCGACAATGATGAGCGCGTTGAAATTGGGCGTGAAGTATTGCCCATGGATACCCTGAAATTCAAGGACAGCAAAAGCTACACCGCGCGTTTGAATGAAGCCAAAGAGGCCACAGGCGAAACCGATGCCCTGGTGGTTCAAAAAGGCACCATGAACGGCCTGGAAGTGGTGATAGCCTGCTTCGAGTTTGAGTTCATGGGCGGTTCTATGGGTTCTGTGGTGGGCGAACGTTTTTGTCGCGGCGTGCAGGCGGCGCTTGACGCCAATGTTCCGTTTATCAGCATTGCAGCTTCTGGCGGCGCACGCATGCAGGAAGGTTTGGGTTCGCTAATGCAAATGGCAAAAACCTCGGCCATGCTGGCCAAGCTGAGCCAGGCCAAACTTCCCTATATTTCTGTTTTGACCGACCCTACCATGGGTGGCGTTTCCGCCAGTTTCGCGTTTTTGGGCGATGTGGTGGTTGCAGAACCCAAAGCCTTGATTGGTTTTGCCGGCCCACGCGTGATTGAACAAACCGTTCGGCAAACTTTGCCTGAAGGTTTTCAGCGTGCCGAGTTTTTGATGGAAAAGGGTGCGGTGGATTGCATTGTGGATCGCCGTGAAATGAAGAAAACCCTGACCAGCCTTTTGGCGCTGTTGATGAAAAAACAGATTGACCAGCCGGCCTGAAACTGAGCAGCCTGAAAACTAGCAGCCTGAGTATTTATGAACCAAGCAGTACCCCAACCAGACCCTTCCAAACCGATGAAGCCAGCTGCCAACGCCACATTGAATGCGTGGCTGGCTTATCTGGAATCGATTCACAGCAAGCCGATTGACATGGGGCTGGACCGCTTGAAGGTGGTGCAGCAACACATGGGTTTCGCCTTGAGTGGCCTTGTGTTTACCGTGGCGGGTACCAATGGCAAAGGGTCTACCTGCGCCATGCTGGAAAGCATTCTGATTCAGGCGGGCTACAAGGTGGGCATGTACACCTCGCCGCATCTAATCCGCTTCACTGAACGCGCCCGCATCAATGGTGCCGAGGTGGCGGAGCCAGAGCTGATTTCCGCCTTCGAACAGGTGGAACAGGCCCGCATCGCAACGGGTATTTCCCTGACTTATTTTGAGTTCACCACGCTGGCGGTGGCCCTGGTGTTCTCTCGTCTGGATCTGGATGCCGTCATTCTGGAAGTGGGTTTGGGTGGACGACTGGATGCGGTCAATATTTTTGACACCGACTGCGCGATTTGCACCAGCGTCGATATTGATCATCAGGCCTTTCTTGGGCCCGACCGGGAAAGCATTGGCCGCGAGAAGGCGGGTATATTCCGAACAGGCAAGCCAGCTATTGTGGGCGACCCCAAGCCACCACAAAGCGTGATCGACCACGCCAATTCAATCGGTGCAGATTTGTGGCTGTTTGCGCGCGATTACAACTACAGCGGTGACAAACAGCAGTGGGCCTACGGCGGGCGCAGTATGCGCCGTGCTGCCCTGGCTTACCCGGCTTTGCGGGGCACCAACCAGTTGTTGAATGCCTCAGCAGCTTTGGCTGCGCTTGAGTCTGTGCGGGATCGATTGCCAGTACCGGCACAATCGATTCGACAGGGTTTTCTCTTGGTGGAGTGGCCAGGGCGTTTTCAGGTGCTGCCGGGTCAACCCACGGTGGTTCTGGACGTTGGACACAATCCCCACGCTGCCGCGCATTTGCGTGAAAGCCTCGACAACATGGGTTTTTTTCCATACACCCATTGTATTTTCGGGATGCTGGCCGATAAAGATGCTGTTGAGGTGGTCAAGGCCTTGAAAGATAGGGTAGACCATTGGCACCTGGTGCCGCTTGAAGGTGACAGGGGGCGCAGCACAGTGCAGTTGAAGCAACAACTTGAACTGGCCGGTGTGGACGCAGGGGCTTTTGACTGGGTTGGCAATTCCCAGGCACTGGCCAAAGGGGGTATTGCAAAGCAGCCCCCAGAAAAAAGCGTGCAGAGCTACGAGAGTGTGGGTCAAGCGTATGCGGTGGTCACTTCTGCGGTGCCACCCAATGATAGAATTCTGGTTTTTGGATCCTTCCTGGTTGTGGCGCAGGCCATGCAAGCCAAAGAAGCGCTTCGAAAACGTCCCGGTTAATTTTTTCAGGAGTGCAGGTGAGTTCAAATTCGCGTTCTACTGCCAGGAACAAAGTCAACAACGATCCGGTTGATGAGTTGAAACGCAGGTCCAGAAGGCGGTTGGTGGGCTCCATTGCGCTTTTTCTGGCAGCCATCATCATCGTTCCCGCTTTGGTTGAAAATGAACCATCCCAAACCAGCAGCGACGTGGAGTTGGTGGTACCTGATCGCCCATCTGCAGAAATTCCAGCCCAGGCTGCCAAAGTTCCCGAGCAAGCAAAGATTGAGGCTCCGCAGTCGACCCAAGAACAGGCCGTGGCAATTGCACCGGTTGCGCCTGCCGTAGAACCGCCCCCTATTGTTTCTGAACCGGCGCCTGAGCCTAAGCCCAAGCTCGAAACTAAGCCCGAAACTAAGCTGGAAACTAAGCCAGCAAACAAGGTTGAGCCCAAGCCGGAACCTAAAGTTGAACCCAAGGCTGAACCCAAGGTTGAAGACCCAATTGCGGCATTTGCCAAGGCTGAGGTGTATTGGGTGCAGGTTGCTGCTGTCAGCGACAAGGCTCGCGCAGATGCACTGAGCAAAGAATTGAGTGGCAAGGGTTTCCCGGCGAAGGTGGAGTCCACAAGCACTGGCAATGGCACGGTATACCGGGTCAGGGTGGGGCCAATTTCAGGTCAGACCAAAGCCGATGAAACCAAAGCCAAGTTGGCCGCTGCGGGTTACTCCTCAGGGAGAGTAGTGCAGTGACGATATTTGATTACATCGTTATTGCGGTGGTGGTGCTGTCGGTCATTCTGGGTTTGTTCCGGGGCATGGTCAAAGAAGTGCTTTCTTTGGCCAACTGGGTGTTGGCCTTCTGGGTAGCAAATCGCTATGGCGCAGATCTGGCTGTTTACATGGATTGGGCTGAATCGCTGAGTCCGCCCATGAAAGCACTGATTGGTTGTGCCGCTGCGTTTTTTGCAACCATGTTGGTGGGTGCCATTCTGATTTCTCTGTTGGGCAAAATTGTTGCTGCAGCGGGTTTGGGTTTTGCGGACCGTGGCCTGGGTGCCACGTTCGGCTTCGCGCGTGGTTTATTTATTGTGTTGGTGCTGGTTACTGGGGCAGGCTTCACCTCGCTTCCGGAACAGCCATTTTGGCGAAATGCCATGTTGTCCCCTTTGGCAGTGGATGCGATGAGAGAAATCAAACCGCATTTGCCCGAAAGTGTGGCCAAGTGGGTGCGCTACTAGGAGCTTTCAATGTGCGGGATTGTCGGTATTGCCGGTTTTTCTCCTGTTAATCAAATTCTTTACGACAGCTTGCTGTTGTTGCAACACCGTGGCCAGGATGCTGCAGGTATTGCCACTGCGCACAGCAATTCGTTTTCCATGTCCAAAGGCAATGGGCTGGTACGCGACGTGTTTCGCACACGCAATATGCGTTCATTGCCCGGCAATATGGGCATTGGCCATGTGCGTTACCCCACAGCTGGTTCGGCCGCTAGTTCAGATGAAGCGCAACCTTTCTATGTCAATGCCCCTTATGGCTTGGTGTTGGCCCACAACGGCAACCTCACGAATAGCGAGCGTTTGAAGGCTGAATTGTTCAAGAATGATCGCCGCCACATCAACACCAATTCAGATTCCGAGGTGTTGCTCAACGTGTTGGCCCACGAGCTGCAATCCAATGCCTCAGGCTATTCGCTTGACCCGGTCACCATTTTCCGCGCGGTGGCGGGTGTGCATGCCCGTGCGCGCGGTGCGTATGCCTGCGTGGCTCAAATTGCAGGCTATGGTTTGTTGGCATTCCGCGATCCGTTTGGCATTCGCCCCTTGGCTTTGGGCAAGGCTGAAACAGAGCAGGGCACCGAGTACATGTTTGCATCAGAATCGGTGGCTTTGGTGGGCATGGGCTTTGAGTTTGTGCGCGACATTGATCCGGGCGAGGCCGTGTTTGTCGATCTCGACGGTAAGCTTCATGCCCAGCAATGTGCGGAGAAATCGTCGCTGAACCCCTGTATTTTCGAGTACGTCTATTTGGCTCGCCCCGACTCCGTGATGGATGGCATTAGCGTGTATGAAGCCCGTGTGAAAATGGGTGAATACCTGGCTGACCAAATTCGCAAGGGCATGCCTGCCGGTGAAATTGATGTGGTTATGCCCATTCCCGACTCCAGCCGCCCGGCTGCGCTGGAACTGGCGAACCAGTTGGGTGTGCCTTACCGCGAGGGTTTTATCAAGAACCGTTACATTGGCCGCACTTTCATCATGCCCGGGCAAGCTGTTCGCAAAAAAAGCGTTCGTCAAAAGCTCAATGCCATTTCTGTTGAATTCAAAGGCAAAACAGTGCTGTTGGTAGACGATTCGATTGTGCGCGGCACCACAAGCCGGGAAATTGTACAAATGGCTCGTGAAGCGGGTGCCAAGAAGGTAATTTTTGCCTCGGCTGCGCCTCCCGTGCGTTTTCCGAACGTGTATGGTATTGACATGCCCACGCGCGATGAGTTGATCGCTTCAGGTCGCACTGACGACGAAATTTGCGCTGAAATTGGCGCAGATGCTCTGTTTTATCAAGACATCGCCGACATGAAGCGTGCTGTGCGTGACTTGAATCCAAAAATTCAAACTTTCGATGCCAGCTGTTTTGATGGTTCGTACATTACCGGTGATGTCACCACTGAATACCTGGATCGCCTGGAATACATGCGCAAGCACCCAGAGGTATTGGAATCGGGTGGCTTGCAAATGAATCTAGGGTATTCGGCGAACCAGTAAGCGGGGGTTCACAATCGCTGACTTTTGACCAAGCGGAATTCATGCTTTTGTCAGTTTTAAGTCAGCGCTTGGGGTAAAATGTTCAACTGATTGATTTAAAAGCGCGAAATGGTTCGCGCTTTTTATTTGTGCAGGGCGATCTGACTATGTCACTGATAGTACATAAATACGGTGGCACCTCCATGGGGTCCACAGAACGTATCAAGAATGTAGCCAAGCGTGTCGCCAAATGGCATCGCGCGGGCTTTCAAATGGTGGTGGTGCCATCGGCCATGTCTGGCGAAACCAACCGTCTAATTGGCCTGGCCAAGGAAATTCAGGCTGAGCCTGATCCCCGAGAACTCGATATGCTGTGTTGCACAGGTGAGCAGGCATCTGTTGCCTTGTTGGCCATGGCTTTGAAGGCTGAAGGCCTGGAAGCAATCAGTTTTTCTGGCTGGCAAGTACCTATAAAAACCGACAGCAGCCACACCAAAGCACGCATTGAGTCGATTGACGACACTCGAGTGAAAGCCGAATTGAATGCTGGCAAGGTGGTGATCATCACCGGTTTCCAGGGCATTGATGAGGCGGGTAACCAAACCACGCTGGGTCGTGGTGGTTCCGATACCTCTGCGGTGGCCATTGCTGCCGCCATGGGTGCGGCTGAGTGCCTTATTTACACCGATGTGGATGGGGTGTACACCACCGACCCCCGCGTGGTGCCCGAGGCACGCCGCATGCGCGTTGTGAGTTTTGAAGAAATGCTGGAAATGGCCTCTTTGGGCTCAAAGGTTCTGCAAATCCGCTCCGTTGAATTTGCAGGCAAGTACCGTGTGCCCACTCGTGTGCTTTCTAGCTTGACCGACCCAATGATGTCGCTGGACGAAGAAAAAGTGTCTGGCACGCTGATTACTTTTGAGGAAGATGAACATATGGAACAGGCTGTTGTTTCCGGTATCGCTTTCAACCGTGATGAAGCAAAAGTGACCATTCGTGGCGTGCCTGACAAGCCCGGTGTGGCCTACCAAATTTTGGGCCAGGTTGCTGAGGCAAACATCGACGTGGACATGATCATTCAGAACCAGGGTTCGGATGGCACCACCGATTTCACTTTCACCGTACACCGCAACGAATTCAATAAAACCATGGATTTGTTGAAAAACAAGATTCAGGGTAGCGTGGGTGCACGTGAAGTGGCGGGCGACACCAACGTGTGCAAGGTATCGATTGTGGGCATCGGCATGCGTTCACATGTGGGCGTGGCCAGCCTGATGTTCAAAACCTTGTCGGAAGAGGGCATCAACATTCAGATGATTTCTACATCTGAAATCAAGGTGTCGGTGTTGATCGACGACAAGTACATGGAATTGGCAGTTCGTGCGCTACACAAGGCCTTCGGTTTGGAAAAAGAAGCGGCTTGAACGGGAGTTTGGGCTGAGTTTTGAGTGATGGGAATGCGGTGCAATTTGCGTGAAAGCGATTTGCGCCAGCATTCAACATTTTGGCCGAAACCGTGTATAATTCGGCCTTCTGGAGACGTGGCCGAGTGGTCGAAGGCACTCCCCTGCTAAGGGAGCATACCCCAAAAGGGTATCGGAAGTTCGAATCTTCTCGTCTCCGCCAGAATGAAAAAGGGATCCCGCGTGGGATCCCTTTTTTTATTCCATCGCCACAAACTGCACTGCCGGGGCGCTGCTGATTTGAATCGAAGACAATGGCGCGTGCACATCGCCATCCAGCTGCCAGGCTGTGGGCGAATCAAATTGAAATTCAATTTTGGCTACGGTACTTCGTTCCACGCCAATGCTACGCGGCATGGCACCGAACCAAATTCTGATCAAATTTAGCACCAGAGGCAGTTTGTTCGGTACACCGGTAATCAGGCACATGTCTTGTTTGGCTTTGTTACCGCCACTGGTAGAAACACGAAACCGCAATGGCAAGCACTGAATACTGAGCGCCAGGCAGGCCTGCCATGCAAACCTTTGTGGTGTGGCATTGTCGCGAGCTTGCTGCCCTTTGACCGTAGAGAACAGGTTTTCTACGAACGGACTGCGTCGAATGATTCCCCACGCTATTTTGGCCAAAAGTTTTGTAGCCGCAATTGGACCACTGCCCATGCTGTAGTAAGCATGCATGAAGTTCACGGTGACGCCAAAACCAAACACAAAGCCATATTGTGCACTGGAGGTTTTAATGGGGTAACGCGGCGAGCTGTGCAGGTGCGTGTTGGCCTGGTGCTCAACCAACCACCGCAGGGCTTTGAGAGGTGCTGTTTTTGGGTACACGTCCCAGGCAATCATGTTCATGGTGCCCGCATGCAAGGGGAAAATAGCTGGTATTGCATGGTCTCCCCACACCTTGGCTGCAGCGCCCAGTACCGCTGAAACAGTGCCGTCGCCACCAAAGGGGACAATGACCGAGGGTGGGGCGTCTTTGTAGGACAAAAGCGCCTGCTCCAGTTCTGCGGCATTTTGAGTTAATGCCACATGCCCGGCATTGCCCAAGATGCGGTGAATTTCCGCAAGACTGCCACTTGAGTTGCGTGTTTTGAGATACCCGGCTTTGGGGTTTGCAATGACAAGAATCACGGTGATTTTGTTACGTAATGATTTAAATTGAATTTAACTGATTTCTCCACCCGCAAACCGATGATTAAGCGGGCTTTTTTGTGGTTTGTAGGATGTCACTTACACCATGTTCAGAGAAGGCCGACCTACTTTCTCGCAAATGGCTTTTACAGTAGGCGTCAACCGTTTGTTAACCCGAGGAGTTGACTATGTTGCACTACGCTGTTGTGTTTTTTGTCATTGCATTGGTTGCAGCCCTGTTTGGTTTTGGCGGTATTGCTGCGGGCGCAGTGGAAATTGCCAAGGTCTTGTTTTTCATTTTCATCGTGCTTGCAGTGGTCACGTTCGTTTTTAACTTGATTAAGTCCAAACCTTAGCACCATGCCGTCATCCGTCAAACGTCAAATTCGTCCCTACTGGCTTTTGGCGTTTGGCTGCGTGATGGTGCTTGCCTTGTTGGGTATCACTTATACCCATTCCCGAATGAATGCCGAGGTGGTGGCCCTGTCGGACATCAATCAAAAGCGCATAGATCGTCTGGACCAATTGTGGGTATTGCTGGTGGACGCACAAGCCAGCGCATTGTCTTTTTTGTTGATGCGCAACGATATCTATCTTGAGCCTTACCGCAGTGCTGCGGCGCGGTTGGAGCCACTCATGGCCTCCATGAACTTCGATATTCCGCCAGGCTCGGATGACCATGCCGATTTGCAGGACTTGAAGCGTTTGGTGGATGCGAAGTTTCAGTACCTTGGCGATATGTTGAGCCAGGGCAAGGCACCTGTGGCTGTGTCAGAAGAGCACGGTGAGCTTGGCAAGCAACTGATGGACGAGATTCGGGTTCGCCTTGCGATATTAAAAGCGCGAAGGGAGAAGGCGCATCAGGATCTTGAAAACATGTATTTGGCGCGCGCCGGGAAAATTCAGTATGTGGGGTATGCGCTGGGTGCTGCCTCGCTTTTGCTGATCCTAAGCCTGTTTGTGGTGCAACAAAGGCAGGTGGCCTTGCGCGCCAGAATTCAGGAGTTGTTGAAAACGGAAAACAGTCGCCTTGAGGCCAAGGTGCAGGCGCGCACCGTTGAATTAAGCAATTTGGCCACCAACCTGACCACTGCGCAGGAAGCGGAGCGCCAGCACATTGCCCGCGAGTTGCATGATGAAATGGGGTCGGCGTTGACCGCTGCGAAAATGGACGCCAGCTGGTTGCGACGATCGTTGGGTGCTCACGTGGACGACAGTATTCAAGAGCGGATGCTGCGTTTGATTGAAAACATTGGAAGCACCATTTCACTGACGCGCCGTTTGGTCGATGACCTTCAGCCCCCTTTGCTCAAGGGTCTCGGTCTTGTTGAAGCGCTTCGCTCATTGGGGCAGCAGTTTGAAATTGACATGCCAGTGGAGATGCACTTTTCTGAGCATTCCGTGAGCTTGTCGCCAGAGCAATCGCTGGCTTTGTTTCGGGTGGCACAGGAATCGTTGACCAATGTCCGGAAATACGCCAAAGCCAGCAAGGTTGAGTTGAGCTTGATTGAAAAGCCGGGAATGGTAGTTCTTAGTGTGCGTGACAACGGCATTGGTTTTAACACCGAGAACATCGAGTTACATGGCCATGGCATTGCGGGCATGAAACACCGCGCCCAAATGTTCAATGCACGGCTGGTACTTGCTTCATGCATGGGCCAAGGCACACGCATTGAAGTGCACATGCCCATTTAAACAACCTTGGCTTGCTTAATCAAGCACCAAGCAGTGTTGGTGCGCATAGGTGGCCAGCTCGGCATTGCTGTTCACGCCCAGTTTTTCAAGTAGCCTTGATCGATAAGTACTGATTGTTTTTACGCTCAGGTGCAGTGCCTGTGCAATTGTAGACACACTTTCTCCCCTCACCAGGCGCATGAAAACCTGCATTTCTCGTTCAGACAGTTCCTGATGCGCTGGCTTGTCACTTTCGCCAGCCATTTCACGGGCCAATAGTTCAGCTGTGTTGGCGGAAATATAGCGCCGACCCTGCGCCACTGTGTGGATCGCATTGATCAGATCGCTGCGGTCGCAGTCTTTACACAAGTAGCCACTCGCCCCACTACGAATCATGGACAAGGCGTAGCGTTCTTCCGAAAAGCTGCTGATGATCAACACCTGTGTTTCTTCATGGCGTTGTTTGACTGCCCGCAGCAGGTCGATGCCATTTTGATCGGGCAAGGACAGGTCAAGCATCAACACATCACAGTTGTGTTGACGCAGCAGGTTTTGGGCTTCTTCTGCGGTGCCGGCTTCAAACTGAATGGACATGCCCAGTTCTTCATTGAGCATTTCCCGAAATCCTGCACGCACAATTGCATGGTCATCAACAATGGCCAGTCGAATCATTTGAATATTCCTTGTGTTGTTATCAGGTGGGTAGGCCAGACTGGTCCTACAAGCGAATCGTCTTTGTCGGACAGATCAACGTTCGGACACTCCGTAGTATTGAACGCATGAAGCTTGATCAATACATACCTTTGATCTCGATTTCTTGTCAGTAGTCAGTTCAATAACCTTGAAGGAGTACAACCATGAAAAAATTGATCACTCAAACCTTGATCGCCTCTGGTGTTGCGTTGTCTGCGTTGAGCCCTGTGTACGCAGCCGAGCAGGGGAAGGAACCCATGAAAGCAGTGGGACAGTATGTGGATGACGCCACCATTACCACCAAGGTGAAGGCCAAACATGCAGAGGACGAAACCGTGAGCGCCTTGCGTGTGAATGTGGAAACCAAGCAAGGTGTAGTGGTGCTGTCGGGCGAGGCCAGAACTGAAGCAGAGGTTGAGCGTGCCGAGGTGTTGGCCAAGCAGGTGGAAGGCGTGAAAGCCGTTTCCAACAAGATTGAATTGAAGCCCAAGTCATAAGCTCAGATTGAGCCGACTTTAACCCAGTGCCCTGCTGGCCCTCGTGCTGGCGGGGCGTTGCAGGTGTCTGCCCATGAAACAGAATTGTACAAATTCATTGCCTTTGCGTGTGTTGCTGGTGGAAGACTCCATTGAATTGCAGGCGATGCTACAGGCCATGTTGAGCGAAATTCCCAGTGTTGAGGTGATTGCCAGTGTGGAGTCTGAAAACGATGCCTTGGCGGTGATGAGGGATGATCACACCGATTTGGCAATTGTGGACCTGGAATTGCGGTCTGGCACTGGCTTGGGTGTGCTGAAAAACCTGCACGACAGCCTGGATGGGAACAACAGACGAATTGGCGTTGTGGTTTTTTCCAACTATTCAAATTTGATAATTCGACACCGTTGTTTAAGCTTGGGCGCGAAGGCCTTTTTTGACAAATCGTTTCAAATTGATGAGTTGCTTGAGTTTGTGCAGAAACAAGCCTCGGGCCATGCCAAAGGCTTGTCAGTCTGATTGTTGAATGGCTTTAAATGGCTTGTGCAGGCCCAAAAAACTCAAAATGCTGACGCTCGGCAGGTACGCCCAGCTTGCCCAGCATGTTCTTCACTGCGCCCATAAAGCCAACTGGGCCCAAAAAGTAAACCTGTGCATTGTTGGGCAGGTTTTTCGCAATGGTTTGGGGGTTGAGTAAACCATCCTGATTTTCATAAATGTACTCGGCAGTAATGTTGCTGTGCTGGGTACTTAATTGCTCGGTCAAGTTCTTGAAAGAGTGTTGCGCTGCATTCTTGCAGGCATGAATAAATCGTATCTCGCGTTGGCCTGCGGCTGCTTTCAGCATGGCGATGGCGGGGGTCAGCCCAACACCAGCAGTAATTAGCACCAAGGGGTCTTTGCTGTCATCGAGTACAAACTCACCGCAGGGTGGGCTTAGTTGTACTGTGTCGCCCACGGCCAGGTGCTTGTGCAAATGGTTGGAGACCACGCCGCCTTCTTCACGCTTGACCGAGATTCGATAGTGTTGCCCGTTGGGTGCGTCTGACAGGGAATAGTTGCGCATGACCGTTGTGCCATTCACGTTCAGGTGCAGGGTGATGTATTGCCCCGGCTTGAAAGCCATGATCTCTTTGCCATCCAAAGGTTTCAGATAAAAAGAAGTGACCAGTTCGCTTTCTTGCTCTTTTTCGGCAATTGTGAAAGCACGTTGCCCCTCCCACCCTCCGGTGGACATGGCTTGTTTGGCATACAGATTTGCTTCGGCGTTGATCAAAATATCGGCGAGCTGGCCATAAGCCGCCGCCCAGGCGTCGATAATTTCAGGTGTGGCCGCGGCGCCCAATACTTCCTTCATCGCTTGCAGCAGGCATTCGCCCACAATCGGGTAGTGTTCGGCCTTGACACCCAGGGCTACGTGCTTGTTGACGATGAGGGTAACCGCGTTCATCAACACGGCAGGGTTGTCGATGTGTTTGGCGTAGGCCAGAACTGCATTGGCCAAGGCGCGGGGTTGAGTGCCTTTTTCTTGATGAGCCGGGTTAAAAAAGGTTGCAGTAACAGGGTATTTGCTAAACATCAGTTTGTAGAAGTGCGTGGTCAATGCCTCGCCACCCTGTTCAAGTGCGGGAATGGTTGCTTTGATCCACTGCTTTTGTTCGGTGCTAACTGACATGTTTTTTTCCTTTTTGCTCGATTGTAAACTGACTCATGATTCTCAGTGACAAACACTATCAAGATGCATGCCAACCCATTGTTGTTAGTAAGTCATTGAAAATAATAGGTAAAAAGAAATATGATTTTGTTAAATATTTCAAATCATTGTTTAATCAACAGCGATTTGATATTGTGATTAAAACAATGGTTGTTAAATTAACAATTAAGGTATCAAACCGTGGAAATGTCCAGTTTTGTGTTGGCAGTGATTGAAGACCTGGGCGCAGACCTTGATCCATCAACCCGCTATATGCGCTATGTCAATTCCCTGGCTGCAGCATTGCCCGGCAACGCATGTGCCTTGCTGAGAAAGGAAGGCTCGGCCTTGAGGCCGCTGGCTGTTCGTGGTTTGACTCCCGACAGCCTTGGGCGCCGCTTTGAATTGAATGAGCATCCACGTTTGAATGCGATTGTGACTTACCGGGGGGTGACGCATTTCCCGAACAAGTCCACCTTGCCCGACCCGTATGATGGATTGCTTGAAGGCGTGCACGCCGGGGATTTGAATGTGCACGACTGTATGGGTTGCGCCCTGCATGTGAATGGCAAATTGTGGGGTGCCATTACGTTGGACTCATTGAAGGCCGGTGTTTTTGATGTGAAAGTTGAACGCGCCATGGCCATGTTTGCACGTTTGGGCGAGGCGGTTGTGCATGTGGCTGAACTGACTGAAAAAACTGAGCGACATTCGAACTCTTTGTCGCTGGGGCAGGGTGAGGGCAATGGTTTGAATGCTCTGGAAGGTGTTCAGCTGTCTCGCCGTGAAATGATCGGGGACAGCATGCCCATTCGTGAACTGAAACATGAAATTTTGACTGTTGCCAACAGTCAACTGGCGGTTCTGATTCACGGAGAAACTGGTGTGGGCAAAGAATTGGTGGCCCAAGCTTTGCACGCCATGTCCAGCCGGGCCAGTTTACCCTTGGTGGTGATTAATTGCGCGGCACTGCCAGATCAATTGATTGAAAGCGAATTGTTTGGCCACGTTAAAGGCGCATTTTCTGGTGCAGAGCGCGATCGCCAAGGCAAGTTTGAATTGGCCGACGGTGGTACTTTGTTTCTGGATGAAGTGGGAGAACTGAGCGCATCGGCACAGGCCAAGCTGTTGCGGGTTTTACAAAGCGGACAGGTGCAACGCGTGGGCAGTGACAGGGAGCATCGCGTAGATGTGCGTATTGTGGCAGCCAGCAATCGCGATTTGTCGGTTGAAGTGAAAGCAGGGCGGTTCAGGGCTGATTTGTATCACCGTTTGTGTGCCTACCCTTTGCACATTCCGCCACTTCGCGAACGCGGAGACGATGTGGTGTTGCTGGCTGGCTATTTTCTGGAGCAGAACCGCAGCCGTTTGGGCTTGCGAAACCTTCGCTTGGGGCGGGGGTGCGAGGCTGCCCTGAAGCGCTACAGCTGGCCGGGCAATGTGCGGGAATTGGAACACACTTTGGGGCGAGCCGCATTGAAAGCGCGTCGGGATGAATCAGGCCCCATGGTGACTGTAGAACTAGAGCACTTGGACCTTGTGAGTGAAGCAGGGCACACACATGCCCTGACTGCCCAAGGCCTTGCAACAATTCCGAATGCGGGAATGGTCACCCCGACAGAAGGTATGCCTTACCGGGATGCTGTGGATGCTTTTTCCAGGGCCTTGGTACAGCAGGTGCTGGATAACACGGATGGAAATCGAGCCGCAGCTGCACGGCAGCTTGGGCTTGATTCCGGTAACTTTCACCGCATGCTCAAGCGGCTTGGCCTTTAAGCAGATACCCGTGCGGGCTCGCCTGTGGTGTTTTCCTGCAGGTATTGCAATGCTTCATTGACCTGGTCGATCAAGACCAACACCAAATGGTCTGGGCCTGTTTCGTCCAGCGCCATTTGAATGGCCTTGAATTCGCCACGTACCTCAACAACAGACGGTTTTTTGTTGCCGGAGGCAAGTGCTATGCCCTGTTGAAGCAGTGCCAGCGTTTCACCATCTGGGCGGCCACGCTGGCAGGCGTCTTCATACAACACGATATGATCAAAAAAGCCACCCACCAAGCGACCTTGTTCGATGATGTCTTGATCACGACGGTCGCCTGCGGCGCTGATCACCACGGTGCGCCGAACGGCCGGGATGTTTTTAAGCGTGTTGACCAGTGTCGACACTGCATCGGGGTTGTGGCCGTAATCGGCAATCACAGAGCCCCCTTTGTGCTTGAAGAAGTTAAAGCGGCCGGGCACCGTGTCGGGAGTAGACTGAAAGCTCCCGAGCGCGGCACGAATGGTGTTGAATGGCACGTTCAGGCCCAAGGCGGCGGCCACAGCACACATCACGTTTTGCACTTGAAAGGTAAACAAGCCATTGTTGGTTAGCGGTACATCCATCAGGTCAATGGTTTTTTCCATGTCGTCGTAGCTGATGTTGATAACGCGGCCATCGTGAATAATCACAGGGCGACCTTTGGCTTTGTGCGCGGCCACAATCGGGTTGTCTGGGTTGCTGGTGAAAAACAGCACGCGTCCTGGGGTCAGCTTGGCCATGTTGGCGGCATGCCGGTCATCTGCATTCAGCACGGCCAGGCCATTGGGTGCCACGTTTTGAACCAGCACGCTTTTTAGCAAGGCCAGGTCTTCAACGCTGTCAATGAAGTTCAGGCCCAGGTGGTCGCCCTCGCCAATATTGGTGACAATCCCTACATCGCACATGTCAAAGCCCAAGCCCTCACGCAGCATGCCACCACGCGCACATTCAAGCACGGCAGCGTCGGCCTCGGGGTGCACCAGCACCTTGTGTGCGCTTTTCGGCCCACTGCAGTCGCCTGTGTCGATCAGGTGCCCATTCACCACCACGCCTTCAGTGCCCGTAAAGCCAACGCGCAAATTGTGGTAACGAAGAATTTGCTCGATCAGGCGAACCGTGGTGGTTTTGCCGTTGGTGCCTGTGACTGCTACCACTGGAATGCGGCCGTTTTCATCTTTCTTGAACATCAGGTCGATCACGGCTGCGCCCACATCGCGCCCCTTGCCAATCGATGGCTCCAAGTGCATTCGCAAGCCCGGTGCAGCGTTCAATTCAACAATGCCGCCACCTTGCGATTCAAGTGATTCGTCTACGCGCTCACACACCACGTCGACACCGCAAACCTCAATACCAATTTGCTGTGCGGCCTGAATCACCATTTCTGCCATTGCAGGGTGAACGTTGTCGGTCACATCGGTGGCGCTGCCGCCGGTGCTCAGGTTTGCGTTGTTGCGAAGTACTACCCGCACGCCTTGTTCAGGCACCGATTCAGCTGTAAAGCCCTGTTTCTTGATTCGTGCAATGGCAATTTCATCCAGGCGAAGTTTGCTCAATGCACTGCCGTGACCCTCGCCACGCAAGGGGTTGCGGTTTTCAATTTCGACCAGCTGGGCAATGGTGTGCACGCCGTCCCCAACCACAGAAGGAGGTTCGCGGCGTGCGGCCGCCACCAGTTTGTCGCCCACCACCAGGAAGCGATAATCGTGGCCGGGAATGAACTCCTCGACGATGGGCACGCCACTGCCGTATTTTTTTGCAGCGTCAAAGGCAACCCGCAAGTGCTCTTCGTCCACAATATTGACAGTTACGCCTTTGCCTTGATTGCCGTCGCTGGGTTTGATCACAACACCTTTGTTGGTGGCCTTTGTTAGTTCACGAAAGGCTTCCAGGGCTTCTTCAAATGTTTTCACCAGTTTGCCGCGGGGTGTGGGAATTCCGGCTGCGGACAAAATGGTTTTAGTCAGGTCTTTGTCCTGGGCTATTTCTTCAGAAATGGCGCAGGTTGTGTCGGTTTCTGCAGCCTGAATTCGGCGCGCTTTTGAACCCCAGCCCAGTTGCACAAGGCTGCCCTGAGTAAGGCGGCGAATGGGAATGCCGCGGCGCAGGGCAGCATTTACTATCGAGCCAGTGCTTGGCCCAAGTTTGCAGTCTTCATAAATTTCTTTTAGGCGTTCAATCGCTGAATTGGCATCGAAATCGTCGCCTGCCAGCGCAGCCAGAATAAGTTGGTGCGCTTCTTCAAATGCCGCACGGGCCAAATCTTCTTCTTCGTACTGCACCACCACCCGGAAGTAGCCGGTGGTGATGTTGTCGGCCACATGGGCGAAGGTAACTTGTGACCCTGCCTCAACCTGAAAACGCAAAGCTGCGCGGCTTAATATATGCGCCAAAGCAATGTTGCTTTGCTCGAACCCGGTGGCCCGTAGCGAACCGATGCCGGGCAGGGCGCTGCGAACACGCATTTCTATGTTGGCAAAGCGGTCGTAAAGGCGCTCATTTTCCTCGCAAAACACCAAAGCTTCCATGCTGGTGTTTTTGCTCCACAAATTGGGGCCGCGCAGGGCGCGAATGCGTTCAATTTTCATAATTCATCAACCTGTTGAGTGCATCAGCATTGGGTTTAATAGCGCTGCCGAAGATCGGCGCGCAGCAGGTGGTGTGGCACATCCATTGCCCAACCAGCGGCTGCAAGTGCCAGTGTTTTTGTAAGGCTCACTGGGGGCTGTTTCAGCGGAATCGGGCTGCGTTGCTCTGCCTCGGCCCGGCTACCCATGAAGTGAATGCTTTCACCTTGGTACACCACAGCCATGCCTCCGTTTTTCACATGTTCCGCAACAATGGGGTTGTCTGCGGTGCTGCTGATCCAGATCACCTTTCCATCGCACAGGTCTTTCAATGGCAGCAAGCTGACTTCGTCTGCGTTTACAACCGCGTGGCCGCTGCCCAGTACAAGGTCTACAACTGTGCGCATCACATTGAAGTGTTGCTCCTTGGTCAGAATATCCCATTCATCCAGCCCATCCATAGCACCGAGACTGGTGATCACTGCCAAGCTGGCACGGTCGTAAGGCAGGCCTTCCGACAAAATGGTGCTGGCCTTAACCTGCATCACCAAGGTGTCCAGGTTCTTGTTGATCAGGCAGTTGCGGCCCGATTGCCAGTTCGCTGAAGGGGCTTTGTTGATGGTGCGGCCATTCATGAGCAGGCCTTGGTCGCAGGCCAGGCCCACTTTGTGTCCCTGGTCTTCAAGAATTTCTGTGAGTTCAGGGCCAAAACCTTCTATTTCAAGGCCGCCCGAGTAAGAAATGGTAGGAATCCGGCCGTTGGCGTCACCTGGGAACAGCGATTCGATGATCGGTTTGCCCACGTTGCGGGCCTGGCCTTTCGCCGGCTTGATGTGCATAAGCAAGCCGGGTCCAGCATTGACTTCAACCACCGCCAGCGATTGCCCCTTGGGCGATTGGTCAATGTGCTCGCATACCAGGTCGATGCCCGCCACATCCAGGCCCACCACGCGGGCAGCCATACAGCACAAGCGTGCAATTTCGGGGTGAATCAAATCAGTGACGTCTTCGGATGCGTTGCTGTTGCGCTCGATCAACACTTTCACGCCATCGCCTATTACAGAGCTTGCTGTGTATCCCTGACGTTGTACTTCAAGAAATACAGCCGGGTTTTTTTCCACATTGACCGGACGCAAAGGGAAAATTTCAGATTCACCACGGCGCGGGTCGGTGTTGATTTGCTGGTTGCAAAGTTCTTGCAGGGTCGACTTTCCATCGCCCACCACATGAACCAATTCACCACGCGATACGGCAGCCACCTGGTAATTCACGACAAGAACACGGTGTTCGGTTCCGCGAATGAATTTTTCAACAATAACGCCGGTGTAACTTTCTTTGTCCGCAAGTGGCCATGCAGTTTTTACATCTTCTTCTTTGGTCAGCTCAAGTGAAACGCCGCGCCCCCAGTTGCCATCGACTGGCTTCACAACCACGGGCACGCCGATATCCTGTGCAATTTCCCAAGCGTGCTCGGGGCTCTTGGCCATTTCCCCCTCAGGAACGGGTACGCCACATTGCGCCAACAGTTCCTTGCACAGGTCTTTGTCGGCGGCAATGCCTTCGGCAATGGCTGAAGTTTTGGATGTTTCGGCAGTCCAGATTCGCTGCTGCTTGTTGCCGTGGCCCAGTTGAACCAGATTGCCGTCGTTCAGGCGAACAATCGGAATGCGACGCTCGTAAGCTGCATCCAGAATATGTTGTGTGCTGGGCCCCAAGCCATGCATGTCGCAGTGGTGCTTGATCACTTTCAGCTCGGCCTGTAGATCGTACTCCGCACCTTCGATTGCAGCGTGCAACAAACGCACACCCGCCTCCAGGCAAGCCATGCCAACGACCGGGTCGGGGGTGCGAAACACCATTTTGTACACGCCTTCCTTGCTGGTCATCCGGGCTTTACCAAACCCCACTTCAAGGCCAGCCTGCGTGTGCAGTTCAATCACGATGTGTTCGAGCATGTGGGCCGCGTAGGTGCCTTCGCGAACCCGCAAGAGGAATCCTCCCGGTTCACCAATTCCACAGCGATGGTCAACCAAACCGGGTAACAAAGCCGTTAATCGCTCGTAAAATCCTGGCAACAGGTTGGAAGGAAATTGTTCCAGTTCTTGAATATCCACCAACGCTTCAATGCAACTTCGATAGGTCCAGATATTCGGGCCGTCAAGCCACATGGTTCGGAGTATTACAAGGCGTTTTTGCGTCATAAGCTGAGTGTCGGCAGGTTTGTTTTCGAGGATTGGATTTTCGATCAATGTTAACTCCGTGTCGCTGGAAATAGTGGTGTAACATCAGCGAATTCGCGAACTGAGGGGGTAATCTCATTGAAAATCGTTGGATTTTCACCGTCTGAAAACGAAGTACAACGCCTTTCAGAGGTTTGGGCCGCCAATTCACCAACCCAAGCGGTGTTTGTGGCTGACATGAACACTCGGCGTGAGTTTTCTCGCAGCCTTGTAGCCTTTAACGCCCATGAATTAATTGTGGTAGACAAGGAATTGCAGGTGCCTGTTTTCAAGGCACATTTCTCAAGCATTGAGAAAATTTCCATGTCCGATCATTCCGGTCTTTCTACGGTCCTGATTCAAGTCGATTCCGGGCAGGTATTTCGCTTCTATGCCAGCTTCAGTTTGCATCGCGCACTTGAAGAATTTGTGGAGTTGCTGGAGACAGCCGTGCGTGAGTTTGAGCAGGGCACAGCACACACTGCCCAAATTCAGCACCCGGTGCCGCGCTTGCTGGCCGATGAAGAACTGGATGATGCCGGGTTTGAAGAGCCCGTTTCTTCACGGGCACTGTTGCGCTTGTGGCGCTTTGCACACCCGTATCGCTGGCGTTTGTTTGCCGGGCTGATTCTGACATTGCTGTCAACTGCTGCAACGCTGGTGGCGCCTTATCTTTCAATGCCACTTATGGACGAAGTACTGATTCCATTCCAGAACGGCCAACCCATGAACACTGAACTGGCTACGTTTTATCTCAGTGGTTTGTTGATATCGGCTGTGGTTGCCGCAGGCTTGAGCTGGGCAAGAACCTACCTTTTGGCTTTGGTTTCCGAGCGTATCGGTTCGGATTTGCGTACCACCACATTCAATCATTTGATGAGTTTGTCGCTGGATTATTTCAGCGCGAAACGCACAGGCGATTTGATTGCGCGCGTGAGTGCGGAAACTGACCGAATCAATTTGTTCCTTTCACTGCATGCGCTCGATTTCATCACCGACGTGATCATGATCGTGATGACTGCCATCATTCTCATGAACATAGATTTCGAGCTGGCTTTGCTGACTTTGCTGCCTTTGCCAATCATCGCCTGGATGATTCACCTGGTTCGCGAAAAGCTGCGCACAGGTTTTGAGAAAGTTGACCGCGTTTGGGGTGAGGTTACGAATATTTTGACCGACACCATTCCGGGTATTCGAGTTGTAAAAGCCTTTGCACAAGAACGCAGGGAGTCGGATCGCTTTCTGAAGGCCAACACCCGCAATCTGGAGGTGAATGACCGCATCAACAAAACCTGGTCGCTGTTTGCGCCCACGGTCAGCCTGCTGACTGAGCTGGGTATCTTGGTGATTTGGGCCTCCGGTATTTGGATGATCATGAACAATGACATCACGGTGGGTGTGTTAACGGCTTTCCTCGCCTACATTGGCCGCTTTTATACGCGGCTTGATTCCATGAGCCGAATTGTGTCTGTCACCCAAAAAGCGGCAGCGGGCTCGAAAAGGATTTTCGATATTCTCGATTACAAGTCGTCAGTGCCAGAAGCCGAGAACCCTGTGCACATTGATCAGCTCAAAGGCGAGCTTGAATTGCGCAATGTGTCTTTCCGGTACGGAAGTCGTCAAGTGCTTGATGGTGTGAACTTGAAGGTGAAGCAGGGTGAAATGGTCGGTTTGGTGGGCCACAGTGGTTCTGGCAAGTCAACGTTGGTGAATTTGTTGTGCCGTTTTTACGATGTAAGTGATGGCGAAGTGCTGGCCGATGGCATTGACATTCGTCAGATTGAAATGGCCAGCTACCGCAGAAACATCGGCCTGGTGTTGCAAGAGCCTTATTTGTTCTTCGGTACCATTGCTGAAAACATTGCCTACGGGCGCCCCGATGCCACCCGTGAAGAAATCATCGCGGCAGCGCGGCTTGCGCATGCTCACGAGTTTATTTTACGCCTCCAGCACGGTTATGACTCCCTGGTGGGCGAGCGTGGACAAAGCTTGTCGGGTGGTGAGCGCCAGCGAATTTCCATTGCGCGTGCCTTGTTGATCGATCCTAAAATTCTCATTCTTGACGAGGCCACCAGCTCGGTCGATTCGCAAACCGAGAAGGAAATTCAAAAGGCCTTGGACAACCTGGTGCAGGGAAGAACCACTATTGCGATTGCACATCGGCTTTCAACCTTGCGCAAAGCCGACCGCATTGTGGTGATGGACCGTGGCAAGGTGGTGGAAGAAGGCCCGCACGATGAATTGCTGGCGGCGAAATCACACTTCTGGCATTTGCACCAGGCCCAGGAAAAACTGAAGCAGGAGCAAGCCCAATATGACTGACTGGCGATTGCGTGAATCAACACAGGGCAAGCTGGCCTTGTACAAAGGTCATGAATTGGTGGCCGACCAGGTGATGCCAGTATTGGCCTTTCCGTTCTCTGCACCTGACGAAAGCATTTCGATTGTGGATGAGTACAGCAAAGAATTGGCCTGGCTGGACCGGCTTGATCAATTGGATGCCGACTCGCAGGCCGTGGTGAAAAACTACCTGGCGGTGCGCGAATTCAGGCCCACAGTGCTTCAAATTACCTCGGTATCCACCTACTCCACACCAAGCATCTGGACCCTGGAAACGGACAAAGGACCCTGCAAGTTTGAGTTGCCCACAGATGAAAGCATTCGACGCTTGGGGGGTAGCCGGCTGGTGCTGACGCATGCCAATGGCATGCAGTTCATCATCGAAGACATGTTTGCGCTGGACGCCCGAAGCCGTCAAATTCTTGCCCGCTTCATGGCTTAAAAAAAACACCTGTGAGCAATCGCTGACAGGTGTTTAAAGTGTCCTTGTACTACGGACAGGGGAGAGAGACAAAAAACAAGCTACTGCTTGGTACAACGGCACTGCAATTCAATTCTTTAAGCGGTTTCGAGCATGCTTTCTTCATTGAAGAAGCGGGTGGCTGCGTCTTGTTTGGTTTTTCCTGCCCGTGAGGGCATGTTGCACAAACCGCACTCATAGTTACCTACTAGGTCATAGGTGTGCACCACAAAGTTCCCTTCGCAGGTTTTACAGGCCGTGGTGGTCAACATGCCAACATCAAAAAACTTCACGAGGCGCCATGCGCGGGTTAGGGACAACACTTCGGGCAGGCCCAAGGCAGTGATCTGCTCGCGATAAAGCTTATAGGCCTTGACCAGGCATTCGCCGTCTTCAAGGTCGGTGTGCTTGATGCAAGTGGAGTAAAAATTCATGAACAGCGAACAGTGAATATTGGGTTGCCAGGTCATGAACCAGTCTGTGGAGAAGGGCAGCATGCCCTTGGGTGGCGATTTTTGCTTGATTTCCTTGTACAGGCGAATCAGGCGTTCACGCGACAATTGGGTTTCGCTTTCAAGAACCTGCAAGCGGGCGTCCAGCTTGATCAGGTCAGAAGCAAGTTTGATCTGCACGGCCTCAGCCATCAAAGATTTAATCTTGGACATGTTTGTTCTCCAGCGCACCCGCAGGTGCATGAACCACGGTTGTTTTCTAAGTGCGCTTAAGCTGCAATTTGGGCGCTGCGGCCAGCCATCAAAATGGCAGCATGCATGCCTGAAATTGCGCGTTCTTTTCCGTGGTCGCAGAGGAGTTTCCACACGGCGGGGTCCTCGAACCGAATGCTGCACATGGGCACGTCGTTTGCTGCAATGCGCAAAACCTGTGCGGTGGTCAGTTGGTCCAGCAGGTCGGCTGTGTTTTCATCAATACCCAGGCGAATGATGGCCTCGGCTTTGTCTTCGTTGATGAGTTGTTTGGCCAGAAGCAGGTAAGATAAATTGGCTTCGCGAATTTGTTCCAGTAGTTCATTTGCTTTCATTTTGAACATCCTCCTATTCAAATCAAGCAATCTTTTTCAGAAGGTTTCGACGCTTCCCACAGACATCGATCCCAGTGAATGTATTGTTGATGAACCGCGAAAAAAACTAAGCCATCCAATTGCTGTAAGCGAGATCAGCGAGCAGCCATTGAGCATGTAAGAAGAAACCAGACAACGAGACAGGTGAAACAACAATGAGCAATGCGTTTATGAACTGGCTGTGCCGCAAACTGATCGACTCAAAATGCAAACAAATGGGCTTGATCAAAAGCAGCCTCAATACCGTAGACGGGCGCACCGCGTATTTCAAAGGCGGGCAGGGGCCCGATATGGTGTTGGTGCACGGCTTTGGCGCCAACAAGGAAAACTGGCTGGCACTGGCCCCGCGTCTGATGCGCCATTACACCGTTTGGATTCCAGACCTGATTGGTTTTGGCGAATCTGACCGCCCCAGCAACGCCCGTTTTAATATTGCGGAGCAGGCCGATCGGGTGGTGCGTTGGCTGGATGCGGTGGGCGTTAAGAATTTCCATGTCATGGGCAACTCCATGGGCGGCTATTTGGCGGGTGCCTTGGCCGCCAACTTTGAAAACCGGGTTCTCAGCGCTTGTTTGTTAAACCCCGCTGGCGTGAAAGGTGCCGAGCACACCGCCATTGGGCGTGCGTTTGCCGACGAAGGAAAAATTATCCTTGCACCCACCAATTTTGAAGAATACGAGAAGGTGGTCAATCTTTGTTTCAATGGCAAGGCGCCGCCCATGCCTGGTTTCATGCGCAAGTATTTTGGTCGTATGTCGATCAAGAACAAGGCACTGCTCGACCGGGTATTCATGGAATTCGTGAACCCGGATGCCAATGTTAGTTTGAACGAGATGGTGGAGAAAACCACTGTGCCGTTGATGGTGGTGTGGGGCGATTCAGACCAGTTGGTTCACCCCAGCGGCCTGGCTGTGTTGAAACAGGCTCAACCCGCGATTGTCGATTTAATGCTTGAAAACACAGGCCACTGCCCCATGGTCGACCGGGCCTCTCTGGTTTACAAAGCGCACCTGGAATTCATGCCAGCATCTTGAATGGTTGGGCTTGCTCAATTTCAAGGGCAAGCTCAATCAGCCTGAATTCATGCCCCATGGCCGCGGCAAAATGTACCCCGACGGGGATACCTTCAGCGGTGTGGTGCATAGGCAGGCTGATGGCTGGCGCCCCTGCCACGTTTTGAGCAGCTGTGAATGATGCAAAGTTAACAAGCCTTTCCCGCGCCTGCTCAAAAGGCAGATCAAGTGCCAAGTAACCTAGTGGCGGTGCGGGCTGGCCCAGTGTGGGGCTCAGCAGCACATCCAGGTCGGCAAATGCTGTGGCGTATTGCGCTTCAAACTGATAAAGCCTGCGCAAAGCGAACGGAAATTTCAGCAGGTTGCGAGTGAAATGTTTGGCCAAACCGTGGGTGAGTGGTTCAAGCTTTCCGGTGTCCATGTGCCGATCAACTGCCAGTTTGCCCAAGTGTGAAATGGATGCGGCCAGCATGCCCCAGTACAGCAAGAAATCGTCAGCAAACTGGGCGCTGATGGGCACCTTGATTTCCTGCACTTCATGGCCCAACTCCTCGCACAGGGCAGCAGCTTTATGCACCGCTTCCACACAAGCGGTATCTGTTTCATCGCCAGAAATTTTCTGGGTGAACATGCCGATTTTCAGGCGCTTGCGGCCAGGGGTGGTGATGTGGCCCAGTGGTGGCAGTGTCGGGTTTTTGTAATGCTCTTCAGCCAAGGCGAAAAACGCCGCAGTGTCCCGCACGCTGCGCGACACAATCCCGTCGCTGACAATATTGATGGGCAGGCTTTTCGCCATTTCATTCATGGCCAAACGCCCGCGGCTGGGTTTCAAACCCACCAGCCCGCAACATGCAGCGGGAATGCGAATTGAGCCACCGCCGTCGTTTGCATGGGCAATTGGAACCACACCCGCTGCCACCAAAGCAGCCGAACCGCCCGAAGAACCCCCTGTGCTGTGCCCAATGTTCCATGGGTTGTGTGCTGGCTCGGCTTTGCTGTACTCGGTGGTGGCGGTAAGCCCGAACTCGGGCAGCTTTGTTTTACCCAGCAGCACCACGCCTGTGTCGATAATCTGCTGTGCCACGGCGCTGGTGTGCTTTCTCGCCGTGTCGGGCATGGCGGCTGAACCGTGTTGAGTGGGTAAGCCTTGCAAATCCAGGTTGTCTTTCAAAAAGCCCGGTATGCCCTGAAACGCCCTGAAGTTGCCTACGTCGTCGTAAAAACGGGCTTGCGCCAATGCCGCTTCCTCTTGAAGGCACGCGGTGGCATGCAGTTCGGGGTTCACCAATTCAAGTCGTTGGTACGCGGCTTGAACCAATGCAGTTGCGCTGGTTTCGCCGCGTTGAAGTTGCCCCGCCAGGGCCACTGCATCGTGATGGCCCAAGGCATCGGCATGATTAAACGCATGCACTCGTGTAGGCTTAATTGTCATTGTTGGTGGTCATTGTTGTTGGTCTAAGGCTGGCTGTCTCTGGCTTCAGTCTAAAATGAAAAATCTGCCTGTTTCATTGCTTTTGTTCCACATGGTCCAAAAAAATAAAATACAGCCTTGCCCTTGCGGCAACGGCGTTTATCAAGCCTGCTGCCAACCGTTTCATCTTCACACTGGGTTGGCACCCACGGCCGAAGCGCTCATGCGCTCACGCTACAGCGCCTACGCCTTGGGTTTAAGTGACTATGTGTTGTCAACCTGGCACATCAGCACGCGCCCCAAGCAGCTCGATTTGCAGCAGGAACTTGCACAAGGCAAATGGCTGGGCTTGAATGTGAAAGGGCACTGGCCACTGGGCAACAAAGCCGAAGTAGAGTTTGTGGCTCGTTACAAACCCAACAATGGGCCCGCCAGTCGCCTGCATGAGCGCAGCCGTTTTGTGCAGGAAAACGGGCATTGGTATTACGTAGACGGCGATCTGTTTTGACCTGAAAAAATTGCAAAGAAAGCACTTGAAATTTTCAGGGTTGGTTCATAAATCAGGAATGTGGGAAATGTCTCCAAGAGAGTTTCCGCACATTTTGAATAACTGATTTTTTGCTTCTCAGGAGAATGAATCATGGCAACAATCGACCTTACCCCTTTGTACCGCAGCACCATTGGTTTTGACCGAATGGCCAGCATTCTGGACGCCGCAATGCGTGCAGACACTTCAACTGGTTACCCTCCTTACAACATCGAGGCGCTGGAAGAAAACCGTTACCAAATCAGTGTGGCCGTCGCGGGTTTCGAGGAAAAAGAGCTCGAACTGGAAGTCGAGCGTGGCGTGCTAACCGTGCGTGGCCGCAAAGCGGATGAAGAGGGCAAACAGTACCTGCACAAAGGCATTGCATTTCGCAGTTTTGAGCGCAAATTCAACCTGGCCGACTACGTGCAAGTGGAAGGTGCCAACCTGAAAAATGGCTTGTTGGTGGTCGAGTTGCGCAAGGTAATTCCTGAGCAAATGAAAGCACGTCGAATTCCGATTGGTGAATCGGGTCTTCGAACCATCGAGGCAGGCGAGGCAAATCAGGACAGACAAGCCGCCGCCTAAACGTGTAAAGTGATTCGCGCATCGCAAAAAAAGCAGCCCTTGGCTGCTTTTTTTGTGTTTAAACTGAACCCCTCGCTTCTTGACACGTTGAGCATCCATGCCCAGGGCTTACTTTGTTTCCGATCGTGCCATTCAGATAGACTGGGCCACAGATGGCTCTGCGACCGAGAATTACATGCCCGCCACGGAATTGGCGGTGTTTCGTCAAGAGTTAATCCAGTCCATTCAAGCTCTGGCTTGGCCAGCTTGTCAGTGCGTGCAGGCGGATCAATCAATTACCGTGTTGTTTGCGAGTCCAATACTTGCCGCCGGGAAACATGAAATATTGCTTGATCAACTCCACCAAATACTCGGCCAATTCGGGAAAGCCACATTGCTTGCAAACACCCCAGGCTGCCACCACCACATTGTTGTGAACTACGGTGGCGTTGCCGGGCAAGACCTTGCCTGGCTGGCCGGGCAAACCGGGTTAAGCCCGACTGAGGTGATTGACCTGCATTGCAGCGCTATTTATACCGTTCAATTTTTGGGCTTTCTGCCCGGCTTTGCTTACCTCACAGGTTTACCCAAACAGCTTCATTTCTCGCGTCGGGAAACGCCGCGCTCACGTGTGCCGGCGGGTACATTGGCCATCGCTGCCCATTACTGCGCGGTGTACCCCTGGGAAAGTCCAGGCGGTTGGCATTTGTTGGGGCATTTTGAGCAGGTGCTTTTTGATCCTGAACGCACCGATCAGCAGGGGCAGTCCCTTTTCAAGGCCGGTGACACGGTTCAATTCATTCGGGCTGATTATGCTTAAGGTGGTCAGGGCTCAAGGGCAAGGCATTGTTAGCGACCTGGGGCGTTGGGGCTACCAGCATGAGGGTGTACCGATCGGGGGCGTGCTGGATACTTTTTCGTTCAGCCTGGCCAACCTTGCCTTGGGCAACCAGGCCAATGCGGCTTGCCTGGAGCTGATGGGTCAATTCGATTTTGTATGCGCCAAGCCATGCCTTGTTTTGTTTGCAAACCGGGGTGCGCATGCCTTGTTAAACAACAAACCAGTGTTGTGCGGTCAGGTTTTGGGTTTGCAGGAGGGTGATGTGTTGCGCACCCAGCCCCCAGGCCTGGGTTTCTGGAATGTGCTTTGTGTGCAAGGTGGTGTGGATGTGCCCGAAATGATGGGTTCCCGCAGTACCTGCCTCGTCGCTGGTTTTGGGGGGCTACAAGGCCGGGCCTTGCAAGTGGGTGATGAACTACATTTTGCCCGGAAATTCACCACCAGTATTCGGCATGGTGTTCGTTTGGCCATGCCCCTGGCCCGCACTGAACATTCAGCCTGTTTGGTGCTTCATTTTTTGCCTGGTCCGGAATTTTTTGAACTCAGCGAAAATTCGCAGCACCTGTTTACCCGTCAACACTTCAGCTTGGGCACCCAAAGCAGTCGAATGGGGTATCGGCTGGAGGCCCTTGAATCGCCTTTGTCACTGAAGCATGTGGTTTCTTTGCGTTCACATGCTGTGCACCCGGGTTTGGTGCAGTTGCCACCTAGCGGGCAGCCGGTTGTGCTGCTGTGTGAAGCCCAGGTTACTGGCGGTTACCCACGTATTGGCAGTGTATTGTCATGTGATCTCTGGAAATTGTCACAACTTGGGGGTGGGGAAAGCGTAAGCTGGGTATTGGTCAATGAACAGCAGGCGCAGCGTCTACAGGCCAGGCATGAACTCGACCGCAAACGCTACCAGCAGGCCATTGAATACAACAAGGCAACTACCCATGTGGATTAATGCAGATTTGGGCGAAGGTTGTGCCCACGACGAGACCCTGTTCAAGATTGTTGACTGGGCCAATATTGCCAGCGGCGGGCACGCTGGCGATGAACACAGCATTCGCCGGGCTTGTATGCTGGCGCTTGAACATGGCGTGCAGGTGGGCGCCCACCCCAGCTATCCGGACCGAGCCGGGTTCGGGCGTCAAAAGCCCGAAGGCTCAACTGCACAGTTGCTGGGTGAATTGAAACGGCAAATGGATTTTTTCGACAACATCGCCACGAAGTTGGGGTGTTGCCCTGCGCATTTCAAACCCCACGGGCAGTTGTACAACGATGCGGCCTTTCAAGCGGCCGAGGCCGAGCTACTCATCAATCTGGCCCATGCTTTTCCGCACCTGAAGCTGCTGGCTTTGGCCAATAGCCCCTTGGTGGCTTGGGCGCGTTCTGCTGGCATCGAGGTGATCGAAGAGGCCTTCCCGGACAGGGCTTACCTAAGCACCGGCGCGCTGGCACCTCGAAGCCAGCCTGGCGCTGTGCTTCATGATCCGGTTCAGGTCAAGGCACAGGCTGAATTGATTGTTCGGGGCGGGCCATTGCAGTGCCTGGATGGCTCAAGCCGCGTGGTCACGGCGCAAACCCTGTGTGTACACGGCGACAATGCACAGGCTTTGGACAATGCAAAGGCTGTTCGTGCTGCGCTTACCGAACACGATCAAGACACATTCAGTGGTGCAAGCTGATTAGCTGCCGGGTTTTATTTCAGGTGTAGGCAAAGTAATGTGGTCAGGCACACCAGCAACCGGTACAAAGCGCACATTCAATGGTGCCAGGCCGTGTTTGGCGCGAGCCTGGTTACAACGCGGGTTCAATTCACCTTGGGCGTCAAATACATCGTATTCGCGGCAGGGTGAGGGGCGGTTTTCGTAAATGGTGCAGCTGACTGACTCGCCAATATTGCCCGACAGTGCAATGCAACGTGGCTTAGTTTGCGAGCTGCCTTTCATGCAGCTGCGGTACAGGTTCATTTGCTCCGTCAGTTCAACCGGCACCACGCCGCCTTCGGCTGCCGTGGTTTCGCCCCAATAGAAGCTGATTCTGAACGTGGAACAACACACGCCGCAGCTTTGGCAAAGGGCTTCAACGCCTGCGCCGTCAACAACAATTGTGGTGGGGTTTGACTGCAATTTAACCTCGGGAAAAAACAGCCATGGGGGAGAGTTGCGCGAATATATTCCTGGCACAGGCGCAAAGCAAGCACTATTTTCAAGTGACGTGGCTTGGAAGAAACAAGCTTTTTGTAAGGTGCAAAGGCTACAATAGGGAAAACCATTATAAAAACCATTTAGCCCAGCAAATGGAGAGACTGTGAATCGACCGAATGCCGCTTCTGTGGCCGATTCGGGGGTTGCTGCCCCTGATTCAGCCCAAACCAGTACCAGCCCCAGCGGGCAAATGCTGGACTACATCAAACAAAGGTTGGTCAAGCACGCGCCGTTCAGTGAAATTCCGCTTCGCGACCTGGACTGCCTGCTTGAAGGCTGCGCTGAAACTTATTTCGCACCCAACGAAGTGATTGTGCGGCCCGAGGACGGCCCACCCCAGTTTCTTTATTATGTTGAAAAGGGCTCTGCCGTGGGCCGCAAAGGCTTGGCCGACCTGTCTTCCACCGGGTTTCAATACGAAGCCGGGGAAATGTTTCCAGTCAACGCATTTCTTGCCAAACGCGCAGTTACAGCTACTTACAGCGCCCGGGAAGATACCTTCTGCCTGATGTTTACCTTCGACAGCGTGCAAGCCCTTGCGCGTAAAAGCCCGGTGTTCTCCGACTATTTAACCCGGCGCACCATGCAGTTTCTGGATTTGTCCAGAAAAGCGATTCAAGTGGCTTACTCCTCTCAAACCCTGGCCGAGCAAACGCTTGAAAAGCCCTTGCGCGATGTATGCCGTCACGAACCTTTTTCTTGCGCACCCACCACGCCCCTGAAGCAGGTGCTGGAAGTGATGCATGAGCACCGGATTGGTTCCATGATCGTGGTGAATGAGGCTATGGTGGTGGAGGGTATTTTGACTCGCCAGGATGTGTTGTCGCGCGTGGCCATGGCCCAAAAGCCCTTGATCTCGCTGATTTCGGAGGTCATGAACACCCCGGTTCATACCCTGGATGAAAGTTGCACCGCGCAAGATGCAGCCCTGCTCATGTCCAGATTTGGCATTCGCCACGTGCCGGTAACCCGCAACGGGAAATTAAGCGGCATTGTTTCCGAGCGCGATATTTTCGCCATGCAGCGTTTGTCGCTGAAACAGATCAGCAGCAACATTCGCTCAGCGCAAGACGCCGATATGTTGCGAACCTGCGCCAATGACATTCGCAGTTTTGCCAAAAACCTGCTGGGCCAGGGCATTGCTGCCAAGCAACTTACTGAATTGATCAGCCACTTGAACGATGTGCTCACCGAACGCATTCTTGAGGTTGTGGGTAACCGGATGGGCATTGATGCCAACAGTTACTGTTGGTTAAGTTTCGGCTCGGAAGGCCGTTCGGAGCAAACCATTGCCACAGACCAGGACAACGGCTTGCTGTTTATTAGCGATCAGCCTGAAGTGGACCGACCACGTTGGCTGGCTTTTGGCAAAGAGGTGAATCAAACGCTGGACCAGTGCGGCTACCCTTTGTGCAAAGGCAACATCATGGCCAGCAACCCCGAATGTTGCATGACTGCGGGCGAGTGGTTGAACAAGTTTGCGCGATGGATCGATGTAGCCACGCCCGAGAACCTGCTGCGTGTGAACATATTTTTTGATCTTCGCGCGCTGGCAGGCAACAAAGAGCTGGCGCAGCCACTTCGGGACTACATTGTGACCCGCGCCAAGGAGTCTACGATCTTCTTGCGCTTGCTGGCTGAAAATATCATGCGTTTTCGCCCACCCTTGAATTGGCATGGCAGCATAGACACCACTGAAATTGAAGACATTCGCACGCTTGATTTGAAAAAGCAGGGTACAGCGGTCTTTGTCGATGCCGCGCGCTTTTTCTCGCTGGTTTTTGGCATTGATGAAGTCAATACCCGCCGTCGGTTCGAGGCCGTGGCCAAGCGTTTAAGCGTAGAGGAACAGCGCCGCGACGCGTGGGTGAGTGCCTTTGAGTTCTTGCAAATGATGCGCCTTCGCATACAGCTTGATGAAGGCGTGGCCGTGCCCAACTTGCCCGATCAGCCCAATGTGGTGAACTACGACGTGCTCGACAACATTGACCGCCGCATATTGAAGGAATGTTTCAGGGTAGGGCGGCGCTTGCAGCAGCGAATCGAGATGGAGCACATGCGTTGAGTACCACTTTGCAAGGCCAGTTGCTGCCCACGCAAGGCTGGGCCAGCTACATCAGGAACCGCCTGGTTCAAACGCTTGATTTTTCCAGCCCAAACCCTGACCGTTGGGTGGTGCTAGATGTTGAATCATCAGGCCTGAACCCGAAAAGAGATCGCCTTATTTCGATTGCGGCCACTGCCATCGAGTTTGATGCGCAAAGACGCCCGCGAATTTCGCTCACGGACACGTTTGAAGTAGTCATCAAACAGCCCCCCGAAATCGTCGACATGATCGAGTTTGAAGCCATCGACAAAAACAATATTTTGATTCACGGCATTGGCATTGGCGCGCAGCAAAAAGGGGTGAAGGCGGAAGTGGCTTTGTCTGAATTCCTGCGTTATGTGGGCAACTCGCCATTGATTGCTTTTCACAGTTGGTTTGATGAAATCCTGATCAACAAAGCCATGCGTAAGGTGCTGGGTCGTACAACACATCGGCATTGGCTCGATCTTGAGCATTTGGCTGCGGTGCTGCACAAGGAAAATCACCAGCTTCCGCTGGATGTGTGGATGCAGCGTTACGGCATTGAATGTGAACAGCGCCACCAGGCCGCAGCCGATGTATTGGCCACCGCCCAGTTGCTCATGAAACTGTGGCCCATGCTGCAAAAGCGAAAGGCCACAGACTGGAAAGAACTGAAAACCATTGCCAACGGGCTTAAAACCCTGCCAGGGCGAAACTTGCCGACCTAGTTTTAAAACCGAAGCCCTGTTTTGCGTTATTCTGCCGGGCTGAACATTTGTTTTGAAGTTGGCCTTTTTCATGCATGATTTTTCCTCTTATGACCTGATAATTGACGCACGCTCGCCCCGCGAGTTCGAGGAAGATCACATTCCTGGTGCGGTCAACATGCCTGTGGTCAACAACGATGAATATGCAGAAGTAGGCACCCTTCATCGCACCGACAAAATGGGCGCCTACAGCATTGGTGTGCGCTATTCGCTGGCCAATATTGCACGTCACCTCAGCGAGGATTTGCCGAAATATCCCAAAGACGGCAAGGTGCTGGTGTACTGTTTTCGGGGTGGAAAGCGCAGCAAGCTGTGGGTTGATGCGCTTGAAACCATTGGTTACAACGTTCAAAAACTGCCTGGCGGCTGGAAAGCTTACAGACGTTGGGTGAATGAGCAGCTGGAAACTGCGCCCACCAAATTTGAGTATCACGTTTTAAGCAGCCCCACGGGTTGCGGCAAAACCCGCCTGTTGTATGCCTTGCGTGAAGCAGGTTGCCAGGTTGTTGATCTGGAGGCCATCGCCCGTCACAGAGGTTCAATCATTGGGGCGGTGCCTGGTACTCCACAACCCTCGCAAAAGTATTTCGACACCTTGCTGTTGGAAGAACTCGCGAAATGCGATCCCACACGCCCAGTGTGGGTTGAAGCCGAAAGCAAAAAGATTGGAAATGTTCAGATACCCACAGCCATGCTTGATTCCATGCGCAGGGGCAAAACCATTCGCGTGCATGCCGACATGCAGCAACGGGTTGAGCTTTGGCGACAGGATTACAAACACTTTGAAGAAGATCCAGAAGGCTTGCTGGAACGGTTGCGTTTTATCCGCAGCCTGGTGGGCGGCAAGGAATTTGAAGAATGGGAGCAATTGGCTGCCGAGCGCAAAATGCCCGAGCTGTTTGAGCGGCTGATGCGCAATCATTACGACCCAGCCTACCGCCGCTCAATTTTGCGCGAGTACCCCAATATTGATGCATCACCTTTGATTGAACTGCATGATTTGTCTCCTGCAGGCTTGCTGGAAGTGGCGAAAAAAATTCGCGCGCAATACGACAGAAAGGCTTGAGCCGGCCACTCACACCCAATCGTCAGACCACCAACAAAGCCAGTTTGCTGCGAATGCCATCGGGTATTGGGGTGGGGGTGTTACCGGTCTTGTTCACAAACACGTGAATGAAGTAGCCTTCCGCGCACAATTCGCCTTTGGCGTTGAACAAACCCAATTCATAGCGCACTGAGCTGCTGCCCAGTTTACCCACCCGAAGGCCGGCCGTAACCGGCTCAGGGTAGGCCAGGGGTTTCAGGTATTTGCACTGGCTTTCCACCACAAAACCCACCACCTCCCCGTCGTGAATGTCCAGCCCGCCTTCTTCAATCAGGTAACGGTTTACCACACTGTCGAAGTAGCTGTAATACAACACATTGTTCACGTGTCCGTAAATGTCGTTGTCGTGCCAACGGGTTTGAACTAGTTGATGCAGTGGGTATTGGGCCAGAGTGGTCATGGTCGAAGTTTGAATATTCTTAGTAGGCTGCTTGATAAATGGCCAAGGCCTGGGCCTCGTTCACATCGCGCGGGTTATTGCTCAACAGGCGGGTTTGCAGCATGGCTGCACTGGCCATCACCGGCAAATCGTTCTCGCCAATACCCACTTCACGCAAGCCAACCGGCAAACCTGTGGAAGGCGACAATGTGGCTGTGTAGTCAATAAAGGCCTGGGCCAGCTGCCCCGTATTGTCTCCATGGTGGCCCAGCTTCAACACTTGTGCCAGCTCGGCATACTGCTGTTCTGCAGCGGGCAAATTAAAGCGCAACACATGCGGCAGCACCAGCGAATTGCTCAAGCCGTGTGGCACGTGAAATATACCGCCGATTGGATAAGCCAGCGCATGCACCGCACCCACAGGCGCGTTGGCAAATGCCTGGCCAGCCATGCAAGAACCCAACATCATCGCCTGGCGTGCCTCGCGGTTGCCCGGTTCTTGGCACACGGTGTGCAGGTTGGCAGCCAACAGGCGCAGCGCTTCACAGGCCAAAAAATCAGCATAGGGGTTTTTCAGGCGTTTACTGGTGTAAGCCTCTATCGCATGCACCATGGCATCAATGCCGGTGGCCGCCGTTACATGTTGGGGCAGGCTGAGTGTCCAGTCGGCATCCAGAATGGCCAGGTCGCCATACAACACAGGCGACACCACGCCCATTTTGGTGTCCACACCCGTGGTCACAATTGAAATTGGGGTCACTTCGCTGCCGGTGCCGGCAGTGGTGGGCACCAACACCAAAGGCAGCCTGTCGCTGGTCACATTACCCACACCGTACATGGTTTTCAGTTCTTGTTTGCCGCGCGCCAACACCGCAATCAGTTTGGCTACATCAAGCGTGGAACCGCCACCAATGGCCACCACCACATCGGCCTTGAATTCCTTGGCCAATGAAGTGACCCGGTGCACCAAAGCCTCGGGCGGGTCGGGTTCTACATCGTTGCAACTGTGAACTGCGTGGCCTGCTGTGGCCAGGTTTTCACAAATGGTTTTAAAGGCCTCGGTGCCCGCAATGAAGGGGTCAACCAGCATGAACACCCTTGCGGTTTTCAGCCCTTGCTGGGTCAGCAAGGGGGCCAACATGTCAGCCATTCGCAGCGAACTGCCCGATTCGCACACAATGCGGTTCACTGTTCTGAATTCAAATGGGGCCATGCAGGTGTCTCCTTGCCGTGTAGTTATAGCAATAGTTTAGCCCTTGCGCTTTGGGGTCCAAGCCCAAATGGCGCGAACGAAGATAGGTTCTTTGCTTTCACCATCAGTAATCGTTACCGCCACATCCACTTCACCACGTTCCTCGGTCTGCATCATGGTGATTTGTTCTTGTGTCAGCATGGCTTCAGCACGCATGTCGCCAGCGGCGCGTTTGCGGTAATCCACTTCCATGCGCTTGATCACCGGTATTGCGTTGGCTGGCACATTCAAACCCACCAACGCGCCGGTGGCCGATTCTGCAATCATGATCATGGCCACTGCATGCACGGTGCCAATGTGGTTTTGCACGTAGGGGCGATTTTTGATCACCACAATTGAATGGTTGGGCTCAATCCACTCGAATTTCAAACCACTGGTTTTGAAATACTTCACCGCACGGCCAAACAGCAGGGTAAAGGCACGGGTTTTCAAAGGCGTGGGCAGTTTGTCCACTTGCGCATACACCTTTTGCAACATCGATTTCTCACTCATTTTTCTTCTGCCTTTACAGGGTTACAGCCAGGCGAGTGGCTTGGTTAATTGCACGTTTGGCGTCCAGTTCGGCGGCCACCGATGAACCACCCACCAAATGCACGGGTACGCCCAGTGCCTCGATTGGTTCAACCAGTTCACGCAACGGGTCTTGGCCCGCACAAATAATAATGTTGTCCACTTCCAGAATTTGCGGGCCATGCGCGCTCATCACATGCAAACCGCGGTCGTCGATTTTCAAGTACTCCACACCTTGCATGAAGTGAACACGGCGGCTTTTCAAGCTGGCCTTGTGCACCCAGCCTGATGTTTTACCCAAGCGTTTGCCCAAGGGTTCGTCCTTGCGCTGGCACAGCCAAACCTCACGTGCGGGCTTGGGTGGCTCGGCTTGCACGCCATCTATGCCGCCTGCATTCTTGGGGTCAAAGGTAATGCCCCATTCCTTTTTCCAGCTTTCCAGGTCGAGTGTGGGGGAAGGGTGGGCAAAGTCGTGCGTCAAGTATTCCGACACATCAAAGCCAATACCGCCGGCACCAATCACGGCCACTTTCTGGCCCACTTCTTTTTTGTGCAGAAGCACGTCGATGTAGCTCATCACCTTGGGGTGGTCAATGCCTTCAATTCCCGGCGTACGCGGCTTGATGCCCGTTGCCAGTATCACTTCATCGAAACGCTCTTTGGAAATCAGGGCGGCATCAACTAAGGTGTTCAGGCGAACATCCACTTTCTTCAATTCCAGCTGGCGTTTGAAGTAGCTGATGGTTTCATGGAATTCTTCTTTGCCCGGAATCTGTTTGGCCATATTGAACTGGCCGCCAATTTCACTGGCCTTGTCGAACAGCGTTACATGGTGACCACGGCGTGCCAGTTCTGTGGCCGAAGCCAGGCCCGCTGGGCCTGCACCCACCACCGCAATTTTCTTCTTTCGTTCCAGCGGTTTGTCCACAATTTCGGTTTCGTGGCAAGCGCGTGGATTCACCAGGCATGAAGCCCGCTTCAGGCTGAAGGTGTGATCAAGGCAGGCTTGGTTACAGGCAATGCACACGTTGATTTCGTCGGCGCGGCCTTCCTTGGCTTTGATCGCGAAGTCGGGGTCAGCCAACAAAGGGCGGGCCATGGAAACCATGTCGCATGAACCCTCGGCCAACAATTGCTCGGCCACCTCAGGTTTATTGATCCGGTTGGACGCAATCACCGGAATCTTGAGCTCTTTGCGCAGGCGGGCAGTCAGTTCAGCGAAAGCCGCGCGGGGCACGGAAGTGACAATCGTGGGCACACGGGCTTCGTGCCAGCCAATGCCGGTGTTGATCATGGTGGCCCCAGCTTTTTCAATTTCGCGGGCTATGTAGCTCACTTCATCCCAGGTGTTGCCGCCTTCAACCAAGTCCAGCAGTGAATGGCGGTAAATGATGATGAACTTTTCGCCCACGGTTTCGCGAATGCGGCGAACAATTTCAACCGACAAACGGGCACGGTTTTCTACTGAACCACCCCAACGGTCTGTTCGGTGATTGGTTCGCTTGCAAATGAACTGGTTGAGGAAGTAGCCTTCCGAGCCCATGACTTCCACGCCGTCATAGCCCGCTTCTTGGGCAATTTTGGCCGAGCGTGCAAAGGCTGCAATGGTTCGGCGAATACCGAAGTCGCCAATTTCACGTGGCTTGAACGGGTTGATCGATGACTTCACATTGGAGGCCGACACGCTCAAGGGGTGGTAGGCATAACGGCCTGCATGCAGCAATTGCATCACAATTTTGCCGTCGTGTTTGTGCACGGCTTCGGTTACTTTCTTGTGGTGTTTGATGGCACCACTGCTGCTCAACTTCGATGCAAACGGGTATAGCCAGCCTTCCAGGTTGGGTGAAAAACCACCGGTCACAATCAAAGCGGTACCACCCTTGGCGCGTGCCTCAAAGTAGGCCGCAAACTTGTCAAATTCCTTGTATTTGTCTTCTAGGCCGGTGTGCATCGAACCCATCATGATGCGGTTGCGCAGGGTGGTGAAGCCGAGATCAAGCGGAGAATTCAAATGGGGAAATGCGTCAGACACGTTACCGTCTCCTTAAAAATCGGTAGTTTTTTGTAATGTATTTACTTATGTTACTGAAAAGTAATTTTTATTGTTGGAGTGAGCGTTCAAATCTGCACTCAAAATAGCACGATCGGTCAATTTTTTGCGTGTTTTATTCGTGAAGAAATTACTGCGCCGCAATAAACAGGGGAACCTGTACCCCCACGCTTTGTCCTAAACTGGTGTTTTACCCCGCAAGTGCTTCCCTCATGCAGTCTTTTCAGTATTGGGCACGGCAGTCACGCCGTGCATCGTTCCGCATTTTGTTCGTGGCTTTGGTGTTGGCCGTGGCGGCCATTTCATCTGTGGGCGTGTTCTCAGCCCGAATCGAGGCAGCCTTGGTGCGCGATGCCAGTCAAATGTTGGGCGGTGATTTGGTCATCGAGTCCAAGCGGAACACCGCCAATGCACCCTGGCTTTCAATTCTTGAAAAGCCGGAATACGCAACACTCAAGCAGGCTGAAAGCGTTGTATTTCCAAGCGTTGTGCCCTCGGAGCGGGTCGACTTGCTGGTTTCGTTGAAGGCTGTGAACAACATGTATCCCCTTCGTGGGCAACTCACGGTTCGAAACGCACAGGGTCAAGATGAAAAAGTGGCCAGTGGCCCGCCTCAAGGCGAATTGTGGGTAGACCAAGGCGTGCTGGGTTCACTGGATGTTCAGTTGGGTGATTCAATTCAAGTGGGCGAAATAACACGCCCGGTTACCCGAGTAATTTTGGCAGAACCTGATCGTGGCGGTGGCTTTGTGAACTTCGCCCCCCGGGTCATGATGAATACCGCTGACCTCGAAGAATCCGAGTTGTTGGGCTTGGGATCACGGGCCACCTGGCGTATTTACTTCACTGGCGCTCAGCCGGTGATCAATCAGCTGATTTCCGAATTGACTCCAGTGCTGTCGCCTGTTGAGGAGATCGAAACCCTGGAGAACGGTCGACCTGAGGTCAGCGGTACGCTTGAGCGCGCCAATGATTTCCTGGCCATGGCTGCTTTGATCGGCACCATGGTGGCCTGTGTGGGCATTGCGCTGGTGGCGCACTTGTTTGCCAAAGAACAGGCCAGCGAATTGGCAGTATTGAAAAGCCTGGGCTACACCCCCAAACGTTTGCTGCGCATGTGGGCTATTGGCATGGGCATGTTAACGCTGGGCGCTGGTGTGCTGGGTGTGGCCCTGGGGTGGGCGGCGCATTGGGGCTTGCTGGCCCTGTTGGCTGAGCTGGTGGGCGTCGATTTACCACTGGCCGGTTTGCATTACCTGCCCATGGGCATGCTGCTGTCAGCGTTGTTATTGCTGGGTTTTGCGGCAGTGCCCACCTGGTACGCCTTGCGCGCGCCTGCGGTCGCTGTAATTCGGCACCAAACATTGAAAAGTAGCCGGGGGCAACTGGTGTTGTCAGTGCTGTTTGGTGTGTTTACTGCCATCGCGGTGTGCCTGTTGATCGTTAACAATGTGGTGTTGGCCCTGTTGTTGTTTGCTGGTTTTGTAGGCACCTCGCTGGTGTTCGCCCTCTTGTTCTGGGGGCTTTTGAAGGTGCTGGCTTATTTGGGCAAAGGCAAAAAAAGTGCAGGCACCAACATCGCGGTTTTTCAAAGCATGTCCAAACGTGCAAGCACCCTGGTGTTGCAGGGAGTAAGCCTTGCCCTGGGGCTGGCTGCACTGTTAATGCTGGCTGTGGTGCAGGGCGATTTGATCGACCGTTGGCAAGAAGCCGTACCGGAAGACGCCCCCAATCGCTTTGTGTTCAACATTCAACCCGATCAGGTTGAAGGTGTTCAACAAACATTGAACACCGCAAGCCAAAGTCCGGTCAATTTGTACCCCATGGTGCGCGGGCGCTTAAGCGCCATCAACGGTGAAACCATCACGGCGGATACCTTTACCGATGAAGGTGCCCGCAACACAGTGGAACGTGAACTGAATTTGAGTTTTGCGGACACCTTGCCCACGCACAACACCGTCGCTGTGGGAAGCTGGTTTGATGAAACACCCGCCAAAGCAGAAGTGTCCGTGGAAGACGGTGTGGCTGAACGTTTGGGCATAGGCCTGGGCGACAAGCTCACCTTTGACATCGCAGGTACGCCCTTAACGGCTGAAATTACCAGCATCCGCGAATTGCGCTGGGACTCCATGGAGGTGAATTTCTTCATGGTGTTTCCAACCGAGGTGCTGCAAAGTTTTCCGCAAACCTGGATTACATCGGTCAGCTTGCAAGATGACAAGGCCATTCCCGTGTCGCGTGAGCTGGTGCGCGATTACCCCAATCTCACTGTGCTGGACACTGAACTGGTGATTACCCAAGTTCGTAAAATTTTAGGGCAGGTGGGCCAGGCTGTTCAGTTTGTATTTTTGTTCACTGTGGCTGCGGGTGGTTTGGTGGTGGTGGCCTGCGTAATGACGGGTGCACGTGTACGTACCCGTGAGGCTGCAATTTATCGGGCCATGGGGGCATCCACTGCTCAGCTGCAACGCGCCGCTTGGCTTGAGCTTTCCGTGCTGGGTGCGCTGGCAGGTTTGGTGGCAGCCATTGCTGCCCAAGGCCTGGGTTGGGGCGTGGCGCATTTTGTGTTCGAGTTTGAGTACTTTTTGTCGCCCATGCACATTGTGGCTGGTGTGGTTGCGGGTGCAGTGGTGTCGGTGTTGTTTGGTGCCTGGTCGGTCAACAAGGTTTGCCGCGCCCCCGTGATGCAAACCTTAAGGCAAGCTGCTGCCTAGCAAGCCAGCGACTAATCGAATTACAGTCGAATTTACATGGCAGTGCACGGTTACAATGTGGGATATATACCCATATTCATACCGGCACCTCCATGAGCAACAACGATTCAACCAGTAACACCAGTAGCGCCGACGCGCAACCCAAGACGCCGATTGTCTACTTCGGCAGTACGCCAGAAGAGCAGCAAGCTGGCGTGCGCAAGCTGGTTGATCTGTTCTACGACGAAATGGATCAAAATCCGAGTTTCGGGCGCATTCGCAAACTGCACCCGGTTCACCTGGACCATTCACGCGAAAAGTTTTACCTGTTTTTGTCGGGCTGGCTGGGCGGCCCCGACCTGTATTCACCGCAGTTTGGTCACCCACGCTTGCGCATGCGCCACATGCCATTTCCAATTTCCAGTGAAGACCGCGACCAGTGGTTGCTGTGCATGGTGAGCGCGCTGCGCGCCATGCAACTGCCCGAGAAAGTGATTGAAGGGCTAATGCTTTCATTCTTCCGCACAGCAGACTGGATGCGCAACAAACCCGATCCCGAAGGCAGCGCCAAGGGCTTGAACACTGTTTCGATCAAGGGCGAATAAGTTGATGGACGGACAACTGATTTGGGCCGTGGTGGGCTTGCTGTTGCTGGTGTTGTTCGGCTTGGTGCTGGTGTACCGAAGAATGACGCTCGACAACTCGACTGAACTGGCTCAGTTTCAGCAGCAGGTTCTTGCCAATCTCGATGAGCTGATGGACGCGCAGGCACAGCAGCGTTTTGTGTCTGAAGAATTGGGCAAGCAACTTCGCCTGCTTAATCAAGACATTGAAGCGCGCCAAAGCAAGCAATCTGAATTGTTGACGCAAACGTTTGCACAGGCGCGCACGGAAAGCCAGCAGGCCGCGCATGGTTTGCAGCAGGTTATCGTCGGGCAGTTCACGCAGGGCAATCAAATTCAGTCTGAAAAGCTGAACCAGTTTTCTGAAATACTGCACCGCACCAACACCCTGATTCAAGACCAGCTCACGCAAATTCGCTTGTCGGTTGAGCAGAAATTGAAAGACATTCAAGACGACAACGCCAGCAAGCTGGAATTGATGCGAAAAACAGTGGACGAGAAACTGCACGCCACACTTGAAACCCGCTTGGGCGAGTCCTTCAAGCAAGTGAGCGAACGCCTGGAGCAGGTGTACAAAGGCTTGGGCGAAATGCAAACACTGGCCACCGGTGTGGGTGATTTGAAGCGCGTGCTTACCAATGTAAAAAGCCGTGGTACCTGGGGCGAAGTGCAGCTGCAAGCCCTGCTTGAGCAAATGCTGACCCCCTCGCAATTTGGTCGCAACATCAAGCCAGTGCCCGGCAGCCACAACATTGTTGAATTTGCAGTGCGCTTACCTGGTAAAGAAGACGATCAACCGGTGTGGTTGCCCATCGATTCAAAATTCCCTAAAGAACAATACGAGCGCCTTCAGGAGTGCTTTGACCGCGCGGACGCTGATGGCGTTGCAGTTGCTTCCAAAGCGCTTGAAATGGCCATACGCGCCGAAGCAAAAACCATTGCCGAGAAATACCTGGCCCCCCCATACACCACCGATTTCGGTATTTTGTTTTTGCCCACCGAGGGCCTGTATGCCGAGGTGGTGAAGCGCCCTGGTTTGGTCGACGACTTGCAACGCCTTCACAGGGTTACGGTTGCTGGCCCAATCACCTTAACCACATTGTTAAACGCCTTGCAGTTGGGCTTTAAAACACTGGCGCTTGAAAAACGTTCAAGCGAGGTGTGGACTGTGCTCAGCGCTGTTAAAACCGAATTCGGCAAGTTTGGCGACATACTTGCCAAAACACGTGACACGCTTGAGCGCGCCGCCAAGAATATCGAGCAGGCTGAAACACGTTCACGTGTTATGCAGAAAAAACTGAAAGGTGTTGATGAATTACCTGAAAAAGACGCGATCGAGTTGCTTGGATTAAATGACGGCAAGGTCGACCTGCTGGATGATGACGATGCGCCCGCAAACGCTTGATACCCTGCCGCGCGTGGCTTTGGTGGCCACGGGCGGCACCATCGCCGGTACGCTAATCGAGGGTTCCGAAACCTGGGCTTATGAATCGGCCCAGCGTAGCGGTGAAAGCCTTGTAATGGGAATACCCGGTTTGCTTCGCCGTGCGCAATGGCATTTTGAGCAGCCGTATAGCATTGGTAGTCAAAATCTTGAATTGGCTCATATGTTGCAACTGCGTGCTGCGTTGATCCGTTTGCTTCAGTCCCCTGGCATCGACGCAATTGTGGTGACGCACGGCACCGACACCATGGAAGACATGTTGTACTTCCTTTATCTAACTTTGCCTGCTGCGCTTTTGGTCAAACCCTTGGTTTTTACAGGGGCCATGCTGCCTTCGGATGCCGAGGATGCCGATGGGCCTGCCAATTTAAGCGGCACGCTCGATTTTGCAGTGCAGTGTTTGCCGGGTAGCCCATTTGGCTGCGCAGTGCCATTTGGTTTGTACATGCAAGGTTTGTTTACGCCTGCACAACATGTTGAGAAACAAAGTACAGCTGGTTTTGATGCGTTTGATGGCCCATATTCTGTGCTGCCGAATGCGAACTGGTTTAATAATTTTACCGCGTTGAACCCACCCACCGATGTGGGAATGCTGGGTCAGTTTTCCAATTTGTTTGATGCGGGTACGCAAGCGCACCCTTTGTTTGAAGCCATGGAGGTGCCCGTGGTGTTTTGCACACCGGGCAATGGGCCTTTGCGTCAATTGAATGATTTGCTGAATCGCAAACCTGCCTCGGTGGTGGTGGCTGCACCGGGGCATGGCAACATTCCAGAGGCCTGTGTGCCGGTGTTGCGTCGCTTGCTGTTAAATGGTGTCAGTGTTGTGCGTGCAAGCCGCGTGGCAGCAGGTGGTGTAGAGCGGGGTGGTGAGTTCAACGCGCTAAACGATTTTGAGGAAGGTGTGCTTCCTGCAGGAACGGCTGGGGTTTATTCGGAATCAGGCAGCTTGAGCCTGAGCAAGTGCGTGGTGTACGAGCGACTGCGGGTGTTGGCCCGCAGCCTGATTGGGCAGTAATTGCAAAACTAATCGACCTTGGCTTCAGCAAGATTCAGGTTTTTCCTGCCTTGGGTTTGTGCTGTGGTCACAGGCATGTTTTGTTCCCGGATAATTTGCCAAATGCCTTTGTTTTCTTTCCAGGTCAGTACCTTTTTCGAGCGTTCTTGATAAAACTTTGCACGGTAATCTTGAACAAAGCTGATTTCGTACTCATCGGGTTTGTCAAAACTGGGTATCACTTGCAAGTCAGAAATTTCGATGTCGATTCCCTGTGCTTTTGAAATTCGATCACGTCGGTTGCTGACCCATGCTTCGTAGCTGCCTTCTTCGGGCTTGAAGTTTGGCGCGTAAAAGGCGATGTAACTGTTCAAGTCTTTGCTTTCCCAAGCCTTGGCCCATGCCTTGGTTTTGTCGATCAGGCTTTTGGAGACTTCCGCAGGGTCGCCAAATGCAGCCACCTGTGGGTTGGCCACGCCACCATTGTCCAGCTGAGCCAACTGAATTGGAGGCAAGCTGTTTGTGGCATCCACTGACTTCAAGGCCTCATCGAATCCGATGTTGGGCAAATCGAAGTCTTCCAGATTAATCAAGCTGGCTGGACAACCTTCAGCTTCAGCACCACTTTGGCTTTGTTCTGTATAGAACAGCACGTTGCGCTTGGTGGGCTCATCGGCATTGACCAGTGCATCCACCGCAAACAGTGTGGTGAGCTGGCCAGTGGCAGCCAGCAATTTCAGTTTTGAAATGCTCAAATCAGCTTCAATATTGATCAGGGCACGCTGGGCCTGATAGTACTCATTTTCAGCACTCAGCAAATCGAGCAGGCTGCGTCGGCCCACCGCAAATTGTTGTTCATAGGCAGCTCGTGCTTTGGTAATTGCAGCTGCCTGTTCGCGAAAGTAATTCAGTTTTTTTTGCGAACTGACCACATCGAAAAGCGAGGTTTGGGTGGATTGTCGAATGGCTCTGCAAATGACCAGTTTGTCGTCCAGGCTGCGAAGTCGACGTTTGATCGCGGCATTTCGGGAGGCATTGTCGGCGCCACCGCGGTACAGGTTAATCGTGGCCAGCAAGTCGATTGATGAAATTTGACGTTCGTCGAATGTGGAAAGGTAGTTGCTGTACACATCGGTTTTTGCACGCAAATCAAGGCGGGGATGAAAACCCTCGCTGGCCGCAGTTACTTCCTGTTTGGCCGTGGCAATGGATGCGTTGGATGCCTTGAGCAGTGGGTGGTTGTTCAGGGCGAACACCAGACGTTCCCTGTTTTCAACTTCAAAGTTTGCGTTTACAACATACTCCCCGGCTTGGTTGACAGGCCAAACCGTGTCGGTAATTCTTTGGTAGTTGGCCATCGCAGAGAAAGTGTTCGCCTTCTCGGTGGCCAGGTTACCCAAGGCCAGGGTGTATCGGCTGCGTGCCTGTTCCAGATCAGATTGACGGGTCACGCCACTTTTGACCTTTTCTTCAATGCGGTTCATCAGGTCTTGGTGATATTTCAAGTTGTCCTCTGACAGGCGAGTCAGTGCCTGAAAGCGGGATACATCAACATGGGCGCTAGAGGCCTCAAAGGCAACCTGATTGGCTTTGTTCAGGTATCGGTAATAGCTTTGCATGGCTCCAGAGTAGGCCGCGAGGTAGCGAGCCTGGGAGGCAAAACCGTTGTACAGGTTTTGGCGTGCTTCAATGCCGTAGGAATTCGCGTTGTAGGTGCGTGTGTCTGCGTCTTCGATCCGGGTACGTTCGCGACCAGCAGAGCCCCGTGCATCGACAGTGGGTAGCAACGTGCCGAACACCACGTTGGCTTCTTCCATTTGCGCCTCGAGTGCATGCACATCGGCATCCAGTGTCGGACTGTTTTGCAGGCCTTTAATTACACTTTGTTGCAAAGGATTTGGCGCATTGTTTTCTGTTGCTTGCGTCGCTGATTGGGCTTGCACCTCGGTTACAGCCTGGCTTTCCTGTGCCCAGGCGGCAGGGGCACTCAGGGTGAGCAAGGCGAGAACCATGGCCGCAGGCAAGGTTTTCAGCGTGGGGTTGGGTGTGTGGCTTGTGTTCATGTTGGCTCGTTCGTTAAATTGCATCAGCAAACTGCGGCAGCTTCTTCAGCAGGTGCGCTGGCTGAAGAATCGAAACCACTGGAACTGAGCCCAGAAGCCCAGCCAGTTTTGCTTTGAATGTATTCGTTGGCTTGTTCCCGGGCTTGATCCAGATAGGTTTGTACCTTTTCCTGAACCGCTTCAACTACCGCATCGACTGTGTATTGTTCAGACGAGTATTCATGGTCGTTCATCTTGGGATTGCCCGCGTAGTCGTTGCCATCGGTGTATTCGGTACAGTCGGAGTAGCCGGTTGGGCAGTCGTTGTCGTTCACCGGCGTATCGTCAGGTTCAACGTTCATGTACACATGGGCGGTGTCGGTCAGGCAGCTTTCATCGCCTAGGGTGTAGCTGATTACATCTTCTCCGCAAAAACCCTCGTTGGGTGTGTAGTGTAATTTGCCATCCCTGATTTCAACCGTGCCGTTTTCGGCGCTGGCCTCGGTGATTTTCAAATCACCGCAGCCGAGGTCATTTTTCAGAACGTCGACAATCACCGGGCAATCCACCTTCGTGCTGGCGCAGTCATTAACCGCGTCAACCTCTGGGCAATCAGGATCTGTTTTGCACTCAGGCTCGGGTGTACATTCAGGTTCTGGTTTGCATTCAGGCTCAGGCTTGCAGTCTGGTTCTGGCTCACAGTCCTCCTGTTCGTCCACTGGGGGGCAGGTGGGTGGCGTAGGGCATTCGCAGTCCTCTTCCTCATCCACAGGTGGGTCTACGGGTGGGGGCTCTTCATTTTCATCGACGGGCGTGGGTGGCGGCGTGTCTTTGCATTCCACGCTGGCCGGGCCTTCTTTTTCAACCACGCGAACTGTGTTGACACCATTTTCGCCAACTTCACCATCCATGCTGGGCAGCGGGTCCTGGTTAATCCGCTCCACAACATAGCCTTCGCTCAGTTTTGGAAGGTCTTCGGGAACATCGTTGTCTTGGGCACCCACGGTGATGTATTTGCGTATGACATCTTTCTCGGGTGGTGTGCCTGCGTCAAAGGGAACAATCTCACCGGTTTTTGGCTTGATCAGCCATTCCGTGGGTCCTTCAAGGGGACGAACCATTTCAGGTGCAGTAATTTGCCCGTCGGTAAAGGGTCCCAGTTGAACAACCACCTCGGTTTGCGGTTTGCGCTTTAAGGCTGGGCGCGGTTTCCTGGCCAGGCCAAGGGTACTTGGGTCGCATTCTTGGGCATTCACAACGGGCTTCTCGCTCATGGGGGTCCTCGGGTTCGATGTCATTGATAAGTGATCGAGTCGCGAGTTTGGTTCCAAATCAACTGCGTGCCAAACAGGTGATTGGGTCAGGATGAGTGAGAGTTAACTCTATGGAGTTATTGGGATGACTGGTGTTGATTTACTGTTCAGTAAATGCCTGAATTGAGCCGCGTATGACAGGTTTGGTGAGGTAGGACAATACAGTTCGATCTTCAGTTTCAATGCTGACATTGGCGACCATGCCAGGCATCAGACGAATTTTTTCATGCACTTTCAGGCGCGGCACTGTCACTTTCACACTGAAGTAAGGTCGGCCGAATTCGTCGAGCAAACTGTCCGCAGAAATACTTTCTACGGTGCCTTCAAGTGCACCGTAAATGGAATAGTCATAGGCTGTGACTCGAATGTTGGCGCTTTGTTCTGGTCGAATAAATGCGATGTCTTTTGGGTTGATTCGTGTCTCGAAAACCAGCTGTTCATCAATTGGCACAATTTCGATCACCTCTTTTCCCGCAGGCACAACGGCACCCCGGGTGTTGTACAAAATACGTTGTACAAGGCCGTCCACAGGGGTTTTTAAGGTGGCCTGGTTCACCCTGTCGTTCAGTTCGATCTGGTTTTGCTCAAGGCTGGCCAGGCGTGCCTTGACTTCCGAGAGCTCGGTGCGTGCTTCGTTGATTTGCTTTAATCGAATTTCTTCAATTTTCTGGCGGGCCTCGCGAATGGCAGAGTACAGTCGGTTGGTTTGTGCATTGGCACCTTCATAGTCGCCTTTGGCTTTGGCTACATCGCGTTCAAGTCGCAGTACTTCAACCGGGGATACAGCGCCGCTTTTTAGCAGTGGCCGCATGCTGCTCAATTCTTGTTCCGAGATTTCCAGATTCCGTTTGGCTGCGGTGGCGTTGCTTTGTGCTTCGTCGAGTTCGCGTTGCCGTTGGTCAAGCTGCTGTTCATAAATTTGCGTTTGTGCGGCCCATTCTTGCAGTTTGGTTTGTAGCAACTTGGATTCTTGCAGGTACAAATCGGGGTACTGCTGAATTAATGGGGCAGGCAGGTTTAGCGTTGTGTTGTTAAGTTGTGCCATTAACCGGGCTTCTCGAAATTGAAACGAGGCGTCGATCGCTTCCTTTTCCTTGAGGCTTGATGAAAAACGCGTGATGTCAATTTGAACCAGTTTGTCACCAGCCTTCACCAGCTGACCTTCGCGGACAAACACCTGGTTGATCACGCCGCCGTCTACGGCTTGAATGACCTGCAATCGCTGCGAGGGAACCACACGTGCCTCGCCATGTGCAGCCTGGGGCACTGTTGCAATTGCAGACCACGCCAGCAGGGCCAGCAAGGTAAGGGCGCAGCCATGTACCAGGCGTTTGGTGAGCACTTGTTGTTCATGCCACAGCCTTGACTGGTCCAGCCCTGCAGTTGCCGGCATGTGATGTTCTTCATTCCGCCCGGCAAGCCAGTCGACAATTCGCTGTGCGTGATGTTGAATTTTCATGGTTCAACCTGCATTTTTTTGTTTGTGTTGTGTGGCAAGTGCATTGGCTGCGTGCAGTACCTCAGGCTTGTTGCCCTGCGCGTGAATTTGTCCCTTGTGCATCAGTGCAAGGCTGCTGGCACAAGCCAATAGCCCAAGCTTGTGTGTGGTGAATACCAAAATGCTGTGTTCTGGCAGCTGCTGCAAATGTCGCATCAGCTGGCTCTCCATGTGTTGATCAAGACACACGGTGGGTTCGTCCAGAAGCACCAATTGGGGTTGGCCCGCCAGCGCTCTGCACAGCGATACAGCCTGCTTTTGCCCTGAAGACAAGTTGTTGCCCTGGCTGTCAATTGCCATGTGAATGCCGTCCGGGTGTTGATCTACCCATTCTTTGAGCCCAAGTTGCTGCAGAATTTTCCAGCAGTTCTCAGTACTGATGTGCGGGCGCATGAAGCGAATGTTGTCGAGCAAACTGCCCTTGATCAGCACCGGGGGTTGGCTTGCATAACCCACTTTGGATTGAAATTCACTGCTGTGAAAATGTGCAATCGAAAGCTTGTTGACCGCCAGTTGGCCGTGATCGCATTTCAGTTGTTGGGCCAGCAGTTTGAGCAGGGAGGTTTTTCCAGAGCCAGTTGTACCGATGATTCCAAGCCGGTTTCCCGCGTGCAGTTGCAGGTTCACGGCGCGCAGTATGAAGTCAAAAGGTTGAGCAGTTTCGCTGTTACGGCCAGGTTTCAAAACGCTTACAAATTCAAGGGCCATGGTGTCGATGCGTTCAAGAGCAGCGCGTTGCTCAGTGGTTTGGGTTTGTTGCCCCAAAAACCGGTCCAGTTCTTCGAAGCTGGCCTGGGCCGAATGGGTTTGTACCAGGTGGGCCTGTAATTTCTGGATAGGTGCAAAGCAGCGCATGGTGAGCATGGAGACTGCGATCAAGCCACCCACGGTGAGTTGTTTTTCAACAATGAAATAAACACCCAGCGCGATGGTCAGTACCCAACTGCCTTGTTGCAACAGGTGTATTCGTTGATTGATTAAAAACATTTGATCGCGAACTGCATTGCCGCTTAGCCGCGATTTAAGCTGAAGTTTGTTCAACAATTTGCTGTGTGCTTGCTGAACGCCGTGTGCCTGAATGTTGTCCAGACAGGCCAGCGAGTCTAGCCATTGGCTTTGGGTTTCGCGGCTTTGCCGCATTTGTGTTTGCCCGAGCCGGGAAATTGTTCGGTGAGATGTGGCGATGAACAGCAAGGTGAGTCCAATTACTCCGCCCGAGATCAACAGGAAAAGGGGGTGAATCAGGGCAATTACCGCCAGAAAAAGCAGCAGAAATGGCAGGTCAATCAGCGCAAGCAGAAACACGCCTGTAACCAATTCACGCAGTTGCTCGAACGAACGAAGGTGCTGCAAAAGCAGGGTTGGTTCGGTTTTGTGGATGGGCACATTCAAGAGTGATTTTGACAGGTGCATGGTGCAGCGGGTGTCGATGGAGGTTGCCGCAATTTCCATCAAGCGATGGCGCGCATGCTTTAAAGCATGCTCAAAACCCAGGCAAAGAAATACACCGAACAGCAATGCAATCATTGATGCATAGGCCTGGTTAGGAATGATGCGGTCATACACCTGTAGCGAGAACAGCGGGCCTGCCAGGGCCAGCAAGTTGATCAACAGAGAGGCATAGATCACCGGCTTGAAGCTTCCATTCTCAAAATCGAGTGCTTCTCGCAACCATTGGCTATCACGAAGCTGTTGCCAAAACTCAAACAGGCTTGCCGGCGCTGGTTCGCTTCGGGTGTCTTCAGTGGTTTGGGGGGCTTCAATTTGCAGGGCCCATTTCAAGGACGCTGGTGGGGAATTCGATGCAATCAGTTCTTCAAGCAAGCCACACTGGCCGTTGTGCAACATGGCCAGCGTGTGTGGACCAAGGTGTTTTATTTCACTGGTGGACACATTTTGAAACAGCTGCCGAGAAATATTGCAGGCTGATAGATAAGCCAACAATTGATTCAGTTCGGGGTCGCTTCCTGTCTCAGCCAAATTGGCTTGCAATGCCCATTGGCTGGGTAAAAACTCCAGCCCCACGTTTTTCAGCACGCTGCACAAGGCGTGTTGCAATGGTTTGATTGGGCGGGGGTCTTGGAGCATGTCAGGGGCCGAAATTCAAGTGCGCCCATGGTAGCGCTTGAATTTGGCCCTGAAAATCACTCACTTGGTTCACTCCCCCGGGTGGGGAGCGAGGGGTATCCTAAATCAAACCTTCAAAGGGCAGGGCCAATACAGTATCGCCTGCTTTCAAGTCACCTTGTTCGTGATCAAGTACCAGCAAACCATCTGACTCTGACATACTGCGCAAAATTCCTGATCCTTGTGAACCCGTTAGGTGGGCAACCAGAACACCATCTTCCATGACCAGACGAGCGCGCTGATACTCAGTCCGTCCTGGGCGCTTGCGAACGTTTTGGACCAGCTTCGCGTTCAGCATGGGAACTGGCAAGGGGTTGGCATTGGCAAGTTTGAACAATGCGTCGCGCACGAATGCATAAAAGGTCACCATGACTGCGACCGGGTTGCCCGGCAAGCCGAACAAATAGGCGGAGTCGCCATCGGCTTTGTTGTGAACCTGGCCAAAAGCCATTGGGCGACCTGGGCGCATGGCAATTTTCCAGAAATTCACGCTGCCCAGTTTTTCCATGACATGTTTGGTGTAGTCCGCTTCACCCACAGAAACACCGCCCGAAGTCACGATCACATCGGCTTGTTCCATGGCCTGCAACATGGCTTGTTCAAGGGCTTTCGGGGAGTCGTGTACCACACCCATATCCAGCAATTCAATGAATCGCAGTCGGGTCAGCATGCCATACAGTGTGTAGCGGTTGCTGTCATACACGCAGCCTTCATCCAGTGGCTGGCCAAGGGATCGCAATTCGTCGCCAGTGGAGAAAAAAGCAACCCGCAATTTTCTACGCACCGAAATTTCGGCAATGCCCAGCGAGGCCAGCAAACCTAGGTCGGCAGGCCGAAGCACTTTGCCTGCGGGCAGGGCGGGTTTGCCAATCGTTAGGTCTTCACCGGCAAGCCTGCGGTTGTCGCCCGCTTTGACTGCACCTGGTGGAAAGCTGATGTGGTCACCACTGACAGTGGCATTTTCCTGCACCAGCACGGTGTCGCAGTTCTGGGGCATCACTGCACCAGTCATAATGCGCACACATTCACCATGGGCACAACTGCCGTTGAATGCCTTGCCCGCGTAGGCGGTACCAATCATTTTCAGTTGGGTGATGTCGGCGTTTTGTATGCAGTTGCTGTTGAAGGCGTAGCCATCCATCGCAGAATTGTCATGCGCGGGCACATTAATGGGGGACAACAAATCGGCAGCCAACACCTGGTCCAGTGCGTCGCGAATGGCCACGGTTCGGGTGCCTGTAATCGGCTTGAGAAGCGACAGTATTTTGATTCGCGCTTCTTCAACAGTTTGAAAATCAGTTTCCATACTTTGCCTTGCTACTCAGGATTTTTGTTCAAGTTCTTTGAGTTCTTCGAGGGTGTTGACGTTGTGAAAGGCTGCCTCATCGTCAAATTCAACCGCTTCATGTGGAATGTTGGCGTACCAGGCATCAATTTTTCGACCACCCTTGCGCAAAAATTCCTCCATGTTGGGCAACAGTTCAGTGCGCATCATGCAAAACACAGGGTGGTGGCGGCCTTTTGTTGAAGCCACTGTCAGCATCAATCCCACGTTTTTTTCAAATGGTGCACTCAGTTTCTCAACCAGATTCAAAGGGAACATGGGCACATCGCAAGGCACAGTCACCAGATAAGGCAGGTTGGTGTGAGCAAGCGCCGCTTGCATGCCAGCCAAAGGGCCTGCGTAGTCGGGTTGAACGTCGCACACCACTTCAACGCCGAAGCCCTCGTACACACCGATATTTCGGTTGGCATTGATACATATGTCTCCCACTTGCCCATTGAGTCGCATCATTGCGTGCAATGCCAGTGGTGCATTCTTGAAATTGCGCAGACCTTTGTCAACGCCGCCCATGCGGCGACCCATACCACCGGCGAGAATTACGCCAGCGATGTCATCCAGTGAAATGCTCATGCGATTTGTGTGTCAATTAAAGTGTTGAATCGGTGTGTGCCGGTGTAGAGCAAATAGTGCTTGCCCTGGCAGCGGCCCAGCATGGTGATGTTCAGTTTCTGGGCAATTTCGTAGCCCATTTGTGTGAGGCCCGAGCGAGAAACCAGCACCGGTATACCCATTTGGGCACACTTGATCACCATCTCGGAAGTCAGCCTGCCAGTGGTGTAAAAAATTTTGTCTTCACCCGTCATGCCGTGTAACCACATTTGACCAGCAATGGCGTCCACAGCATTGTGTCGGCCCACGTCCTCGACGAACAGCAAAATTTCACCACGGTTTTCACCGCTGTTGGAACACAGCGCGCAACCATGCACCGCGCCGGCCTGTTTGTAAATTGACTCGTGTTTGCGAACATGGTCCATCACGCCGTACAACACATCTTGCGAAAGATTGTAAGCATTGCTCAGTTGCACTTTGTCCAGGTCTTCCATAAGGTCGCCAAATACGGTGCCTTGGCCGCAACCCGAGGTGGTGGTTTTTTTCTCAAGCTTTTGCGCTTTTTCAGTGGTTTCCCAAATGGTTTGGCCTGTGTTTTTTAGCACTGTTGAAGTGACTGCAACACTCTCTGTTTCCCAGTCCACGTGAATTGCTGCGATTTCCGAGGGGTCGGACACCAGCCTTTGATTGCGCAGCCAGCCCAGCGCCAAGGCCTCAGGCTGAGCACCCAGGGTCATGATGGTTAACAGTTCTTTCTTGTCGAAATATAGGGTGAGCGGATGTTCACCCGAAATTTGAACCGGGACCTGTTCACCGCGCTCGTTGGTGGCCGTAATTTCAACGGTGCTGGGTATGCTCGCGTGGGTGGTTTGTATGTGCGCTGCCATAACTTGTTTCAATGAATTCCTCAGCCGCCGATATACGACATTTCGATTCTGTCTTTGGGCTGTGTGGTGTTTTCAGTTCGAATTTCACTGTATCGATCCGCCCGAACAGACCACAGGTTTCTGATCGCATGATTCAGTTGTTCGCCAATCGCTTCAGGCAAGGCGTTCGAGCGAATCAAGGGCTTTAAATCGTGCCCCTTGCTGGCAAACAGGCAGGTGTAAAGCTTGCCCTCAGTGGACAAACGTATGCGTGTACAGTCTTTGCAAAAGGCTTGGGTTACCGACGAAATTACGCCGATTTCACCGGTGCCATCGCTATATTTCCAGCGTTCAGCCACTTCACCGGTGTAATTGGCATCCAGCATTTGCAATTGCGACACTTGTTGGGAAATCATGTTGATGATGCGCGCCGATGGCACGACCTCGTCCATTTTCCAACCATTGCTGCTGCCCACATCCATGTACTCAATAAATCGAAGTATGTGGGGTGTGCCCTTGAAGTGTTTGGCCATGGGTAGCACCTGTCCGTCATTCATGCCACCTTTCACAACCATGTTGACTTTGATCGGACCCAAGCCAGCCTCATGGGCTGCTTCAATTCCATCGAGTACTTCGTTGACTGAAAAGTCTACGTCGTTCATGGCCTTGAAAACCGCATCGTCGATTGCATCCAGGCTCACCGTGACACGGTTCAACCCGGCTTCTTTCAAAATTTTAGATTTTTTGCGCAGCAGGGTACCGTTGGTTGTCAGCGTGATTTCAACCGGTTTTCCGCCAGGCGTGCGCAAGCGTGCCAGTTGTTCTATCAGGATCTCGATGTTTTTTCGCAGCAGTGGCTCGCCACCGGTAAGGCGTATTTTCTCTACTCCCAGTGCCACGAATTCTCGGGCAACCTGCTCGATTTCTTCAAAGCTGAGCAAGTCTTTGTGCGGCAAGAACTGGTAGTCTTTGTCGAAAATCGACTTGGGCATGCAGTACACGCAACGAAAGTTGCAGCGATCCGTGACAGAAATGCGCAAGTCGTGAAGCCTGCGATTGAAATGATCTTTTGCGGGTACTTCACTGTTTTGCGGTGCGCTGAAATTCAAGGGAATTACGCGCGAATTGTCCTGGACCAGTTGAATAACTCGGTCTGTCATCGTTCAATCCCTCGCCCCATGGGGCAAACTCCTATTGTGATACTTGTGGTGTATCTTCTAATCTAATAACCATGAATTGTGCCCGTACTGGCGGGCACCGGCAACTCACAGAGGTGTTTTTTGAGCGCAAAATTTTTGGTGTTGGGTGAACTGGCTTTGAACGTCAAAATCGGGAAGGTGGCACAAAACTCCCCTTGGCAGCCCTTTCGCTGGCAAGTGCTCGAGATGGGGCCAGTGGATGTTTTCATGCCGCAGGGTGCAGACGAACGGGTTCAAACAGTCAATGTCGAGGTGTATCAAGATCAGTTACAAGGCTATTTCCTGAATCTGGACACGGAGACGCCTTTCATTTTCTTTGGGGTACGTTACCCGGAAGACAACAAAACCCAAATGCCCTCAGTATTCGAGGCCACTTTCAGTTATGACGAAGCTGCCCGCTGGATGGATTCCAACGAAGAAGTGCAAACCTTGCCCTTGCCGGCACCAGTGGCCAGTTGGCTTGCCGAGCTGGTTCAAGCCAAATATCAACCCGAGCCCAAGCAGCGTAGGCGTCCTCAGTCCTTCATAAAACCTGAAGAGCGTGGTTAAAGCGATGAGCGAGAATTTTTTAAGCCGATGGTCCAAGCGCAAACTTGAAGTTCGGGCGCGAGAAAAGCAAGCTGAAGACGCCCCGGAATTGCAGCTCAGTGCCCCTTTTCAAGGCAGCGATACCAATCAGGGTAACGCGGTCATTGAACTCGCTGATTCACAGCCAAAGTCGCAAACTCCTTCTCAGCCCGAACTTCCATTGCCCACTGAAGCAGATCTTCTGGCCGTGAAGCAGGGTGGGGACATCAAGGCTTTCATGGTGGATAAAGTTTCAACAGAACTGAAAAACAAAGCATTCAAGGCGTTGTTCTCCCGCCCGGAATTCAACGTGATGGATGGTCTGGATATTTACATCGATGATTACAACAAGTTCACGCCGCTGAGTCAGGAAGACATCGGGAAAATGACCCTGTCCAAGCAATTGCTCAGCCGACCAGACCTTGAAATACTGAAAAAAGCCGACATGGAGGAGGGACTTGAGCGGGTGGCGTCTGTGCTGTCCGGTTCTGATGATTCTGTTCCTGCCGTGTCAGACAAAACAGGTGATATTGAACAAACAGCAGCTGAAAATCCGGATGCTCTAGATGATGTTAGGGTTATCCCGGATGGTTTGCAAGGCTCTGATTTTAATAAAGAACTAGAAAAACGATCGTTCGAAACACCGGGCGAAAAATAACTAATATTTGGTACATTTTGTCTGCGGCTTGTCCAGCTCGATACAGACAAAATGCACCACCCTTCCTATCTGTGTGCAAGCGTCCATTTCTAGACTGCTGATTCTAAATAAAAAAATGTTTTGCCTCGCTCTGGCACAAGTTTTGCAATTAATTGCCAAATAACCAAAATAGAAGTATCAATACAATGACCAACTCGGATGTGTTTGTGTGTGGTTGCCAGGGAAGCGGCGAGACGATCGACAAAGCGTTGCAAAACGTGAATGTGGAAGGTATTCGTTTTGTGTCCGCCCAACGTGCTTGCCGAGATGGTATTGCCACCGTGCTTGATGCAAAAAACAAAACCAGCGGTGCACGTTGTTTCGTCGGTTGCACCCAAGAGCAAGCCGTATTCGAATCTTTGGTCGATAGTACAACTTCTCAAGCTGTTGAGTTTTTCAACCTGCGTGGTTTGCTCCGGGGTCAGCCTTCGGCTCAAAACTCTACCGAAGCCGCCGCGACTGTGGCTGCACTGGCTGCTTACGAGACCGACTTTCAGGTTGATCCCGTTCCTGCCGTGTTGTTCAAATCACAAGGCCGGGTTGCGATTGTGGCGAACAGCGACAAGCAATTGCACCATGCGCAAACTCTGGCCAACAATCTGACCGTCGATTTGCTGGTGTCCGATCCTTCAGGTGTTGTTTTGCCTGCCAAGCGCGATTTGAACGTGCAGGCATTGCATGTAGACGCTGCAGAGGGTTATTTGGGTGCGTTCACATTGAGCACTCGCAAGACCAACCCTGTTGATATGGAAATGTGCACACGATGTGGTGCCTGCGTGGATGCATGTCCGACGCAGTCCATTTCGAAGGAATCTCTGACGATCGACTTGAACAGCTGCGATCAATCTGGTGCCTGTATCAAGGCTTGCGGTGATTTCAAAGCCATTTCCTTCGCGGACATGAGTGCAGTGACCGCACGGCAGTACGACATGGTGATTGACTGCACCATGCCCGGCCTGTTTGCGGACCGCCAGGCACCACTGGGCTATTGGCATGTCGGCGATAGCGACCAGTTGTTGTTGGAAGCGATGCTTGATGCGGTGCAAACCGTGGGCGAGTTCGAGAAGCCAAAGTTCTTTGATTACAAGTCAAATATTTGTGCGCACAGTCGTTCAAACAAAGAGGGTTGCAGCAACTGTATCGATGCCTGTAGCACCAAAGCAATCAAATCTGCAGGCGAGAAAATTGAAGTTAATCCGCACTTGTGTTTGGGTTGTGGTGCTTGCACCACCGTGTGCCCGACCGGTGCCATTCAGTTTGCGCTGAGCCCGGCTACTGTTCAGGGCCGCTCCATCAAAACAGCATTGAAGGCATTCCGGGCCAATGGCGGCAAGAAAGCCGAGGTGCTGCTGCACGGCCCAGATCTTGAGCACAATTGGTTGGAGTCGGCCAAGAAAGCTGCGAAGCCTGCCTCTGGCAAATCGGCAGTTTCAGATTTCAGCTTGTTGCCGATTGAATTGAACCACAGCGCCAGTGTGGGCCCAGATCTTTGGCTGTCTGCCTTGGCTTTCGGTGCCGATCGGGTTACCGTCATGCAGTCTGCTGTCGAGGCCAGCCATTACGGTGAACCCTTGGCCGCGCAGGTGGGTTGGGTGAATGCCTTGCTTGAGGCCATTGGCCTGCAACACCGGGTTCGCGTGTTGCACATCGGTCAAACTGACCTGTTGTTTGCTCCCAGCGAGTTGCAAGCCAGTGGTGTTTCTCCGGCCAGCTTTGAATTGTCTTCGAACAAGCGAACTCGAATGGAGTTTGCAATTGATCACTTGGTTGAACATGCCCAGGCCAAGTCAAAGTCCGGTTTTTCAGAACCCATTGCTTTGCCATCGGCCGCGCCGTTCGGTGCCGTGTTGGTGAACAAAGACAAGTGCACCCTGTGCATGAGTTGCACCAGTGCTTGCCCCGCTTCAGCGCTCATCGACAATCCTGAAATGCCCCAACTGCGTTTTATTGAGCGCAACTGCGTTCAGTGTGGCTTGTGCGTGGAAACCTGCCCCGAAAACGCCATGCAGCTTGTTCCACAATTGCTGCTTGGGCCCGCCGCGCGTGAAAAGCGTGTGTTGAATGAGTCGCAACCTTTCCATTGCATCAGTTGTGGCAAGGCTTTCGGTACCAAGCACATGATCGACAACATGTTCGCCAAATTGAGCGCGCACAGCATGTTCGAGCGCAATGCAAACCGCCTGAAAATGTGTGCAGATTGCCGTGTAACCGACATGTACAGCGCCAAGGATGAAATGACAATTTTTGAGGTGAAGAAATGATCGCCCCAGCTCAACAAGACGACAACCTGATTGCTGGTGAAGACTGGGCCCGTGCAGATTTCTACGGCCTTCTGTCCCATCTGTACTCCGGCAATGTAAGCGATGAGTTTTTGGCGAAATTTCGGGAAATTGACCGGGCTAGCCTGGACATCACTACACCTTTGGGGTTTGAGTTTTCTGAATTGTTACGCGTTGTGGCCTTGTTCGACAGCAAGCAGATCAACCAGGAATTCGTGGATAACTTCATTGGCATAGGCCGCCCTGAAGTCATGTTGTATGGCTCGTACTACATGGCTGGTTTCTTGAATGAAAAGCCTTTGGTCTTGCTTCGCGACGACTTGGCCAAGTTTGGCCTTACTCGCGATGAGGCCTTGGTGGAAACTGAAGACCACATTGCATTTTTATGCGAAGTGATGCGCTACCTGATTCTGGCAGACGATCCGCCTGTGGCCTTCCCCGAGCAGCGCGCTTTTTTTCATGCGCACCTGGCCAGTTGGTATAACCAAATGGCAGATGACATTGAGGCAGCAGCCAATACCGATTTTTACAAAACTGTGGGTCGTTTGACCCGCGTGTTCTTTGATGTTGAAACACAGTCTTTCGATTTTGAAAGTGCCGTTTGATTGGAGGTGATGAGATGACCAAGAAAATGATAAATCAAGACAAACCCAAACTAGCAAGACGCCAATTCCTGGTGGGTGCCGGTGCGGGTGTCGCTGCTGCCGGTGCTGCATTGGTGGTAAGCAAACAACCTGAAGTGGCTGAACAAGCTGCTGCCGTAGGCACTGAGAAGAAATCGAAGGGTTATCAGCTCTCTGAGCATGTGAAAACCTATTACAGAACCTTGCTGGTGTAATCCGAGGAGACCAGGATGTTAAAGCGAAGAGACGAAAAGACAGTGGCCAAAGTGATTCCCAATCACAACCACAGCTTGCTCAATAAAATCGGGTCCCGTTTGGGTGCCACCATGGACCGCCGTGCTTTCCTGAAGCGCTCCGGTATTGGTGTAGGTGCGGGTGCAGTTGCTGGCAGCTTGCCATTTGGCATGGTGCGCAAAGCCGAAGCCGCTGCTGAAGGTGGGGCCGCAAGCGGTGCAATCGAGATTAAGCGTACGATTTGTTCACATTGCTCAGTGGGTTGCGCCACGGATGCAGTGGTTCAGAATGGCGTGTGGGTTCGCCAGAACCCTGTGTTCGACAGCCCCATTAACTTGGGCGCACATTGCGCCAAGGGTGCAGCACTGCGTGAACACGGCCATGGTGAACACCGTTTGAAATACCCCATGAAATTGGTGAACGGCAAATACGAAAAAATTTCCTGGGATGAAGCCCTGGAAGCCGTCAGCAAAAAAATGATGGAATTGCGTGAGGCCAATGGTCCCGACTCTCTGTTCTTCATTGGTTCTTCCAAGCACAGCAACGAACAGGCCTACCTGCTGCGCAAATGGGTTTCTCTATGGGGCACCAACAACTGCGACCACCAGGCGCGTATTTGCCACTCCACCACGGTGGCCGGTGTGGCGAACACCTGGGGCTATGGTGCAATGACCAACTCCTACAACGACATGCAGAACACCAAGTGCGCGTTGTATATTGGTTCAAACGCTGCGGAAGCCCACCCGGTTTCCATGATGCACATGCTGCATGCCAAAGAAACTGGCGCGAAGATGATTGTGGTTGATCCACGTTTCACCCGCACCGCTGCGCGTGCTGATGAATACGTTCGCATTCGTTCAGGTTCAGACATTCCATTCCTGTTTGGTTTGTTGCACCACATTTTCAAGAACGGCTGGGAAGACAAAAAGTACATCAATGACCGTGTGTACGGCATGGACCAGATCAAAGCCGATGTGATGGCCAACTGGACACCTGACAAGGTTGAAGAGGCCTGTGGCGTTGGTGAAGCCCAGATGTACAAAGTGGCTGAAATGATGGCCAAATCCAAGCCGTCGACAATCGTTTGGTGTATGGGTCAAACCCAGCACACGATTGGTAATGCCATGGTTCGTGCGTCATGTATCTTGCAACTGGCACTGGGCAACATCGGTATTTCCGGTGGTGGCGCAAACATCTTCCGCGGTCACTGTAACGTACAGGGTGCGACAGACGTTGGTCCGAATCCAGATTCATTGCCTGGTTACTACGGTGTTGCCGAAGGTTCATGGAAACACTGGTGCCGCGTGTGGGGTCTGGATTACGAATACGTACAGAGCCGCTACGCAGAAGGCATGATCACCAAGGGCGGCATGACTGTGTCCCGCTGGGTGGATGGTGTGCTTGAGAACCCTGAACTGATCGACCAGAAAGCGGGTAACCTGCGTGGTTTGTTCTTCTGGGGCCATGCACCTAACTCGCAAACCCGTGGTTTGGACATGAAAAAAGCCATGGACAAACTAGACCTGTTGGTGATTGTGGATCCCTACCCAACAGCCGCTGCAGCCATGGCCGCCATGCCTGGCGACCCTGCAGGTTTGAACCCCAACCGCGAAGTGTACTTGTTGCCAGCAACAACGCAGTTCGAATCTTCAGGTTCCATTACTGCGTCCAACCGCTCCATTCAGTGGCGTGAGAAGGTAATTGAGCCTTTGTTTGATAGCCGCAATGACCACATGATCATGTATCAACTGGCCGAAAAGCTTGGTTTCGAAAAAGAGCTCACCAAGAATCTCACCATGGTGAAAGGCAAGGGCGGCATGATGGAACCAGAAATTGAGTCCATCTTGCGCGAAATCAACAAAGGCACCTGGACCATTGGCTACACCGGCCAAAGCCCAGAGCGTTTGAAGCTGCACATGAAAAACATGCACACCTTCAACGTGCGCACATTGAAAGCCGAAGGTGGCCCCTGTGACGGCGAATACTTTGGCTTGCCATGGCCATGTTACGGCACTCCAGAAGCCAAGCACCCAGGTTCACCAAACCTGTACCAGACTGACAAGCACGTGATGGACGGTGGTGGTAACTTCCGCGCCAACTTCGGTGTGGAAAAAGACGGTGTTAATCTGTTGGCCGAAGACGGCTCCCATTCATTGGGTGCTGAAATCACAACCGGTTACCCAGAATTCACAGCCGACATGGTCAAACAGTTGGGCTGGTGGGACGACCTGACCGAGGCAGAAAAAGCCGAAGCAGAGGGCAAGAACTGGAAGACCGACCTTTCCGGCGGTATCCAGCGCGTGGTTATGAAGCACGGTTGCCATCCGTTCGGTAATGCCAAGGCGCGCGCCGTGGTGTGGAACTTCCCGGACCCAGTGCCAAAGCACCGTGAGCCGCTGTACTCGACCAAGCCCGATTTGGTGGCCAAGTACCCGACACACGACGACAAGGCCGCTTTCTGGCGCTTGCCGACCCTGTACAAGTCTGTTCAGGAAAAGAATGCCGACATTGGCAAGTCTTTCCCGTTGATCATGACTTCGGGCCGTTTGGTGGAATACGAAGGTGGTGGTGAAGAAACACGTTCCAACCCATGGCTGGCTGAGCTTCAACAGACCATGTTTGTTGAAATTAACCCGGCAGCAGCGAACGACCGTGGTATCAAGCACGGCGACACCGTGCGTGTAACAACCCCAACAGGCGCGAAAATCGAGGTTCAGGCCCAGGTTACACGCCGAGTGGGACCCGATACGGTCTTCCTGCCATTCCACTTCTCTGGACATTGGGAAGGCAAGGACATGATCAGCAGTTACCCAGAAGGTTCAGCGCCAATTGTTCGCGGTGAATCCGTGAACACGGCCACAACCTACGGTTATGACGTGGTGACCATGATGCAGGAAACGAAGACCACCGTTTGCCAGATCGAAAAGCTGGTTTAAGCACTAATGCAAAGGAGATAAGAAAATGGCACGTATGAAGTTTCTGTGTGATGCCGAGCGTTGCATTGAGTGCAATGGCTGCGTCACCGCATGTAAAAACGAGCACGAGGTAGAGTGGGGCATTAACCGCCGCCGCGTGGTAACCATCAACGACGGCGAACCCGGAGAACGTTCAATTTCCGTGGCTTGTATGCACTGTTCAGACGCGCCTTGCCAGGCCGTTTGTCCCGTAAACTGCTTCTACAAAACCGACGAAGGTGTTGTGTTGCACGACAAAGACCTGTGCATCGGCTGCGGTTACTGCTTCTACGCCTGCCCGTTCGGCGCACCACAATTCCCTCAGGAAGGTGCGTTTGGTCAGCGCGGCAAGATGGACAAGTGCACATTCTGTGCCGGTGGTCCAGAAGAGGATGCGTCCGAAGCCGAGTTCGAGAAGTATGGTCGCAACCGTTTGGCCGAAGGCAAGCTGCCACTGTGCGCCGAAATGTGTTCAACCAAGGCATTGTTGGCGGGTGACGGCGACGTAGTCTCCGACATCTTCCGCAATCGTGTGGTTGTTCGCGGCAAGGGTGCTGAAGTGTGGGGCTGGAGCTCTGCTTATGGTCAACCTGCCAAGGAGGGCGCGTAATATGGCGCTTCGCGGCAAGTTGATTCTTTCCGGGGCCTTCGCGGGCCTTATTCTGGTCACTGGCTGCTCACCCCTGGAAGACGCCAACAATGGCAAGGGCTATGCAGGCAAAGCCGATACACCAGCATTTGAAACGGGCGGCGGTCAGTACACTGCCGGCGGTTTCAAGGCAGGTGACAAGGAAAGCTGGCAAGAAACCCTGAACGTCCGAGCCAAAGCCCAGAACGAGTATGTTCGTACTGGCGATTCGGCAAAGGCCCAATAAGGAGAGTCAATCATGACACATTCAACCATTCGGGCCGCTACAAAGCCAGGCTTGAACAACGCCCTTGTGGCTTTGTTCATGGCCATGGTTTTTGCCGTGTGCTCTCTGTGGTCGGTGGGGGCTATGGCGCAAGATGCTTCTGAACGCTCACAAGCACAAGTTCAAAAGCAACAAACGCAACCCCTCAATAATTCGCCAGTTTGGGAAGGCGTTGCGTCTGGTGAATCATTCACCACCGTGACCAAAGGCCGTGAAACTGGCGTATTGATCAACAAAAGCGGTGAAACATGGCGCCAAATGCGCAATGACTGGATTTCCTACTACGGTGGCTGGGCTGTCGCAGTAATTTTCCTGTTGATTGTGGGCGCTCATCTGGTGAAAGGCCCTGTAAAGTTGCCCGAACCACGTACCGGCAAGTTGATCGAGCGTTTTACCTCGGCAGAGCGTGTGGCCCACTGGACCATGGCATTTAGTTTTGTGGCACTGGCGCTTACCGGTTTGTTGTTGATGTTTGGCAAACATGTGCTGGCACCGTGGATGGGCTTAACGCTCAACTCGTGGCTTGCATCGATCAGTATTGTGATTCACAACTTCGTGGGTCCGTTGTTTGCTGTCAGCATCATTGTGTTTTTCATCATGTATGTGAAAGACAATCTGCCAGAGAAAAACGACATCGAGTGGCTCAAAAAAGGTGGTGGTTTGTTCGGGCACGCCCCGGCGGGTCGCTTCAATATGGGCGAGAAAATCTGGTTCTGGGGCGGCGTTACGGTGCTTGGCATTGTGGTGTCTGCAACTGGCCTTATTCTCGATTTCCCGAACTTTGACCAAGACCGCTTGCTGATGCAGCAGTCGCATGTGATCCATGCCAGCGCTGCGCTGTTGTTCATCATTATGTCCATGGGTCACATCTACATCGGCTCAATTGGTATGGAAGGTGCACTCGAGGCGATGCGTGACGGTTATGTGGATGAAACATGGGCGAAGGCTCACCACGATGCCTGGTACGAGGACATCAAGTCTGGCAAAATTTCGCCAGTGCGCTCCAAGGAGGGTGCAACAGCCATGGGTTCTCAGGTGATGGCGCAGTAGTTTCAAACGCCGTTTATTCACCTAGGCGCCACTGGCAAATAGGGAAAAGCCTGCTCAGAAATGAGTGGGCTTTTTTTATGTATTTGGTGCATTGATCAGCAATGAATGGTGCAACGCACAAACAGCGTGCGCACTAAATATAATCACGCTATCAAATAGTGCGTTAATTTATCCGGAATTAATCAGTAAAACCACATTAGCAAATGATGTATTTTTACTGCTATCAACATTCAAAAACTTCCTTGAAAGCATTGTCAGATTGTGATTGCAAAATAATGTGAATTAAATTGCATTCACCTGGTACGCAACTTGCGGTTTCAGACTTGAGGAGCAGGGCTCTCGACCCACCTTAAAGAAATTTGGCTTTCCGCCCTTTTTTATCCTATCCCGGATTTTTTAGCCCGGCAGAAAGAATCTGAACAAGGATTTGCAATGAAACCATTCAAGCTGTTTGTAATTTCCTCTTTTCTAGTATTGTCTGCGTGTGGGTCAGACAATTCCACCAATTCGGAGTCCTCCCGAATCGCTTCCAGTGGCTTTGTCCCAGCTGATAGCCCTTCGCCACCTTTGTTAATTTCCGAGCAAGAACTTGATGCAGCCATGCAGTGCAGTGAGGGCTTTGGCAGCGATTCCGGACGCGCTGTTTTGCTGGTTCCGGGCGCGACCCAAACAGTTGAAAGCAACTTCAGTTGGAATTACATTCCCGCTTTTGATGAAGCAGGCATTCCTTGGTGTGCCGTTGACTTACCCAACAGCAATACTGGCGAGCTTCAAGCATCGTCGGAATACATCACGCACGCAATTCGCAAGATGTTTCGTACCACCAACACCAAAATTGCAATTGTTGGTTTCAGTCAGGGCGGCGTAATGCCCCGTTGGTCTTTGAAATTTTTCCCGGACACCCGTGACATGGTTGAAGACATGATTGGCATTGCTGCTGCAAACCACGGTTTGATTGAGACCAGCTTGTTGTGTGCGACGCCAGTGATCGGTTGTATTACTTCATTCACCCAAATTGCTGTTGCAGCCAAGTGGCTTGATGCTTTAAATGCTGGAGGCGAAACTTTGCCAGGTATCGATTACACGCAGGTCTACACCCGAACCGACGACGTCGCCATTCCGAATTTCGATGAGGAAAATGGCGTGTCAAGCCTGCGTACAGGTGAGGGAAACAAAGTCAATATTGCAACCCAAGACGTGTGTCTAACCAACACGGCAGATCATTTTCTGGTGGGTTCTTCCGATGCGGTCGGGTACGCAATTGTGAGTGACGCACTTTCGCATCCTGGTGTAGCCAGTCTTGAGCGTCTGAAAGCGCAGGTTCCAGCATTGTGTTTGACACCCTTCATGCCTGGCGTTGACCCCTTGTCATTCCCTATTAACTTTGCGACCAAGATGATGAGCACATTTGCACAGTCGGTGGCTTTGCAGCCCAAAAGCACAGAAGAGCCCCCATTGCGTTGTTATGCGGGTGGAATGTGCTGAACTCAATTTGAATAAGAAAAGCCCGGTGACTGGCTTGTCACCGGGCTTTTTTGTTTCAGCACAGGGATCTGGCTGAGACGATATTGCTTTAGTTCGAACCTGACCTGAATTCTGGCTTGGTTTCAACCAGTACCAGGTTCTCGCTTGCAATTTGAACAACCGGCTTGCGCGCGCGCGGAACACGTGCGGGTTTTGGTGTGGACGCCAGGTTGGCTTGAACCACAGACCATTTTTCATGGTCAGTTTCAACCCACAGCATGCCAGCACTGCTCAGCATTTGCTCAAGGCCTTCCTTGTTCAGCTTGGGTACCGGAGTTGCGAAAGTCGCGGCAACCGGCGCTTCCTGAACCTTGGATTCAACAACTGTTTCAACCGCTACCGGCACAAACGGTGTTGGATCTGCAGGAGTTTGGTCTACAAACGCATCAACTGCGATCGCAGCCGCGGCCTGCTCGGTTGTCGGCTCACTTGTCGCTTCATTGGTAGCTTCATGGGCGACTTTGGTTTCAGTTTGTGTAAGTTCGAGCTCTTTGGGTTGAGCCACCGCTGCAATCACCGATTGCACAGCCTGAATTTCAGGCGCGCGCGCATTGGATTCATCCGGGTTGTTTTCAGTCGAGCCCATTTGTGTTGGCTCGGCTGGCAGTCCCATCTCAGAAACATTCATACCTGTTGCTGCAATGGTGTGCTCCGGGGTTTCCTCTGAAGACTCTGAAGCGTTCAATTCCGATCCTGCGTTTTCACGCGCACCATCACGATTGCCACCACGACCACGGCGACGACGACGGCGACGTGGCTCATCGCCACCTGCCTCTTCATCGCTTCCGTACGACATGGTTTCAGCAATCTTGTTGGCCAGTTCTTCGTCTTCTGCTGCGTCTGCAGCCTGGAATGCGTCTTCCGATTGCATCGCAGCCTGATCCACGGCTGTGCCGGTTTCACCTTCACCTGCACCGCGGCCTCCGCGACCACGACGACGGCGGCGGCGACCACCAGTGCGCTCGCTTTGTTCGGCAGAGGACTCAGCCGAATCCCCAGCTACAGCCTCTACGGCTGCCAAAGGTTTCACTTCCAAGACCTCGGCGCCTGCTGCGCGTTCATCGCGTGGTTTGCCTCGGCCACCACGATTCTGTTGACCAGAACGTGTTTGCTGGGCATCAGCGGCCTTCACCTCGTCGCCGCTTGATGTGCTTGTTGCCTCATCTTCACGACCACGGCCGCCGCGTCGGCGATTTCTTCCACCACGACCATTGCGTTGGTCATTGCGGTCACCTTGTGAGCGGTTTTGCCCGCGGCCTCCACGGTCGTTGGTTTTCTGCTCGATCACCGCCGCTGGCGCTTCCGCCGTGGTATCTCGTTTGAACCAGCCAATAATTCGCTGAATCAACGAAGGGCCTGCCGGTGCAGCAGCCGCAACTGCCAATTCAGTTTTGGGCTTGCGTTCCTGGTGGGGCGGTGCGGGCTGGGTTGGAATTACACCCTTGATCACCGCTTCCTGACGTTTTACAGCTTCGCCTTCGGTTTTCTTGTCGTAGTAGCTTTGCTCATCTTTGGACGTGGCCAACTCAAAACTTTGGCGCGGGTCTTCCAGACGTTCATCGTCATGGCGCAGGCGAGTAATTTCATAGTGGGGTGTTTCCAAATGTTTGTTTGGAATCAGCAGCACATTCACCTTCAAGCGCGCTTCCAGTTTGTAAATTTCTGAGCGTTTTTCGTTCAGCAGAAATGTAGCCACATCGACCGGAACCTGCACATGAACGCTGGCTGTGCCTTCTTTCATGGCTTCTTCTTGCAGAATACGAAGCACATGCAAGGCGGTGCTTTCGGTGTCGCGAATTACGCCGGTGCCATTGCAGCGAGGGCAAGTGGTGTGCGAGCCTTCATTCAGGGCAGGGCGGATGCGTTGACGGCTTAGTTCCATCAGGCCAAAACGGCTGATTTTGCCCATTTGTACGCGCGCACGGTCAAAATGCAGACTGTCTTTAACCCGGTTTTCCACTTCCTTCTGGTTGCTGGCTTTTTCCATGTCGATAAAATCGATCACGATCAGGCCACCCAGGTCGCGCAAGCGTAACTGACGGGCCACTTCTTCAGCGGCTTCCAGGTTAGTGCGCAAGGCGGTGTCTTCAATGTCGGTGCCGCGTGTAGAGCGGGCCGAGTTTACGTCGATCGACACCAAGGCTTCAGTGTGGTCGATTACAATCGCGCCGCCCGAGGGCAGTGGAACCATGCGGCTGTAGGCGGTTTCAATTTGATGTTCAATCTGGAAGCGACTAAACAAGGGAATGTCATCGCGGTAGCGCTTCACCAAATTCATCATGTCAGGCATCACATGCTGCATGAATTGCTTGGCTTGGTCGTAAATTTCATCGGTATCAATGAGTACTTCACCGATATCCGGGCTGAAATAATCGCGAATGGCGCGAATAACAAGGCTGCTTTCTTGGTAAATCAGGAATGCGCCATTGGCAGACTTGCCGGCGCCGTCGATCGCAGTCCACAGTTGCAACAGGTAGTTCAGGTCCCATTGCAGTTCCTCAACTGAACGCCCAATACCCGCTGTACGGGCAATAATGCTCATTCCCTTGGGGTACTCAAGCTTGTCGAGTGCTTCGCGCAATTCCTGGCGTTCTTCGCCTTCAATGCGGCGTGAAACGCCACCACCACGCGGGTTATTGGGCATCAGCACCAAATAACGGCCAGCCAGCGAAATGAAGGTGGTCAGGGCAGCGCCCTTGTTACCACGTTCTTCTTTTTCGACCTGAACAAACAGTTCTTGGCCCTCTTTGACGACGTCTTGAATGCGGGCCTTACCCGCTTCAACGCCTTCTTTGAAATATTGTCGGGAAATTTCCTTGAACGGCAAAAAACCGTGTCGGTCTTCGCCGTAGTTGACGAAACAGGCTTCAAGACTGGGTTCTACGCGGGTAATAACACCCTTGTAAATATTGCTTTTCCGTTGTTCACGGCCCGCTGTTTCAATGTCAATGTCGATAAGTTTCTGGCCGTCGACAATTGCGACCCGCAACTCTTCTGAATGAGTTGCGTTAAATAACATGCGCTTCATGCACACTCCAATGGCACCGTAGTGCGAAAAGAGATGCTGAAAAAGCGGAAGGAACAAAGAGATACAAAAACGAATACAACAAAGCGCCGCTCGGCTTTAACCAAGAGCGGCGATTATACTAAGGCATTGATATTTAATAATAAATATTGGTTCAAATTTCACCTGCGTAAGGTGGGCCTGCGTCGTTTTTGTTAGTACCCAGCGCTTCTTGTGCGCGCTGGTGCGTAAAATTCTTTGTTTCCAGCTTAAGGCGGGCATTCAGCCGCGCGCCTCTTTTTCAGCCATCATTGCCACCATCCAGGGTAGGCGGCACACCCACTAAATAAAATCGCGGTGGGGCGTATCCAGAAGTGATTTCGGACGCTTCCCAAGCGATAATCGGATTATATGCTGAACCTGCCCAATTGGTAAAACAAAGAATTGAAAACACAGGAAAAACCCAATCCCGACAGGGCTGTTTTGCTCGAAATTGACGAAAAACATCAAGACCAGCGATTGGACAACTTTTTGTGCAGCGTATGTAAAGGCGTGCCCAAAAGCCATGTATTCCGAATTATCAGGTCCGGAGAGGTTCGAATCAATAAAAAGCGTGCCGAAGCAAAAACCAAGCTATGCCTTGGTGATGTGGTACGTATTCCTCCTGTTCAAGTTGTTGAAAAACAAACACTTGAATCTCTTTCGTCAAGTAGTGCTGTAAATAAAACGCAACTTTTAAAAGCAGCCGCTGAAATCCCCGTGTTGTTTGAAGACGAACATTTGCTGGTGGTCAACAAGCCTTCTGGCATGGCAGTTCATGGTGGGTCGGGTTCAAGCTTCGGATTAATTGAATGTATTCGAGCACTTAGGGCTGAAACCCATCAAGATTTGGAGCTTGTTCACCGCATTGACCGTGAAACCTCCGGAATCTTGATTATTTCCAAAAAGCGCAGTGCTCTCCGAAAGTTACAAGAGCAACTTAGGGCCAGGTCCTGGAAAAAGTACTATAAAACCTTGGTGTTGGGTTCTTGGCCAGAAACACTTAGGCAAGTTGATCTTCCGTTGTTGAAAACACAGGCTGGCGAAAAAGAGGCGAGGGTTTTTGTTGATGAAGCTGGTGACAAAGCCTGTACAAAGTTTCAAATAATTCAAACCTATAAATCATCTTATTCAATATTTACTTTAATTCAAGCTCAAATTCTGACAGGTCGAACTCACCAAATTAGAGTGCATACCAGTGCCAACAAATTTCCAATTGCTGGCGATGATCGCTATGGCAATTTTGAAATGAACAAGCAGCTTGCCAGGCAGGGCTTGAAACGCATGTTTTTGCACGCAGCACGCCTGCATCTGGTTCATCCAGCCACAAATGAAACTATAGTATTGGAGGCGCCATTGGCCCCCGAATTGGACAGTTTTTTAAAATCGTTACAGGCAGTACAAAGCAGATGACCTACAAAATGGTGGTGTTTGACTGGGATGGCACCATACTCGACTCAACCGGTGCTATTACACGCGCCATTCAGCATGCATGCCTCGATGCCGGGTTGCCCGACCCTGGTGAAGAAATTGCCTCCTATGTTATTGGGTTGGGCTTGAGCGACGCCTTGCGCCACGCAGCCCCCGGAGCCAGCGAGGCTCAAATTGCCCTGTTGATTGAAAGTTACCGCAAGCATTACCTCAGTAAAGATCACGAATTGGAGCTGTTCAGTGGCGCAATACCCCTTTTGAAGCAATTGAATGCGATGGGCGTTATTTGCACAGTGGCCACTGGTAAAAGCAGGCAAGGCCTGAACCGTGCCATGGCGAACTCCGACACAGCCCGTTACTTCATGGGCTCGCGTTGTGCTGATGAATGCCACAGCAAGCCGCATCCCCAGATGATTCTGGAATTGATGGAAGAGTTTGGTATTGATGCTGCGCATGTCGTGATGATTGGTGACACCACACATGACTTGAACATGGCTAATGCGGCTGGTGTGCATGCACTTTCTGTTCAAACTGGCGCGCATCCGCCCAAACTCTTGAACCAGGTGCCCCACTTGCAGTCTTTTCGTTCAATCAATGAATTGGCCCCGTGGCTAATTCAAACTATTTCAGCCCAGTCATGACTATGCAGCAAATTCAGGTATGCCAATCCGGTGATCTTGAAGAGGGTGGCACAGGTTACCGCTTCAGGGTGCTGTACAACAGCGAGGAAACCACCGCATTCATCGTGCGGGTTGATAACGAAGTCAGGTGTTTTTTGAATCGATGCTCCCATGTGCCCGTTGAGCTTGACTGGAACTATGGAGAGTTTCTTGATGATTCGGGTCGAATTGTAGTCTGTGCCACGCACGGGGCCAGTTATGATGCCACCGATGGCAGCTGCCTGGGCGGCCCATGCGATGGTAACCCGTTGGTGCGATTGAATATCGAGGAAAAGGACGGTGCAGTGTACTGGACCCCGACCGAACTAATTACAGTGCCTTCCGATGGTATTGAGGACTAAAGATGAGTGAAGAAAACAATCAATGGGAACGCAAGCTTCTCGAGAAACTTGCCTCTGAGGCACTGGTTGAGCAACGCAGAAAGCGCCGTTGGGGTATTTTTTTCAAGCTGATTGGTTTGGTGTATGTGGGCATTTTGATTGCTTCTGTTTTGGGGCTCACAACTACCCCCAGCCTCGAGGTCAGTCGTCACACGGCTTTGGTCGACCTTGATGGGGTCATTGCCAGCGATAGCCTGGCCAGTGCTGACAGAATCAATTCCAGCCTTCGCACTGCATTTGAAAGTGAAGGCTCCGTTGGTGTCATTCTTCGCATCAATAGCCCTGGTGGCAGTCCTGTTCAGGCAGGTTTGATCAACGATGAGATCAAGCGCCTTCGAGCAAAGTATCCCCAAAAGCCCTTCTATGCAGTGGTAGAGGAGGTGTGCGCCTCGGGTGGGTATTACGTCGCCGCGGCTGCCGATAAAATTTATGTCGACAAGGCCAGTTTGGTTGGTTCTATCGGCGTGGTCATGAATGGTTTCGGCTTCACGGGCACTATGGAGAAACTGGGCGTCGAACGCCGCTTGATCACCGCGGGTGAAAACAAGGGCTTTCTCGATCCCTTCAGTGAAGCAGACCCTTATCAAACTGAATTTGCCAAACAAATGGCAGAGGAAATTCACCAGCAGTTTATTCAGGTCGTGAAACAAGGGCGAGGCGAAAAACTGGTCCAAAACCCCGAATTGTTCAGTGGTTTGGTCTGGACCGGCGCCAAGAGTGTCGAGTTGGGCTTGGCCGACGAGCTGGGTTCAATTGACACTGTTGCGCGTGACGTGTTGAAGGCTGAAGATATTTTGGACTACACCGAGCAGGATTCATTTGCGGAGCGTTTCGCCGAGCGTGTCGGTGTGGTGTTCGGGCAGGGTGTTCGCAGTGTGTTTCCAGAGTTCGGTGCTCGCCAAACCCCTGGTTTTCAATAACCTGATTGCTCAGTAGGTCAGGCCGATAGCCACAAAAACAGGCAAGGTAACTTGCCTGGAGTTGGCATCCGTTTCTTCCATTGCTCCACAGTTTTGGTGTGAATTTGCTGCTCGTCGCCTGTCAAATCCCACCCTATGCACAGCAATGTGGAGTCTGAAAGCTGTTTCAAAAGTGCTTCAATCAGTTTCTCGTTCCTGAAAGGCGTTTCGATCACGATTTGAGTGCATTGCTGAACCTTTGACTCCCGCTCAGTTTGCTTGATCCACGCATCGCGCTGCGCAGGATCTAAGGGAGGGTAACCGTAAAAGCGGAAATTCTGACCATTCAAGCCACTGCCCATCAAGGCCAATAAAATAGAGCTTGGTCCAACCAAAGGGTGAACAGGGCATTGCAGCCGATGTGCCAATGCCACAATTTCTGCACCAGGGTCGGCCACGCCGGGGCAGCCAGCGTCACTCATCACTGCGATGGGTTCTCCCGCCTTGCAGCGCTGAACAATATCCTGGCGTTGCTGTGGGGTCAGTTGCGCAATTTCAAATATTTGAAGATCCCGAATGGCCACTGGCATGTTGAATTGCCCCAGTGCAGCCCTGGCAGGTTTTGCGTTCTCCACCAGCCAGGTGTTGCATTGTCGCACCAGGGGCAGGTCGGCCTCCAGCACAGGCTGTTTTGGGGTTTTCTGGCTGAGTGGGCTTGGAACCAAATAAAGCATGTCAGGGCAAGATGAGTTCGAATTGTCGAAGTGCGTTTGCCACTTCGATCAGAGGTAGTCCTATCAGGGCAGTTGGGTCGCTCGATTCAATCCTTTTGAGCAGCGAAATGCCCAATCCCTCACTTTTCGCCGAGCCTGCGCAGTCGTAAGGCTCTTCTGCAATTAAATAGCGTTCAATTTCCGCGGCGTTCAACTCCCGAAACTCAACGGAAGTGGGTACCGTAAATTCCACCGTTTGCGAAGTTTCATGGCAACAAATGCAAACCGCGGTGTGAAACACAATTGTTTTTCCACTCATGCTGCGTAACTGTGCCCGAGCCCTGTCATGGGTGCCTGGCTTGCTAATCGCCACGCCATCCACGTCTGCCACCTGGTCTGATCCAATGACAATGGCGGCGGGGTGTTCGGCGGCAACTGCCATGGCTTTTTCCCGGGCCAGGCGCTTGCAGGTGTCCAGCGGGGTTTCATCTGGTTCAGGTGATTCGTCAATTTGCGGCGATTCGCACCTGAAGTTGATTTGCAGGCGGGTCAGCAACTCGCGGCGGTACTTGGAACTGGAAGCTAGATACAGTGAACGGGTCATTTGAATAGCGCGCTGGCTTTGACAGATTACGTTAGGCAGAGTATTATCGCGCGTTTCCTGCTTTTCTTATCGGCATGCGCCAAAAAGGCCCATTAAAACAGTTTGATGAATTCGACGCGTGGTCGTTTTCTCGCTTGGGTGAAAGCATCCGCAGTGAAGATGTAAAGTTTGATTTCCCAAGATTGGCGAGCGATGAGAACATTCTGGCCAGTCATGTCGAAAGTTGGGAAGTGTCCGGGCGAATCAACGCCAAGTCTGAAAGCGTTATCCGGTTCAAAGGCCGGTTTACCGCAGAGCTTTCTTGTGTAGTGTGTGATTCAGGTGTGCAGCACGCCATCGACTTTGATCGTCATTTGATTTTAATGACTTCCGAAGCTCAAGCTGATGGCTACGATGAAGACACACTAGATGAAGACACCGACGTTGTTGCATGCCCGGGTGCGATAAACTTGCGAGATTGGCTGGAAGACGAAATTTTGTTGGCATGCCCTATGTTCCCCAAGCATGATGCCTGCGCTGAAGAAGCCGGGCGAAGCTGGCGAGAAGAGGGTGCCGATATCGAAGATACTGACGACCATCAGGATGACACTGCTGATGGCCCAACACAGGAAGTACAGCGTCCTTTTGCCAACCTGAGCGATTTGCTCAAGAAAAGCAAGAAGTAACACCTTTATACATGGAGCTTTAAAATGGCCGTTCAACAGAACAAAAAATCACCTTCGAAGCGTGGCATGCACCGCTCACACCAGAACCTGACAGCGCCAACCTTGTCCGCTGATTCTTCTTCCGGTGAAACACACCTGCGTCACCACATCAGCCCCAACGGCATGTACCGTGGCAAGAAAGTAGTAAAAACCAAAGCCGACGAGTAATTATTTACAAATCAAAAAGGCAACTGCAGTCATGTTGCCATGAAAACCAAAAGGTCTAAGAACGGATGGTTCGCATAGCGATTGATTGCATGGGTGGAGACCACGGTTTATCGGTCACCATCCCGGCCTGTTTGCGCTTTCTCAAGCAGCACCCCGATGTTCAGCTAGTGCTCGTCGGAAAGCAGGCTGAAATTGAAGCAGCTTTGGCCAAGAAAAAAGCGTTGGAGCATCCCCAAATCACCATTCGTCACGCCAGTGAAGTGGTTGAAATGGACGAGCCGCCAGCGCAAGCCTTGCGCAATAAAAAAGACTCATCCATTCGAGTGTGTGCCAACCTGGTAAAAGACGGGTTGGCGTCCGCATTCGTCAGTGCAGGTAACACTGGCGCGCTGATGGCCATTTCCCGTTTTGTGCTCAAAACCCTGGATAGCATTGATCGGCCCGCAATTGCATCTGCCTTGCCCAATATGAAAGGCAAAGGCACGCTGATGCTCGATCTGGGAGCCAACGTGGATTGCGAACCGGCCCATTTGTTTCAATTCGCTGTCATGGGCTCGGCCTTCGTGAAAGGCACTGAGGGAATTGAAAAGCCCACAGTGGGTTTGCTGAATATTGGTGAGGAAGTGATCAAGGGCAATGATGTGGTCAAAAAGGCCTCGGAATTGTTGCGCGCCAGCGAATTGAACTTCTACGGCAACGTAGAAGGAAACGACATTTACAAAGGCACCACCGACGTAGTGGTGTGCGACGGTTTTGTGGGCAATGTGGCCCTGAAAACGTCTGAGGGTCTGGCACAAATGCTGGGCGATATAATAAAGACAGAGTTCAAGAGAGGCCTGTGGCCCAAAGTTGCTGCGGTATTTGCAGCGCCAGTGTTGCTTCGATTCAAAAAAAGGGTGGACCACCGCCGCTACAACGGAGCTGCATTGCTTGGGCTGAAAGGGATTGTGATCAAAAGCCACGGCTCGGCAGATGCCTATGCCTTCTTCTATGCGATCAAGCGAGCTTACGATGCAGCCAACGGCAATTTGCTGGACAGCATCAGACTCACCATGTCGCACTATGTGCCATTGGCCGCCCCAGCGTCCAACAGCACTCCAGAGGCAGCAGCTGCACCAGTCGAGGCAAAACCAGACCAAGTGATTTAATGTCTCAATACAGTGCAATCCTTGGCACCGGCGCAAGCCTGCCAAGGCGTGCGGTTTCAAACCAGGAGCTGACTGAGTTTCTTGCCTCAAGGGGCGTGGAAACCAGCGCAGAATGGATCGAAACGCGCACCGGGATCAAGCAAAGATACCTTTGCGAAGCCGATGAAACCAACTGTCAAATGGCCAGCAGGGCCGCCTTGCAGGCCCTGAATGCCGCAGGCGTTCTGCCCGATCAAGTGGACTTGATTGTGTTGGCTACCTCAACCCCTGATCAGGTTTTTCCATCAACTGCCTGCGCAGTTCAAGCTGAAATCGGTGCCAAAAAAGCCATGGCTTTCGATATTCAGGCCGTGTGCAGTGGCTTCGTGTATGCGTTGACTGTTGCTGATTCCATGATCCGTTCCGGGCAGGTAGGTAATGCGCTGGTCATTGGTTCTGAGGTGTTTAGCCGCCTGATGGACTGGAACGACCGCACGACCTGCGTGCTGTTTGGCGATGGCGCAGGTGCGGTATTCATCCAAGCCAGTGCCGAGCCAGGTATTTTGGGCTGTAAGTTGCACTCCGACGGCACCCTGGGCTGTATTTTGAATACCACTGGCCGCATTGATGGCGGGAAGATTGTTGGTGATCCCTTTTTGCGCATGGATGGCCAAGCGGTGTTTCGCCAGGCTGTATCCGTGTTGGGAAGCAATGCACTGGAGTTGTTTGAAAGCCTTGACTTCAGGCTCGAAGACCTCGATTTCCTGGTGCCACACCAAGCCAATGTGCGAATTTTGCATTCCGTTGCGAAAAAACTGAAGCTTCCTGAAGAAAGGGTTGTGATCACTGTCGGTATGCACGGCAACACGTCTGCAGCCTCTGTTCCACTGGCTTTGAACCATGCAATCGAGCAAAAACAGATTAAAAAAGGCGATAACGTGCTCTTACAGGGTGTCGGGGGCGGTTTTACATGGGGCAGCGTGCTCGTTCGCATGTAAAATAGCGCAAATTGCAAATTAGATGAATTCCTCGAAAATGACAAAGAAAATCGCCTTCCTGTTTCCAGGGCAGGGTTCGCAATCGGTAGGCATGCTGAACGCCTTCAAAACCAACAATGCCACAGCAAGCCTTTACACCACGGCAGCGCTCGAGGCAGAGCAGGCTTTGGGGCAAAATCTTGCCGCGTTAATCGAGCAAGGGCCTGCCGAGTCGCTCAACTTGACCACCAATACACAGCCAGCCATGTTGATGGCCGATGTGCTGGTTTTGCGCGCTTGGCTTGCTGCGGGTGGTGCCATGCCCAGTTTGGTTGCGGGACACTCCTTGGGTGAATATGCAGCGCTGGTTGCGGCCGGTGTTTTCAGTCTTTCAGAAGGCTTGGGCCTTGTTCGTATCCGGGCTCAGGCCATGCAAGAGGCCGTTCCTGTGGGGCAAGGCGGCATGGCCGCCATTTTGGGTTTGACTGATGAGCAAGTAAAGCAGGCTTGTCAACAGGCTTGCGCGAATGGTGAAGTGGCTGAAGCTGTGAATTTCAATGCACCCAGCCAGGTGGTCATCGCAGGCAGTGCCCAAGGCGTGAAAGCAGCTTGCGAGGCTGCCAAGGCACTGGGTGCCAAGCGTGCCCTTGAGTTGCCCGTCTCTGCGCCATTTCATTCCAGCCTGATGAAGCCCGCCTCTGTAAAATTGGCGGCTGCTTTGGCCAGCACAAATTTCAATTCTCCGGCAGTGCCTGTGTACAACAACATTGATGTCGCTGTAGAATCCGATCCCGCGAGAATTCGCGATGCGCTGGTGCGCCAGGCCTATGGCCCTGTTCGTTGGGTTGAAACCATTCAAGCCATGACTGCTGCGGGCACAATGTTGTTTGTGGAGTGTGGCCCCGGGAAGGTTTTGGCAGGATTGGTGAAGCGAATCAGCGATGTGCCTGTGGTCAATATTTTTGATCCGGACAGCATTCAAGCGGCGCTTGTCGCCGAATAAAGGGATTAACCGAATGACCATGTTTGATTTGACCGGAAAAGTGGCTTTGGTGACAGGTGCAAGTCGCGGTATAGGCCGGGAAATTGCCATTACCTTGGGCAAAGCAGGCGCCGCTGTAGTTGGCACGGCCACATCGGAAGCTGGTGCAGCCGACATCTCGGAAGGTTTGAAAGCAGCTGGCATCAAAGGCTTCGGAGCGGTACTTAATGTGACCGACACGGAAGGTCTTGAACCCCTGTTTTCAAAAATTGCTGAAGAATTAGGGCCAATGACAATTTTGGTCAATAATGCCGGGATTACCCGTGACCAGTTGTCCATGCGTATGAAAGACGAAGATTGGGATGCAGTGATCGCCACGAACCTGACTGCCGTGTTCAAGTTGTCCAAGCTGGCCATGAAACCCATGATGAAGGCACGTACTGGTCGCATGATCAACATCACATCCGTGGTGGGTACCAGTGGCAATGCTGGGCAGGCCAATTATGCCGCGGCCAAAGCTGGCGTGGCCGGAATGACAAAAGCGCTTGCGCGTGAACTTGGAAGCCGCAATATCACGGTAAACTGTGTGGCGCCCGGATTTATCCAAACTGACATGACTGATGCACTGAATGAAACACAGGTGGATCAGTTGAAGCAACAAATCCCGTTGGGCCGTATGGGGCAGGTAGGCGATATTGCTGCGGCAGTGTTATACCTGGCCAGCGACCAGGCGGGGTATGTAACTGGAACCACATTACACGTGAATGGTGGAATGTGGATGGGCTAATAACAAGGCATTTAGAATATGATCTGTCATATCGCTTTGCTATTCTCACTCGATTTTATTAAAAACCCACGGAGGCTCCGTAATGGAAAACATCGAACAGCGCGTTAAAAAGATTGTGGCCGAGCAACTCGGCGTAAAAGAAGAGGAAATCAAGAACGAATCTTCTTTCGTAGATGATCTGGGCGCTGATTCCTTGGACACAGTGGAACTGGTCATGGCTTTGGAAGAAGAATTTGAAACAGAAATTCCTGACGAAGAAGCTGAAAAGATCACCACAGTTCAACAAGCGATTGATTACGTTAAGACAAACTCTAAGTCTTAATGGCTGAATTTGAAGGGGTGCAGAGGAAGCATTGCTTTCCTCGGCCCCTGCCTGTTCAAGCAAACATTGGATAAAGGGAGGGCTTGTGAGCCGTAGACGTGTTGTTATTACCGGTTTGGGCATCATTAGCCCTGTGGGTAATTCTGTTAGCGAGGCTTGGACAAGCCTGACCCAAGGCAAATCTGGCATTTCGACCATTACCCGGTTCGAAACCGAGGCCCTGACGGCAAAAATTGCCGGTGAAGTGAAGGGCTTCGACGTGGCTGAATACATTCCTGGAAAAGAAGCGGCTCGGATGGATACCTTTATCCATTATGGGTTGGCTGCTGGTATTCAAGCATTCAAAGATTCAGGTCTTGAAGTGACCGAACAAAATTCCGAACGAATCGGTGTGAGCATTGGCTCGGGCATTGGTGGTTTGCCGATGATTGAAGACACACACACTGACTTGATCAACAAAGGGTATCGCCGTATTTCCCCTTTCTTTGTGCCCGGCAGCATCATCAATATGATTTCCGGCCACATGTCCATTATGTATGGCCTGAAAGGCCCGAATATCGCCATGGTGACCGCCTGTACAACGGGTACACATTCAATCGGCGAGGCTGCGCGCATTATCGAATACGGTGACGCGGATGTCATGATTGCTGGCGGTGCTGAATCAACTGTGTCACCACTGGGCATTGGTGGCTTTGCTGCAATGCGCGCTTTGTCTACCCGCAATGATGACCCCACAGCTGCAAGTCGCCCTTGGGACAAGGACCGTGATGGGTTTGTTTTAGGCGAAGGCGCAGGTGTGCTCGTACTTGAGGAATTTGAGCATGCCAAAAAGCGTGGTGCAAAAATTTATGGCGAGGTGGTGGGTTATGGCATGAGTGCCGATGCTAGCCATATGACTGCGCCTTGCGCAGATGGAGACGGTGCAGCGCGTTGCATGAAAGCCGCTTTGCGCAATGCTGGCATGAATCCCGATGATGTAAATTACGTGAATGCGCACGGCACGTCGACGCCCTTGGGTGATGTGGCAGAAACCATGGCAGTCAAGCGAGCACTGGGCGATCACGCCTACAAAACTGTGATCAATTCAACCAAAAGCATGACAGGTCATCTGTTGGGTGCTGCGGGCGGTATTGAAGCAGTATTTACAGCGTTGGCGGTTCACCACCAGGTTTCTCCACCCACCATCAATTTGATTGAAGCGGGTGAGGGTTGTGACCTCGATTACTGCGCGAACACGGCCCGTGAGATGAACATCAAACTGGCCTTGTCTAACTCCTTTGGCTTTGGCGGTACCAACGGTACTTTGGCCATTGCACGGGTGTAACGGGGCGCTCCTTGTCAAACACACGGTCGGGCAGCATGTTGAATGAATTTACATTCGCTGCCCGAGTTGTATCTGCCTCGCGCAAATCTGAAAAGCTTGTGTTCAATTTCACCTCCGAATGCGATTCAAGCATGCACATAAAATTTGATCCCCGGTTTTTTCTACTTCGCGCAACATCAAATGGCTTGGAGTATTGCCTGGTTTCCTTTTATCGGGCTTGGGTTTTGCCGTTCGGTATTTTCCTGTTTCCACAACAATCGGTGCTGCTGAAATCCAGGGTTTTGTTCGTGCCTGCTTCCTCCTCGGCTTTTCGGCAGTTGCGTATTTTGGTGTGTCGGCTGCAGTCACATGAAAATGCGGATAAGCCCTCACTTTCCAGCTATTTTTGGAGGATGAATGTCCTCCGATAAAGACGATGATCTGTTGATCGTTCAGCGTGTTCAGGCTGGTGACAAACTCGCATTCAACTTGTTGGTCAACAAATACCACAGGCGAGTTGCCCGCTTGCTCACGCGCATGGTTCGCAATCAGGAAGACATTGAGGACGTGGTGCAGGAAACCTTCATCAAGGCCTACAGGGCAATCGGTAATTTTCGGGGTGACAGCGCGTTTTACACTTGGATATACCGTATTGCCATCAATACAGCCAAGAATTTGTTGGTGACCCAAGGGCGTCGTCCTTCTACCCTGAAAGAATCAAATGACGGGGACAGTGAAACTTTTGAAGACAATGCTGCTCTTAGTAACATTGATACGCCGGAATCGCTCTACCAAACCAAGCAGATCGGTGAAGCGGTCAATGAGGCCATGGCGGCGTTGCCTGAAGAGTTGCGGTCGGCAATTGTCATGCGCGAGATTGATGGCCTGAGTTACGAAGAGATTGCTGCAGCAATGGATTGCCCAATTGGCACGGTTCGATCGCGAATCTTCCGCGCCAGAGAATCTATTGCAGCAAAAATCAAACCTTTGTTGGAACCCAAAGGCAGCAAGCGTTGGTAAACCGGTGAGTGTAGAAATGAACAGAAACGAACAAATTTCCGCGATGTTGGATGGCGAGCTTGATGAGGTTGAGCTTAAATTCCTTCTTGAGGCCATGGGGGCTGAAGAAGCCCAGACCTGGCAAGGCTATTGCGCGGTGGGCGACTTGATTCGTTCCAGCGAGATGATTGCATTTCACTCTCCGGATTTAGTAGGGCGCATTGCGGCAAGTCTTGAAAGTGAACCAACAGTGGTCGCGCCGGTGCTAGCTACCCAAATTGGTCGTCAAACTGCGTTGCAACGCTTGTTTGCGGCAGGGCGCTCGCGCCGTTTGTTGGCCTCGGTGGCTGCGGTGGGGTTTTTCAGCTTTGCATTGAACCAGGCAGTTCCGCCCTTGGACAGCCAGGTTCAAATGGTTCGAACGCAAGCAGTCGAAAACACATTTACGGATCAAGAGCTGGCACTTTGGCAAGAGTATTTCATGGCCCATCAGCAAAACAGCATTCGAGGCGGGTTGTCCGGTGTGTCCCCGATTGCCCGGGTGGAAGCTGATCGCCCGATGCTGGACAATACAGAAACCATCATCGTGAACAATTCTGGCGCTGGTGAATGGATGAATGTGTGGGAACCTTCCCCATACAGCACGGACCCCAGCGTTGAGTTCAACTACGTTTCATCCAGCCGCTAAATGACATTGAAACCATGAAGATGTACCGCCCGTTTCACTTTGCCAAACATGTTGCAACCGGCGTTTTGTTGGCTTCGGTGGCTTTGACCGCTCAGGCAGACCAAAGCCTATGGAGTTTGGTGTGGGCCAGCCATGATCAAGCCAAGTTCTTGAGCTATTCCGGGTTGTTGATCACCGAGTCTGGCAAACATTCCCAAACCAGCAAGTTGCTGCATCAAGCAACAGCGGGCAGCGAGTTCGAGGTTCTTGAGCGTTTGGATGGGCAGCCCGCAAAATGGATTCGACACAACGATCAAATTCAGTGTGTGATCCCCGATCGGAAAATGATTTTGACCGAGCGGCGCCACACTTCGATCGCCTTTCCCCGAGTACTTGCGGGTGCTGACGGCTCCAATTCACTTGAAAAACTGTACACGATCAGCGAAATGCCGGGGCGCCGAGTGGCTGGCCGTGCAGTCCGGGTGCTGAAGTTGACCCCCAAAGATGATCTGCGTTACGAATACCGTTTGTATGTGGATCGCGAAAACAAGCTTTTAATGCGTTCAGAATTGTATTCTCCGCAGGGTGAAGTTCTTGAAAACGTGGGTTTCAAGGAAATATCATTTGAACCGGCATTGATTGAAAACCCCTCTTTGGTCAAAGCGGGACCAGGTTGGCGAACCAGTAGTACCGAAGTGCGTACACTCACGTCCGATGAATTAAGTTACGATTTGCCAGATCTTGCGTTTGGGTTCAAGAAGGCTGACACGGTTTGCAGGGTAAAGTCCAAAGACGATCAAATTCACCAAACAGTGTATTCGGATGGTTTGTCGACTTTGTCTGTGTTTATTCAGAAAGTTCAGGCCAATCACTCCATGCCGCAAGTGCCCATGAGCCACGGCGCAGTGATGTCGAAGTCTGAAACTCAGGGGCAACACCTGGTGACAGTGCTGGGTGAAGTTCCCGAGAAAACCTTGGGACTGTTTCTTAAGTCCGTTCGTTGGAAGTCTCAATAACAAGGAAATTTTTAAATGAGATCTGAAGTGTTGAATTCCCGAAATTTTGTATGGATGGCCTTTTTTTTGCTGGCCACCCTGTTTTTTGCAGGTGCAGTGCCAGCCCATGCGCAGACCAACTCGCGCGGCTTGCCTGACTTTTCCGATTTGGTGGACCGTGTTGGCCCAGCAGTGGTCAACATTCGCACCACTCAAAAAGTAAGCCAGAATCCGCAGGGCTTCCCCGGTTTTCCGGGTATGGATCCCAACGATCCGTTTTTCGAGTTTTTCCGCAGATTCATGCCGCCCGGCACACCCATGCCAGGACAGCCGGGTCAGCCTGGACAGGCGCCTCGTGGTGGTCAGCAGGCCCCCGAACGTGAAGTGCCGAGTGGTGTTGGATCGGGCTTCGTGATTGATTCTGATGGCTATCTTTTGACCAATCATCATGTGGTGGATGGTGCTGAATCAATTATTGTGACTTTCCCTGACAAGCGTGAATTCAAGGGCAAGGTCATTGGTTCAGACCAGCGGACTGACGTTGCTTTGGTCAAAATTGAAGGCAAAAGCCTGCCATTCCTGAAAATCGGCAATGTGAACAACACCAAGGTAGGTCAATGGGTCGTTGCGATCGGCTCACCTTTCGGTCTTGAGAACTCAGTAACCGCAGGGATTGTGAGTGCCAAAGGGCGCGACACGGGCGAGTATTTGCCTTTTATTCAAACGGATGTGGCGGTGAACCCTGGTAATTCTGGCGGTCCGCTGTTGAATCTGGATGGAGAAGTCATTGGCATCAACTCCCAGATCTACAGCCGCACCGGCGGCTTCATGGGCATTTCCTTCGCCATTCCGATTGACGAAGCCATGCGTGTGGCCAAGCAATTGCGCGAGAACGGCAAAGTAAGCCGGGGGCGCATTGGTGTGGGCATCGGCGAAGTGGATAAAGATGTAGCCAAGGCTTTGGGACTTGATTCCGCTGTGGGTGCGCTGGTGGGTTCGGTCGGCAAAGACAGTCCGGCTGACAAAGCCGGTGTGATTGCGGGCGATATTATTTTGCGATTTGATGGCAAGAAAGTGGAGAAGGCCTCCGACTTGCCGCGTATTGTGGGTGAAACCAAGCCAGGAAGCAAAGTGAACATGGTGTTGTGGCGTAAGGGTGCCGAGAAAACCGTGTCGATTACCGTGGCAGAGTTTGAAACCGAGGCGGCAAAACCGGCAGCGGCACCTGCTGAAAAACCAAAGCCTGTTGAGGCCGACAAACTTGGTTTGACTGTGACTGATCCAACTGCGCAAGAGAAATCTGCCTTGAATCTCACGGGTGGTGTGGTGGTGCGCAATGCGGTGGGTATGGCCGCATCGGCAGGTATCACCGCGGGTGATGTCATTTTGCGAGTGGGTCGAACCGACATCACCTCGGCCAAGCAGTTTGCCGACTTGGTGAAGGCGATTCCAAAGGGGCAGGCAGCCCCAATGTTGGTACGTCGTGGAGAGAACTCTTTCTTCGTGGTGCTGACACCCTGAGCCTTTAGTTCTGAACAACTCGGCAGGCCTCGCGAAATATGCTGTAAAGCAAGGCCTGATCGGGTAAAATGACACGTTACCGAAATTTTCAGGGGGCCAAGCAGCCCCCTTTTTAATGATGCAAATGCAGCACATACGCAATTTTTCGATCATCGCCCACATTGATCACGGGAAATCCACGCTTGCCGACCGCTTGATTCAGAAATGCGGTGGCTTGAGCGACCGGGAAATGGATTCTCAAGTGCTTGATTCGATGGACATTGAGCGAGAGCGTGGCATCACGATCAAAGCGCAGACCGCCGCGCTCACCTACAAAGCCAAAGACGGCAACACCTATTTGCTCAATTTGATTGACACACCGGGGCACGTTGATTTTTCTTACGAAGTAAGCCGGTCATTGTCAGCCTGCGAGGGCGCTTTGCTGGTTGTTGATGCCTCGCAGGGCGTAGAGGCCCAAACCGTGGCCAATTGCTACACAGCCTTGGATCTGGGTGTTGAAGTATTGCCCGTGTTGAACAAAATTGATTTGCCACAAGCCGACCCTGAAAATGCCAAATCCGAAATTGAAGATGTGATTGGCATTGATGCTTCGGAGGCCATTGCCATTTCCGCAAAAACCGGTCTTGGTGTGGACGAGGTACTGGAGCTGATCGTCAACAAGGTGCCACCTGCTCGCGGCAGTCGCGATGCACCTTTGCAAGCCTTGATCATCGACAGCTGGTTTGACAACTATGTGGGTGTGGTGATGTTGGTCCGCGTGATCAACGGTGTGCTCAACCGCAAAGACAAAATCAAGTTGATGGCCACGGGCGACACTTACATTGCGGACGACGTGGGTGTGTTTACGCCCAAGTCGGTTGCGCGTGAATCGCTGTCTGCTGGCGAAGTGGGGTACATCAACGCGGGTATCAAATTGCTTGAGAGCGCCAAGGTTGGCGACACAGTCACCTTGGCTGGCAAGCCCGCTGACAAACCCCTGCCTGGTTTCAAGGAAGTGCAGTCGCAGGTGTTTGCAGGTTTGTTCCCTGTGGAATCAAATCAATACGAGGCCTTGCGTGAGGCTTTGGACAAATTGCGTTTGAACGATGCTGCCCTGAATTACGAGCCCGAGGTGTCTCAGGCTTTGGGTTTTGGTTTCCGTTGCGGTTTCCTTGGCATGTTGCACATGGACATTGTGCAGGAGCGCCTGGAACGCGAATTTGACATGGACTTGATTACGACCGCCCCCACGGTGGTATATGAAATCAAGCAGCGCGATGGCACCATACTTCGCGTGGACAATCCGTCGAAAATGCCTGATCTGAGCCGGGTCGACGAAATTCGTGAACCGATTGTGATTGTGAATTTGTTGATGCCGCAAGAGTATGTGGGGTCGGTAATGACGCTGTGCACGGGGCGGCGTGGTACACAAACCAATATGGTTTACCACGGGCGGCAGGTGCGTATTACGTTTGAGATGCCCATGGCCGAGATCGTTCTCGACTTTTTCGACAAACTGAAATCGACTTCGCGTGGCTACGCGTCCATGGACTATTCCTTCAAGGAATACAGGCCGGCAGACATTGTGAAAGTGGACATGTTGATTAACGGTGAGAAAGTGGATGCCTTGTCGATCATGGTTCACCGAAGCAATGCGGTTTACCGTGGCCGTGCAGTGGCAGGCAAAATGCGGGAAATCATTTCTCGTCAAATGTTTGACGTGGCAATTCAAGCGGCGATCGGCGCCAATATTATTGCCCGTGAAACTGTGAAAGCCTTGCGTAAAAACGTGTTGGCCAAGTGTTACGGCGGCGATATTTCACGCAAGAAAAAGCTGTTGGAAAAGCAGAAGGCAGGTAAGAAACGCATGAAGCAGGTCGGTAACGTGGAAATTCCGCAAGAGGCGTTTTTGGCCATTCTCCAAGTGGAAGACAAATAACAATGAATTTTTCCCTGATCCTGTTTTTGCTGGTGTTGTTCACCGGCTTTTTCTATGTGCTTGATGTGTTTGTGTTCAAGCCAAAACGAAAAATGGCAGCAGAGCAAGCCTTGGCTGGTGCGGGGGGCAATGCCAACCTGAATGGTGATGCCGAAAGGCGAATTCGCCAGCAGTACATGAAGCAGCCCTTGTGGCTGGAATACAGTGCAAGCTTCTTTCCGGTCATTTTGTTTGTGTTTGTGTTGCGCTCGTTTGTGGTGGAGCCGTTCAAAATTCCATCTGGATCGATGATTCCAACTTTGCTGATTGGCGACCTTATCCTGGTGAACAAATTCACCTACGGTATTCGCTTGCCAATCGTCGACAAAAAAATCATTCCAATCAATGATCCTCAGCGTGGCGATGTCATGGTGTTTCGTTACCCGCTTGACCCCTCCCTTGATTACATCAAGCGCGTGGTGGGCGTGGGTGGTGACGTGGTGGAATATCGAAACAAGAAGCTGTCGATTAATGGTCAGGTACTGCCAGTGAAACAACTGGACAAGTACTACGACCCCAATAATTTTTCTTATTCACTGCAATTTCAGGAAACCCTGGGCGGTAAAAAACACCTGGTATTGAATGATGAAGATGCGCCGCCTTACGTGATTGGTGCGCAGTCGTTCAGGAATCGGGACAACTGCAAATACGATGTCACAGGCTTTCGCTGTGTGGTACCGCAGGGGCATTATTTCATGATGGGCGACAACCGGGACAACTCAAGCGACAGCCGTATCTGGGGCTTCGTTTCGGATGAGCAAGTGGTTGGCAAGGCATTTTTGGTGTGGATGAACTTCAATGACTTTTCCCGAATTGGCTTGTTTCATTAAAGCCAGCTTGGAGGTATTGAGTGGATAGTTCAAAGTATTCAAGTCTTGAAGCTGCATTGGGGTACTCGTTCAAAGACCAGGCCTTGCTTCACCTTGCCTTGACACATCGCAGCTACAGCAGCCATCACAACGAGCGTCTGGAATTTCTGGGTGACAGTGTACTGAACTGCGCGGCTTCCATTTTGTTGTTTGAAACGCATCCCGACATGGATGAGGGCAAAATGTCGCGTGTGCGCTCGCATCTGGTCAAACAAGACTGCTTGGCCATGGTGGGTCGCAATCTGTTGCTGGATCAATATTTGTTTCTGGGTGCGGGCGAGCTTCGCAGTGCGAAAACCATCAAGGACAGCATTGTTGCCGATGCACTTGAGGCCCTTTTTGGTGCCATCCTTCTGGATTCAGGCTTTGAGGCAGCACGCGATTGCGTGGTGCGTTTGCTCAAGCCTGTGATGCTTGAAACTCCAATCGAGTCCATGGGCAAAGACCCCAAAACCCGCCTGCAGGAATTGCTGCAGGGCAAGCGCATGAAACTGCCCATGTACCGTGTGTTGGTAGAGGGTGGAACCTCGGCCAGTCCCGAGTTTAGTGTGGAATGTGCGGTTGAAGACCTTGAAATTACCAAGGTTGGGCAGGGGCATTCTCGCCGGGTGGCTGAGCAGCACGCCGCGCAAGCGGTGCTTATCGAATTGCTTGAACGGGAGTATTCTGATCCCAATCAAGCCAGCAGGAGGCAATGACATGGCCGAATCAAAATGCGGCGTGATTGCCGTGGTGGGGCGCCCCAATGTGGGCAAGTCCACCCTTATGAATGGAATGATCGGCGAGCATTTGTCGATCACCTCCAGCAAGCCACAAACCACGCGTCACCGGGTGCTCGGTGTAATGACCGAGACCATCAAAGACGTGCCCACCCAGTTTATTTTTGTGGACACCCCCGGCTTTCAAACCAAGCATTCAAATGCCCTGAATAAAACCATGAACCGCGCCGTGCTCACTGCGTTGGCTGACGTGAATGTGATTTTGTGGGTGATAGAACAAGGCAAGTTGACCCCGACCGACATGAAAGTGCTGGAGTTGTGCCCCAAGGGTGTGCCACTGGTGGCGGTGGTGAACAAAGTGGACTTGCTGGAAAAGAAAGCCGAGATGTTGCCTTTTCTTCAAAAGGTAAGTGGGCAACGTAATTTTGATGCAATTGTGCCGTTGAGTGCGCAGGCCATTAAAAATCTGGATGCGCTAAAAGAAGCAGTGTCAGCCCTGTTGCCCGAGCAACCTTTCTTTTACGACGAAGACACCCTGACGGACCGCCCTGAAAAATTTCTTGCCGCAGAGCGTATTCGGGAGAAGCTGTTTCGCTTGGTGGGCGATGAGTTGCCTTACACCTGCACAGTGGTGATCGATAAATTCGAGATTGAAGAAGGTCGCAGGGTTATTTATGCCTCGATCCTGGTGGATCGCTCTTCCCACAAGGCCATGATTATTGGCAAGGGTGGCGAGAAACTGAAACGAATCGGTTCGGAAGCACGCCAGGACATGGAGCGTTTGTTTGGTGGCAGCGTGCATCTTGAAACCTGGGTGAAAGTGCGCAGTGGTTGGGCGGACAATGCAAGCCTGCTTCAAAGCCTGGGGTATGAATAACACTCGGTCCAACACTGATTTTGCCTATGTACTGCACAGTGTGCCGTACAAGGAAACCAGTTTGATTGTTGAGCTGTTTTGCAAGGAACACGGGCGCCTGCCAGTGGTGGCGAAGGGCGCAAAAAGACCGCATTCAGGTTTGCGGGCAGTGTTGGTCAGCTTTCAGCCGCTTTCAGTGCGCTTTACTGGCAAGTCGGAAGTAAAAACCCTGATGCAAGCCGAGTGGCTGGGCGGTTTGATGTCGCCAGATGGCAAAGCATTGTTTGCAGCGTACTATCTGAATGAGCTGCTTATGCGCGGTTTAAGCCGTGAGGACACGCACCCTGATCTGTTTGAGTTGTATCAGAATACCTTGCTGGGTTTGGCTGGGGGCGATGACATGAATGTGTGTATTCGTCAGTTTGAGGTGGGCTTGCTTCAGTCCCTGGGCTACGGCTTTGATTGGCAACAAGACAGGGCCGGTGTTGCGATTGATCCCGATCGTCACTACGTGTGGCAAGAGCAGGAAGGCTGGGCTCCCTCAGACGGGGGAAATGTAAACAATTCGACGAACAGCAGCGTTGAACAGCTAGTCCAGGGTTTGTGGATTGCTGAAATTCAGAATGGCATTTGGTCAAAGTCTGCTGCAAGTGCCTTGAAACCAATTACCCGCAAACTGTTGATGACGCACATTGCGCCGAATGGTTTGATGTCTAGAGTCTGGATGGAGCATTTGTTAAGAGCATGATTGAACTCGGTGTAAACATTGATCACGTGGCCACGATCCGCCAGGCCCGCAGAGGGCACGAGCCCGATCCATTGAGGGCCGCATTGCTGGCGGAAGAGTATGGGGCGGACGCCATCACCGTGCATGTTCGCGAGGACAGGCGCCACATGCAGGATGACGATGTACGCCGAATTCGACCTTTGATCAGCACACGCATGAACTTCGAATGCGCAGTTGTAGAGGAAATGATTCGCCTGGTGGAGGACGTAAAACCTCAGGATGTGTGTTTTGTGCCGGAACGCCGGGAAGAGGTAACCACTGAAGGTGGCCTGGATGTGATTGGTGGTTTTCACCTGATCGCGCCTGCTGTGGCACGCTTGAAAGACCAGGGAATGCGAATTTCGCTGTTCATTGATCCAGACTTGGATCAAATCGAGGCTGCTTTGAAATGTGGCGCAGACGCGATTGAGTTGCACACCGGGCGTTATGCCCACGCGCTGGGATCTGCGGTTGAGCTCGAGCTGTCCAGAATTCGGAAGTCGGCCAATTTCGGTGTGGCCGAAGGGTTGAGGGTAAACGCCGGGCACGGTTTGAACTACGACAATGTGCAGCCTGTGGCCGCGATTGAAACCATTTCAGAGTTGAATATTGGGCACAGCATTGTAGCCAATGCGGTGTTCATGGGTTGGGAAGGCGCAATCAAGAAAATGAAAGAGTTGATGATTTCAGCGAAGTTGGAATCAATTCGGCCACGATAGGCTAAAAATAGGTTTAATTGCCCCATGATAGACGACATTCTAGGTTTGGGTTGTGACATTCTCGAGGTGGGTCGTCTCGAGGGTTTGCTGCGCAAAGGCAGGGATGTGTTTATCAAGCGCGTGCTGACACCCGGCGAGATTGATGAATACGAGCGCCGGTCTGACAAATCGGCAATTCGAGGCACACTGTTTGTTGCAACACGCTATTGCGCCAAGGAGGCCTTTTCAAAGGCCATGGGCACAGGAGTGGGTGCCCAATTTTCGTTTCAGGATTTGTCGGTGTTGAACAGCGATTCCGGGGCACCCGTTTTGGTCTATTCCGAACGCCTTGAGAATTGGTTACAGTCCCGCAGGGCTCAGGCAAAAATTTCCATCAGTGATGAACAGAATTACGTGATGTCAACGGTTATTTTGTATTCAAAACAATAAATTACATTAAGGAATTCATTCAATATGTTAGGTCCATTCATCATTGGTTTGACGGGTTTGACTTTGTCCAAGGAGGACATTGCACGCATTCAAAACCCGGCCGTTGGCGGACTTATTCTTTTCACACGAAACTTTGAAAGCAAGGCGCAACTGATTGATTTGGTGGAGTCTATCCGTTTAAATGGGGGTTTGAACAAGCCCGTTTTTGTGGATCATGAAGGTGGTCGCGTGCAGCGTTTTCGGGATGGTTTTACCGCAATTCCCTCGATGCGCCAAATTGGACAACGCGCCGAAACTGATTTTGACGACGCAGTGCTTTTGGCCCGTGAAGCCGGCTTTGTTATGGCTGCCGAATTGCGTGCCTGTGGCATAGACATGAGTTTTGCGCCAGTACTTGACCTGGATTGGGGCAATAGCGAAATTATCGGTGACCGCTCGTTTGGCAAGGACGCCCGAATGGTCTCCCGCCTGTCCTCGGCCTTGATGAATGGCATGGCCCTTGCAGGCATGCAAGCCTGCGGAAAACACTTTCCAGGGCATGGTTGGGTGAGCTTGGACAGCCATTTGGCTTTGCCTCACGACAATCGCTCATTGAATGAAATTTTGAAGGTGGATGCGCTGCCGTACCAATTGAATTCGACCTTGAATATGGCCAGTATCATGCCGGCGCATGTGGTGTATTCCGAGGTGGACCCAATGCCGGCCTGTTTTTCCAGCTTCTGGATTCAAGAGGTATTGAGGGTGAAGTTCAGTTTTGACGGTGCAGTGATCAGCGACGACCTGGACATGGTGGGTGCACACGGTGTGGGGGATATTCGTGCCCGAGCCAGCGCCGCTTTGCAGGCGGGTTGCGATGCAGTACTTGCTTGCAACAACTTTGAAGACATTGACATTTTGGTAAACAACCCGGTACCCGAAGTTCATGAGCACATGGAAGTGCGAAATCGCCGATTGAGTCGCTTGCTGTCAGGGCAATCGCTGAATTGGGAAAGCCTGCGTCAAAGTTATATGTATCAGGCGGCCATCGACAGGATTACCAATGCATGAATAACTGCATATTGAACCACTGATGCACGAGTGAATTCGGTAAAAATAAAAAAGCCGCCAGCAAATTAACTGGCGGCTTTTTTTGGATTTATTGCTTATTTTACTTTTGCCCCGGACAACAGCTTGCCTTGATATTCTTCCCACTTGTCATTGATCATTTTCTGTTCAAGTTGTGGGCGAATTTCTTCAAGCTTGGGTGGTGTGGCCTGGCGGGTGTCGGCCAACAGAATAACGTGGTAACCAAACTGGCTTTTCACGGGAGTCTTGGTGTATTCGCCTTTCTTCAGGCTTACCATGGCTTGAGAAAACTCGGGTACAAAGCTGTTGGGGTTGGCCCAGTCCAGGTCACCACCATTGGGCGCTGAGCCAGGATCTTTAGACTTGGCTTTTGCGATGTCTGCAAACTTTCCGCCTTTGCCCAACTGATCGATAATGGCTTTGGCCTCAGCTTCCTGCTCAACCAGAATGTGGCTGGCTCGGAATTCGCTGCCACCCATCATTTTGGCGATTTCTGCGTAAGCTGTTTCAACTTCCTTGTCGGTCAGCTTGGTGTTTTTGTAAAAGTCTTCACGCAGGGCATTGGCCAAAATGGCCTGGTTCATCATTTGCACCTGGTACTTCACTTCAGGGCTGCTTCCCAAACCTTTTTTAACGGCTTCCTGCTTCATCACTTCCTGATTAATCAGTTCTTGACGAATAGTAGCGCGCATTTCCGGTGAGGCTGCCTGGCCGCGCTTTTCCTGCTCGGCCATGATGAAATCAACCAAAGCGCTGGGGATGGACTGGCCATTGACCACGGCGGCATTTTGGGCGTAAACGGGGTTGCCCAGAACCAATACGGCGGCCAGGCAAGTTGCTTTCAGGGTGGTTTTCAACATAACAAAATAACCTTGTGTCTCAGAGAGTTAAAACAATGGGCTTGGCTCGAATCCCGGTGCGCGTCTTCTGTTCAGTTCCCTGTGGAGCCTTCAGTGGAGTCCTCAGTGGAATCTATAGCCAAAGCATGGATTTCTTTTTTCATCCATTCTGCCAAAGCATCATACACGAGACGATGGCGCGCTAATGTTCTTAGCCCATTGAAGCGTGCAGACTTCAGTTTGACCCGGTAGTGCCGCCCGCCAGACTTTGCACCTTCATGGCCTGCATGCAAATGTGATTCATCAACCACTTCGACTTTGGCATTGAGTGCAGTTTCAAGACGCTGTTTGATGTCTTCACTGGTGACCATGCTTTACTTGGCCTCGCTGCTTTGTTCATTGGTTTGCTTCATGTGTTTGGACATGTAAAAACCTTGCCCGAACACGAATATCAGAGTGGCCCCCAAGGAGCCGAACAATTTGAAGTCTACCCACACATCGGTTGAGAACGAGTAGGCAACCACAATATTCAAAACGGCCATCACCACAAAAAAGCCTACCCAAGCCCACAATAAATTGACCCAGACCGGGGCGGGAAGATCAACCTGGCCTTTCATCATCAATTCAATAGGATTGCGCTTGAAGGCGTAGGCGATCAGGAAGCCTGCTGCCATGGCGAGGTAGAGCACAGTTGGCTTCCATTTGATGAAGGTTTCGTTTTGCAAAACCAGTGTGGCGCCACCAAACACAGCGATCAGGATCAGGCCGATCCATTGCATGTTTTCCACTTTTTTACCGGTGGCTTTTTGGTAAACGATTTGCAGCACCGTGGCCAGAATGGCGACTACCGTGGCCAGCAAAATTGGCAATTGCGCAGTTTGCACTTCCGCATTGGAAATGCTGCCCAATATGGGTTCAAGCATGGATTGCGCCTGTTCAGGGTTGCTGCCAGCCCATTTAAAGCTGACAAAGAACAGAACAATCGGTAGAAAATCGAGTAACAGTTTCATGTAGTAATTGTAGTTTGGTTATGCCAGGGCTTTACGCCGATGAGTCAGAGGCAAAGGGCTCGAACGCCAAACTGACCGAGTTGATACAGTAGCGCAGGCCCGTTGGTGCTGGTCCATCTTCGAATACATGCCCCAAATGCGAATCGCATATCTTACAGGTCACTTCGGTTCGAATCATGCCGTAGCTGCGGTCTACGTGTTCTTCAACATTGTCGGGGTTCAATGGCGCAAAGTAGCTGGGCCAGCCGCAGCCGGAATCGAACTTGGTGTCGGATGCGAACAAAGCGGTTCCGCAGCAAATGCAACGGTAAATGCCGGGCTCGTGGTGATCCCAATACTGCCCGGTGAAAGCACGCTCGGTGCCTTTCTTGCGGGTAACTTCGAAGCTGGTGGGCGTGAGTTCTTCGCGCCACTGGGCCTCTGTTTTAACAACTTTTTCAACCATGATCTTGTCTCCGTAATTCATGACGAACAGCTCAGCACCAATGATTTTGCCCAGTCGGGTGGCTGTGCCGTGTACTCATTTGGAAGTTGCGCCGCATTGTAGGGGTCAGACAATGCGGTGAACAATCGGTTCACCTCAGCAAACTCGCCTCGTTGGGCCAACTCAATGGCGTTCTGAAGCAGGTGGTTGCGCAACACGAAGGCAGGGTTGGTCTGATCGAGCTTTTTTTGCCAGGCCAGGATGTCCAGGTTTTGAGGGTTTAACGCCTCTCGCCATTGTTTGAGCCAAAGTTTTGCGTTGTTCACCTGTGCCTCGTCGCCCAAAGCCAAAGGGAAAAAGGCGCTTTGCTGCCAACTGGCGAAGTTTTCCTCGTGGGTAGCACTTGGGTTCAGCGCTGAAATTGATCTGAAAAACCGCGTGAAATCGAGTGAATGTTCGTGCATGAATTTCAGTGTGTTCTCAATCAGGCTGTCCACCGCATCGCCTTGCTCGTTGGGCAGGCCCAGTTTGCGCGCAAATAAAGCGCTGTGTTCGGCGTGAAATACATCGGCAAAGCTGTCCAGCAGGTTTTGAAGAGTTTCTTTGCTGTCGGGAATCAGTGGGCTTAAAGCTTGAGCCAGTGCGTATAGGTTCCAATGGGCAATTCTGGGCTGGTTGCGATAGCTGTAGCGGCCCTGGTGGTCGGAATGGTTGCAGATATGGTCAATGTCGAAACCATCGATGAAGCCATAGGGGCCATAATCAATGGTCAAACCCAGAAGGCTCATGTTGTCGGTGTTCATTACACCGTGGCAAAAACCCACGGCTTGCCACTGGGCCACCATGCGCGCTGTGCGTGCCACTACTATACTTAACCACTGAAGCAAACCGGCATGGAAACTGGCTTCGGTATCACCAAGGTCGATTTCAGGATGATGTTGCTCGATGTGCCAGGTCAGCAAGTTTCGTAGCGCCTGGAGCTGGTTGGTGTAGCAAAAAAATTCCACATGGCCAAAGCGCAAGAAGCTTTCGCTCACACGACATACAATGGCGGCTGTTTCCGTGGTTTCGCGAAACACTGGGTCCGCACTCGCAGTCAGGCTGAGTGCGCGGGTGGTGGGTATGCCAAGCGCGTGCATGGCTTCTGAGGCAAGATATTCCCGAATAGACGAACGCAACACCGCGCGGCCATCGGCATGGCGGGAGTAGGGGGTGGGGCCTGCACCTTTGAGCTGCATCTGGCGGTATTGCTTGCCCTTGCGAACCTCTGCAATCAGCAGGGCGCGGCCGTCGCCAAGCTGTGGCACAAATTGCCCGAACTGGTGCCCGCAATATACGCTGGCTCTGCTTTGATAGCCTGGAAATGGCGTGTTGCCAGAAAGAACATCAATACCCTGTGTGCTGCCCAATTCTTCAGTATTCAAGCCCACTTCGGTGGCCAAGGCGGTGTTGAGGTGAACCAGGCCAGCCTCTGTACGGAGGGGCGTGGCAGGCACCTCGGCAAGATAAGGTGTACCCAAACTTGCGTATTCTTGAACCAAAATAGAATCGTGATTATGAAACAAAGGGCGGTCCTGAAGTATAGTTTCGTTAAACAACCCCACCATTGTAGTCGGGTAAGGCCGAAGAACAAACGTAATAGCTGGAGGAGAGAGCGCAAATGCAAGGTTTGATGATGAACATGCCCCTGTTGATTTCATCGGTGATGGAACACGCAGAGCGGCACCACCCACATGTTGAAATTGTGTCACGCCGCACAGAAGGCGATATTCATCGAACTACCTATGGGGAAGTGGCCAAACGCACCAAGAAACTGGCCAATACCCTGACGAACCTTGGCGTTCAACAAGGCGAAAATATTGCTACATTGGCTTGGAACGGCTATCGCCATGTTGAAATTTACTATGCGGTGTCGGGCATGGGTGCGGTAGTGCACACCTTGAACCCCAGACTGTTCCCTGAGCAACTGGTTTACATCATTAACCACGCGAAAGACACCATGGTGTTTTTCGACAGCACATTTGCGCCATTGATCAAAGCGATTGCGCCAGCATGCCCAACCGTGAAGCGCTGGGTGCAAATGTGCGACGAAGCTGCAATGCCTTCTGAGCCGGCAGTGGCTGGCTGCCTGAACTACGAGGCCTTGATCAAAGACGCTGCCGACCACTATGTGTGGCCGCAGCTGGATGAAAATGCAGCCTCGGGTTTGTGCTACACATCCGGTACTACTGGCAACCCCAAGGGTGCCTTGTACTCACACCGCTCCACCGTACTGCATGCAATGGCGGCCTGCACACCCGATGCTTTGGGCTTGAGCAGCCGCGATACGATTTTGCCCGTGGTACCCATGTTCCATGTTAACGCTTGGGGCATTCCCTACATTGCGCTGATGACCGGTGCAAAAATGGTGATGCCTGGTGGCGCTTTGGATGGTGCTTCCATTTACGAACTGCTGGAAAGCGAGAAGGTGAATTTCTCGGCTGGCGTGCCCACTGTGTGGCTGGGTTTGTTGAACCATGTGCAACAAAATGGCTTGAAGTTTAATTACTTCAATCGCACTGTAATTGGCGGCTCTGCAGCGCCGGCAGCAATGATTAAAACGCTGAACAGTTTGGGTGTTGAGGTTATTCATGCCTGGGGCATGACTGAACTTTCGCCCCTGGGCACAGTATGCCGTTTGAAAGCACAGCACCTGGATTTGTCGCTGGAAGAAAAGCAGAACATCATGCAAAAGCAGGGCACTGCAATTTTCGGGGTGGATATGAAAATTGTCAGTGACGATGGCGAAGAATTGCCTTGGGATGGCGAGGCTTTCGGCGACTTACTGGTGCGCGGGCATTGGGTGATCGACAGTTACTTCGGCGGTGAAGGTGCAAAGGCGTTTACCACAGACAAGGATGGCAAGAAATGGTTTGCCACTGGCGACGTGTCCAAGATCAACCGAGAAGGCTTCATGCAGATTACGGATCGCAGTAAAGATGTGATCAAGTCTGGCGGTGAATGGATCAGCTCGATTGATTTGGAAAACGTGGCCATGGCGCACCCGGCGGTGCATGAAGCGGCGGTGATTTCTGTTTACCACCCGAAATGGGATGAACGGCCCTTGCTGGTTGTGGTGCGCAAGCCGGGCGTGGAGGTAAGCAAGCAAGAGTTGCTGGATTTCTATGAAGGCAAAGTTGCCAAATACTGCCTGCCCAACGATGTGGCGTTTGTGGACGAATTACCGCACACAGCGACTGGTAAAATACAAAAGCTGAAGCTGCGTGAGCAATTCAAAGATTACAAATTACCCAACTAAGGTTACCAACCTAAGGTACCCAACTTGAGATAACCAAACCCAATTTAGAGAAGTTCAATGATCAAGCACATCGTATTTTGGCAGTTGAAAGACGAAGCCCTTGGCAACACCAAGGCCCGCAACATGGAGCTGGTGAAGGAAAAGCTGATGGCTTGCGCCAACATCGTACCCGGCATTGTGGACTTTGAAGTGGGTTTGGGCGGTACCAGCCTTGAGTGCACGTACGACGTGGTGTTGTACTCGACCTTCGAGAACAAGGCCGCGCTGGATGCCTACGCGGTGCACCCCACGCATGAAGCCATTAAAAGCTTTATTGGTGAAGTGCGCACGGCACGGCAGTGCATGGATTACGAAGTCTAAAAACAACTTCGACTAAAGCTTGGGCGACAGGGGTATTTCAAACTTCTGTCGCCCGGCTTCATTTCCGGCAGGGTCAAGCGTAATTTCGGTGAAGTGAATGGTGTGGCTGCGATCGAGCAAAATAACTGCGCTTGAGCGAGTGCCGTACAAAGGCGACACAATTTTCACCGCCGACAACATTTTTTCCCATTCATAAGGCACACCCGTGCTGGGCAACTCAGCATCCTCAGCAAGTTTGGTGTTGGCGAGCAAACCCAACAAGGTCTGTTCAAAAGCAGCCTGTGACCTGTGGGTTGTGCAGTTCGTCTCGATCTCTCTTTGCAGCCCTTTTTTCAGCAAGCGCGATTTTGGCCAAGGTGCATTCAAATAACCGTTGGAGAGGCTGTGCAAGCCCGATTGCAATGCGGTGGTGAAATCGAGCCCATTGTTGAGTTTGATGCCCTGGTTGCTGGTGCAGCGAAGGTTCAGGGTTTGCAGGCTGCCGTGAATCAAATTAAAACCTGCAAACTGAAGTGAGTTTGCTTCATCGGGTGCAGTCCCGGTTTGAATTGCATCGAGTACCAACTGACCGCGCGAAGGAGCCGTACCGGGCATATTCAATGTGCTGTTTCTGACATTGGTTAGCATTGCAAACTCACCATGGCTACCAATTCCAAGCCAGGTGCCACCAGATTGAAGGTCTTTCCCGGCCCAAAGCGAACCATACGAGGTTGGCCAAACTTGCAATGGCGCAGTGGGGCGATTGTGAAATTCATCCCGGTTGGCCAGGCAAATAAAGGGATAGTCAGGGTGTGCGTGAATTGCGAGCACGGCCAGGCACATTACTCTTTCACCCCACTATCAACCTCACTGAACAATTCGATATGGCGGCTGGGCAAACTTGGCAAACCAGCAAAACAAGATTTGGCAAGCTGCTCCAGTGTCTCGATGAATGCTGCGTGACAAGAGGAGTGTTCATGCGCAGGGTGAATCACTTCCATCAAAGTGAAGTAGGGTTTGCCCGCTTCTTCACGTTGAAACAGCTGGCTGTGGCCCAAGCCCTGTTCTTTTAAACAAGCTGCCATGTGCTTGGCGCATTGCAAACCCAAGGCAATGTCGGCTTTGGGTATGCGGTAGTAAATGAAAAGCTGGCGCGTCATTCAAATACGCTGCCTTTTTGATGTACATCGTAGGGAGGTGGCTGAACGTTCAACGCAATGGCGCCTGCGTCGTTTTTTACGGTGAAAGTGGCACCGCTTTGCTCGGCATCGTCGACTGGCAGTTCAACCAGCAAATACTGCTGACCATTGAAGTTCACCGCAGTGGCTACGGCACCTGCCGGTTCGTTTTCCTTTCCGGCAAGCCAAACATCCTGCCCTGCAGTAACGGTTACGGAGCCTGTTGCTGTGGCTTGAAACACGCGCCGCTTCACCTTGCCCAGGTAGTGGCTTCTGGCCACAATTTCCTGGCCGGGGTAGCAACCCTTGCTAAAACTGACACCACCGACCAAGTCGAAATTAATGGCTTGTGGAATAAACATTTCAACAGTGGGTTGTGACACATAAGCAATGCCAAGTTGCTGCAAGGCGAATTCAAAATTGTCGTCGCCATTAACCTCTTGCACCTCTTGCTCGGCTTGCACCTTGCTTGCCACAAGCTGAAAACCGGGTGTTGTGCCGTTTAATACGCGCAGGCTGGCGGTGGCGTTGCCTTGTTCATCCCACTGAACCCGCATGGGCGAGCTTAGCCCCGAACCAGGCAAGAAAGCGAGTTGATAATCCGCTGTGCAATCGCGTACTTTGCATTTGCTGCGCAATACAAACATGCTCAGGCGCTTAACCAAGGCTGCAATGGTTTCTTTGCGGCACACCAAAAACACCTGCTTGCCCTGGCGCAATACGAAAAAGCTACCCAGCAAGCGGCCTTTTGCAGTGCACAGGCCTGCCATGCGCAGCTGGCTTTCAGCCATGCCTGCAACGTCGTTGCTGAGTTGTGATTGAAGAAAGGTCACTGCGTCGTCTCCGTCCACGCCAATGACACCCCAACGCGATAAAAACTGTGCAGACATGCTCAAATCCTTGGTAACAAAAAAACAAACGGTGCCGATAAGCCATGGAAAAACTTTCCCGCTATCATGGACGGCAATCTCCACATTGTAGTGGCTTCTGGTAAGGTCTCGCCTTCCAACAACCCAAGGTGAAGCAAAGTCGTGCGCAAAGGTAAAAAAACAAAGAAAACATCGAAAAAAGCGGTGTTTGGCTGGCAATGGTTCAAGCGAATTGTGATCGCCAGTGTTGTCACACTGTCTGCAATTATTGTGGGCGTTTACTTTGTTTTGAACATGCCAATAGATCGCAGTCAGCCCCGCGTGGATGCGCATGTCAGTTCAGGTTTGGGTGCACGCGCCATTGCCAATGAACTGAACCAGCAGGGCCTGGGTGTAAGCCCCAATCTGTTTGTATTGGCTGCACGGCTAACCGGTAACGCTGGTCAGCTGAAAGCAGGCCGATATGACCTTCCAGAGGGAATCAGTACCTTGGGTTTGGTGGATTACCTGAGCAAAGGGCAGGGGGTGTTAAGCAGCGTGGCCCTGGTGGAAGGGCAAACCGCGCGTGCCTTGTTGGCAAAGTTACGCGCACAGCCCGATTTGATTGATGATTTGCCCGGCATGGACCACCGTGCAATTGCTACAAAATTTGACCTGGAGGGTGCAAGCCTGGAAGGCTGGATTTACCCGGATACCTACAAGTATTCACCTGGCTCAAAGTTGTCTGAGCTATTGGACAGGGCAGTGCGCCTGCAGCAAGTAGAGCTTGAAAAGGCCTGGGCGCAACGCGATCCCCAAACACCTTTGAAAACGCCTTACGACGCTTTGAAAATGGCCTCGATAGTGGAGAAAGAAACTGGCTTGGCCAGCGACCGTGGCAAAGTCGCCAGCGTATTTGTAAACCGATTGCGTGTGGGCATGTTGCTGCAAACCGACCCCACAGTAATTTATGGTGTGGGCGAGGCCTTTGATGGCAATTTGACCCGCAAACACCTTCAAACTGACACCCCTTACAACAGCTATACCCGGGCAGGTTTGCCCCCAACACCCATCTCAAACCCCGGCAAGGCTGCTTTGTACGCAGCGGTAAACCCTGATAAAACGCCTTATTTTTATTTTGTGGCCAAGGGTGACGGCGGTAGTTATTTCAGCAAGAATCTGAATGAACACAACAATGCTGTACGGAAATACCAACTTGGGCGGTGACGGCGAGATGAAAAAGCAGAAGCAAGGTTACCTGATTAGTTTTGAAGGCGTGGACGGCGCGGGAAAGTCGTCGCACATTGCGCGGGTTAAAGCACGCCTTGAAGAATTGGGTTTTGAATGCCTGCAAACTCGTGAGCCTGGTGGAACACCCGTGGGTGAGGCCATTCGGGAACTGGTGTTGCACCACGACATGGACGTGAACACCGAGTTGCTGCTGATGTACGCCGCACGAAGACAACACATGGTTGAAACCATTCAGCCCGCCCTGGAGCGCGGTGTGTGGGTTATTACTGACCGGTTTGAAGACAGTAGTTTCGCCTACCAGGCCGGGGCGGGCGGTGCCAGTTGGGAAGACTGCCAACAATTGAGCAAGTGGGCCTTGCAGGGGTTCGAGCCCACATTGACCTTTCTGTTTGATTTACCCATTGCCGTATCGCAAAGCCGCATTCAGGGCAGGGCGGGCGCTAGCGACAAATTTGAAGAAAAACCGACGAGTTATTTTGAAGCAGTGCGCGCGGGTTTTATCAAACGCTCGCAGTTGAACCCACGCCGAATTCGGCTGATCGACGCCCAGCCTCCTGAAGCGGAAGTGGGTGAAACCGTGTTGGTTGAACTCGACAAGTTCATGCGGACCCATTTAAACCTGGGTTTGGCATGAGCACCGCCAGCTGGTTGTTGCGCGCCCAGGCGCAGTTGGGCAGTTTGATGCAAGCCACCACGGCGCCGATTTTGGTGCATGGTCACCAGCCCAAAGGGCTTTACGAGTTGGTGGGTCAGCACTTGGCCGAATTGCTTTGCGAGACCCCAGCTGGCAACAAGCCTTGCCTGCAATGCCCAGGGTGCCACATGCGTGTGGCGGGCAATCACCCGGATTTGCGCTACTTGATGCCACAAGCCGTTGCGCTTGAACTGGGTTTCAATGTGGAAGTAAAAACAGGTGTTAAACCCAGTCAGGAGATTCGAATTGATGACGTGCGGGACCTGCAAAACTATTTCAACACCGCATCCAGCCGTGGCGCTTCCCGCTACGTGGTGGTTTATCCATTTGACAACATGAACGCCAACACGGCCAATGCGCTGCTAAAAACGCTGGAAGAGCCAGCCAATGGTCTTCGGTTTGTGCTGGTGGGCAGTCGTGTAGACAAACTGCTGCCCACCATTCGTTCGCGTTGCCAGGAATTAACCATGCCCATGCCCGCTATTTCTGAATGCCTGGCCTGGCTGGAAACGCAAGGTGTGCAGCAGCCAGATGTGGCTTTGGGTGTAGCCATGAACGATCCTTTTGAGGCACTCAGCCTGGCACAAACAGCAGCAGACCAACTTGATTTGCGCAAGAAGTTTCTGGAGTGGCTTGCCAACCCTGACCAGCACGCCAACCCGCCAGCCGGGCTTGAAAAAGTGGGTTTGCCCACGGTGCTTGAGCTGGCCATGCGCTTGTGTAGTGACTGTGTTGCACAAGCCCATGGCTTGAAAGCCATCAATTTTCCCTGGTTGTCACCCAAACTCATGTGGGTGAAATCGATTGGCATTGAGCGTTTCAGCCAGCTTTATCAAAATTTACAGAAAGAATTTCGCTTGGCAAATCATCCTATTAACCCCCGTTTGGCGCTAGAGTATGTGGGGCAACAGTGGCAAAATTTAACGAAGTAATTCATTGAAGAATTCCCTTTCCGGACAGCACACGCCATGACCAGTAACTTGATGAATAACCCGCGCAGCAACAAGGAAGCCAGCCGCCCATGGATGCTTTCTTTGACCTTGGGTGACAAAAATACGGCAGCCAACCTGTACATGCCTTTCATCAAAGGCGGTGGTGTGTTCGTGGAAAGTGACAAGGAATACAATTTGGGCGATCCGGTTTTCGTGTTGCTGACTGTGGGTGAGGAAGCCAAAAAGTTTCCCATCAATGGCAAAGTGGTGTGGATTTGCGGTGCAAATGCGCGTGGTGACAAAGCGCAGGGCATTGGTGTGCAGTTCCCGAAAGACGACAGTGGGGAAGGCGTGCGGGTGGCAATTGAGCAAATGATTGGTAAAATGCAAAATTCCATGAAAAAAACAGCAACCTTGTAGTGTTTACTGATTCACATTGTCATCTTGATTTTCCCGGTCTGGTCGAGCAGCTCCCAGACATTCTGAGTCGAATGCAGGCAGCGCAGGTGAGCCGCGCCCTGTGCATTTCTGTTCAACTTGAAGATTTCCCCAATGTGCTGGCGCTGGCCGAAAACCACGAGCAATTGTGGGCCACCGCAGGCGTGCATCCTGATTACGAAGACATAACCGAACCCACTGTTGAAAAACTGCTGGAACTGGCTGATCACCCCAAGGTAATTGGCATTGGCGAAACAGGTCTGGATTACTTTCGCCTGAAAGGCGATTTGCACTGGCAACGTGAACGTTTCAGGGTGCACTTGCGTGCAGGCAATGTGTGTAAAAAGCCCGTGATCGTGCATACGCGCGCCGCAGGTGATGACACCTTGAAAATTCTTGCTGACGAAAATGTACAAGGTTGTGGTGGCATTATTCACTGCTTCACCGAATCCCTCGATTTCGCGCGTAAAGCGCTAGATTTGGGCATGTATTTGTCATTTTCGGGCATTGTCAGTTTCAAGAATGCAGCCGACCTTCGCGAGGTGGCCAAGTTTGCACCTATGGATCGAATCCTGATCGAAACCGATTCGCCTTACCTTGCACCCGTTCCGCACCGTGGCAAAACCAATGAGCCAAGCTTTGTGCCGCATGTGGCCAAAGTGATTGCGCAAGAAAAGGGTGTTGGGGTGGAAGAAATTGGCATTCAAACATCGGTCAACTTTGATCGTTTGTTTGGATTTGCACAAACCGGAGTGGCCGCAGTTTGAAGCGGCGTGTGTTTGTAAGCAGCCTGCTTTTGTTGGCCATGCCAGCTGTTTCCCTGGCAGGTGCTTTCGAAGACTTTTTCGTGGCAATCAAGTTTGACGATGAATACCGTTTGAAATCGTTGTTGCTTAGGGGCATGGACCCCAACACAGTGAACGAACAAGGCTTTCCAGCCATCGTCTTCGGCATGATGCAAGACTCGCCCAATGCAGTGCGCGTTCTGTTGTCTTCCCGCAAATTGAATCCAGACCAAGCCGATCGCCGCGGCGAAACCCCACTGATGGTGGCTTGTACACTGAACAAGCCCGAGTGGGTTGCTGCTTTGCTGGAAAAAGGCGCGCAGCAGGGCGGTGATGGTCAGTGGACGGCGTTGCACAATGCGGCAGCGTCGGGCTCGCTTGAGTCCATTGAATTGTTGGCAAAGTCGGGGGTGAAAATTGATGTGCTGTCCCCGAATGACACCACGCCTTTGATGATGGCTGCACGCGAGGGCAGGGAGGCTGCCGCTCGAATGCTCCTGAAGTTGGGAGCCAACCCAGCCTTGAAAAACCAGGCTGGTTATAACGCGGCAGGTTATGCCATGAAAGCGAATCGAAAAGAATTGGCTTTCGAAATCATGAAAAAAGAAAGGGCGCTGAGAACAGCGCCCTTGAAGCCTAACAAGACGAACTAATGCATTCGCCTGATTGACGGGTGAAAGTGGCTGGTTGGAAATTGCCTAAAGGCTTGCCTCAAAATGTTTAACCAAGGTGCGCAAGTCGCCCGAAGTTGAGGCCAGCTGTTTTGCAGCACTGTCCAAATCGTTAATCGCAGCCACGTTGCTCTCGGTCAGGGCACTCATGCGCTCCATGCTGTTGGCCACTTCAAGCGAGGCCTGTGACTGCTGTTCCAGCATGGCTGAAATGTCCTTGGCTGATTGGGCAACACCACGACTGGCCACCTTGATGGCTTGCAGGCTTTCGCCCGCTTCCAGAATCAAGGTGGTGCCAATATTGACCTCCTCGACAGCCCGGCCCATGGTTTCAAGGCCCTTGTTCGTGCCGCTTTGAACTTCTTGTACTGTGGCAGAAATTTCCGTGGTCGATTGTCGAGTCATTTCAGCAAGTTTGCGCACTTCGTCGGCCACCACAGCGAATCCGCGGCCTGATTCACCGGCTCTGGCTGCCTCAATGGCAGCATTCAGTGCCAGCAGGTTGGTTTTCTCGGCAATCTCGGTAATGGTGCGGGTCACGTTGCTGATCTTCACCACAGCGCGGTTCAATTCTTCAATGTTCTGTTTTGCATCCTGCACTACCTGTGCCACTTTCTGAGTAGCTTGGGTGGACTTGTCCATGCTCTGTGCGCCTGTGTCCACTACATCCATGGCGTTTTTGGCATGCGCCGAACTCTTGCCCGTGGCTTCAGAAATTTCCGAAACAGACACCGAGAGTTCCTCCAGCGCCGAAGCAACACCGTTGATGCCGTCGGACTGCTGTCTCGAGCGGTTCATTAAGTTAATGGCCAACTGGCTGAGGTGCTCCGCATTGTTTTTTACTTCCGATGAGCTGGAAATGACGTCTGCAATAATGGCGCGCAGGTTCACTTGCATGCTCTTGAAGGCGGTGTGCACCTTGTTGAATTCGCGTGTGCTGGACTCTGGAATTTCATGCTTGAAATTGCCTTCTGCCAAGGCGCGCATGGCGTGCAGCATTGAGTTGTTGGTGTGTTCAACACGGCCTTTCAGCCACATCAAACCCAAGGCCGCAGCTACAAATGACGCAGCAGCGCTGCCATAGCTGAGGGCAGGGATGTTGAACATGGAAAGCAGGGCGATGATTACTGGCAAAAAACCGACGATTGCCAAATCAACAATGAATGGGCGCCCTTTTGCAGGCTTTGTGAATGGAAAGCTGGCGCTGCCGGCGTTGATTGCCTTGTACAAGGCCTCGGCTTCCCCTTTTTGGGTGTCGCTGGGCTTGGAGCGCACCGACATATAACCAATTTTTTCCCCGTTTTGCGTCAGCGGCGTGACGTAAGCATCAACCCAATAGTAGCCACCGTCCTTGCAGCGGTTCTTCACCAGACCTTTCCATGGTTCATCCCGGCGGGCTGTGTCCCAAAGGTCTTTGAATGCGTCGCGAGGCATGTCGGGGTGGCGAACCACGTTGTGAGGCTGACCCAGCAGCTCTTCAAGTGTAAAACCGGAAATTTCGACAAAGGCAGGGTTGGCGTAGGTAATGCGACCTTTCAAATCTGTTTTGGTCACAATTGGAATTCGGGGGTCCAGCAGGCGCTCTACAGCGGTTGTAGGGGCGGCCATTCTGGCATTGCGGCCTTTGAGATCGTTTTGGGCTGTTGCTGACATGAAGGTTCCATACCGTAGGGGTCGATTTACCTTCACATCATACGAACACTGAGGTTTGATGAAGACCCGCAACAAAGGCCCAAATCAACCTCAATTTGGGGGTTTACATATTTTGACCAACCACAATTACTTTGGATTGAAAGCCCTGGATAATGTCCTGACCAGCAGCAACAGCTTCGATGGGCCAGTCGGGATACACGGCGCAAACCACAAAAGCGAAGAACATGAATTTGTACATAAGAATAGCCTCAGATAAAAGTGAACCAACCTATGTACTTTTTCGGCGATTACTGACTGGAGAGCATCGCCAGTATTGGTGGGGGTCACTCTGGGTAACCCTTTTTATGTTTAATCTATTTGTCGCATAATTTGTATTATGTAAACTTTAATATTTTTGCAAGTTCTTCCACAGAAGCAAAGCGACTGTTCTATTAAAGTTGTAACGATTTTTTGCCTAAATTTGTAAAGTGATGTACTTTTCGCTTAATTTTGTAAAGAAGCATTACTTCTAGGCAACATTCCACACTACTCCAACCGCCAAATCTATGCAAACTTCAGAAATCAATCATGAATCTGCTTCATGGTTTTCCTGCGGCTATTTTTTGGATGTGTGATGTTCTGTTTTGCACTGAGTTGTTCTAGTTGAGCTTTAAGCTGGCCGTTTATCCTGGTTTGTTCTTCATAGCTGATGCGGATCGTTTGAAGATTTGCGGTGGTCATTTCAAGTTTTGTCTTTGCTGCGCTTAAATCTCGCCTAGATTCTTCAAGCTCCGATGCGAGTTCAAGGAGTTTGTCGTCCCGTTGTCTTAATTCATCCTCTCGGAGTTTCAGGGCGTTCGTGGCATCCTTGATTGCTTTATTTGCTGCTTGTCGTTCTCTTTCAATCTCCATTAATGCCCGGTTTTCGTGGTCTTTCAATCTGGCCAATCCCTGTTCGTGCTCCTGTGACATTCTGTGGCTTTCAGCAATAAAGTCGTGTCTGGCTTTATCTAGTTGTTTTTTCAACTCCTCACACTGATCTGTGGCGATTGCGAGTCGGTTCGATTCCAGCGAAAGTTTGGTTTTACCCTCACCAATCTCCTTTTGCATCTCCGATACATGAATGTCTTTCTCAGCGAGGATTTGCGCCATTTCATCGATGCGAGACTCCAAAGCTTGATTTTTGTTGTCCAGTTGTTCGATCTGCTGAGTGAAACGATTTAATTCCCTTTGGTGCTGTTCATTTTGTTCACGAGCCGTTGCGGAGCTAATTTGAGAGGCGATTCGCCAAGTCTCCTTTAGCGCTTCTGTGAACGTCGTTTTCAGCGATTCTGGCATTTCTGGAATCTCCAGTTCTATTCTGCCCTTCTCTTTTTGCTGTGCTAAAAATTCCTGTATTGCTTTACCTGGCGTTGACATGCTCCCTTTCCTAACCAACGCATAGAGTCTGGTTGGTGTCGGCATTATTCCATGTTGATAAAAAAGGATTGCACACGTTTTCTTGTAAATTTCCAGTGTGGACAAGCCTTGGTTCATCAATTCAAGGATTAGCTGACGGATTTCATCATCAGAGTTTACATCGTTCATTTGCTTGTACAGAGATTGGCTAAGAGTCATATATTATTACATAATACGTAATGTCATTACTAATTTATTGATTATTTTTGACATTACACTTATAATGTCAATGTATTTGTTCATCCGAGGTTATTTTGAGTTTTGAGCTTATTCCCAGTGCGTTTTCAAAGAATCCAGCATTCCAAATCAGTGCGTTTGATGGTTCTACTGGAGTAAATCGCGCCTCCGGTTCGCGTCAAATCGCTGCAAACCGGGATGTAGATGCTATTTCTGCATGGCTAATGCAATTTCAAACCTCAAAAAGTACATTTGACAGTTATCGCAAGGAGGCCGAGCGGCTACTGTTGTGGTCCGTTTTGCAGCTTTCCAAACCACTTTCCTCACTCGTGTATGAAGATCTTCAGGCCTATAGGCAATTCTTGTTAGACCCACAGCCTGTAGACTTTTGGGTGTCTACACCAGGACGTCGATTTGGGCGCAACGATCCACGGTGGCGTCCCTTTGCTGGGCCTTTGTCAGCAAGTAGTCAAAGGCAGACCTTGGTAATCCTTAATTCGATGTTTAGTTGGATGGTTGAGTCCGGGTATTTGGTGGGTAACCCGCTTGCTTTGGGCAAGCGCAGATCGTCGAGTTCGCCCAAAACTGTTACACGCTATCTTGATCCTATTCTATGGCTTGAGGTGAAGGCTTTTATTCTTGAATTGAGATCAACTGATCTGCCCAGGTACCATCGCTTGAGGTGGTTGTTTTCACTGTTTTACCTAGGTGGTTTGCGGATTTCAGAGGTTTCACAGGGTTGTATGGGGGACTTTTATTTCCGAAGAGCCCCAGACGGTAACGATTTGTGGTGGCTAAGGGTTGTTGGTAAGGGCAATAAAGAGAGACAAATTCCTATTTCAGGAGAGTTTCTTGATGAGTTGTTGCTGTATCGATCTTATGTTCAGGTGTCTGGTCTTCCGAGTGTAGGGGAGCAAGTTCCGCTGTTTGGTTCAGCCCGTAATTTTCGGATTAGGGTTGGTAGATCTTCCATACATGGGACTGTGACTGATTTGTTTGCAGATGTTGCGGCCAAGTTGCGCATGCAAGGAGATATGCACGCTGTACGTCGTGCATCTCAGCTTGAATCGGCTTCAGCCCATTGGCTTCGCCATACCGCTGGCTCTCACATGGCAAATTCAGGCGTTGATTTGAGAGTGATTCGGGACAATCTGGGGCATGCGTCAATCAGCACAACCTCTATTTATTTGCACACCGACGATGATCAGCGTCACGCCGATACTTCAACGGCTCACCGCGTTGCTTGGTCAAATTCATGACTACGGCAACAACTCTTTGATGTCGCATCCGAGGGTGGCTGCAAGTTTGTAGGCTTTTTCAAGGGTGATACGCACCTCTCCCCTTTCAATCCTTCCCATATAGCTGCGATCAATTTCTGCTCTCAGTGCCAATTCATCTTGAGAAAGTCCCCTTAGTTTTCTGGCTGCGCGTACTTTGCTGCCGAATATTTTTGCCACGTCTTGCATAGTTGCCTCTCTAGAGGCAAGAACTATCCAAATTTGCGGCTTTAATAGCCACGGATTATAATCCGTTCTTTCTCAAAACCCCCTTTTTTCAGTTGCCAGTAGCCAGGGGGGAAATGACACCGATGGAGCATCATGACAAGAAGTCTTTCACCCGAGTTTTATTCAGTTCTGATTGAGGGGAATTTGAACAATTTCACAGTCATGGAATTGAGAGACGCGATCATTCGTGAATGTAAAGATGAAACAGATATGACCTTGCGTGACTATCACAAACGTGCGTACCGCGTGGTTCTAAGGCTTCTAACCGCAGGTTTGCTTGAAAAAAGCAAAGACATTTCTGAATTTGCTCGCTACAAGAAAACCCCTCTTTTCGTAGCCTCAGTGTTTAAGCAAAGAGTGACAGTTGATCGAGGGCCCAAACAGCCCAGGCAACCCAAGCAGCCCACGCAAGTCGAGCATGGGGCCCCCAGTTGGCCGGTCAAAGATCCCTGCATTCGAGACGAATTGGATCAATTGGTAAAAACTTATCAGGTCGATTTGCTGTCTTCGATCGGTGAATCCGAGGAGTATCTGCGCTTGCACCAAACCTATCCGCAGCTTAAAGCCAAGCTCGAGCCTCATTACCTTAAGTCCAGGGATGTCAGTTCAAAAATACTCGGAAAGATTCGCGCCATTGAAAGCGTGCTTGCTGGCATGCCGAAAGATCCCGTTTCATGAAGCTGCGTCGATGGCAATCCAACTGTCTTACGGGTGCTTTGAACTGGTTCAAAACTCAGTCACATTTCATGTGCTTGGCAACGCCTGGGTCGGGTAAAACCCGGCTATCCGCAGAACTGGCTAAAAGTCTGCTCCAAGCAAATAAAATCGATTTTGTATTGACCTTTGCACCATCAATTGAAGTTGCACAAAACACCTCAAATACTTTCACCAATGTGCTTGGACGTCGATTTGACGGGCAAATTGGTGCAATAGGCGGCGCTTACACTTACCAAAGTTTGTTATTCATTCAAGCGGATTTTTGGCAGATATTCGATTCCCATCGTGTTTTAGTGGTCTTGGATGAGGTTCATCATTGTGCTGGCAGCGATCTTTCAAACTCAAATTCCTGGGGGGAACAGGTTTTGCTGAGAATTCAAAGTAAAGCCACTTTCAGTATTGCACTTAGTGGTACGCCTTGGCGAAGTGATGACTTGCCAATCGTACTTGCCAAATACACGGATCCTGAAGGCAAGGTTCGCTGTGATTATGAGTATGGTTTGGCCGAGGCAATCCACGATGGAGTTTGCCGAAATCCAAAGCTGGTCCTCATTGATCACGATCGTATTCTCTTGACGAATCAACAAAGCGGAATCCAGTCGTTCGAATCCTTTGCCGAGTTACTGAGCTCGAATGGCATTACCTATGACCAACTCATTCAAAATCCTCAGGCTGTTCATTTCATGCTGAATCGTGGGTGTCAAAAACTTAAGGAAATTCGCCTTACAAACCCCAATGCGGCTGGTCTTGTTGTGGCTCGATCGGTTGAGCATGCACACGTTATTGCCGCTGAGCTTTCAAATACATTCGCGCAGTCCGTGAAAGTGGTCACCTACAGAGATCACGATGCTTCGAAAACGATCGATGCATTTAGGTACTCTAATGAACAATGGATTGTTAGCGTTGGGATGATTAGCGAGGGTACTGATATTCCAAGGTTGCAAGTGTGTTGCCACCTCAGTATTGTCAAAACGGAAATGCATTTCCGACAGGTTCTGGGTCGAATATTGCGTATGACCAATGATGTCGATAAAGATGGTTGGATGTTTGTTTTTGCTGAGCCAACTCTAGTCGAATTTGCAAATGAGCTTCACCATGAAATCCCGGAGTCTCGTGTTGTTCAATTTGATGGTTCTCGTCCACGTATAGGCGCCGAACAGAGGATTGGCAGGACTTTTGATGCTTCAACAAAGCTCAACGACTATTCGGAAATTCGCTGCAATGATGATCTGCACCTAACGCTTCAACCAGAGATTTTCGATTCAGAACAAACGAGGTACTCCCGTACTCGGTTGGAATGGGCTGGTCAGTTTAGAGAGCAGATCATTGCAACATTCAATTCATCATTTTAGGGGTGGTCATGTTTTTTGTGTTGGTGAAATCGATACCTCTTTGTGCACCCTCGCCTTCTGTTGATACGTCGATGATCTGTCGGCATGTTATTTTTACGTGAATTTTCCGTTTTGAACGAGGTGTGGATTGGGCACTGTTGCACGTATAAATGAAGGTGACTGGAGTGACGGTACCTCATTGTGGCGGTATATGGACATCTATGGATTTCTGAGTCTCCTTACCGGACAAAAACTGAAGTTTACGAATCTTTCTGAATTTGAAGACGGTTTTGAAGGCCGCATGCCCTTTAACAATTCAGCAACTCTGAATATTGACTTTTCCGACGACAGCAAATGTTTCTCGAGATCTATCGACGAAGTTGTTGCCCTTACGGAAAATCTAGAAAGTATCCGCAAAAGAACATGGGTGACGAGCTGGCAGCAATCTGACGATGAGTGCTCCTTGATGTGGCGAGTTTACGGTAGCAGACAAAACGGAGTTGCTTTAAAAACTACTGCTGGTAATTTGATTGCTGCACTTGATCCGACCAATGACTACATTGTTGGTCCGGTTAAATATATCAATTACATCCTCGATAGAGTCTCCGATGAGCAAAACTTTTTCTTTACGTTTCACAAGCAGCAAGGTTACTTCGCTGAGCAGGAATTCCGCATCGCTTTAACCGAATCCCATGAAAGTTTTGATGACAATCCTCAGCTCATTCAGTTTGATTTGAACAAGGCCTTGGAAAAGATAGTGCTCTCTCCATGGGCAGAGAAATGGCAGTTAGATGCGTTAAAAGAAGTACTGAGATCTTTCATGTTGGATCCCAACCTGATCGGATATTCATCGATATTGAGAGTTGGGAAATGATTTTTAATTGAGGGCTGACTCTCATTGTTGCCCGTAACATCTCCAGTTCTTTGATTCTAAATCAAGATTCGAATGAGGGCTCGACAATTGACCCGGTCAAATTGAACCGTTTGTTTGAATCCCTTCTTTCGCGCTGAAGAGGTACGGAGCGACACTGGGAGCAATCACGGGCTAGGCCTGCCTATTGTGGCAGCCATTGCGAAACTACATGGTGGTGAGCCACAACGTAAGCCCCTAGCAAACCCGTCTTGATTAGTTGGCGTGTTTCCAGTTATGCGGCAGCAGTTCGTTGATCCGACTGTACGGCTGCGTGGACAGTCGGTCCATCACGCCCTTCAAATACTCCAGCGGGTTAGCCCCGCATTCCGCTGAGCTGTTACCAGACTTGCCTGTAGTACAGGCGAATTAACATATCAGACATGAGAGAATCTACTGCGCTGTAGTGATAGCCCTCTGCTTGAAACCCGACAATATCAATAAGCCAGCACCAATGACAATCCACACATCGGCCAAATTAAAGGCCGGCCAGTGCCAATGATTGACATAAAAGTCGAGCCAGTCGACCACAGCACCCCGAACAATTCTGTCGACGAGATTACCCACCGCACCGCCCAAGATCAGGGAATAGGCAGTCGCCTCAATGGGCCTTGGTTTCCGAACAATCAGAACTACCAGAAATACAGACGCGAAAGCTGCAATGCCGGCAAGAAATAACCTTTGCCAACCTGCCTGATCAGCCAAAAAACTGAACGCGGCACCGGGATTGAGAACATGAACCAAATTGAAATTCTCGGCAACTGGCATTGAGTTGTGTAGAGGCAACCAAATTTCAATCACTGCTTTGGATGCCTGGTCCAACACTGCAAATAGCGTTGCAAAGGCGATCCAGTACCAAGGACGGAGGATCTTCATTTGAGCTGCAGGATGCGACGCGCACCGTTTAAAACGATCACACCAATGATGGTGCCAATAACAAGGTCCGGGTAAGGAGAAGCAGTAAACATTACCAGGGCACCGGCCACTATAACGCCGAGATTGGCAACCACATCGTTCGCGGAAAATATATAACTCGCTTTCATATGAACGCCGTCTTCGCGTTTGCCTGATATCAGAAGCAAACAGCTCACGTTAGCAATCAAGGCTATGACGCCCATTCCGATCATCAGGATGGACTCTGGTTCACTACCATACACAAAGCGCCGGGCAACCTCAGTCAAGGCCCCGACGGCCAAGAGTAGCTGCAACCAGCCCGCGAGATGCGCGGCGCGAGACTTCATGCTTGCCGCACGTCCCACAGCATAAAGTGCCAAACCATACACAGCAGCATCGGCGAACATGTCAAGAGAGTCGGCGATCAAGCCAGTCGATTGAGCGATTAGGCCCGTCGTCAACTCAATCACAAACATGAAAGCGTTAATACCGAGCAAAAGGCGCAAAGTACGCGCCTGGGCGGCATCATCAATCGCAGCGGTAGAGGCAGGCGAGGAAGTTGCCTGCTTAGACTCTCGTAAAATAGCTCCAAGCTTAAGCGATTCGAGCTTTTGCAACAACTCATTGGGCGAGCCATTGTGGGTTGCTTTAACGACCCGGTTGCTTAAATCGAACGACAGCGATTGCACGCCGGGCACATCCTGGACGGCCATTCGAATCAGATTCTCTTCGGAGGCGCAATCCATCTTCGGTACGGAAAAGACACTCACCAGCAAGCCTGCCTCAACATTTACGCTCAACGGTTGAGTATCCAGTAAAATTGTACCTAGGTTGAGTGGCTGCAGGCGTTCCAGCAAGCGATTAGGTTCTCCCTGATGCCGGGCCTTGAGTTCTCGTCGGGACAGATCGAAGTGCAGCGACTCGATATTATCAATACTACTTAATGCCATGCGAATCAGGTTTTCTTCCGAAGGGCAATCCATCTTCGGTATAGAAAAGGTGCTCTCTTGATGATTGTTTTCAGTGGTCATGTGGCGACTTAAGAATTCAGGATATAACGATGCTAAACCCTATAGTTAGTATAAAGTCAATGGAGGCGGGATGAAGATCGGAGATTTAGCAAAAGCCGCCGGTTGCCAGCCCGTAACGATCCGCTTTTATGAGCGAAAGGGCCTGTTGGGCAACGCAACAAGAACCGAATCAAACTACAGGGTCTATGGTTTGCAAGCTCTAGAGCGACTGGCTTTCATTCGCAACTGCCGGGCATTGGGGTTGACATTGCGGGAAATCGCCAGACTCATCGCGATCCAAGACGATGCTGGCACGCCATGTCATGAAGTCAACGACTGCTTGGACAAGCACTTAGCTGACGCGCGCCTTCAAATGCAGAAACTGAAATTGCTGGAAAAGGATCTCACTCGGCTGCGTAACCGATGCTTAAATCCCGGTATGTCAGCCGAATGTGGCGTATTAAGCGAGCTGACAGCAAAAAGTCAGATGGTAGCGCTTCGCACCCGAATTTAAGTGGTGTTTCAGGTCGAGAAAACAGGATAAACGCGGTCCATCGCTTGGCCCAAGTTCATTAAAGGCGAAACCACTCCAACAGCGCACTTGCAAACATTTTGCGTCAAACCTTCAAACTAGATTTGCGAATATGAGCCGACTGATCTTCATCATTGAATCCAACCTTGTCTGGTTTGTGATTGGAATTGCATTACTGGGGTTATTGGTCCCAGCATCGGGCCAGTTTCTGGAGCCCGCAATCGGACTAATGCGTAAGCCCCCAGCAAACCCATCTTGTTTTGAGTTGCTAGTTTTTGGTTAACTCTACTCCACTAATTTTTTGGTGGAGTAGTCATGACTGAGTTGGTTGTTAAACGCGGACGATCCCGACGCACACACAGTGCGCAGTTCAAACAAGAGGCTGTTGATCAGTGCACCAGGCCAGGCATGTCACTGGCCAATGTGGCCAGGCAGCATGAGTTACACCCCAGTTTGCTGGCACGTTGGGTCAAAGAGCGAACCGAGCCAGCAAGAATGACAATGTCATCGCAGTCTTCATTGGTGCCCCAGTTTGTTCCTCTGCATGTCGAGTCAGCACAGCGTGCCGAACTGCCGAGATCAACAACGTTGTCGAGCAAGATCGAAGCCAATATTGATCGCGCAGATCTGCGCATCGCATTCAAAGTCGATCCATCGCAAATGGTTGAACTGGGCCAGGTACTGCGCGAGGTGTTGCGTTGATCCGTGTGGACGCAATCTGGATGAGCACCGCACCATGGGGGCACCTCAGAAAACGGAAAATAAAGCACGCTAAGGCATAGCTGACCTTGCCAGGCCTGCTTCGCCCTGTAGTGACGCGATCAACGGGCAGGAAACATTCCCCTTTCGTGCATGGCAGGCGCACACGAGTTCAGACAGCACGGTTTCCATGCGCGCCAAGTCGGCCATCTTCTCGCGCACGTCCTTGAGCTTGTGTTCGGCCAGGCTGCTGGCCTCCTCGCAGTGGGTGCCATCGTCGAGCCGCAACAGCTCGGCAATCTCGTCCAGACTGAACCCCAGCCGCTGTGCCGATTTCACGAATTTCACCCGAACCACGTCCGCCTCCCCATAGCGGCGGATGCTGCCGTAAGGCTTGTCCGGTTCCGGCAACAGGCCCTTGCGCTGATAGAAGCGGATTGTCTCCACGTTGACCCCGGCCGCCTTGGCAAAAACGCCAATGGTCAGGTTTTCCAAATTATTTTCCATATCGCTTGACTCCGTACATGAGTACGGAAGTAAGGTTACGCTATCCAATCCAAATTCAAAAGGGCCAACGTATGTCTGAACCACAAAACGGGCGCGGTGCGCTCTTCGCCGGCGGGCTGGCCGCCATTCTTGCATCGACCTGCTGCCTGGGGCCGCTAGTACTGGTCGGCTTGGGCTTCTCCGGTGCTTGGATCGGCAACCTGACGGTGCTGGAACCCTATCGACCGTTGTTCATCGGCGCGGCGCTAGTGGCGCTGTTCTTCGCCTGGAAGCGGATTTACCGGCCCGTGCAGGCATGCAAGCCAGGTGAGGTCTGCGCGATTCCGCAGGTGCGCGCCACCTACAAGCTGATTTTCTGGATCGTGGCCGTGCTGGTCCTGGTCGCGCTTGGATTTCCCTATGTCGTTCCATTTTTCTATTAACCAGGAGTTCATCATGAAGAAACTGTTTGCCTCCCTTGCCCTTGCCGCCACCTTCGCTGCCCCTGCTTGGGCCGCCACACAGACGGTCACCTTGACCGTTCCCGGCATGACCTGCGCAACTTGCCCGATCACCGTGAAGAAGGCACTGAGCAAGGTAGAGGGCGTTAGCAAGATCGAGGTCGACTACGCAACCAAGCTGGCTGTTGTGACGTTCGACGATGCGAAAACCAGCGTCCAGGCGCTGAGCAAGGCGACGACGGACGTAGGCTACCCGTCTGAACTGAAGAAATAAGGCAGCAAATGACGGCAGCGTCGCCAGAACCTAGGTAGAGATGCCGGTCTGGCGATTCTACTGGCCGTCATTGCGTGCACAGCCTGTAAATGACCCACCGAGCCTGTTCGCTGATGCGAAAGACTGTTCCACTTACCGAGGCGTCGTACCAGTCGCCGTGGGCAGAATGGATAAAAGAGAGAGCAAAATGCAAGAGTTAAACAAAGTTGGTCTGAGCGTGGCGGGAATGACCTGCCCAAGTTGCACAAAGCACGTTGAGGACGCCCTGCTGGCAGTTCCTAGCGTGACAGCAGCGTCCGTCGACTATCCTACGAACAGGGCGCAGATCACGGGCAATAGGCTTGACATGTCGGCACTCGTGACGGCAGTGGGGGCACTTGGTTATCGTGCTATGCCTGCAGACGAAGTCGAAAGCAAAGGGAGCAGTACCGAACGGCCGGGACTTCTTGGCAGAGCCGCCCAGTGGCTGAGCGGCGACCGACCGGTGGAAAAGCCAGCCGGTCAGCTCCATGTGGCGATTATCGGTACCGGTGGCGCCGCTGTGGCAGCTGCGCTGAAAGCGGCTGAAAACGGTGCCCGGGTCACGCTGATCGAGCGGGGAGCCATCGGCGGCACCTGCGTCAACGTGGGCTGCGTTCCTTCCAAGATCATGATTCGGGCAGCGCATATCGCTCATCTGCGCCGTGAAAGTCCCTTTGACGTGGGGCTGTCGGCGGCGGCGCCAGTCGTCTTGCGTGACCATCTGCTTGCGCAGCAACAGGCTCGCGTGGACGAGCTGCGTCATGCCAAGTATGAAAGCATCCTCGAAAGCAATCCGTCAATCAATCTGGTACGAGGCAGCGCCCGCTTCAAGGATGGCCAAACGCTTATCGTGGAAGCGGCAGAAGGCGGCACACGCGAAGTGGCGTTCGATCGCTGTCTCATTGCAACTGGCGCGAGCGCAGCCATTCCGCCGCTGCCCGGTCTTGCAGAAACCCCTTATTGGACTTCTACAGAAGCTCTGGTTAGCGAGACCATTCCGAAACGGCTCGCAGTGATCGGTGCCTCAGTAGTTGCACTGGAACTGGCACAGGCGTTTGCACGGCTGGGCAGCGAAGTCACGATCCTGGCGCGGCGCACCTTGTTTGCGAGCGAAGACCCTGTCATTGGCGAGGCCGTGACCGCTGCCTTCCGCGCGGAAGGCATCACGGTGCTGACGCAGACGCAAGCAAGTGCCGTGGCCTATTCCGACCGCCAATTCATCCTTACGACACCGCAGGGAGAGTTGCGCGCGGATCAATTGCTCGTCGCTACAGGCCGCTCACCGAATACCACGAGCCTGGATCTTGAACGAGCTGGTGTGGCGCGCGACTCGCAACATCGCATCGTGATCGACCAGGGAATGCGAACGAGTGCACCGAACATCTATGCAGCTGGCGATTGCACCGACCAACCGCAGTACGTCTACGTTGCAGCCGCCGCTGGCACCCGAGCCGGTATCAACATGACAGGCGGCGACGCAACGCTCGATCTCGACGCTATGCCGGCAGTCGTGTTCACCGATCCGCAAGTTGCCACGGTTGGCTACAGTGAAGCAGAGGCGCAGCGCATCGGCCTGCAAACCGACAGTCGTACCCTCACGCTCGACAACGTGCCGCGCGCACTCGCCAACTTCGACACGCGCGGGTTTATCAAGCTTGTCGCTGAAGTTGGATCTGGACGCATTCTTGGGGTTCAGGCTGTGACACCGGAAGCAGGCGAGATCATCCAGACTGCCGCAATTGCGATCCGTGCCCGCATGACCGTCCAAGATCTCGCCAACCAACTTTTCCCCTACCTCACCATGGTTGAGGGTCTCAAACTGGTGGCGCAGACTTTCTCGAAAGATGTGACACAGCTATCGTGCTGTGCCGGCTAAACCAGAGACACGAAAACAGCGACAGAGGAGCTTTTATGTTTTGCGACATCAGACTGACAGCACGTTGCGCACGTGCTTCCTTAACAATCCTGCTGGCGAGTACTGCAGCATTTGGCTTGTCAAACAATGCGCTGGCGGCTTATGACTTTTCAAAGCTGGGAACAGCGATCGAGACATTGTCGCCGGAGACCGTCGATGACTGGGAAAAGAAAGCCAAGGCTGGCGATGCCATGGCGCAGAACATCATGGGTCTCGCCTACAAATGCGGCATGGGCGTGAAGCAAGACCACGCGGCGTCCATCAAGTGGTTCCACAGGGCGGCCGAGCAGGGTGAAGCTGATGCGCAGTTCAACCTGGGGCGCCTCTACGGAAGCGAAGTCGACGGTATGTATAAGAATGGGCGTGCGGCTCCTGCCAACGATGCACAAGCGTTCAAGTGGTATCGCCTCTCTGCCGAGCAAGGGCATACTCAGGCGCAAGTCAGGCTGGCTCAGCTGTTTGTAAAGGGGGGCGGTGAGGTCGCGCGCGACCAAGTTCAGGCCTACAAGTGGATGAGTCTGGCAGCAGCGTCGGGAGAACCGACGGCAGCAAAAGCCATTGCCGACTATGCGGGTCGAATGAAACCCGAACAGGTACAGCAAGCGCAATTGATGGCCCAGGACTGGAAACGCCGGCAAAGCGCAAGATGACTTGCTGCCTTGGGATGCGCGGCATGTAACCGCCAAGTGTGTGGTGATGCCGCGTAACTGTTGTTTGGATGTCGGAGGTCAAACATGGACAAGACTATTTATTCCAAAAAGATTGCTGAAAGCCTCTCATCTGGCAATCATCCAGAGGAGTTCGCAACCCTTATTGTTACGCTCCTTCGTCAGCTTGTGCTGGGAAGGCCTGTTTCACTCGTAGCGCTCGACGCCGCGCTCGGTTGGCCTGCGCAGAGAGTTGCAACCGTACTTAAGCAGGCGCCCGGTACCGAATATGACGAACAGGGCAATATCCTTGGCCTTGGTCTAACACTTCGCGAAACCCCTCACGTTTTTGAGGTGGAGGGGCGCCGCTTAAGGGTTGGTGTTAATTCGCCGCCAACCCGTGCATAATTAACAAATCACTTCAGCAGTTTTTCAGCTTTCCGAAGTTTTTCTTTGGCTTCCAAATAACCTGTTTTAAATACCCAATGACGATCATTCAAACCCAGTTGACCAACATTGGTTAACTGAGGGGCGATGATCATTGTCGCCTGTAACATCTCCAGTTCTTTGATTCTAAAACTCGATATCAAAAAGGTTTGAAACATCAAATCGGTAAGCGTAGAGACCTCAGCAAGCTCGGGGGGATACACCACGTCTACGGCAAGAATTGGAAGATCACTCAAGCGTTTTGCCGGAACTATCGGCAGTGGAGAACTGGCCTGACCATCGATGTAAAGACGGCCATTAATGGAAGGTGGCGTGAAGATACCTGGAATTGTTGAAGATGCCCGCACTGCCTGGGCGACATCACCTGCATTAAAGACCACGGGACGACCTGTTTGGAGGTCTGTGGCCACTATGGCAATTGGTTTCGGGAGATCTTCAAATGTTTGAATGCCGAAATCCCTGCGCAATTGCCGTTCAAGAAACTGACCCGAAAAAACTCCAGCCTCGCCCTTTAAAACTGGCTGTCCCAGATTCGGTAACACGGGTACAAACAGATCACTGTTATTTAGTGATTCTGCACGTTGCATCATTTGATCGGCTGTATAGCCCAAGCCCCAGTACGCAGCCACGACAGCACCCGCACTGGTGCCAATCACCATTCGGGGCTCAAGCCCCAATTCCTCCAGGGCTTTAAGAACTCCGATGTGGGCAAAGCCACGAACCCCTCCACCGGAGAGAACCAAAATAAAGCCCTCCTCCATTTTCTGTGTGCGGGTAGCACGCTCGGCGCTAAACCAAGGTTCCTTCTTTACTGTAACCGTTGGTTTGTGACTTTCCGGATGAACAAAATTTCCGACTGTTTGACAGGCGCAAAGCACCATTGCGGAACCCAGCAAACTCAACATCAATCCCAATTTACCCACAATGACCGATCCATTGGGAAATCCAGGTTTACTTTGCAATGGTGCTTCTCCTGATTACTGTTTCTTCTCGATGTGGGTGATGTTCATGTTTTGATCCACAGCAAAGAGAACATTGTCGCCCTTATTCAGGCCTTCCAGTTGCGCCGCCTCTTTGGCCGAGAAAACCATAGTCATAGGTGGCATTTGAAGGTTCTTGATTTCGCCATGCTTCAAGGTGACCTTACCAGTCTTCGGATCAATTTTTTTCACCTCGCCCTGCGTCATTTCCATGGTCTCGGACTGCTTCATCTGCATACCTTCCATGGACTTTTGCTCACCGGCTTTACTTGAATGGGAACCGTGATCTCCTCCGGCAAAGACCGAAGTCGAAATTGACAGCGCAACGATTGAAGCAAGTTTGATTAAATGGGTTTTCATGATTTTTTTCCTTTCAGTTTTTGTTAAGTCGGGTGTTTTTTCAAAATTGATCTTGATAGGTTTTCACTTCCGCATAAACAGAAGCGCTCCCATCCTTCTTCAGGAGTAATACCTGATACGGCATGAATTTGTTGCCATATTCCATGCCAGGAGAGCCAACTGGCATCGCTGGAACGGACAGGCCAAGTGAATCCTCGGGTGTTTCGTTCAGAAATTCCCTTATGTACTTGGCTGGAACATGGCCTTCAAACACAAAGCCATTCGCCGATACTCCTGTGTGACAGGATTGGTAATTGTTTTCGATACCGAACTGCGCCTTAATGCTGTCTAGGTCTTCGTGATTCGAATACTTCACGGAAAACCCCGATTTTTCCAAGTGTTTAATCCATTCGCCGCAGCAACCGCAGGTCGCTGTTTTGTGTACATGAATGGGTAAAACTTGATTGGCATCAGATTCTGTTGCAGCCACTGAGACTTTCTCAACAGTTGAGAAAGTCTCAGGTTTGATGGCAGCAAAAACACCCAATGCCAAAATTGCAGTTGCAATACCAACAAAAGCAATTCGCTTCACTTTTCAGCTCCAGAGGATTTGGCTACGCGCAGTGGTCCGCGCATACCTGCATCAAAGTGGCCTGCAATCAAGCAGGCAAACTCAAACTCGCCACTTCGGTTGAAAGTCCACACCATCTCAGTGGTTTTGCCCGGAGCCACATGTGCCATATAGGGCTCTTCATGCTCCATGTTTGGAAACTTCTTCATTAAGTCTGCATGCTCCAGGTTCTTGTCTTTTGTCCCCAGAACAAACTCATGCATCAGTTTTCCCTCATTCTTGACAACAAACTTCACAGTTTCACCTTCCTTGAACTGCAACGAGGATGGCTCAAAGCGCATGCTGTCGGACATTACGACTTTGACAGTGCGGTCTATCTTGGTCGGAGTGCCGGCAATGCCCCAGTCGGTTTGCTCAAAAACTGGTTGTGCATTGGAAGCTGACTTTTTGTGCTCTTGAGTACCGTGCGCCAATACGGCCACGGGCAATAAAAGCCCAGCACCAAGCAGCAGCGATAGAGAATGATTTGCGAACGATTTTTTCATGGTTGACTCCTTAGTGGCCCGAATGGCCTTGAGGTTTTCTGACCTTCAACTCGATTGTTTCCTGAGGTCGATTACTGGATTTCATGGCGGGCTTTCCCGCCTTGTCGGATGTTACGGGCTTGGGCATGTCTGGGCCTTCGTATTCAAAAGCCACGGTTTTGCTAGGATGTTTGTACCAACCGGGGTCTGAATAATCCCCAGGCTTTTGGTCTTTGCGCACTTTCAACATACTGAACATGCCGCCCATTTCCACTGAGCCAAACGGGCCATCGCCTGTCATCATGGGGATGGTGTTATCTGGAATCGGCATCGTCATCTCAGTCATATCGGCCATACCCCGTTCACCCATCACCATGTATTCGGGAACGAGCCCTCGGGCTTTTTTCGTTATTCCCCGGTGATCCACGCCGATCATGGTGGGAAGGTCGTGTCCCATCGCGTTCATCGTGTGGTGGCTTTTGTGGCAATGAAAGGCCCAGTCGCCTTCCTCATTGGCTAGAAAATCAATCTGCCGCATTTGCCCAACGGCGATGTCGGTAGTCACTTCGGGCCAACGGCTGCCTTTGGGTGTTGGGCCGCCGTCGGTGCCGCTCACCTCGAATTCATGGCCGTGCAGATGAATGGGGTGATTGGTCATGGTCAAGTTACCAATTCGTATCCGAACCTTGTCGTTTTTTCGAACACACAAGGGCGAAATTCCGGGAAACACGCGGCTGTTCCACGTCCACAAATTAAAATCGAGCATCGTCATGATCTTTGGTGTGTACGCACCAGGATCAATGTCGTAGGCATTCAGCAGAAAACAGAAATCTCGGTCCACGTTATCAATCAAGGGATGTTTGTTTTTGGGGTGAGTCACCCAAAAACCCATCATGCCCATGGCCATTTGCACCATCTCATCGGCATGCGGGTGGTACATGAAGGTACCGGGACGCTTGGCCTCGAACTCATACACAAAGGTTTTGCCGGAAGGAATGGCCGGCTGGTTCAGGCCTGCAACACCGTCCATGCCATTGGGCAGGCGCTGGCCATGCCAGTGCACGCTGGTGTGCTCGGGTAGTTTGTTCGTCACAAAAATACGCACGCGATCACCTTCCACCACTTCAATGGTGGGGCCTGGGCTTTGTCCGTTGTAGCCCCAAAGGTGAGCGACCATACCTGGTGCCATCTCACGCACCACGGGTTCCGCCACAAGGTGGAACTCCTTCACGCCATTGTTCATGCGCCAAGGCAAGGTCCAACCATTCAAGGTGACCACTGGGTTATAGGGGCGCCCAGTGTTGGGGGTCAAAGGGTCCATGGTGTCCGGCGAGGTTTGAATGACGGGCTCGGGCAGCGCGGCCATGGCCACTTTGCTGACACTGGCTGCCGCCACTGCGCCACCGGCCATGCCGGCAAACTTGAAAAAATCTCTTCTGGAATTCATTGCTCTTACTCCAAATTTCTTAATGACCAGCAGCAGCTTCAGCCGCTGGGCTCTGGGCACCCATGGAAAGCTTCACATTGCTTGGACTGCCAATCAATGCAGCATCCAAGGCCAGTTGAGCTCGCAGAAAGTTCGCCGATGCATCAATGGATGATTCAATCGACCGAACCTGATTGCGACTGTCGGCCAGCAGTTCGAAAGTACCAATCAACATGCCGTTGTAACGCAATGTGTTTTGCTCGGCCAAGGTATCGAGCATGGGAACCACCTCGGTTTGGTAGTGCTTGGCAATGTCATAAGCTGTGCGGTAATTGGTGTAACTTTCCCGCAGGTTTGAATCAACATTCCTCATGACCGCCTCAAGCGTGTTGGCCTTGGCCAGTAACTCGGCAGAAAACGCGTCACGCCGCAAGCCACCCCAATCGAACAGGGGCAATCGAATGTCCAGTTCATATCCCTTTGGGTTGGTTTTGGAGCCGGAGTCTCTGTCAAATACAGAATCGCGGCGAATCCCAGCCTCAATGTCTACAAAGGAGCTCACGGTTTCAGCACCAGACACTTTCAGCGCCGCGTCGTAAGCTTGCTTGGCCATTTGAACATCCAGCCGCGAGGTGGCCTGTTTGGACACTTCTTCAGGCTTTTTCACAGTAGCGGGCAAGTCTGGCAAGCGATCTGGAAGTTTTAGCTCCTCAAATTGCTGTGCGTCCAGCCCAAGCACGCGAACCAGTTTTTCCCGGGTAGATGTAGCCTCCTGACGTGCCATGGCCAAGCCAAGCGCAGCATCGGAATAAAACATTTGCTGACGAATGCGTTGAATAATCGTGAAGTTACCCACTTCTTCCATGCGTTTGGCCAATTCAGCACTGGCTTGAGCATTCTCGAATACTTGCTCCGCATATTGCTGTTTTTGCAAAGCGACCACTGCATCGACCCAAGCTGAGCGCGCTTGAGCCACTTGCCCAATTACATCGCCAGCCAACTGCAGTTGAGCTCGCTCAATTCGAAAAGTTGCAGCCTGTTGACGCCAGGGAAGCGTGACCAGATCGAGCAAACCAAAACTGAACAATCGTCCAATTTCAAGTTCATCCCCAACTGTTATTCGTTCGAAATTGAAAATTGGATTGGGAATTCGACCCGATTGGGCAGCCAACGCAGACTCGCTATAGCCCCGAGCCAGCAAAGCCTGGAATTCAGGACTGTTCACTAACATCAGTTCAACTGTCGAATTCAAGTTCAGTGGTTTTTTCAACAGCGCATCTGCCTGCCCTCGCAGCTGCTTGCGCTGCTCATCATTCAGAGCAAGAACCACTTTCTTGTCGGTCATGGACGCTGTGGTTTCATTCAGCTTGGCCATGGATTGATCCATGTTGACAGTGGCGCAACCAGTCAAACCTGCAATCGCCAAGGCCATTGCCGTGTATCTCAAGGTTTTCATCAATGCCCCCCTTGGTGAGCTTCACCGGGGTTCATGGGCTTTTTCATCTTGCTCATGTCATGCCCCATGCCGCTATCCTGCATGGGTTGCTGGTCTTCACCATCTTTCAGGTAAGGCTCACGGGCGTAATATTGCCAGCCACCAATTTTCTCTACATTCTGATTGGCCCCCACCCAATCACGGTCGCCTTCTTTGGGCTTCCATGCTGAGTAGTTCTCAAAAGCTGATTGATATTCAATCTGCAAACCTTCCGACTGGGCGTTTGCAAATCCTGTGCTTGCTGCGAGAATTGAACCCGCTAACAACAACTGCATAACCGTACGCATACACGTACCTCCACCAAATGAATTGAAATCATTAAACGAAATTCAGGATTGGCTTAGGCCAGGATGGGCGGTCGGTAAGGCAGCGCCAGGTCGGTACTGGGCAGGATTGAAGAGAAAGGAACGGAGATGAGAAGGTTGGATTGGATCAAACCAACTTGAACAACTGGAAGGTCGAGCTTGGCTTTGTAAATGGCATCACAACTGCAACAGGGCCTTTCATTGGACTCTTGTTCGTCCGAAACAGCATGGTGGGCAGTTTGGTCTGACATGTGCTCGATGCAATGCTCGGACGAAAGTGATGAAGGATCCGACTCATCCGAGGTTTGCTTGAAGGAACCGGTATGACATCCGACCATGACCGCAAACGCCGTACCCTGAAAAATAACAGAGGCGGCGATTACAAACATCAACAGTGATTTGATCACTTTGGTCATGGTTGTGCGGTCTGGTGATTGTTCAAAAGAATAACATCGCTTTCGCAGATGTCAAACCTTGCCTTTAGTTCGAATTAGCCAAACGACGCTCTTCTACAGTTTGGCTTTGCAATTCACGCAACACCTCTTGGCGGGTTTTTCCAGACCTAGAGTTGCCCCAATCACCGTGTGTGGTCCCATCACCGCTGGCTTCAGAACCAATAATGTTTGCGCTGTAGCCGCGAAATCCCTTGCTGGCGTGTGACGCAGATTTCGCTGGATCTTTGTATCCCAGATGGGGTTCATACACCGCATCGCCTTTGCCGGGGTGGAAGGCAGCATCTGCAAGGACCAATGAAGGTGCAGTAATGGCGAAGGTGGTAATCAGAACAGCGGCAATTTTAATATTTTTCATGATGATCTCCTGATTGATTCGAATTGGAGGGTTGTTTTTCTAGACCCATGCCCTTAGTCTAGTCAGGGGCACCTGTCAGCTACCTTCCCGGTACATTACAAATATGTAATCTTCACCAAATTCGGGGTGGTTATACTGGGCACCTGCATAACAACCAAAAAAAGTCGATGAAACTGCTTTTGATCGAAGACGACCTGCGGCTGGCCGATTACCTAAAGAAAGGATTGACCGAGGAAGGTTTCGTTGTCGATTTGGCACGCAACGGGATTGACGGTTTGCATTTGGCCACCCAAGGCCTTTACGACGTGATCATTCTTGATGGCATGTTGCCCGACATTGATGGTTTGGCCGTATTAAGTGCGTTACGCCAATCCAAAAGTATTCCGGTACTGATGCTTACCGCCCGCGCCATGGTTGAAGACAGGGTGAGCGGCCTGAAGGCCGGTGCAGATGACTACCTGGTAAAACCCTTTGCGTTTGCCGAGCTGGTGGCCAGGCTTCACGCCCTGGGGCGCCGAACTTCAACAGTTGCAGCAGAAAGCCAAACCACCGTATTGACCTTGCTGGACCTGGAGTTGGATGCGGTGCGCCGCACGGCCAAACGCGGCGGCAAGGATTTGCGGCTAACGGCCAAAGAATTTTCATTGCTGTGGCTGCTGCTTCGCCGCAAAGGAGAAGTGATTAGCCGCACCGAAATTGCAGAACTGATTTGGGACATGCATTTTGACAGCGAAACCAATGTGATCGATGTGGCCATTCGCAGGTTGAGGATCAAGCTGGACGACCCTTACGAAATTCCGCTGCTTCATACCATTCGGGGCATGGGGTATGTTCTCGAGATTCGGGCGCAGGGCAAGGAGTGACCGTGAAATCAATTTCCAGAGCCACCATCGGTTTGACCAGCTCCGTCAGTGTACTGGGCGTGGTTTTACTCGCAGTGCTTGTGTATTGCTGCATCCACTTTTGGCAGGCCAAGCAACAGGAAGAAACCGCCAACCGCGCGCTTCATGCAGTTGAACACCTTTTACTAAAACCTACTTCCGAGTATTCACCCGAAGACGTGAAACATGGCCTGGAAGAAGTGTTGGGAGGGCAAGGTCGAACCCAAGCCCGAGTTGTTGACAGCCGGGGCAATCGCATGTTCGGGCCAGAGGTGTTCTTCAATGGAGAGGGATCTATTCGGGAATTCTCACAAGTGTTTGAAACCGAACTTCCCCAACTGCGGGCAAAACGAGTTGAACTGGCATTGAGCACCGTGGATGACGAACGTTTTCTGAACTTCATTTCAGGAATTTTTGCATCGTCCATCGTGTTGTGGATCCTGGTGTCGGTGTTGATCAGCATGCGACTGATTCGCCTGGTTTTGCGCCCCATCAACCGACTGACTGAACGTATTCACAATTTGGGGCCACGCTCGCTTGATGTGGTGCTGGACGACCACAAAGCCCCGCTTGAATTGCGACCCTTCATCGACGGATTCAACCGCTTACTGGGGCAACTGCGCGAGAACCGCGAGCAATTGAAACTGTTCAACAGCAATGTTGCACATGAATTGAATACACCACTGTCGAGCTTGACCATCAGCCATGAGCTGCTTCAACGCCGCAAACTGATCGAAGGTGATGAACTTCAAAAAATTGTGGGGGACCACCTCGACGAACTAGACAGGATGGCACGAATTATTCGCAGCATGCTTTTCCTGGCCAATGCAAACCAGGGCAGAGAACTACAACTTCAACCTTTGCAAAGTCTTCGTCAGTTGGTGGTATCAGTCGCGGAATACCTTGAACAGTTGGCCGAAGACAAGGAGCTTCGCATCACAGTTCAGGGCGATGCCAATGTGGAAGTTGAAACTGAATTGATTAAAAGAGCGGTGAGTAACTTGCTGTCCAATGCCATTCGATATGCGCAGACCAACACAGAAATTACCGTGCACATTACCCAAGAAGCAGAGAGGGTGTGGATCAAGGTTTCGAATGAAGGCCCGACAATTGACCCAGTCAAATTGAACCGTCTGTTTGAACCCTTTTTCCGTGCTGAAGAGGGGCGAAGTGACACGGGGAGCAATCACGGACTTGGCCTGGCTATTGTGGCGGCCATTGCGAAACTGCATGGTGGTGATGTGTTTGCAAGCAGCGAAAATCAAGTTACGGTGATTGGCTTTTCGGTTCACACGAAACGACAATCTACACCGGTGGGTCACACCTAAATTCTTGTATGCCTATCTCAATGCAGTTAGTATCGCTTCTAGAGGGTTTTTTGCATTGACCAACGTCTTAAGGCAACTTGTGAGCTCTAAAGCCCCCCAACTGTCATTTAGACCTGAGCTTGGGTCAACCAAATGGTCGAACAATCGAGATGCTGGGTCAAAGTAAAACGAGCAAACCTTTCCGGTCACAAGGCGATGTTCGACGTTGGGTCTGAAATACGCAGCTTGAACAGGTAAACAGTCTAAACCTGGTATCTCCAGATAAAAAGTACCCTCTAATGCGATGGTGATTTGGGCTGCCCAGTGCCGATGCATTGTGTTGTCTCCGACACTACCTCGGAATACACCGATGCCATCTGCAATCGACAAGTCACCCATCCAGTTCGTTTTTTCACTCACGTGAAACTTTACCCAAAAGACAACCGGGCCGATGCGGCCCGGTCTAACTAACGCTTTACGCGCAAAGTGGGCATTCTGCCAAGGCTACCCCTACAAGACCAAACACACCAACCGCGGCTGCGAACATTTTAACTTTCATCACAAAATCTCCTTTAACAAGACAAGGGAACACTCCCATACAGATCGTGGACCTTCCATCCACTGGAAGGTCAAGCGCTATTTTTTGGCATCGTTTCTGATGGGAATAATGTAGTCAGCAATTAGAAACTCACCTTCTGGTTCATTCGGGTTTTGTGCAAGTTCATGCGCAATTGCAGCATTATTCGCCCGAATGTCAGTCAACTTTTGTTCTAGCGCCTCGAGGTGAATCTTCACTTGCTGGACTTCAATTAATTTTAACGCGATTAATTCGTCTACTTTCGCTCTGGAGCCACAACCGCAGGCTGGTCCCTGATCGTAATAATCCAGCACTGACTGGATTTCCTTGATCGAGAAGTCAAGTTCGCGTGCCTTTTTGACAAAATCAAGTCTGGACAAGTCCTCTTGCCCGAAAACGCGGTTTTTGCCGGAGGTAAACCAAGACTCGGAAGTAGCCCTTTTCGGTGCAATCAAGCCCTGGTCCTCGTAGAATCGAATAGTTTTAGGACTCAAACCGAGTTTCTTAGCTACTTCGCTGATTTTCATATACTAGAACCTCAAGATTCGACAGTCAATCAACTAAGTGAATGATGCACTAGATGAATGTCACATTTCAATCGATTTGGATATTAAACAAACGGTATTGATTCTGAACTTTTTGAAGTGATAGCAACGCCCGACTTCTTGGTGGAAAGTGATCCGGTTTTTCTCCACATTCAATTCTATTAAGCCACACCCTAGCGTCATGAATGTAAGACTTTACAAGTTCATCGCACATAGAATCTAAGGCAAGCATCTGTTCTGAAGAAAAGTTGGGTATAGCAAATTCTTGAAATTTTACCCTGTTAAAACTAAAAAGAGTATCGATTTTATTTTCAGAAATATTACTTTTTACTGGAATGAATGAGGCGGATTTTACCAAATCCTCATTCATTAAATGAAAATTATTAAAATATTGCAAGCGCCTGCTACGAATGCTGGTGTAAAGAGGAGGAAGCCACAACTCAGTAAGCCAATCTATTAATAGATCATGAATCAGCACGCCACAATATAGGCCCTTGCTATCAGAAGATGTCCATATTCCATCATTTTCATGTAAATACCAGAATTTTTCAGTTTTATTTATTAAGGCTAATTTTAATTCGTCGAAGAAACTAAGTAAAGATTGAATAAATGACGCTTCTTTTTTTCGATGAAGGTAACAGAAAGATGAATAAACCACAGGAAGAGCAACAAACTGGAAATAAGTGAAGTTTTCAAAAAATGAAAAACCAGAATTGTTAGAAATTGAGAGTGAATTTATTTTTCTGATCGCGTTAGTTGGAATCGTAAACTCACGAAGAGACTCTGGGAGTGATAATTCTTTTACTAAAACGAAATGTGCGCATTGTTCGGGAATAGCACAATCCATATTTTTGAATGTATGAAGATGTTTGCCTAATTTTTTATCGCAAATTTCTTTCAAAGAAAAATTCCATTTGTCTAGGTCGTTAAGGACAGTGGAGAACTGACTTGGTACATTATGCTTTTTCGTTTGTGGTGTAGGGAAATCTGGGCAAAAAATGCGAATAAAGTTTATGTTGCATTTGACACTTCTTTCTTTTAACCGAATGACTCGATGATTACAAGAGAAAATTTCAAACTTTACGTTGTGAAATAGGCATCGATCTAAGTACTTCAATGACGCATGTTCTGGCAGTTTGTAACTTTTAATGCATTCTGGACAATAACGAATAATTTTTTCTTGATGACGTGTATTCACGTAGTAGTCTTGTATTAAAGGAATTCCAAGAATATTTAAATCGCCAGAACTTTTTGTAATTAAATTATTTTGTATGTAAGCCTGGTTACTAAAGATTGAGAAAAGATACTTTAAAGAACGATGCTCAGATAAATTTAGGTTAAAAATATCAATGGAAAAGTATTGATTAAAAAATTCATTGACTTGTTCAATTTTTAACTTATTGAGTAATGCAAATTTCGCTAGCAAAAAATATGTATTGTCATTAGCATCGTACAGCTCTGATCTCCAGTTGAAGAGTTGATATTTATATTGTTGTTCTTTATGAGAATTTATCTCAATCAATCTGTGGAAGTTGTCCATATCTGTGACGTAAGGTTTTGTTGAACAAGTATATTTGAAATATATTGTGAATTCAGGTTCGACTCCAGATGATCAAATGACTTATTGCCCATATCTTTTAATATTCTCTCAATTAAATTTGCGATTTGATTCATGGGAATTTCAATCTGATCCGATTTTGGTTTAAACGATTTGAATGCTAAATTGTACTTTTCAATCAGTTCATTCCAAATTAAGAATGCCAAGCTTGTTAAACGAAAGCCATCATCAAAAGCGTCTGATAAAAAATACTTTGTATAACTTGCACCGCTATTTTCTGGCCACTCGGAATCCTTATCGTATCCTTCTAGAATGTATTCCAGTTCATTTAATGATCTAATTCCGTGAAATCGAGCATGGTGCATTAGAAATCTTGTTACGATATGTGCATCACCCGTTCTTGCAAAAAAATTGGGTTGGAATGAAATTTGATGTGAGCCTACTGAAATGATACTTAACCTATACCCTTCCAGATCGAGCTCATTTTGTAAGCTCAATAGCCAATGCCATTCATTTAGTAAAACCAATTGAGCCTCATCAATCAGTATTACGATGTAGTTGTATTTGACTCTGTTGGCTAGTGTAATAAGATGTTGTTTGAATAGATATTTTGCCTCCATTTTTGCTTTTGGTTTGATTGGGTTTTTGAACTCAAATCTTGAGGCCATTAGAAGAAGATTCCAGAATTCTCTCTCGGATTTGCTATTGGTTGGATGTGACCAAATCATCAAAGGGAATTCAGTATCGAACTTTTCATTGAGTATCTTAGCCAAGAAGGATTTTATGCCTTTCGATTTTCCGAATCGAGAAGGTCCATAAATGTAGCCACCAGTCTGACGCTGCTCAATCCATCTGGTGATTGTTTCGCACATTTCATGAATAGGTGGGGTATAAATTGCATATTCTTGTGTGCAAACCGGATGATCACGTGAAATCTCAGTCATCGTCGTCTCTATTTATTTTCGGCTTTTCGTCGTGGTGGAAGTGATGCGGAATTTTGGGTATGCGCTGTAGCGTCGGAGGTGTGGGGTGCGATATTCTGCTTATTCCTGCTAGCAGTATTGTTTTTGGTTGTAGAGCGTGACTTGGCTCTATCTTCAGTGTTGTCAGTAATCCGGCTTTCCATGCTTTTATTGGTTTCATTTGAAGCCATATCAGACTGTATGGTTTCGTTGTCAGGGACCTGATGGATAGTGTCGTTGGATTGAACCAGAAAATTTCGAGCTGTTAGATAGGCTGGATGAGGAGGAAACTTACCTCCTGATGCTTCCACCTCGGCAATGTAGGATTCCACCGCATCTTGTTGATTCTGCAGAGAGAATTTGCCTTGACGAATTAATCCGCAGATTAGTCTTCGGGTCTCAAAGTTGTGAGGAACGCGATTCCATGGAGGTGATACGCGTAAATTGTCGATATGTTCACCAGTCAGTGAAGATGCCTTGATGACCCTGGAGTCTGAATCAGAATCGGCTGTGATCCAGATTTTTTTCCCAGCCAAATCTAGTCTTTGACCCAATATTGGACTGGTGTAAATACCATTCTCGAAATTGACGTATGGCCTCTTTCCGGCGTCCAGACCACCTTTAACCATGCACAGCTTTCTGTAACTGAAAAAAGTGTCAAGGTGTTGTGGATCAATCACTCTGGGCTGGAATGTCTTGCTAAGCACCAGATATTGCAGGTACTGAAGTGGTGATCGACCACTAAGTCTTGAGTGGATTCTCGCGTTGTAATTAGCAATGATGATGTCGAGGAGTTCTTCTGCATACTCGTATTGGAACTCTGAGGCTACTGCCACTCCGATGGGGTCTCTGCCCTTCGTTGCACCAGGGTAATTTCCTGTTGTGTTGGAAATTTTCTGAAATCCGAATATTCCGAGTTTGTTAAAAAAGCTTTCAATAAATGGTCGGTCGTCTTTTGTTCGTCTTATCGCGTACGAATTCTTCGGAGTAAGAAGAATTGACCCAACCGAATTTTTTAGTACTTCTGCAACTACCTTTGCTTTTTCGGCAAGTGCACCATCAATTGAGGTTTCGTCCCAGCATATGCCCACAAACTGCTTACCTAAAACACTGGGAAACCCGGCACCATCGATATAAAAGTCCTTGTCGGTGTGGTGTAGTTTTTTCTTCGCCCAGGGGGAAAGGGACTTCTTGATTACCCGAAGCACATCTTCTTTAGAAATCTCTTTTCGAAGACTCATGTGATATCCAAGCACCAATCGAGTCACCACCTCAATAATCACGATCACCCAGATTCTATGGATCAGTACGTTCTGGTAGCCACCCTCAAGTAAAGGAATCGCAACGGTGAAGCGCCCATCAATTTTGTGGGCGTCCATTTCTACACGTTGAAACGGGCGGTGAACTGGTCGATCAACACCATCTCCCGCCTGCATTTTCCTTTGAAGTTCATTTCCACCGTGTATCAGGATTGCCTTGCCAGGGTTTTCGTGAAGCACCTTATCAATGTATTTAATGATTGAGTGATATCCGTTCGTTTTAGTATTAAAAGGCCACTCCCCTTTGATTTCAAGACCTTTCTCTCTAAGACTTTGGAGAAACCAGAGCCAAATCGATCGTTTTGAAGTTGACAACATTCCAAGCTTTTTTCGAGTATTGGGGACTTTAAGAATTTTTTTGTGTAAAGCCTCTCTGACGTCCGGATAGGTGTCTAGTAGCGTTTGAAAAGCGCCAACAGCACCGTGTCCCCACTGATTAATAACGATGGGTGAACGTCTCTTGAATTGAACTATTCTTGTTTGTGGGATCAGTGCTCGCCAGCCGTAAATTTGGCCGTCTGGGTGATTGCAAATACACCGTTCAGTGATTAAGCGATAGATTTGAGGCTCTGAGATACCATATTCTTTTCGAATCGTAGCGACTTTACTGCCGCTTAAATAGGCCTTGATTGCCTCTTTTCTATTGAGGAACTTGGCTAGCTTATCTGGAGCTAGTGAAGCTTCATCAAAGCCTGGCCAAACTGTAAAGTCAGCCCAGATGGTGTCACTTAAACCTTTGATGTGTCGAGTCGACTCGGAGGCCATGGTAGAGACTTAGGCAAAGTAGTTTCTATTTACTTTACCCGGTTTTTCTCAGGTCGTGCCGTCGGCTAGGCTAGTTCGCTTTTCAAAAGAATCCAAATATATCTTGTATCGATCACTACAAGTTGGTAGGATAAGCTACATGAATATGTGGCTTATCCTTATTATTAGCTTGTCAACTGAAAACGCAACTGCCCGCATGCGTGCCTGGCGCGCTTTGAAAGCAGCAGGCGCAGCGGTCTTACGGGATGGCGTTTATCTTTTGCCTAATCAGCCCAGCTTCCGTTCCACTTTCGATGCCGTCGCGGCAGATGTGGTTGCAAATGGCGGTAGTGCATATGTGCTAAGCGCCGGAGAGCCGTCTGACATCCATTTTCAAGAACAATTCGATCGCCGTGATGAGTATGCTCATTTGCTGGTTGACATCCAAACAGTGCGCAATGAGCTCACTGCCGATACAGCTTTGAGTGTTGCGAAACAAATCCGCAAGTTGCGCAAGACCTTTGCGGCAGTGATGGAAATCGATTTTTTCCCCGGCGAGGCGCAAAAACAGGCCGATGCCGCGCTTGTGGAATTGGAAGTGGCGGTCAATCGCGTCTTGTCACCTGATGAACCGCACCCCGTTATAGGGCAAGTTTTGAGCTTAAAGCTTGCCGACTATCAAGGCAAGACATGGGCGACTCGCCGCCGTCCCTGGGTAGACCGGTTGGCCAGTGCTTGGCTGATCCGTCGGTTTATCGACCAGGAGGCCACCATTCTCTGGCTTGCCCATCCATCTGACTGCCCGAGCGATGCATTGGGCTTTGATTTTGACGGTGCCACCTTCAGCCACGTCGGCGTCAAAGTGACGTTTGAAGTCTTACTCGCCAGCTTTGGTTTGGATCGTCCCGGCTTGCAGCGCATTGGCACATTGGTCCATTACCTAGATGTCGGCGGCGTACAACCGCCTGAATCCGTGGGTATTGAAACTGTCTTGGCAGGACTGCGGGAATCGATTACCGATGACGATCAATTATTAGCATTAGCCAGCGGTGTGTTCGATGGCTTACTGGTTTCTTTTGAAAAGGTGCAAACTAAATGAGTATTACCAATGCTGTGGCCGACGATGCGCCACTGACTAGGCCAGCCGATGTCGGCTTTTGGGAAGCGTTCAGATTATGGCTAAAACTTGGCTTCATGGGTTTTGGTGGGCCGGCTGCACAAATCGCGCTCATGCATCGGGAACTGGTTGAGCAAAGACGCTGGATTAGTGAGCGCCGGTTTTTGCATGCCCTTAACTATTGCATGTTGCTCCCCGGCCCGGAGGCGCAGCAGCTCGCCACTTACATGGGTTGGTTGATGCACCGCACCTGGGGCGGCATCGTTGCAGGTGCACTTTTTATCTTGCCGGGTCTCTGTTTCCTGATTGGGTTGTCGTGGCTCTATATCGCCTACGGGGACGTTCCCCTTGTAGCGGGACTGTTCTATGGCATCAAACCTGCTGTGACGGCTGTTGTCGTCTATGCGGTGCATCGCATTGGTTCGCGCACACTGAAAAATAATGTGCTGTGGGCGATTGCGGCCGCGGCATTCGTGGCGATCTTCGCGTTCAACGTGCCGTTTCCAGCCATTGTCGCGGGCGCCATAGTAGTCGGCTATATCGGCGGGCGCGTGGCACCCGACAAGTTTAAAACAGGGGGCGGTCATGGTAGTGCCAAGCAGTCGTACGGCCCGGCGGTCATTGACGATGAAACACCCACGCCGGCACATGCCTTGTTCCGCTGGTCGAAACTTGCGAGAGTATTGATCATCGGCGCAATCCTTTGGTCAGTGCCTATGGCCTTGTTAAACATGGTTTATGGCTGGGATCATACTTTCACCCAAATGGGCTGGTTTTTCACCAAGGCGGCGCTTCTGACCTTTGGCGGCGCGTATGCCGTGTTGCCCTATATTTACCAGGGAGCCATTACCAATCATGGCTGGCTCACACCGACCCAGATGATCGATGGCCTGGCATTGGGAGAAGCCAACCCTGGTCCGCTGATCATGGTGGTGGCCTTTGTCGGCTTTGTGGGCGCGTATGTCAAAACGCTGTTCGGCCCCGACATGCTGTTTGCCGCCGGCGCCTTTGCCGCCGTGCTGGTTTCTTGGTTCACCTTTTTGCCTTCGTTCATTTTCATTTTAGCCGGCGGCCCCTTTGTCGAGACAACCCATGGCAACCTGAAGTTTACCGCGCCATTGACGGCTATTACGGCGGCAGTAGTCGGCGTGATCTTGAATCTGGCCGTGTTCTTCGCGTATCACGTATTGTGGCCCAAGGGATTTGCCGGGTCATTTGATTGGGTCGCTGCCGTGCTCGTCGTGCTCGCTGCGGTGGCACTCGTGCGCTACAAGCGCAATGTCATGCAAGTCATTGCAGTCAGTGCTTTAATCGGCTTGCTTTTAAAAACTGTTGTCAACGTTTAAGTTAGGAGAACCCAGATGCCGTATGAATTATTGCCGTTACCAACCGACGCCAAAACCTTACATGGCTTGTCCGCGACCTTGATTGAAAGCCACCATGCGAATAACTATGGCGGCGCGGTCAAGCGCTTGAACCTGATTCAAGAGCAATTGGGGAAAACCGACTTCGACCAGGCGCCGGGATTTGTGCTAAATGGCTTAAAGCGTGAAGAGTTGATTGCATACAACTCCATGCTGCTGCATGAGATCTATTTTGATGGCTTGGGTGGCGATGGTGTTTTGCCATCCGGCTTGCTGCGGGACGCTATTGAGCGCGACTTTGGCAGTGTCGCGCGCTGGCAGTCCGAGTTTGTCGCCATGGGCAAAGCCTTGGGTGGCGGTTCGGGCTGGGTGTTGCTGGTGAAGTCGCCACGCGACGGCAAGCTGAGCAACCAATGGGCAGCCGACCATACCCAGACCTTGGCTGGCGGTATGCCAATTTTGGCTTTGGATATGTATGAACATGCGTATCACATTGATTTCGGTGCCAAGGCTGGTGAATATGTAGAGGCATTCATGAATAACGTGAACTGGACTACAGTAGAAGAGCAATTAGCGAGGGTCAGAAGCCATGCCTAGCGTTTTTATCTCGTTGATTGGGTTTGCTTTCGCTTTGAACACTCCGATCGCAACAGCGGAACCACACCGGAAAGTGCTATCCGGACAAGAAATCCGTAAGGTATTTATAGGGAAGATCACGACCGACAGTACCCATTTTGCTTATCACTTGAAGCCGGATGGGAAGATTATTGGCAACGAGTTGGGGCGCAGTCGTAAAGGAACCTGGGCAATACAAAGCAACCAACTGTGCCTGAGTGTTCCGATGGGCGCTCCTGCAGATTGCTGGACAGTTGTGCGCCTTGATGGCAATCTGGTTTTTCGGCGTGACGGCGTTGATGTCATGGAGGTCACGGTCGAAAAATTTAGCGCAAAGTACCACTTTGATTAGCAGTTGTCACTATGCTTGAAAGGAATGAAGTATGAAATGGGTTACCCGAGAACGCCCCAAAATCGACCGGATTGCCTGCCCGTGGCTGGTGGCCCGTTTCATCGATTCCGAAGCCGAGTTTTTATATGTGCCTTCAAAAGAGGTGCTGAAAACAGCTGAGGAGACCGGGGCGATTCCGTACGATGTGTCAGGGGTCGAGCTGACCCATGATGGAGAGCTGTGCAGCTTCGATGCCATCCTCAAAAAGTATAAGCTCGAAGATCCGGCGCTGCAGCAATTGGCTGCCATTGTGCGTGGCGCGGATACAGACAGACTTGACCTGACGCCGCAATCGGCCGGGTTATTTGCGATATCGCTCGGGCTGTCTGCCAATTTTGCCGACGACCATGAAATGCTCAGGCACGGCATGGTCATGTATGACGCGCTCTATGCCTGGTGCCAACAGTGTCAATCTGAAACGCACAACTGGCCACCCCAATGAACTAACGATTTTTCTATTTCAGGAGAAATGCTATGTCTAACTCCATTCTTTTGCGACGCTCTTTGCTTGCGCTCTCGCTTGCGGCAAGCACGGTACCCGTAGTTCCTATGTGATGGCGATCGTTACGCCGCCAGAGCGCGCGGCAGCGGCAAGCGTGACAGCAGTTCCACGCACCTTTGCCGCCGCCATGGCGCCATTGTTGGCGGGATATTTGCTAAGCGTTTCATCATTCGGCTGGCCGTTGATCATTGCCGGTGTGCTGAAAATAATCTACGACTTGTTGTTATTGAAGATGTTTCATGCCATTCGCCCACCAGAGGAGGTCCAATCTCGCGACAACAGGGCATGATGCAGCGCCGTATTATTTTTGCCAGCTGGTTGGCCTGCGATCATTTGTAACGGCTTGCAGCGGCAGAAAAATCCATTGCTATACCAGCATTTTGCGCAGTCTGACGTTCTCGGCCTCCTGTGTTTTTAGACGTCGAACTTCATCGGTTTCCAAGTCGCCAAATTTCTTGCGCCACGCATAAATTGTCGGTTCGCTTATCAATGTATTTAATAATTGAGTGATATCCGTTCGTTTTAGTGTTAAAAGGCCACTCCCCTTTGATTTCAAGACCTCTATCTCTAAGACTTTGGAGAAACCAGAGCCAAATAGATCGTTTTGAGATTGATAACATTCCAAGCTTTTTTCGGGTATTGGGGACTTTAAGAATTTTTTTGTGTAAAGCTTCTCTGACGTCTGGATAGGTGTCTAGTAGCGTTTGAAAAGCGCCAACAGCACCGTGTCCCCACTGATTAATAACGATGGGTGTACGTCTTTTGAATTGAACTATTCTGCTTTGTGGGACCAGTGCTCGCCAGCCGTAAATTTGGCCGTCTGGATGATCGCAAATACAGCGTTCAGTAATTAAGCGATAGATCTGAGGCTCTGAGATACCATATTCTTTTCGAATCGCAGCGACTTTGCTGCCGCTTAAATATGCCTTGATTGCCTCTTTTCTATTGAGGAATTTGGCTAGCTTATCTGGAGCTAGTGAAGCTTCATCAAAGCCTGGCCAAATTGTAAAGTCAGCCCAGATGGTGTCACTTAAACCTTTGATGTGTCGAGTCGACTCGGAGGCCATAGTAGATATTTGGGCAGAGTAATTTCTATTTACTTTACCTTTTTAATCTACAGTCTGTCTACTTTACAATTGTACTCTCACGGGAAGTTAGCTTACTTGTGAATTGGGTAAAAATAAATTGTTTATTATCAGCAGGTTGGTGGAACAATCTTCTTTACAACTCTAATAGAACAGGCGCAAAGCCTTCCATTCTCCTGTTTCCTGTTCTGAATCCGCAAGCCCTTCTCCCCGGTATCACTTAGTGATAACCACAATCAGGGTCTACCCATGCAGTTGCGTTTCGCTATTCAAAGCAGTTTGTTTATTCTGCTTGTCATCTTCTCGACCGTTTCATGGTCGGCTGATCGTTGGGTAATTCAGTTCAAAGAAAGTCCCGGTCGCAGTCAAACCAGTGTTAATTCATCTTCGCTTGAGTCTCGAAAATCCGATCTGCGTGCAAGGCTCGCTGAACTTTCGATTATTCACAAACGTACCTTTCAACTTGTCAGGCCATTTGGTGAACATGGCGCTGTAATTACAACGCCAAATGGCAGTGGCGCCGAACAAGCCCGCCTTCGTTTGCTGTCCGATCCGATGATCGAGTCTGTTGAGCCAGACCGTCGTATCAAGCTTCGTGCGCAATCGCCTTTGATCGGTTTGTTAAACGCGCTTGATTTGTCCCGACGAAGTCGGTCCTGGTTTCATCAAGATTTGAGCACACAGCCTGCTTCAATCAACACAGGTGCCATGTGGACCAACTTTCACGGTACTGCACCTACCGTGGTTGCTGTGCTGGATACGGGTGTTTTGCCGAGCCACCCAATGCTTCAAGGCCATTTGCTGTCCGGATACGATTTTGTAGCTGATTCATTTATTGGTGCTGACGGCCAAGGTTCCGCAGGTTCTGATCGGGATTCAGACCCGACTGACCCTGGTGACGGTGTTGGCCCAGCCGACCTTCTGGCAGACCCGGTGTGTGGCGGTGTCAGTCAGTCGAGCTGGCACGGCACCTTTGTATCCGCCCTGCTTGCCGGTAACCCGGTACCAAGCGAAGGGGTGTTTTCGGTGAACTGGAACGCGGTGGTATTGCCTGTTCGCGTGTTGGGCAAATGTGGCGGGTTTTCAAGTGACCTTGCAGATGGTATTCGCTGGGCTGCTGGCTTGAGTGTACCTGGGGCGCCCAATAACCCCTTCCCTGCCCGAGTGATTAACTTGAGTTTGGGTGCGGAAGGCGCCTGTGTGGCGTCCATCGAAGGCGCGGCTATTGCCGCCGCGCGCCAGGCTGGCTCATTGGTGGTGGTTGCCGCAGGCAACGACGGCAGCACAGTAGATTCACCAGCCAATTGCCCCGGCGCTTTTGGTGTAGCCGCAATAGATCAGGAAGGGTTGAAGGCAAATTACAGTAATTTTGGGCCCACTATTCAGCTTTCAGCGCCTGGTGGCGATGCAGCGTTTCCTATTTGGAGTGCCAGTAATACCGGGTTTTCAGGTCCGTTAACCAATACGTACAACACCAAAATCGGTACCAGTTTCTCCGCTCCCATGGTGGCTGGTGCAGCCTCGCTGTATTGGTCTTTGGATCCGTCTGCGTCGGTGGCCACTGTGGAGAATTTGCTGAAAACCTCTGCGCGCCCCTTTCTTTCGCAGGGCGGTAGCCCCACTTGCACCGCTGACACAGTGGGTGTTGAATGCAATTGCACACGGGCTCTGTGTGGTGCTGGCATGCTGGATGTGGCCAATTTGATCAATTCACAGGCGGCTGCTGGACTTACCAATTTGTTCTCCAACACTGGCAATGTCATTCCACCGGGACAAACGCGTACATTCTTTGCCAGCGGCACCTTGAACTCTTCCGGACAGGAGGTAAACGCAGTCAGTTTTGATGTGATCAATGTGTTGAAATCGTCGGCCGACGCGCCCAACCCGATTTTGTCGGTAAGCGGCTTGGAAGTGGATGTAACAGCGCCTTCGGGGGTAACGGGGTTTGATCTTCGTGCACAAGCTGCCAATGGCCGAACGGCAATTGCCTCGGTTATTGTGGCCAATCAGGGGGCTACGTCCCCTACTTTGTTGGCCAGTCTGCTTTCACCCTTGATCAATGGTGCCTCTACGGGTGTAGGTGCGCCCTCCTCGGCTGTGGGTGATGCGGTGGTAGGCGATTCAGGCAGTGGTTCTGCCGCAGGCAGTTCTAGTGGCGGCGGGGGTGGTGGCGCTTTGAATTTGCTTGGTTTGCTGGCCTGTTTGTTTCTACTGCATTGTTTTAAAAAGAAAAACACAGTTTAAAATGCACCGGTTTGGTTAAATACAACGTTAGAAGTGGCGCTCCAATCTGTGACATCGCTCAATGGTAAAGTTCAGTTGTTGACTCATTGGTCAGCAATTGATGCAGTAAATTTTGAGAGGTGTCGTATGAAAGCTCTTCGTTCTTACCCCGGTGTATTGGTGTTGTTGTTAATCGCTTCAGCCATGTTGGTTCATGGTTTTGTGGATTACATCAACTATGAAGTAGCAAGCCCAAGTATTTTGGCAGCCCTGGGCTGTGTGTTCTCCGCAATTTTGCTGGTTGCAGTGTATGAGTTCAAATCATTCAAGGCCAATCGCAAGCTGGTGCGCGACAGCAAGGTTTAATTAATTGCGCTTGGCACTTCCTGAAAGGCCTGTTTTCGCCGCATTTTGGGCGGCGATCACGGCCTGCAAGTTCTTTTGAGTGCTGAGTGTCAAAGGGTCTTCGTTGCCCAAGGCATCCGCCCGAATAATGTAGGCGCGGCTGAGTGCCACTTCCGCTCGCTTTAAGTCCCCTGCCCTGTAAAGCACAACCCCCAGGTTATTCAAAGATTGGCTGGTTCTGATGTCGTTGGGGCCAAACGCGGCTTGCCGTACTTCAAATGCGGTTTGGTAATTCTTGGCTGCTTCTTGCAATTGATCGCCACGCATTTGCAGCGTGCCTAGAAACGTCAGTATTTCAGCACGAATGGGTTCGTTTTTGTAATTGGGCGTGGCATTGATAATTTCTGCAAGCACCTGGAAACTTTCCAGCGCCTCCTGCTCTTTCTCCATGTCCAGTAAACCCACGGCATGGTTCATGCGGGTCTCGAGCGTTCGGGCATTGGTTTTTCCCAAGCGAATTTCATACACAATACGCGAGCGTTTGAATGCTGCTTCAGATTCAGCCGCTTTGCTTTGCAGGGCATAGTAAGTACCTAGGGCGTCTTGAACCATGCCGGCCGGCAAAGAATAACGACCAATTGATTGTTCAACCGTACTTAGGGTTTTCTGAAAGTGGGCTTCGGCACGTTCTGTTTGATCGGCTTGTGCATAGGTTTGGCCAATCAGCACCTGCAAACGCGTCCATGCTTCAGCTGCCACCTGGTCTTCCCGGCTTAGAGGGCTGTATTGGCTGGCTTCATTCCAGGTTGAAATGGCCAAGTCGGCTTCATTTTGCGCCAGGTAAGCCTTACCCAGTGTTTCAAGAATTTTGACGCGTTTGGCCTGGGTAACTGGCCCAGTCAATTCCAGCCGGCAAATTTCAACGGTAGTACCCACAGGTTCTTTGCCAAAGCTGTTTTCACAACGGGTTAAATTTGAACTTGTTTCCTGGGCGAAGGCTGTGGGTATATAAGCCCATGCAAACAAACCCAGAAAAAAAGAAAAAGTCCAAGCGCTTTTCATAAACACCATTGTTGTTGTCATTCGATTGTTGTTACTGAAGAGTATTACTAAAACCGATTGCTGTGTTTGGCAGTACAAAGGTTAATAGCAACATTACTAGTCATCATGGGCCATCATTCAAGCGTTGAAGTAAACCGGGTAGAAAGTTTGGGAAAGAAATTTGAAACTCTCGCACTGGTTGACAGACTCATGGAAGAGAACGAAGCTCTTAGACGTGAGCTTAACCTAAAAACTGCCCGGTTAAGGACTCTGCAAAAAGCAGTGCATGCGTTTTTGATGGGAACCGACGATCAAGACAGCAACAAAGCCAAGCTCATTGAGCAAAGCAAGGAGCAGCCATGACGCACTTTGATTTCAAGGAATGGGCCGACCTGTACCAGGTGGACCCTGTTGCCTTCGAGCAGCGCCGCGAGGCGGTACTCGAAGGTTATGTAGCCAGTGTCGATCCCGAACACCGCTTGGCGCTGGAGCAAACGCTGTTCAAGATCCGCATGATCCGCCAGCGCTCGAAAAGCCCATTGCAGTCGGCCATGGAATCGTCGAAGCTGATGTGGGAGTCGTTTGGCAAACTGCGTGAGCAGGTGCAAAAACTGGAACAGGAACTGAGCCCTGCCCCTTTGAGGCAAAATGGTTTGCGTTTGATCGATCAGAACTACACTGGCGACATTGAAAAAGCCGCGGACACCTCAAACGATCAATCCGGTCCAGCTGCCAATCTAGCCCGTGTTATTCCATTCACGGCTTCAGGCAAACGCGCCCATTAACCGAAACACTTACCCGGCTTGAACCGGCAGCCGGGGCCACTTCCATGCCTTTGCTCATCATGTCTGCCGAAGCTGCGTACATTCTGGGGTAAGAAGGTGGGCCTTGATTTTCATCGTTAATTGACACTTCGCCCAAGGTGTAGCCAGTTTTTCCAAAACCCTTCGCAGCAATGCTTGCCTTGTTTTGAAATTCTTTCATGGCACTTTGCAGCAATTTTTCACGACTTTGCTCGATAAGGCCTTCGCTGGGAAAATATTCCAGATTGCTCAGCGTCAGGCCTTCGGCAACATTCAGGTTTTTCTGGGTTTTCAGTGCCTGCACCGGCATTTCAAAGGTGAGTGAACCAACGCCCTGCCAAGTTTGAATTACATTGTTTTTACCGTATTGCGGATAGGTTTGAATATTGTTTTTCAGTTTGCTGATGTCTTTGTTTTTCGACAAATTGTTGATTGATTTTTCAAGCACGGTGTTAACGGCATTCATGGCCTCGTTGGCTGTACCGGCCTGAATTTGCACCTGCCAATTCAAACGCACCATGTCATTGTCCACCTCTTCGCTGCTAATGGCATTCAAATTCACGGCGGGTGTTTTTTCGCAAAGGTCTGCAAACGCGATCGACGGTGCCAACAAACCGATTGATGAACTGAACAGAGCGATTCTCAAAGTGTTGGATAATTTCATGTGTGTTCTCGTGAAAGTGAAATAACAGTCAATTTGCAATTCAGGCGTTGCTACAATGATTGAACCACAAACAAGCATTCCAATAACGCGTAATCCGCACGACTGGCTGACATGGCAGAACACCTGAGACAACCGAAGTCCCTGATCAGCACACTTTTTACAGTGCTGATTCTAGTGGGTGCCGCCATTGTATTGTCACCGTTTCTTTTGGCCATTTTGTGGGCAGGAATTATTGCCACCGCGTTTTGGCCGCTTCACTGTCGCATTCGTGGCCGCTTTCCCGGAAAGCCCAATGGCGCCGCATTTTTGACCACCCTGGTTGTTGCATTCTTGTTGGTTGGGCCAATGATCGGCTTGATCGTGTTTATGGTTCAAGACATTCTTGAAATTACCACCTTCTTGCGACAGGCCGATGACTCCGGCGTCGCAGTGCCCAACTGGCTGCCTCAAATTCCAGTGCTTGGCGAAATGCTCGTGGCCAGCTGGACAGAATATTTGAGTGTGCCCAAACAAATTTCCGGACTGTTGCGCGAAACACTTACCCAACGTTTGGGCGATGTGCAAGGCACAGCGTCGGCCATTTTGCTTGAATTGCTGGGTCGTGTTGCCACCCTGTTTTTTGCATTGTGGGTGCTGTTCTTTTTTTACCGCGATGGCTCAAGCATCAGCATACGGATGAACCGAATTGGCACTGACTGGCTGGGCCAACGCTGGAAGCCGTATGTTTCACACATGCCACCTGCCCTGCGAGCAGCGGTTAACGGGTTGGTGATTGTCAGTTTTGCCGAGGCAGTTATTCTTTCTGTGCTGTTTGCCGCCTGCGGTGTGTACGCACCCGTGTTGTTGGGCACCGTTACGGCATTGATTGCCTTTATCCCCATGGCTGCGCCAGGCTTGCTCGCTATTTTGGGTATGATCCTGTTTTTAAGTGGCAACGGCGCAGAAGCAATTGTGTTGATCACGGTGGGTATGTTGGTGGTGTTGATTGCCGATTACCTGGTTCGCCCTTTGTTGATACAAGGCGGAACCCACTTGCCGTTTTTGGCCGTGTTGTTCGGTGTGTTTGGCGGCGTCATTACCATGGGTATTGTGGGCTTGATTATTGGCCCGGTGCTGCTGGTGTTGTTGGTGGTGTTTTTTGATGAAGCATCGCCTGCACACCACCACGACACCCCCGAATCCATCAATTAAACAGTGATTTAATCAAGCGAGTTTGAGCATGACAACAGCGATTCAATTTCCAACGCAAATCGGTACACCTTTGGCTGCAAACGCCGTCAAAGTGATGTTGCTGGGCAGTGGTGAACTGGGCAAAGAAGTGATCATCGCCTTTCAGCGCCTGGGTGTTGAAGTTATTGCAGTGGACCGCTACCCCAATGCGCCAGGGCACCAGGTTGCGCATCGCTTTCATGTAATCGACATGACCAATGCCAACGCATTGAAGGCCTTGATTGCACAAGAGCGTCCCCACATTGTGGTGCCGGAAATTGAAGCGATTGCGACCCCTGCCCTGAAAGAACTTGAGGCAGAAGGTGTGGTGCGTGTGGTGCCCACAGCCAATGCGGCTTGGCTGACCATGAACCGTGAAGGAATTCGCCGCCTGGCCGCTGAGGAATTGAATTTAAGTTGCTCGCATTATGCTTTTGCGGATGATTTTGAAACCCTGAAGCGGGCGGTAGAAAAAGGCATTGATGGCAAGAAGCCGGTGGGCTACCCCTGCATCATCAAGCCTGTGATGTCATCCTCTGGGAAAGGGCAATCCAAAGTGGATGATGCCAGCCAGCTGGAAGCCGCATGGGATTACGCAGGCAGCGCCGGGCGTGTCAATTCAGGGCGGGTTATTGCCGAATCGCTGATCGAATTCGAGTATGAAATTACCCTGTTGACTGTGCGTGCCCGCAACCCCAAAAGTGGCGCAATTGAAACCAGTTATTGCGAGCCAGTGGGTCATATTCAGGTAAGCGGCGATTACGTTGAAAGCTGGCAACCCCAAGCCATGCGCGCAAAGGCCCTGGACGAGGCCCGTAAAATGGCAGACCTGGTAACCACCGCCTTGGGCGGCACCGGTTTGTTTGGCGTCGAAATGTTTGTAAAAGGCGATCAGGTTTGGTTCTCTGAGGTAAGCCCCCGCCCTCACGACACTGGCATGGTCACCATGATTACGCAGTGGCAAAACGAATTCGAATTGCATGCACGTGCCATTCTGGGTTTGCCTGTGGACACCAGCCTGAAAACATCGGGCGCCAGTGCAGTAATTTATGGTGGTGTAGACAAAGTGGGAATTGCATTTGAAGGTGTGGCCGATGCATTGGCCGAGCCCGGCACGGATGTACGTTTATTTGGCAAACCCGAGTCGTTTGTGAAACGACGAATGGGTGTGGCCTTGGCGCGTGATGCAGATGTGGAAAAAGCCCGTGCGAAGGCCAAGCGGGTTGCTGCGAAGGTGAAGCCAGTTGGTTGAGTTTTTGGCCTATGTCAATGGCCGTCCGGAAGGGGCTTGCTGCAGGGATGCAAATGGTTTTGCTCAGTCTGCCGATTCAAGATCAAGTCGCCCGGTTTGCAACGCAGCGAAGGGCGACCTGCAAGGTCGATGCGAAGACGCGCTCGCGTTTCGCATGCCCTGAGCCAGTAGCAAACAGGGGAATTCGACTTGATCAAGGCAGACGGGCAATGCCTTTTGCGTCCCCATCAAGCCCGCAGCACTAGTGGCAATCCTTTGTCAATTCAGCCCCAAACTCTCGCGGTATTCTTCGTAGGTGCCGCGGTAATCGGTAATGCCGTCTTCACGCATTTCAAAAATTCGCGTGGCAATGCCAGAAACAAACTGGCGGTCATGCGACACCACAAGCACTGTGCCTTCATATTTCTCCAGTGCATATTGAAGCGACTCGATCGATTCCATGTCCAGGTGGTTTGTTGGCTCGTCCAGCAGCAACACATTGTGACGCCCCAGCATCAGGCGACCAAACACCAGTCGGTTTTTCTCACCACCGGAACATACCTTTACCTGCTTGGAAATTTCATCATTCGAGAACAGCAAACGCCCCAAAATACCGCGAATGGCCTGATCGTCGTCGCCTTCCTGAGAAAAGCGCTCGGTCCATTCACGCAAATTCAAAGGCACATTGAATTCGTCGCTTACGTCTTGTGCCATATAACCCAGGTCTGCATTCTCAGACCACTTCACTTCGCCATAAGTGGGTTCCAAAGCCTTGGCCAGCAGCTTCAGTAGTGTGGTTTTACCCATGCCGTTGGCGCCCACAATACCTACTTTGTCGCCTGCCTCCACCATGATGGAGAAGTCCCGGATCACCTTGTTGTCGCCGTACGCCAAGCTAATGTTGTCCAACTCCACAGCCAAGCGGTGCATCTTCTTTTTCTGTTCGAATCGAATGAACGGATTTTGGCGTGAAGAGGGTTTCAGGATGACTGTGTCTTGTTTGATTTTCTCGATCTGCTTTTGGCGCGAGGTGGCCTGGCGTGCCTTCGATTTGTTGGCCGCAAAACGGCGTACAAAGTCTTGCAAATCTGAAATGCGTTCTTTGGCACGTGCATTGGAGGCCTGTGCGCGTTCGCGTGCCTGGGCTGCAGCCAGCATGTAATCGTCGTAATTACCAGGGACCACTTGCAAGGTGCCGTAATCCAGATCGGCCATGTGGGTGCACACTTCATTCAGAAAGTGGCGGTCATGGCTGATGATGATCATGGTGCTCTCGTACTGGTTCAGTACGTTTTCAAGCCAGGCAATCGTATTAATGTCCAGGTTGTTGGTGGGTTCATCCAGCAACAGCACATCAGGTTTTGAGAACAGGGCTTGCGCCAGTAGCACCCGCAGCTTCCAGCCAGGGGCAATTTCACTCATCGGGCCATTGTGGTTTTCAAGCGGAATACCTGCACCCAGCAGCAACTCACCCGCACGGGCTTCGGCTTCGTAGCCGCCGAATTCGGCATACACCGCTTCCAGGTCGGCTGCGCGCATGTAGTCGTCGTCGGTGGCTTCGGGGTTGGCATACAAGGCATCCCGTTCTGTCATCGCGGCCCACATTTCCTTGTGGCCCATCATGACCACATCCAGCACGCGGTGTTCTTCAAACGCAAATTGATCTTGGCTCAGCTTGCCCAAGCGCACATTGGGCTCGATGACCACAGTGCCGCTGCTGGGCTCCAGGTCGCCACCCAGAATTTTCATGAAAGTGGATTTGCCGCAGCCGTTGGCGCCAATCAAACCATAGCGGTTGCCATCGCCAAATTTGGCATTGATGTTTTCAAAAAGCGGCTTGGCGCCGAACTGCATGGTGATATTGGCTGCGGTGAGCATAAGTATTGGAAAATTCAGTGATTTTTAACGAAGGGGGCATTATACATGCCCGGGCTTGGGGTGTGCTTAATGCCAGCTTAATGCGGGCTCGGAGCGTTGCGACTAGCGAAGGGTTTGAACCAGGCGCGCGTTGAATTCGCCGTGCCCGCCGGTAATGGTCAAGGTGCCCTGCCCGCCCTGAAACCAGCAAGCCTTGGGAGTGCAGTGACCAAATGGAAAATTCAGCAACACGGGTACGTGTTTAAGTTGGTCTTGAACAAATTCAGCGGCGCTGCGCAGGCTGTAACCATTGTCGTGTGTGCCGGGTTTGGGTTCACAAAAATTACCCAACACAATTGCCTTTTGCTGGGCCAACACACCAGCGTGTAGCAATTGCAGCAGCATGCGCTCAATTTTGTAGGCGGGCTCGTTCACATCCTCAAGCACCAAAATACCGCCAGGTACACTGGGCAACCAAGGCGTTCCTAAAAGGCTGCACAGCAAGGTGAGGTTGCCACCCCACACCGGGCCTTCAATTGCAATGGTTTGTTGTTCTGTGCTCAGTCCGACACATTCAACAGGCCATTCAATATGTACTGCCTGTTTTTCTACCGCACGCAAAAAGTGTTCAAGGGTGAGCGGGTCTGCGCCCTGCTCTGCCCCAAAATCGAAACAAGCCATGGGCCCGTGCAACAATGTGGCAGGTTGTGCCCCCGCGTTCAGCAATGCCAATTGCAGGCTGGTAATGTCGCTGTGGCCGCACAACAGGTGCGCATTCGCATTCTGCAATGCGGCAAGTTCCGGAAAATTCAACAGCGGCAGCAAGCGGCTTAGGCCGTAACCCCCGCGGGTGGCCATCAGCAGGCTGGGCGTATTCATGGCAAATGCATTTTCAATACTGGCCATGCGCGTGGCTTCACCGCCTGCGAAGCGTTGTGTGCGCAGGCGTGCTTCAGGCATTTCAATCACATTGAAGCCATGTTGATTGCTCAAATGGTAGCAGGCCCGGTCAAGCAATGTTTCATCAACCAGTGCGCCACTGGGCGAAAACATGACTAGCTGATTCAGTGCCTGATTCGTTGCAATGGGCGGTTTGGTGTTCAATTCAATTCCGGTTTAAAGGTAATGTCACAGGTACTGTTTCCAGGAACGCACGGGTTCTCCGTTGAAATAATCGCACAAACTGGCCAGAATGGCGGCCTGTTGTGTGTGCTGCCCCGTTTTCAACACGCGGCTTTGCTCAGCCAATATCTTGCTTGCCTGCTCTAGCCCGGTTTGCAGAAAATCTTGCGGAGTGTGAAAGCCAAGTTGCGCAAGTTGGTCAATTGTTTGTTTGTTGGCATTGGGCAGGTGCATCAGGCTGGCCAAATCAGCAACGGTTTCTTCTCTTTGTTTGCGGCGCACTTTAAAAAAATTACCCAGCAATTCTTCGCTTTCCTGTGCCATGCAAGCTGTTTCAAAAACACAGGGGTGCCATGCTTGCGCTTGCTCGAACACTGACAAGGATTGTTTTAAATCCCCGTTGTAGCGTGATTGTGCACAACCCACCACCACGCGGCCTATGCGCGCATGCAAAATTGCACCAACGCACATCAGGCAGGGTTGTAGTGTGACGTACAGGGTGGCCTGTGCACCCAAGCGGTAATTGCCAACTGCCTGGCAGGCATGTCGAATCGCCTGAATCTCGGCATGAGCGCAGGCATCGTTGAGTGTTACGGGCGCATTGTGTGCGTGGGCAATGGCTTTGCCATCGATTACCACGACCGCGCCAATCGGCACTTCGCCGGCCTGTGCAGCAAGCCTTGCTTGCTGCAACGCAAGTTCCATCCATGGCATGTCTTCGGGCTGGCCGTGGTGCGCCAGTATCGAAAATTTCTCGGACAGCTTGCTGGTTTGCATGGTTTTCAAAGTAAGCCGAATAAAGTGTTCTCAGTTTGACATAAAAAAACCCGGCACCAGGCCGGGTTCTTGGTCTGTGGGCAGCTTCAGTTTACTGACCCGCCTTCAGCAATCTGCGTTGGTTCCACGCAATAATTTCCCCAACAATTCCGCGCCGGAAGGCCAGCACAACCACAATGAAAATGAAGCCAGTCACAATTGTGACCTGCTCCCCCAGTGAGCGGAACCAGGCAATGTCGGTTGTCACCGCCATCCAGGTGCCAAATTCACCAATGCGGTTTTCCAGGGCGATGATCACGATGGCACCCACAATTGGGCCTGCAAGAGTGCCCAAGCCACCCACCAAGGTCATCAGCACCACCAGGCCAGACATCGTCCAGTGCACATCGGTCAATGTTTCAAAGCCAAGCACCGAGGCTTTTGTTGCACCTGCCAAACCCGACAATGCAGCTGACAAAACAAACACCAGCAACTTGTATTTGTCCACGTCATAACCCAGTGATATTGCGCGTGGTTCATTTTCCTTGATCGCCTTGAGAACCTGCCCGAAGGGCGAATGCACAGTGCGAACAATCAGGGCGTAGCCTGCGATGCAAATGGCCAATACCACGAAGTAAAGTGTCAAGTCGTTACTAAGGTCGACAACACCGAACAAGGTGCCGCGCGGTATGCCCTGTAAACCATCTTCACCGCCAGTAAATGGCGCTTGTAAAAAGATGAAATACAGCATTTGTGCCAGTGCCAGCGTAATCATGGTGAAGTAAATGCCCTGCCGTCGTATGGCCAAAGCACCCATGATTAAACCAATAAGCGCTGCAAATGCCACGCCCGCCAGCAAACCAAGCTCAAAGGGCATACCAAGGTCTCGTATAACATACCCGGCCATGTACCCCGCACCATCCAGAAAAGCGGCATGTCCGAAGGAAAGCAAACCGGTGTAGCCAATCAACAGGTTGAATGCACATGCAAACAGCGCAAAACACAGCAGTTTCATCAGCAGCACTGGGTACATGAAAAACGGTGCCGCCAGGGCGAGAATGATTGCTGCAATGGCGATAATTGTATTTTTGTTCATCGTGTCAAACCCTTTATTTCTCGCGGCCGAATAAACCGGCCGGGCGAATCATGAGCACAATCGCCATGATGATGAACACCACTGTGGCTGACAATTCTGGATAAAACACACGGGTCAATCCTTCCACAATGCCCAAGGTGAGCCCGGTAATGATTGAACCCAGAATAGATCCCATTCCACCAATCACCACTACCGCAAACACAGTGATGATGAGGTTAGAGCCCATCAACGGTGAAATTTGAATAACCGGCGCAGCCAGTACACCCGCGAATGCAGCAAGTGCCACACCAAAGCCGTAGGTCAGCGTCACCATCAAGGGCACGTTGATGCCAAAGGCCTCCACCAGTCGCGGGTTTTCAGTACCCGCACGAAGCAAGGCTCCCAGCTTTGTTTTTTCAATCATGATCCAGGTGGCAAAACAAACCACCAGCGAGGCCACCACGACCCAGGCGCGGTAGTTGGGCAGAATCATGAAGCCCAGGTTGGTCGCACCCTGCAAGGCTTCTGGCACTGAATAGGGTTGACCGGAAACACCATAAATCGAGCGGAAAATTCCCTCCAGCATCAAGGTAATGCCGAAGGTCAGCAACAAGCCATACAAGTGGTCAAGCTTGTAAAGCCAGCGCAACATTGTTTTTTCAATCAGTATCCCGAAGGCGCCCACCAACAAGGGGGCAAGCAGCAGCATCACCCAATAATTCAGGTTGAAATAGGCCATGCCCATCCAGGCGAAAAACGCGCCCATCATGTACAGCGCGCCGTGGGCAAAGTTGATCACATTGAGCAAGCCAAAAATAACAGCCAAACCCAGTGACAACATGGCGTAAAACGAGCCATTCACCAGGCCAAGCAGTAACTGCCCCAAAAAGGCCTGCAAGGGAATTCCAAAAATTTCCATGAGTACGTGTCCCGCAAAGCCCCTGGGTGCTTAAACCTCAGGGGCATTGGTCTTATTGTGGTTTTACTGAATTACTTCCACAAAGCGCACTTGGTCTCAGCTTTGGTGGTGAAAGCCTGCTCGCCTGGAATGGCCTGTACAACTTTCAGGTAATCCCAAGGTTTTTTGGATTCTTTGGGGTCTTTCACCTGCATCAGGAACATGTCGTGAATCATGCTGCCGTCGGCACGGTAGTAGCCGTTTTTGGCGTACATGTCGTTCACCTTCTGCTTGCGCAGGGCTTCCATCACTTTGGCACCATCATCCGTACCCGCAGCTTTCACAGCATTCAGGTATTGCAGGGTTGCCGAGTAATCGGCTGCGTGCAGGCTGCTGGGCATTTTCTTCATTTTGTCGAAGAAGCGTTTGGACCACTTGCGGGTTTCGTCGTTTTGATCCCAATACCAGCTGTCGGTGAGGTACATGCCCTTGGTCTGCCCCAAGCCCAATGCGTGCACATCGTTGATGAACATCAGCAAACCGGCAAGCTTCATGCTGCCTGTAACTCCAAATTCATTGGCCGCCTTGATGGAGTTGACTGTGTCACCACCGGCGTTGGCCAGGCCCAGAATTTGTGCACCCGAGGCTTGCGCTTGGAGCATGAAACTGGAAAAGTCAGATGCTGACAACGGGTGACGAACGGCGCCCTTTACAGTGCCGCCACTGGCCTTTACCACTGCGGTGGTATCGGTTTCAAGTGAGGTGCCAAAGGCGTAGTCCGCGGTCAGGAAATACCATGTTTTGCCGCCCTGCTTGGTTACAGCTGAACCAGTGCCTTTGGCCATTGCTACCGTGTCATAGGCATAGTGAATGCTGTAAGGATTGCATTCTTCATTGGTAATGCGGGCGGTACCAGCACCAATTACAAAGTTAGGCTTTTTCTTTTCATCGGCTACTTTGGCCATGGCCAAAGCCGTGCCGGAGTTGGTACCTGAAATCAGCATGTCGACACCTTCAGTGTCAAACCACTCGCGTGCCTTGCTGGCTGCAATGTCAGCCTTGTTTTGGTGATCAGCAAACACCAGTTCGATTTTCTTGCCGTTCAAGGTGCCGCCAAAATCAGCGATCGCCATTTTTACAGCCTCGACACCACCAGGCCCGTCAATGTCGGCATACAGGCCAGACATGTCGGTGATGACACCAATCTTGATGGTGTCGTTGGAAATTTGTGCCTGTGCTGAGCCGGCAGCGAATGCAAAAAGTGCGGTCAGTCCAGTTGCGATTGGTTCTAATTTCATCATCATCTCCTTTGGTTTAAGTCCAATCCCTTGAAAGGTTGGTTTTTTATACGCCCAGCAGCGAATGCAGCACGGGCATTTTTTCATCGAGTTCCGAGGAAGCAAAAGCCTCCACAATTTGGCCGTGTTCCACCACGTAAAACCGGTCGGCCAGTGGGGCTGCAAAACGGAAATTCTGTTCCACCATCACAATGGTGTAGCCCTTCGATTTCAGGGTGGTAATCATCTTGGCCAGGGCTTGAACAATAACAGGCGCAAGCCCCTCAGAAATTTCATCCAGCAGCAAGAGTTTGGCGCCAGTTCTCAGAATGCGCGCAACGGCCAACATTTGCTGTTCACCACCTGACAAACGCGTGCCCTGGCTTTTTTTGCGTTCGGCCAGGTTGGGGAACATCTCGTAAATTTCTGCCACGCTCATGCCTTTGTCGGTTTTTGAAACAAAGGGTGGCAGCATCAGGTTTTCTTCGGCAGACAGGGAAGAGAATATGCCCCGTTCTTCCGGGCAGTAACCCACACCCAAGTGGGCAATTTTGTGGGTGGGCATCTGAATCGCCTCGGTGCCATTGATTTTGATTGACCCTTTTCTTGAACCAGTCAAACCCATGATGGCACGCAGGGTGCTGGTGCGCCCTGCGCCATTTCGCCCCAGAAGTGTTACCACCTCACCGGTTTTAACAGTCAGGTTCAGGTTGTGCAAAATGTGTGATTCGCCATACCAAGCGTTAAGCCCGGCGATTTCAAGCGCAGTGCTTGTCGATGCATTACTCATCAGTGCGCACCCTCCAGAACTCCAGTGGTGGAGCCCATGTAGGCCTCCATCACCTCGGGGTTGCGCGAAACCTCGTCGTAGCTTCCTTCGGCCAGCACTGCGCCGCGTTGTAGCACCGAGATGCGGTCGCTGATACCCGCCACCACATTCATATTGTGTTCAACCATCAAAATGGTTCGGCCAGCGGAAACCTTCTTGATTAATTGGGTAACGCGGTCCACGTCTTCGTGGCCCATGCCCTGGGTTGGCTCATCCAGCAGCATCAATTCAGGTTCCATGCCCAATGTGGTTGCAATTTCAAGTGCACGTTTTCTGCCGTAAGGCAAATCTACGGTCAGGGTGTCTGCAAAGCTTTCCAGGTCAACCAGCGCAAGCAAAGCCATGGCCTTGTCATTCAGCACCGAAAGTTTTTTCTCACTTTTCCAGAAATGAAACGAATTACCCAATGGGCGTTGCAAGCCGATGCGCACATTTTCAAGCACTGTGAGGTGTGGAAACACCGCAGAAATTTGAAACGACCGGATAATGCCCTGCCTTGCGATTTGGGCTGGCTTTGCACTGGTGATGTCTTTGCCGTTGAACAAAATTTGGCCCGATGTGGGCGTTAAAAATTTCGTCAACAAATTGAAACAGGTAGTTTTACCTGCGCCGTTGGGGCCGATCAACGCGTGGATATGGCCCCGCTGTACTTTTAAATTCACATCGCTGACCGCAGTGAATCCCTTGAATTCCTTGGTCAACGCCCTTGTCTCCAACACTACTTCTGCCATGGGTTCTCCATGTTGTCATTGTCGTTGTACCCATCGGTGCCGGGCTGCGCCGATAGTTAGATATCGCCAATGATGGTGGCATGTGTGTTTTCATTCGGGAATTAGGGCAAACCTCACCCCCTGAATGCAAAAAAGCCCGCATTTGCGGGCTCTTCTGTAAGGCTGGGGTAAGTGACGGGATTTGCTTTATCGGCTTATTCCCACTCAATGGTCGCAGGCGGCTTGCCCGATACATCGTACACCACCCGGTTCACACCTTTTACCTCGTTAATAATACGATTGGAGATACGGCCCAACAATGAATAAGGCAGGTGTGCCCAGTGTGCTGTCATGAAGTCTTGAGTTTGTACGGCGCGAATGGCCACCACATATTCGTAGGTGCGGCCATCGCCCATCACACCCACCGATTTCACTGGCAAGAACACTGCAAAAGCCTGGCTGGTGAGGTCGTACCAGCTTTTTCCAATTTGTTCCTCGGTGCAAAGCTCGGCCGCTGCGTCTTTGGCTGTGGCTTTGGTGTTGCGCAATTCTTCGATGAATACGGCATCGGCACGCTGCAAAATTTCAGCATACTCGGCTTTCACCTCGCCAAGAATTCGAACACCCAAGCCCGGCCCGGGGAATGGGTGGCGGTAAACCATTTCAGGGTCAAGGCCAAGTTCAACGCCAAGTTTACGCACTTCGTCCTTGAACAAATCACGCAGGGGCTCCAGCAATTTCAGGTTCAGCGTATCGGGCAAGCCGCCCACGTTGTGGTGGCTTTTGATGCTGGTGGCTTTGCCTGTTTTTGCGCCAGCTGATTCAATCACGTCGGGGTAAATAGTGCCCTGTGCAAGCCACTTGGCGTTGGCACGCATGCCAGCCTCGCGCTGGAATACATCCACGAATGCTTTACCAATAATTTTGCGTTTGGCCTCGGGGTCGGTGACGCCTTTCAGCTGCCCCATGAATTCTTCTGTGGCGTTCACATGCACAACACGCACACCCAAATGTTTGGCGAATGTTTCCATAACCTGCTCGCCTTCTTTGAAACGAAGCAAGCCATGGTCCACAAACACGCAGGTAAGCTGATCACCAATTGCCTTGTGAATCAATGCAGCTGCCACGGAAGAATCAACGCCACCCGAAAGGCCCAAAATAACTTCATCAGTGCCGACCTGGGCACGAATTCTTTCAACCGCTTCATCCACAAAACTTGGCATGGACCAGTCACCTTTGCAACCGCAAATGTCGCGTACAAAGCGTGCCAGTATTTCCTTGCCTTTTTTGGTGTGCGTTACCTCAGGGTGAAATTGCACGGCATAGAAACCGCGTGCTTCATCGGCCATGCCGGCAATTGGGCACGAGGGTGTAGAAGCCATCAACTTGAAGTTGGGTGGAAGCTCGGTCACCTTGTCACCGTGGCTCATCCAAACATTCAACAGGCCATGGCCATGTTCGTTGGTTTCGTCTTGAATGCCATCAAACAGTTTTGTGTGGCCATGGGCCCGAATTTGGGCATGACCAAATTCCCGAACCGTACCCGCTTCGACTTTGCCGCCAAGTTGCATGGCCATGGTTTGCATGCCGTAGCAAATGCCCAGCACTGGTACGCCAAGATTAAACACCAACTCGGGCGCCCTGTCGGTGCTTTCTTCATAAGCAGACTGGTGGCTACCCGACAAAACAATGCCAGATGCCCCGTATTCCTTGATGCGTTCCGGGTCTACGTCGCAGGGCAAAATTTCGCAGAAAACGCCGCACTCACGTACGCGTCGGGCAATGAGTTGTGTGACCTGTGACCCGAAGTCGAGTACCAAAATTTTCTGATGATTCATGAAGCGTTCTTTGAATGTATTAAAGGTAATTGGCCCAAGGCAATGTTGCGCAGGGCTTGGCCGATGCTTAACTAAGACTTAACAGGCGATCCACTGCTTGCACTGCCGTGCATTGAAGTTCGTCGCCTGACAGGCTGAGAAAGTTGATGTCCACATCAACCAGAGCTTTCACGCCATGGGTTTCGAGCGTGGTTTCACCAAAACGGGCTTTCAGCTGTTCCAGCAAACGTGCCACCTCCGAATTGGTCATGCCCGAACACACAGCCACGAAGGCATCTGCCCCTAGGGATCCAACACTTGAGCCATTGGGCAACATGTCTCGAATAATGGACGCAGTGAACTTGGTGAAATCAACAATGCGATCGTGACCAAACCTGTTCAAAATCAAATCAAATGAGCTGAGTTTCACATGCAGCAGGGAAAGGTCTTCTCCCTTGTGCAAGGCATATTCGAGTTCTTTGTCCAGCAGTGCTTCAAATCCGCGTCTGTTCCAAGAGCCGACGATTGGATCAATCAGCAAAGACCTTTGATTTTCGTTCAAAGAACGCACAAACCGGCTCACGACATTGTCCTCTATCGGCTTGGCCAGCTCTACTTCAACCAGGCGCGCGAAATCTCGTAGATCCTGCCTGTCTTCCTGGGAGAATGCGCGGGGAACGCTGTCGATCACGCAAAGCGTACCGATCGTGATACCGAATGCATCCCGAACGGGCTGACCTGCATAAAACCGTATTCTTGGTCCGTCGACAACCAAAGGGTTGTCCATGAATCGGGGGTCCAGCAGCGCATTTTCAACAATCAAAGGTTCATCACTGAGAATGGCATGTCCACAGAAAGACACCTCTCTGTCTGTGGAGCAGGCATTCAGGCCTTGAAGCGATTTGAACCATTGAATTTCTTTGTAAACAATGGTGACCAGCGCCGTATCAATGTCAAAGTGCCGACAAACCAAACGCGTGATTCGATCAAACCGGGCCTCGGAGGGGGAATAAATCATTCCCAAATTCTGGATTGCCCGTGTTCTTTCTTCTTCGTTGTGTGGAATGTCAGGTTTTTGCATGGCGGCTTCGCTGTATTCAGGCCTTGTCAATCGACATGGTAGTTCGGTGCTTCTTTGGTAATTTGAACATCGTGTACATGTGATTCCCGAATGCCCGCAGATGAAATTTCAACGAACTCTGCTTTTTCGTGCATTTCAGAAATTGAACGGCAGCCGACATAACCCATGGAAGAACGGACACCGCCTACCAACTGGAAAATGATGGACAGCACGGAGCCTTTGTAGGGCACCCGGCCTTCAATACCCTCGGGTACCAGTTTGTCGGCATTGTTGGCCGGGTCCTGGAAGTAGCGGTCCGCAGACCCCTGTGTCATGGCGCCCAAGGAGCCCATACCGCGGTAAGCCTTGTAGCTGCGGCCCTGGAACAAAACGACTTCACCTGGCGCTTCTTCAGTGCCGGCAAACATGCCGCCCATCATGGCGGCGCTTGCACCGGCTGCCAGAGCCTTGGAAATGTCACCGGAATAACGAATGCCACCATCTGCAATCACAGGCACACCAGTGCCCTTCAGGGCCTTGGCCACATTGGCAATTGCGCTGATTTGGGGAACACCCACGCCAGCCACAATACGCGTGGTACAAATTGAACCTGGACCAATACCCACTTTCACGCCGTCTGCGCCATGCTCCATCAAGGCCAACGCAGCGCTGGCCGTGGCAATGTTGCCGCCAATTACATCCACCTGTGGGTAGTTTTGCTTTACCCAGCGTACGCGGTCCAACACGCCTTTGCTGTGGCCGTGGGCTGTATCAACAACGATTACGTCCACGCCAGCAGCCACCAGCTTTTCAACACGTTCTTCAGTGCCATCGCCCACGCCCACGGCTGCACCTACGCGCAATTTCCCGTGAATGTCTTTGCTGGCCCACGGGTGTTCCGTGGCTTTTTGGATGTCCTTAACAGTAATCAAGCCTTTCAGCGCGTTGTCTGCACCCATCACCAACACGCGCTCCAGGCGGTGCTTGTGCATCAAGGCTTTGGCCTGCTCCAGGCTGTCGTCTTCGGATACGGTGACCAAACGCTCTCGTGGGGTCATGACGTTGGAAACAGGCTGGTCCAGTTTGGTTTCGAAACGCAGGTCGCGGTTCGTGACAATGCCAACCACCTTGCCATTCTTGACAACAGGCAGGCCCGAAATTTTGTGTTGCTGTGTAAGAGCAATGACCTGGCGAACGGTGAGTTCAGGCTCGATCGTGATCGGGTCGCGAAGCACGCCAGACTCATGGCGTTTTACTTTGGCCACCTCGGCCGCTTGCTGCGTTGCTGTCAGGTTCTTGTGAACAATACCGATACCACCTTCCTGTGCCATGGCAATGGCCAACCTGGCTTCAGTCACCGTGTCCATGGCGGCAGACACCAGAGGAATGTTCAGGCTGATGTTTCGGGTCAGTTGGGTAGACAGGGATGTGTCTTTGGGAAGAACGTCTGAGAACGCAGGAACCAGCAATACATCATCAAACGTTAACGCTTTCTGCGTGACACGCATGCAATTTCTCCTTGCGCAAAAGCGAATTATAAAGGATACCCAGCATGCCTGTTTTGGTTTACAAACAGAAAAACCGGGGAATTTAAGTTTTAAGGGACGGTTTTTGATTGCTTGCGGCTTCGCCGCTCGTATTTCGCCAATTCTTTCTGGCGTTTTGTCAGCACCTTGTGTTGGGCACGCCTGCGGCGACTTTCCATTGGGTCGAAGCTAAGCCCATCCAGAATTTCAATGCGATCGCCCGGGTGAAGCAGCATGCCCTCGGTGGCGTAAAGGCCATACACCGCCACTGCGCGTTCCTTGAGTAACAATGCAATGCGTTCACTGCTCAAGCCAATGGCCTGAAGTGCCTGCTCCACCGTGGTTTTTTCGGGCACATTCAATGGCTTGGGCATTGATACAAGCACACCGCCGTCGGCTGGGCCAAGTTCAAGCCAGTGAACAAGCATCACTGCCCTGCCCCGGTGCTGTGTAACGACTCTGCACGTTTAATGAAGGAATCCACGAAACTGTTGGCAAGGCTGGTGAACACCGGCCCCACCAATTGCTCCAGTACCTTGCTTGAAAACTCGTAGGCCAGTTTGAAATGAACCTTACAGGCTTCGGGCGTCAGTTCAATGAAATGCCAGGTGCCCTCAAGATGGGTAAACGGACCTTCCACCAAGGTCATGTGGATTTCCTCGTGTGGTGTCAGTTTGTTCATTGTGCAAAAGCTTTGTTTGACACCCTTGAACGCAATTTCTACGGTCGCTTTTTCAATGTTGGCGCCAACAGGCTCAACACTTCCGGCACCGCACCACGGCAAAAACTGGGGATAATCGGCCACCGCCCGCACCAAATCGAACATTTGTTGCGTGGAAAAATGAACCAACACGGACTTTTCTACAATGGCCATGAATGCTGAAGGGTTTGTTTCCCGCTCGGAGAAAGGATTAAACTCTCTATTTTAGCGTTTTTCACGCTACGCCGCACCCAAAGGACGTTTTCACCGAATTCATGAGCATTATTGACAACAAAAAAGCGGGTTTTGATTACTTCATTGAAGAGAAGTACGAGGCGGGTATTGTGTTGGAAGGCTGGGAAGTCAAATCCATTCGCGATGGTCGTGTTCAAATCAAGGAAAGCCACATCGTGGTTCGCAACGGCGAACTGTGGCTGCTGAACTGCCATATTTCGCCACTGACCAGTGCATCTACCCATGTCAACCCGGTGAACACCCGCACACGCAAGTTGTTGATGCACAAAAAAGAAATTAACCGCTTGATTGGTAAAGTAGAACAAAAAGGTTATTCACTGGTGCCGCTGAACCTGCATTTCAAAAATGGCCGGGTGAAAGTAGACATGGCCCTTGCCAAGGGTAAAAAGCAGCATGACAAACGGGATACCCTGAAGGACAAGGACTGGAAGCGAGAGCAGGAACGGTTGATGAAGATTCACCGTACCTGAACTCGCTGTAAGGGGAATTATTTGCCCTGCTTCACCACCTGCATCGCTGCCGCTACCATGGAACCCATGTTGGACAGGTCCCCAGGCAATATCAGGGTATTGCCAGCCTTGGCAACGCCTGAAAATGCTTCAATGTATTGTTCGGCCACTTTCAGGTTCACTGCCTCCATTCCTCCTGGCTCAGCCACCGCGGCGGCTACTTTTCGCAAGGCGTCGGCGGTGGCTTCGGCAATTTCCCTAATTGCACCGGCTTCACCCTGGGCGCGGTTGATGGCGGCAATCCGGTCACCCTCGGAGCGGGCAATTGCAGATTCCCGTTCACCATTGGCAATGTTGATTTGCTCTTGTTTGCGCCCCTCTGACGCAGCAATCAGGGCGCGCTTTTCCCGTTCGGCTGTAATTTGCGCCTGCATTGAAAGTAAAATCTCACGAGGTGGAGTCAAGTCTTTGATTTCATATCGTAATACCTTAACACCCCAGTTCAGGGCTGCCTCATCCAAAGCATTTACAATCGCCGCGTTGATCATGTCGCGCTCTTCAAAAGTTTTGTCGAGCTCCATGCGGCCAATAATCGATCGCAAGGTGGTTTGCGCAAGTTGGGTAATGGCGCTGATGTAGTCGCTTGAACCGTAGCTGGCCCGCATCGCGTCAGTCACCTGAAAATACAAAATGCCATCAACCTGAAGTTGGGTGTTATCCTTGGTAATACACACCTGGCTGGGTACATCCAAGGGAATTTCTTTCAGGGAGTGCTTGTACGAAACCCGCTCAATGAAGGGCACAAGAAAATTCAAGCCAGCCTGCAAGGTGCGGTCGTATTTTCCCAAACGCTCTACCACCCATGCACTTTGCTGCGGCACTATGCGCAGCGCCTGGCTGACAAACACAATCGCCAGAATCAATATGACAATTGAAACTTCCATGAATTTTCTCCTTTGATTGGCTAACCTTGGAACAAGGCCACGCCGATTATGCGTGTGTCGATACGCTTTTGACTTTCAGGACATTGCCCTGCACATCGACAATTTGATGCAGGCCCGTTACAGGCGTGCTGTCGGTGCTCTCCGCTGCCCAAGTGGCTCCACGGTATTGCACATTGGCGCGCCCACCCGCATTCCAGCTTGGAATTTCAAGTTTGTTGCCAATGTCGAGCACATCGTGTTGTTTGTCTGTGTTGCTTCGTTTGACCGAACGGTTGCGAAGAAGAAGGCTGCCAGCCACTGCAAACACGGCTGCTGCGCCAATTTGAATTTCAAGACCGTAACCGAGGTAGGCCATCAATGCACCGATGGCCGCCCCCAGGGACACCATGAGCAGGTAAAACGTACCCGTGGTCATTTCGGCAATCAACAAGATACCCGCCAATACCAACCACAGTGACAAATTGCTCAATGGTGTGACTCCTTTTTACTTTTTGTTGAACCTGTCGGCCAGTTTCTGCCAGGTGTCAATCACCGTGTCAGGATTCAGCGAAATGGATTCAATTCCTTCACCAGCCAGCCACAAGGCAAAGTCGGGGTGGTCTGAAGGCCCTTGCCCGCAAATTCCCACGTATTTTCCTTTGGCTTTACAGGCCTCAATGGCTTTGCTCAACAGGGCACGCACGGCAGGGTCGCGTTCGTCGAAATCAGCGGCCAAAATATCCAGCCCTGAATCCCGGTCCAGGCCCAAGGTAAGCTGGGTCAGGTCGTTGGAGCCAATCGAGAAGCCATCAAAGTACTCCAGGAACTGATCTGCCAACACGGCATTGGAAGGCACTTCGCACATCATCACCACTTTCAGGCCATTTTCGCCACGCTTTAAACCGTTGCGGCCCAGCAAGTCAACTACTTTGGCTGCCTGGTTCAATGTGCGTACAAACGGAATCATGATTTGAACATTGTCCAGGCCCATTTGCTCGCGAACACGTTTCAAGGCCAAACATTCCATCTCGAAACACTCCGCAAATTCCTCGGAGATGTATCGGGCCGCGCCGCGGAAACCGAGCATCGGGTTTTCTTCTTCGGGTTCGTAGCGGCTGCCACCGATCAGCTTGCGGTATTCATTGGACTTGAAATCGGACATGCGAACAATAACCGGCTTTGGGTAGAAAGCAGCCGCGATTGTAGCCACTCCCTCAGCCAATTTGTCCACAAAAAATGCGACCGGGCTTGCATGGCCACGCGCCACACTTTCCACCGCTTTCTTCAAATCGGCATCCACGTTCGGATAATCAAGAATGGCTTTCGGGTGAATGCCGATTGCATTGTTGATAATGAATTCCAGGCGTGCCAAGCCAACGCCCTTGTTGGGCAATTGGCAAAACTCAAAGGCCAATTGAGGGTTGCCCACGTTCATCATGATTTTCACGGGAATTTCAGGCAAGGCGCCGCGCTTGACTTCGCTGACTTCTGTTTCCAGCAAGCCATCGTAGATGTAGCCTGTATCGCCTTCCGAACAGCTTACTGTAACCAGCATGCCTTCTTTCAGTTTTTCAGTGGCATCGCCACAACCCACCACAGCGGGAATGCCCAGTTCGCGGGCAATGATCGCGGCGTGGCAGGTACGGCCACCACGGTTGGTGACAATGGCTGCTGCCCGCTTCATCACCGGTTCCCAATTGGGGTCGGTCATGTCGGTCACCAAGATATCGCCGGCCTGTACACGGTCCATCTCAGAGGAATCGTTGATCACTCGAACGGAACCTGCACCAATTTTCTGGCCGATGGCTCGGCCTGAACTCAGAATCGCCGAATTGCCCTTAAGCTTGTAACGCAACTGCACGTCGTTGTCTTTTTGCGAGTTCACGGTTTCGGGGCGGGCTTGCAAAATATACAGCTTGCCATCAATACCGTCTTTGCCCCACTCAATGTCCATAGGGCGGCCATAATGCTTCTCGATAATCATGGCGTACTTTGCCAGTTCGATCACATCCTCGTCGTTCAATGAATAGCGGTTGCGCTGCTCGGCGGGTACATCGACGGTGCGCACGCTTTTCCCGCTTTCCTTCAGCGCATCAAATTCCATCTTGATCAATTTGGATCCAATTTGACGGCGAATGATGGGGTACTTTCCCGCAGCCAATGTGGGCTTGAATACGTAGAACTCATCGGGGTTCACTGCGCCTTGCACTACGGTTTCACCCAATCCGTAGCTGGAAGTGATGAACACCACTTGATCAAATCCACTTTCAGTGTCCATGGTAAACATGACACCAGAAGCCGCTTTGTCAGAGCGAACCATACGCTGCACGCCCGCGCTCAAAGCCACGTCCGCGTGCGCAAATCCCTTGTGTACGCGGTAAGAAATGGCGCGATCGTTGTACAGCGATGCGAACACTTCCTTGATTTTCTCAAGCACATCATCAATGCCGCTCACGTTCAGGAAAGATTCTTGCTGCCCTGCAAAGGAAGCGTCTGGCAAGTCTTCTGCGGTGGCTGAGGAGCGAACCGCCACTGAAATATCGCCACCACTTTGGGCCATCATGGTGGTGTAAGAATCGCGAATTTCTTTTTCCAGATCGGCAGGCAGTGGCGCATCAATTACCCACTGGCGAATTTCGGCACCGGCTTGGGTCAGTGCGCGAACATCGTCCACATTCAGGGCATCGAGCTTGGCGTTGATACGCTCAACCAGATTGTTGGCTTTCAGGAATTCACGGAAGGCATGTGCTGTTGTGGCAAAGCCGCCAGGCACTCGCACACCAGTTTCGGCCAATTGGGAGATCATTTCACCCAAAGACGAGTTTTTACCACCGACAGTTTCTACATCTTCCATTCGAAGCTTCTCGAATGGCGCAACAAGAGCTGTTGGGCTAACTCCTTGATTTGTTGACATTGATTCACCTTGTAGTTCAAAAGAAATAGTGAATGCGGCGATTTGGGTGCACGCGCATCGACTATTTCCCCTGATTTCTTTTTATGATTGTAACTGTAACCCGACCTTTTGCCACCGATACACACAGGATTGATTCATGTCAGAAAATGTAAGCCAGGAACGCACCGTGGTTTTTGTGTCAGACGGCACAGGCATTACGGCGGAAACCCTCGGCCACTCGGTGTTGTCCCAATTTGAAGGCATACGTTTCAAACAAATTCGCATCCCCTTTATTGATTCAGAAGTGAAGGCAATTTCAGCCCGACAAAAGATCAATGACATTGCGAAATACGATGGCCAGAAACCGATTGTGTTCAGCACCCTGGTGAACACTGTCATCAACGACGTCGTGAAGCAGGCCGATGGTGTGTTCATGGATTTGTTCCTCACCTTTGTGGAACCCTTGGAAAAAGAACTGGACATCAAAAGCACACATCGCATTGGCAGGTCGCACACCATTGCGGACAACGAGCAGTACAAAAACCGCATTGAAGCGATTAACTACACACTGGCGCATGACGATGGTCAAACTCACAAAGACCTACAGGCAGCCGATGTTATTTTGGTGGGTGTTTCCCGCTCGGGTAAAACCCCAACAAGCCTTTACCTGGCCATGCAATACGGTATCAAGGCAGCCAATTACCCCTTGATTCCAGAGGACTTCGAGCGTGGAGAATTGCCCGCGGCCCTACCCCCGTTCAAGGACAAGATTTTTGGACTTTCAATATCACCAGAACGCTTGAGCGAAATACGCAACGAACGCCGCCCGGGCAGCAAATACGCCTCACTTGAAAATTGCAGGCAAGAGATCAAGGCGGCAGAGTTCATGATGCGTCGGGAGGGAATCAGTTGGCTTAGCTCGACCAGCAAGTCCATTGAAGAAATTTCAACTACGATACTGCAGCAATTGAATTTGGGTTCCCCAATTTACTAGGCTTGTGCCTTGATCAAGCGGGATTAAAACAAACTTTGCTGAGAATCGGTTTCTATCTCCGGCTCGTCGGGTCGTTTGTTGTTGCGCGGTCGTGGGCTGCCGCGGTTATTGCCATTGCGGTTTGGGTTTCTTGAGCCGTGTTTTTCATACACACGCTTTGATTCTTCAACAAAACCCTTTCGGTGTCTGAACTCCGTAATGTTGGAACGCGCTTTCGAAATGGCTGTGTCAGGGTCCACTACCGGCCAAGGGTAGTCCACCCCTATCACGCATCCGCACTCTTGCTGAATGAGTTGAGGTGTATTCCAGGGCTCCCCTATCCATGGATTAGGGATGTTTTTCAGCTCTGGTATCCAGCGCCTGATGAACACCCCATTGGGATCGTGATCTTTGGCTTGTTTCACCGGGTTGTAAATGCGCAAGGTGTTGATGCCTGTGACGCCCGACTGCATTTGAAATTGCGGGTAGTGAATGCCAGGCTCGTAGTCGAGAAATTCACGCGCCAACATGGGCGCCGTGTGTCGCCAATCCAGCCAGAGTTGGTAAGACGCAAATGCCACAAGCATGGCACGCATGCGGAAGTTAACCCAACCCGTGGCGCGCAACATTCGCATGCAGGCATCCACCATTGGAAAACCGGTACGCCCTTCTATCCACGCCAGTGCTTTTTGATTTTCCTCCGGGCTAAGCTCGGAGAAATTGCGCATGGCATTCAACCCACGGTGAGCTGATCGAAATTCAAGCTCGGGTTCGCTTTCCAGTTTTTGAATGAAGTGGCAATGCCAATGCAAACGGCTCTCGAACGACTTCAGGGATTGCTTCCACTGTGTTTGTGCTTTGGGTGGTAAATCGCTTTCTGCCAGTTGCTGACGCGCCTGGCCCAACACCTCCAGCACTTCCCGAATGGAAATTACACCAAAAGCAAGGTAAGGCGACAGGCGTGAGCAGGCTGATTCAGCGCTCAATGGGCTGGACATTTCAAAGCGGTAATTCATGCCGCGTTCGCTCAAAAACTCACTCAAACAGCGTTGTGCCTGTTGCCTGCCACCCCGCTGACGCAGGGTTTTGTCCGTTAAATGTTTGGGGTAAAAATGCACATATTGAGCCCATTGCGGCCAAAGTGAACAGTTCAATTGCACACAGGGCAAACCATTGGCTTCTAGTTGCTGCTGCAAGTTCTGCGGGAAATCAAACCAAGTGGTCTGAGGTAATTCTGAAAACTCTGGCGCAGGAAGTACTGGTTTGCGCATGGTTTCAAGCCAAAGCTTGCCCCATTCATCGCGATTTTCAAGTTTGCGCACCACCGCATTGTTGGGGAACTCAAACCAGGGCACGGCATGGTTTGCACACAAGGCTTTCACTTCCTTGTCACGCGCAAAGCTGGCCCAGTTGCCAGTTTCCTCGTGGCTGTAAATGCTGAGTTGTTGGCAACACAAGGCCATTGTTTGCAAGGAAACTGGCGCATTGGCTTTGGCCAATAGCAAGGGCACATGCTCGGGCAATTGCTCCGCCAATTCCTGTAAACATTCACGGGCAAATTCAAAATGCTGGGGGGCACTGTCGGGCTGCTTGATCAGTTTGGGTTCAAGGCAGTACAAGGCCGCCACGCAACCTTTGCTTTCCCTGGCGGCTGCAATTGCCGCATGCCAGGGAGCATGGTCGCTAAGGCGCAGGTCTTTTTTCAACCAAACAAGGTGCAAGTGCATACAGCGAAATCCAGATACCACTGTTTAAGTATACAGTGTATTTGATTTTACCGCCTTTGCCTGAATTGTTCAAATAAACACACTGCGCTGCTGCTGCCTACATTCAGGCTTTCAATGGTTTTGCTTTGCGGAATTCGAATGTGTTCACTGGCGCGGTCCAGCCAGGCTTGGCTTACGCCTTGCCCTTCGCTGCCGAATACCCACACACCCGCAGTTTTTAAGTTGGCGTTGAACAGGTCAACGCTTTTGGGATGCAGGCTGGTCACGCGCACCGGTATTTTTGATTTAGCCGATGAAAGCGCTTTCAGCAAGTCTTCTTCAGCGTACAGCTGCAAGCCAAACTGAGCGCCCATACCTGCACGCAGCACCTTGTCACTCCACACCCAGGCGCTGTGGTCGCTCAATGCCACTTGCTGAACCCCAGCCGCTGCACAATTGCGCAACAGGGTGCCCACATTGCCTGGATCTTGGATGCCGTCCAGTAAGACAATATCCTGATTTAAATCAATGGCTGCGCTGGCATTCACCGGTTTGAAAAAGATCATCGGCCCGGTGGGAGTGCTCAGTTTGCTGAGTTTTGAATAAAGTGCGTCGCTAAGCACCAAACAGCGCACCTCACCGTTCTCAAGCACATCGCTCAGGGCCGACATGGTCAACCATTCAGGCTTGTTCAACAAACTTTGAGGAATCCAGACCGATTCAATGTGCACACCTGGCAGGTGCAGCAACGTTTCAGCAAGGTGCAAACCCTCGGCTGCAGCCAGGCCGCTGTTGCGCAACCCATGGTTAGATGAAAGCAGTTTGACGGCAGCTTTCAGCCGTTCATTTTGGGCCGATTCAATTTGCGTAAAATGGCGCTCGTAACTCATGATCGCCTCTAGAACGATGGGTTCTGTTGTGCTCGTTCCAGTGCCTCACGCACTGGACGGAACGATTTTCTATGTACTTGTGTAGCCCCATGTTCCCGCAGCAAAGCCATGTGGCGCGCAGTGGGGTAGCCCATATGCACGTCAAGTTCATACTGTGGGTATTGCAGCGCATGGGTTTTACACCATTCGTCGCGGGCCACTTTGGCCAAAATTGAGGCAGCTGAAATTGCAGGAATTTTGGTGTCGCCTTTCACCACAGCAAGCGCTTGGTATGGCCATTTTGGCAATTTGTTGCCATCCACCACGATCAAGCATTGCTCCGGTTTCAGGCCGGTTTGTGCAAGCACCGAGTCAACGGCTCGCCACATGGCCAGCAAACTGGCTTGGAGTATATTCAAGCGATCAATTTCTTCAACAGTGGCGTGGGCCACTGCGCATGCTTTGGCATGTTCGTGAATTGCGCTCGCGAGCGTGTCTCGCTTCTTGGCAGTGAGTGTTTTGGAGCAGGCCAATCCATCAATGGTATTGGGCTGATTCAGCAGGGCCGCACCAGCCACCACTGGGCCGCACAGTGGGCCTCGCCCCGCTTCATCCACGCCAATCACCTGCAAGCCGAGCTGTGCAGCATGTGCCTGAATTTCTGACCACTCTTGAAACCTAGCCATTCATCACCTGCTGAATAACGCGGCTGGCAATTTCTCCAGACGGTTTTAACAAGCGTTGGTGCTGTTCTGCAAACAGTGTTTGAAGCCGGTCCCGATTGGCATCATTATCAAGTTGAAACAGTGCTTTTTGCGCGAGCGCAGCCGGTGTTGCATCGTCTTGCAGTAGTTCGGGCACCGCAAATTCATTCAGCAAAATATTGGGCAATCCCACATAAGGCTGGTAGCCCTTGCCTTTCATCATTTGGTAGCTTAGCCACGGCATTTTGTAGGCAATCACCATGGGTTTGCGGTACATCATCGCCTCGAGTGTGGCGGTACCGCTGGCCAGCATCACTGCATCGGCTGAAGCCATGCATTCATGAGACTTGCCCTCGATCAATGCCCAGCGATCCAGTAGTTGTGCCGGGATCATGGTTCTGAACATGTCGAGCAATTTGCTGGCCGGTGGCATGGGTGTTACAAAACGCAACTCTGGTTTTTGCTTGAGTAATTCAACGCAGGCTTGAACAAATGCAGGGCCAATGTGTTTGACCTCGGCACCACGGCTGCCGGGCAATACGGCCAGCAATTGCCCTTCGCTTTGCAAACCCAGGGCGGCACGATAGGCCATTGGGTTGATTGTTTCGGGTACCAGTGCAGCCATGGGGTGGCCAATGTAGGTGGCTGAAATCCCTTCTTTGGCTAAAATTTCAGGCTCGAATGGAAAAATGCACAATACATGGCTGCAGGCAGCTTTTATCTTGTGAATGCGCTCCATTCGCCAAGCCCAAATCGATGGGCACACCACATGGACCGTGGGCACGCCACTTTCACGCAGAGCGAGCTCAAGGTTCAAATTGAAATCGGGGGCATCTACACCCACAAACACTTTGGGTCGATTGTTGATTGACCAGTGTTGAATAAGATTTTTGCGCATCTTCAGCAAGCGTGGCAAATGGCGCAACACCTCGACATAACCACGCACCGACAACTCTTCCGAGCCATGCAAGGGCTTCACACCCAAATCGCGAAGTTTGGGGCCCGCAATGCCCTCCATGGCCAGCGTTTGGGTTTGTATCAGATGTTCAATGGCCAAGGCGCCTATCCAGTCACCTGAGGCCTCGCCCACGGCAATCGCCAGGTCCACAGGCTGAGTGCTGTAAGGTGTACGGGTGTACGCCATGGCTTAACGAATGATGCCGCGAGTGGCTTCGTCAAGAAACACTTTCATGTGAACAAGGTGTGGCTTTGCATCGTCGGGTGCGGCAGTGGCCAAGGAATCAATTGCCTCTTTGGCTTCTGAGATACTCAGTCCTTGGCGGTAAATTGCCTTGTAGGCCCGTTTGATATTCAGAATCGCATCGGGTGAAAACCCCCGACGCTTCAAACCCTCCGAGTTTATTCCGGCTGGTGCTGCCGGGTAACCCGCTGCCATCACGAAGGGAGGAACGTCTTGCATCAGCTTGGTTTGAAATGCAGTCATGGCATGGTCGCCCACGCGAATGAATTGATGCACGCCGCTCATACCGCCAAGAATAACCCAGTCCCCAATAATGACGTGCCCAGCCAGCTGCACGCTGTTGGCGATGATGGTGTTGCTGCCAATGTGACAGTCGTGCGCAATGTGCACATACGCCATAATCCAGTTGTCGTTGGCCATGGTGGTTTTGCCACCGTCTTGCACAGTGCCAGTGTTGAAGGTGCAGTACTCCCGAACGGTGTTGCGGTCGCCGATGATCAGTTCAGTGGGTTCACCTTTGTATTTTTTGTCCTGCGGATCGCCGCCAATGGTGGCTGAGCCATGAAATAGATTGTCTTGGCCAATGGTGGTGTGCCCGGCAATGACCATGTGCGGGCCAATTTTTGTGCGGGCACCAATTTTTACATGGGGACCAATGACTGAAAATGGTCCAACTTCAACCGTGCTGTCCAGTTCGGCCTTGGGGTCGACTATTGCTGACGCATGTATGGGCATTTGAAAGTGTTCCTTAAACTTCGCGGGCCGTGCACATCAAATCAGCAAGCGCGACCACATTGCCATCCACCAGCGCTTTCGCAGCGTACTTCCAGATTCCGCGCGAAACACGCTCCACCTGAACATCCAGCATCAAAACATCACCAGGCACCACGGGGCGCTTGAAACGACAATTGTCGATACCCACGAAGTAATACACCAAGTTCTTGTCGGGCGCGGCTTCCATGGATTTAAACGACAGCAGCCCAGCGGCCTGCGCCAAGGCTTCCATGATCAACACACCGGGCATGACTGGGTGAATCGGGAAATGTCCCGGGAAAAAAGGTTCGTTGTAGCTGACATTTTTCTGGGCCAGAATTCGAACGTTGGGCTCGAGTTCAAGCACTCGATCAACGAGCACAAAAGGGTATCGGTGCGGCAAATTTTCCAAAATGCCTTTGATGTCCATAACTGGCGTATTCATAGCTTCTGAGTTCACACTTTTAAATTTGGGTTTATTGTTATTTCAGCTTGTTTTTCAGCTCACGCACTTCACCGCGCAACTTGAGCAATTGTTTGAGAGTAACCGCAGTTTTCTCCCAATCCTTGTGTTCTTGCAAGGGAAAAATTCCGGTGTAGGCGCCCGGCTCCTTAATGCTGCTCATCACGACTGACGCTCCAGATACATGCGTGCCATCTGGAATGTTGAGATGACCAAACACCATGGCCGCGCCACCCACCGTGCAGCGAGCACCTATGCTGGTACTGCCTGCAACACCTACGCAGCCAGCCATCGCGGAGTGTTCGCCCACAGTGACATTGTGAGCGATCTGGATTTGATTATCCAGTTTTACGCCAAAACCAATCAGGGTGTCGTCTAGCGCACCCCGGTCTATGGTGGTGTTGGCACCAATTTCCACATGGTCTGCAATCAGTACACGACCCACCTGCGGTATTTTGACCCAGGCTCCCTTTTCATTGGCAAAGCCAAAACCGTCCGCTCCGATCACCACACCAGCATGCACAATGCAATTCGAGCCAATCGTGCATTCGTCGTATACGGTCACGTTTGGATAAATGCGAGTATGTGCACCCACTTCAACCTGGTTGCCCAGCACCACGCCAGCTTCAATTCGACTGCCCTCGCCCACTTTGGTGTGGGCGCCAATTACGCAATTGGCTGCAATCATCGCGCTGGGAGCGATTGTGGCGGTTGGATCTACAACAGCACGTGGATGAATGCCCGGCGCAGGTTTGAACTCACTGTGAGCCACCCACCATTGTTGCAATTTGGCGTAGTACAGGTAAGGGTCACTGACCACCCATGCGACTGAGGTGGGCACGGGCACTGCGCTGTCTTTGAGGAACTGGCAAAGCGACTCGAATTGGGATTCACGGACGAGAATTGCACCCGCTTTTGTTGAGAGCAGTTGGTCGCGAAACTTGGGATTGGCAATAAAGCCGAGATGTTTGATCCCGGCTTTTTCCAGCGGTTGAATTCCGGCCAGAGGAATGTCATCAGACACTGCCGGGTCACCACCAAACGAAGCCAGTCGACCGCCAAACTGCTCAAGCAGTGTGCTGAGCTTCGTTTCAATGAAATTCATTGATATGGTTTACTTCGCGTTGTCCAAGCTGCTGAGAACTTGGTCAGTAATGTCAATGCGCTTGTTGGCATACACGGCTTCCTGGAAAATGATGTCGTAATTTTCCTTTTCCGCAATTTGGCGGATCACGCGGTTCGCGCGCTCTACCAACTCACCCACCACCTGGTTTTTACGCTGAGCCAAGTCCTCTTCAAACTCGCGACGCTTGCGTTGGAAATCACGGTCCATTTCAGCCAGATCACGTTGACGGCGAACCTTCTCTGCTTCAGGCAAGGTGATGGCGTCTTTGTCCAGTTTGGTGGCCTCTGCTTTCACTTTGGTAGCCAGGTCTTCCAGTTCTTTCTGACGCTTTGAAAAATCACGTTCCAGTTTCTTTTGGGACTCCACTGCAAATTTGGAATCGCGCAAAATTCGTTCTGTGTTCACAAATCCAATCTTGGTCGCTGCTTGGGCGTGAGACATGGTTGGCAGTACAACCGCCAAGGACAAAGCACTGCCAATCAACAATTTTTTCACACTATTCAAAACCATTCTCCAATATTTGTTCGAATTTAGAAGCCTGTACCAATCGTGAACTGAACACGTTGGGTTTCGTCCTGTGGCTCTCTGTTCAGCGGTACACCCAAGCTGAACTTCAAAGGCCCAACTGGGGACAGCCAGGAAATACCCACACCGGTTGAGTATCGCAATTCACCAAACTTGATCTTCTCATTGGTTTGGAAAACATTGCCCGCGTCCAGGAAGGTAAACGCCCTGAAGGTACGGTCTTTCGACATACCCGGGATCGGGAAGAAAAACTCTGCATTGGCAATAACGCGCTTGGAGCCGCCAATGGGTACATTGTCGGCGTCACGGGGTCCCAAAGTGGATGAGCGATAGCCTCTAACCGTACCAATACCACCTGCGTATACATTGCGGAAAATTGGGTAAGGCGAGTCGCCCAAACCAAAACCACCTGTGATCTCGCCGTTCAATGCCAAGGTGTAAAGCTTGCCAATGGGGAAGTAAAACTGTTCCTGATAAGTGGTGCGAATGAACTCCTGATCGCCCAGCGGGGTGGCGTATTCAGCGGTCAACCTGGTGACTCGGCCGCGTGTTGGTGCAATCGCCGAGTCGCGTGAATCAAACGAATAACCCGCGTTGAGCAAAACAGCGTAGCTTGAGTTGCCAAAGTCATCCACATATCGCTGGAAACGGTCCGGGCTGAATGGACCCACTTCAAGGTCTGTGCCTTCGTAACCTGCACCAAACGAAATACGTTCGAATTCGCTGATGGGATAACCAAAACGCAGGCCAGCACCAGTGGTTTCGATGATGTAGTCACCCAGATTCAACTCGCTGGGGTCTGTGCGGCGGTTGTACACCTCGAAGCTGCGGGAAACCCCGTCAATCGTGAAGTACGGATCTGTTTGTGAGAACGAAATTGTGCGGTTCACCTTGCTGGTGTTTAACTCCAGCCCAACGGTTTTACCGGTTCCAAACAGGTTTTGCTGCTGAATGGCAGCAGAAAGTACCAAGCTGTCGGTACTTGAAATACCAGCACCCAGCAACAGATTGCCTGTCGGTTTTTCCTCAACCTGCATGTTCACATCGATTTGATCCGATGTTCCTGGTACGGGTTGGGTTTCGATATCCACGTTGGAGAAATAGCCCAAGCGGTCAACGCGTTCTTTGGACAGCTGAATTTTTCTGGAGTCGTACCAGGATGATTCGAACTGACGGAACTCACGGCGAATGACTTCGTCTTTGGTGCGGGTGTTACCACCCACATTCATGCGGCGAACATAAACTCGTTTGCCCGTATCAACAGCCATGTTGATGTTCACCACACGCTTTTCACGATCGAGGTCGGGAATCACGTTGGCATTGGCAAAGGCGTAGCCATAGTTACCCAGGCGGTCTTGAATGGCTTTGGAGCTGTCAGTCAACAATTCGCCATTGAAAGTCTCGCCTTTCTTCATTTTGATCAGCGAACGCAACTCATCGTCGCGCCCCAGCAACTGGCCCGAAAGCTCAATGTCACCGAAGGTGAATTTCTCACCTTCCTTGATGGTGATGGTGATGAAGATATCTTGCTTGTTGGGTGCAATTTGAACCTGGGTGTTTTCGATGTTGAAATCGGCGTAACCACGATTCAGGTAAAAGGAACGCAACTTTTCAATGTCGCCACTCAGCTTTTGCCGGGAATACTGATCATTCTTGCTGTACCACGACATCCAGCCGCCGGTGCTCAGTTCGAACTCCTCAAGCAGTTCCTCTTCCTCGAAGTCTTTTGCTCCCAGAATTTTTAATTGCTTGATTGAGGCAGATTCGCCTTCATCGACGTTGAACGTAATGCCAACGCGATTACGCGCCAATTGGTCAACACGGGTTTGAACCTGTGCGCCATATTTGCTGCGCGACAGATACTGACGCTTCAGCTCCTGCTCGGCTTTGTCAAGCAGCGACCTGTCGAAAATCAGGGATTCACCAATACCGACACCTTTCAGCGCCTCTTTCAGGGTTTCCTTGTCAAATTCTTTGGTGCCGTTAATTTCTACAGAGGCGATTGCCGGGCGTTCAACCACAGTCACCACCAACACATCACCTTTGGCCGAAATTTTGACATCTTCAAAAAAACCGGTTGCGAACAGTGAGCGAATGGCCTGAAGGGCTTTCTCGTCGGTGAATGTGTCACCCACGCGAATAGGCAGGTAACTAAATACCGTGCCCGCCTCAGTGCGGCGCAACCCCTCTACCTCGATGTCTTTCACCACAAACTGGTTTGCCTGGGCATGTACAACGCCCACTGACAAAGCGCAGGTGGCCACGACTGGATAAACCAAGCGCGCTGGAAACAGAGTACTTCTTATTGTCATTCAGATCGTTCCTACCAGCCCCGTCAGGCTGGAACCAATATATGAAGGCCTTTAGAAAATTAGCCTTTGAATATCATTAAAAAAAGCAACACTGGTCAATATGCCAATCAGCAAGATACCCAGTTTTTGACCTCGAATTTGCCAAACCTCATCAACGGGCTTGCCTCTGACGATTTCGGCCAAATAATACATCAAGTGCCCACCATCCAAGAGGGGGATCGGCAAAAGATTCAAAATGCCTAGGCTAACAGAAACCATGGCCAGAAAACCGAAAAAAGGAAGAATCCCGAGGCTTGATGATTCACCCGCTGCTGATGCAATGGACACTGGCCCGCTGAGGTGGTTCCAGGACAAATCGCCCGTCACCATTTTACCCAAGGCAGCCAGTGAAAACACGCTGACTTCGATCATTCGGCCAGTGCCCTCCACGATCGATTCAACCGGATTAAGGGGATTGTTCACAATCACTGATTCGCCGCCAATCGACAAGCCAAGTCGGCCGATGATTTCGCCATTTTCAAGCTGGGTTTTCTCGGGCACGGCCAAAACACTGATGTCCAGATCGTTTCGACGAATGCGCACTGTGGTTTCCTGTGCCGGGCGTTCTTTGATCAGGCTTGTAAATTGGGCTGATGTTTCAACGGGTATGCCTTCCACGCTGAGCAATTGATCATTCGCCAAGAAGCCCGCAGCGGCGGCCGCACTGCCCTCGCCCACGGCCCGGACCAAGACGCTTTTTTCGATCGGGGAAAAGCCAAGTTCGCGCGTCAAGGACGGTCCTAACTCGGCATTAACCTCCGAGGATTGAACTGGCTCCAGAAACAATTCATATCCGCCACGGTTCACTTTGATTGAGAGATCGTCACGGAAAAGCCTGGCCTTAATCAGGGCCCAGGACACTTCATTCCAGTTTTTGGTCCGGTCACCGTTCACCTCGGTAATTTCATCGCCACCCATCAAACCTGCATTGGCAGCGATTGAATTGGGGATTGGCTCTGAAACCTGGGTGGCCAAGCCCATGGGCTGCATGTAGGCAAGAAAGCCATAAATGAGGGCAGCAAGAACGAGATTGGCCAAGGGGCCGGCCAATACAATGGCAATGCGTTGACCAACTGGTTTGCGATTGAACGCCTCGGAAAGCTCAATGTCATGGCCTTTGAGACTGTCTGGGTCTCGCTCATCCAGCATTCGGACATAACCGCCCAAGGGAATCCATGAAACAGTCCATTCCACTTTGGTTTTGCGGTTAATCCACCTGAATATGGGTTTTCCAAAACCCACAGAAAACCGAATTACGCGCACGCCATAGAAGCGGGCCACAGAGTAGTGACCATATTCGTGGATGAACACCAGAATGCCCAAGGCAAGCAGGAATGAGACAATTGAATTCAGCATTAAGATCCTGTGTTTAAAACTTCCCGGCGCATTCGGTTGCAAAGGCGCGCACCTCAACGTCCAGTGCAAAGGCATCGTCCAGGTTTGCAATTGACGTTGACGCAAAACGGGACATGCACAGCTGCGTCAGCTTCACAATGTCCATATAAGCAATCTTTTCATTCAAAAACAAGTCCACTGCCATTTCATTGGCCGCGTTGAACACTGGCGCCAAGGTGTCAGGCTTCTCTAACACTTCAAAGGCCAGTTTCAGCATCGGGAAACGACTCAAGTCGGGTTCTTCAAAGTCCAGCTTACCCAAAGCCGCCAAGTTCAGGCGTGGTGAACCGGATTCAATTCGATCGGGCAAGCCCAAGACATGGGCGATCGGTGTTCGCATGTCTGGGCAACCCAGTTGTGCCAACATACTGCCGTCTTTGTATTCCACCAATGAATGAACAATCGATTGTGGGTGAACCAACACCGAAAGTTGCCTGGCGGGTAGACCAAACAGCCACAGTGCCTCAATCAACTCTAAACCTTTGTTTGCCATTGTGGCGCTATCCACCGAAATTTTCCGTCCCATGACCCAATTCGGATGCGCTATGGCTTGGGCAGGACTGACTTGAGAAAGTTCCGCCAGGCTCTTGTTCCTGAAGGGGCCGCCAGAGGCGGTCAGAACCAGCCTTTCGACGCCAAACTCGTCGGCCCTGCATAAATCATAATTGGCAGGCAAACACTGGTAAATGGCATTGTGCTCAGAGTCGACCGGCAAAATTGTAGCGCCCGAGCGCAAGCACGCCTGAATCATGAACTGCCCGGCAAGAACAAGTGACTCTTTGTTGGCCAACAACACCCTTTTTCCGGCTTGCAATGCACTGAGCGTGGGTTTTAGCCCCGCAGAACCGACGATCGCGGCCACAACAATGTCAACTTGCTCACTTTGGCAAAGCGACTCCAGATCACCCTGGCCACCAATGTCCGGGATGTAACCCAGTTGCTCGCGAAGTTTTTCGCTGAAGCCCAGGGTGTGCCACTGACTCAGTGCATCGGCGTCGCAGATAATGAGTGCCTTGGGGCGGTGTGCACAGGCTTGCGCGTACAGCAACTCAATATTTTTGCCAGCAGCCAGGCCATGCACCTGAAAACGGTCAGGGTGCCTTGCGACCACATCCAGGGTGTTGACACCAATGGTGCCTGTGGCACCCAAAATAAGTAGTTTTTGCAAATCCATTGTTCAACTCAAGCCACGATTGCACTGACCAGCAAAATTGCAAGGGGTAGCACGGGCAACTGTGCATCAATCCGGTCCAGAACACCTCCATGGCCTGGCAGCAGTTGACTGCTGTCTTTCAGACCTGCCCTGCGTTTAAGCATGGATTCAAACAAGTCGCCCACCACGCTGTATGCACTCAAGACTACCAGCCAGAAGGTGAATACGATGGGATGCCACCGTTCAAAAGCCATTGCCTGCCAGGTGTTCTTCAATTCAGGGTAGGTGCCAGCCAGTAAAACAACAATCCAGCTAAGCGCCACAACGCTGAACGCGCCGCCGATTGCACCTTCCCAGCTTTTTCCTGGAGAAATTCGGGGCGCAAGTTTACGCTTTCCGAAGGTTTTGCCAAAAAAGTAGGCAAAAATATCGGCTGCAAAGCAAATTGCAATGGTGCTTAGCAGAAAAACAATGCCGTAGGTTTTGGTAATGACCAAAGCCAAACCCGCCGCAGCTATCAGAACGAAGCCCACCAGGCCGTGAATGCTTTTGTTGGCCAATATGCCCACCGACACATTGCGCAGGCACCAGGGGGCAAGTGCAACCCAGAACACGCTGGCCAAGGCAAGCAAGGGAAAGGCTTGGGTTTGAAGATTCAAGGAACGCTCTATCAAGACACAAAGTGCTCCGCCCGCTACTGCGTAAACGACAGCTTTCGCTGGTTCGAAAAGACCAAGTCGGGCCCATTCCCAAAATGCGCCCACCAGCACCGTCAAAACGAAAAGATTCCAGCCAATTTCGCCGCCGTACAACAAAACAACTAGCAACACGATCAGCAGGATCACAGCCGTGATCACACGCGTTCTAAGCATGATATGTCTCGATTGAGAACTGAATCACTGGGCGGATTGCCGAACATTGGCCACGGGGGGCTGAATTTGCTCGGAGGTTCGACCAAAGCGTCGCTCTCTGTTGTTATAGGAATCAATGGCCTCGAGCAGCATCGGCTTGCCGAAATCGGGCCAAAATTTGTCTGTGAAATAAAATTCAGTGTACGCCAACTGCCACAACAGGAAATTGGATACCCTTTGTTCCCCACCGGTGCGAATGAACAGGTCTGGTTCTGGGCTTCCCTGAAGACACAAGTGCCTGGAAAGGTCGGTTTCCGAAATTTGATCCGGGTTGTTGGCCAATTCAGGATTGCTTTTCAGCATGTTTTTTGTTGCTTGGAGAATGTCCCAGCGACCACCATAATTGGCAGCGATGTTTAAAAACAGTCGACTGTTGTCTTTGGTGAGTTCTTGGGCAGAGGCGATCGCTGCCTGCAATTCTGGTTCAAACGCTGTGGTGTCGCCAATAATCCGCAGACAAATATTTTCGCGGTGCATGGCCTCGACGTCTTTGCGAAGTACGCGTATGAACAGGCGCATCAGCAAACTGACTTCTTCAGGAGGTCTACGCCAATTTTCTGAAGAAAAAGCAAACAGTGTCAGGTGTTCTACGCCCAGTTCACAACAGGCCTGAACGGTGCGCTTGACGGCATCTACGCCACGCTTATGCCCTGCAAATCGCGGCATTAGGCGACTTTTAGCCCAACGGCCATTTCCATCCATCACGATTGCAACGTGCTTTGGAATGTTGGATGTGCTGGGCACATCCAGAGTTGAGCTGGTGTAGACGGTCATGAATGACTTAAACCGTCATGATTTCGGCTTCTTTGGACTGCAAAACCTGATCGACTTCAGAGACAAACTTGTCGGTCAATTTTTGAATGTCCGCCTGTGCGCGGCGCTCATCGTCCTCTGAAATTTCCTTGTCATTGACCAGGCGTTTCAGCGCTTCGTTGGCGTCCCGGCGAAGGTTGCGAATCGCCACCTTGGTTTGTTCGCCCTCGCCTTTGATGAATTTGGTCAATTCTCGGCGACGCTCTTCGGTCAAGGCGGGCATTGGAACCCGAATGGTTTCACCCATGGATGCAGGGTTCAGGCCAAGGTCTGATTCACGAATGGCCTTTTCCACGGCGTTGGCCATGTTCTTTTCCCAAGGTTGAACCACGATGGTTCGTGCATCTGCGAGGCTTAAGTTCGCAACTTGCGAAATGGGCACCATGGAACCGTAGTAATCAACCTGAACATGATCCAGAATTCCGGTGTGTGCACGCCCGGTGCGCACTTTTTGCAGATCGGTTTTCAGGGACTCGATGGATTTCACCATCTTTTCTTCGGTCGTTTTTCGAATGTTTGCAACGCTCATGATTGAATTCTCACTGCCTAAGTGGATTAATTAGTGAATTAATTAGTCGATCGAATGGCCAGTTAGTTACATATGCACCAAGGTGCCCTCGTTTTCACCAGCAACCGCTCGGTGCAATGCGCCGGGCTTGTTGATGGAAAATACCCGAATTGGAAGTTTTTGGTCGCGACACAGGGCGAACGCCGTGGCATCCATGACTTCGAGGTTTTTTGAAATCGCTTCATTGAACGAAATTCTTTCGTACCGGGTGGCGGTAGGATCTTTGTTGGGGTCGGCGGTGTAAATACCATCAACCTTCGTTGCTTTTAGAACAACCTCAGCGCCAATTTCGGAGCCCCGCAATGCTGCTGCGGTGTCGGTTGTAAAAAATGGGTTGCCTGTTCCTGCCGCGAATATCACGACTTTGCCTTCTTCAAGGTATCGGATCGCTTTGGGTCGAATGTAGGGCTCAACAACCTGCTCAATGTTAAGCGCCGATTGAACCCTGGCCTCTACGCCAGCGCGCCGAAATGCATCTTGCAGTGCAAGCGCGTTCATTACGGTGGCCATCATTCCCATGTAGTCAGCAGTGGCCCTGTCCATGCCGGCTGCGCCAGGGGCAATTCCACGGAAAATATTGCCACCACCAATCACAACTGCCAATTCCACTCCTGATGCGGAGACTTCTGCAACTTCAGCAACCATTCTCTCAATGGTTTGACGGTTGATGCCGTAGGAGTCTTCGCCCATCAGGGCTTCGCCTGACAATTTGAGTAACACACGTTTGTATGCTGTCATTCAAGCCTCTTGTTGGATCATTGTCAGGATTCTATAACGTAAAGCACAGAACTTCGTCGACATGCAAATAAAAAGGGGCTTCCCGAGTCGAGAAACCCCTCTTCAAACAAAGGAATTAACGGCCTGCGGCAGCAGCTGCAGCTTGTGCGGCAACTTCAGCGGCAAAATCGTTTACCTTCTTCTCAATGCCTTCACCAACGATGAACAGGTCGAAGCCATTTACTTCGCTGCCCTTGCTCTTGAGCATGGCTTCAACGGTGAGCTTGTCGTCCTTTACGAAAGGCTGAGACAGCAGGGCAACTTCCTTCAAGAATTTCTTGATGGAACCTTCCACCATTTTCTCTGCGATGTCGGCTGGTTTGCCAGATTCTTCCGCTTTGGCTTTGGCCACTGAACGCTCGCGGTCGATGTCTTCTTGTGGAACACCGCTTTCATGCAAAGCCTTGGGCTTTGTTGCGGCGATGTGCAAGGCCACGTCTTTGCCCACGTTTTCGTCGGAGCCGGTGTAATCAACGAGTACGCCAATTTTGCCGCCGTGGATGTATGAACTCAGGCTGCCTTTGGCTTCCACGCGCTTGAAGCGGCGCACAGACATGTTTTCTCCGATTTTGCCGATCAAGGCTGCACGAACTGTTTCAACGGTGCCTTCGCCCAAAGGCAATGCCGACAATGCTTCAACATTGGCTGGGTTGTGGTCGGCGATCAACTTGGCCACGTTGGCTACAAAAGCCAGGAAGTCATCATTTTTGGCCACGAAGTCAGTTTCACAGTTCACTTCAACAATTGTTCCCAACTTGTTGGAATTATTGATATAAATACCAACCAAGCCTTCAGCGGTTACACGAGTGGCTGCCTTGCTGGCTTTGCTGCCCAGCTTGACGCGCAAAATTTCTTCGGCCTTGTCCATGTCGCCCGCGGCTTCGGTCAGGGCTTTTTTGCATTCCATCATGGGCGCGTCTGTTTTCTCGCGCAGTACTTTAACCATTGCTGCTGTAATTTCAGCCATTGATTTTCTCCTAAAGTCGGATTCTGAATTAGACAAAAAAAAGGGGCGACTGATCGCCCCATCGGAAGGCAAAGGCTTGATTAGCCCTCAGCTCCCTCTTCAGACACTTCAACGAAGTCGTCGCCGCCTTTGATGGCTTCAACCACGTCGTTTACAGCCTGGTCGCGGCCAGCCAAAACGGCATCGGCAACTGAACGGGCGTACAAACGAATGGCACGGGCGGAGTCATCGTTACCGGGAACGATGTAGCTAACGCCTGCTGGCGAGTGGTTGGTATCCACAACACCCACCACCGGAATACCCAGCTTTTCAGCTTCGGTAATGGCAATTTTGTGGTAACCCACGTCGCATACGAAAATGGCGTCCGGCAAAGTGGGCATGTCTTTGATGCCACCAATTGACTGGTTCAGCTTTTCGAGTTCACGGGCGAACATCAGGGCTTCTTTCTTGGACATGCGCTCAGTACCGCCGTCGGCAATAATGGCTTCCATGTCTTTCAGGCGCTTGATGGATGTTTTGACGGTTTTGAAGTTGGTCAACATGCCGCCCAGCCAACGCTGGTCAACATAAGGCATGCCACAACGCTGTGCCTCTTCGGCGATGATCTCTTTGGCTTGGCGCTTGGTACATACAAACAGGATGTTGCCGCGGTTGGCTGACAGGCGCTTCACGAATTTCAGCGCGTCGTCGAGCATTACGACGGTTTTTTCCAGGTTGATAATGTGAATTTTGTTACGATGGCCGTAAATGTAGGGGGCCATTTTTGGGTTCCAGAAGCGGGTTTGGTGGCCAAAGTGGCAACCAGCTTCCAGCATTTCGCGCATTGATGCTGCCATGAATTTCTCCAGTATAGACAGGGTTGAATGGGTTTGTACTGGGCCAGCATCGGGTTAATAAACCAACAATAACTAGCACCCTGTCGCACAAACCATTAAATTTACTCGTGAGCGCCAACTAACTAAGCCAGTTAGCCATAGCTCTAGAGCAGCCAAAGATTATACTCGGTTAAAATACGTTAGCTCAAGCAGGAATTAAACAAAACCATGGATATTGTGATTAAAAACGAGCACGACATTGAAAAAATGCGTGTTGCAGGCCGTTTGGCCTCGGAAGTGCTGGATTTTATCGGCCCACACGTGGTCGCTGGCATTACTACCGAAGAACTCGACAAACTTTGCCACGATTACATGGTGAATGTGCAGGGAACAATACCCGCCCCGTTGAATTACGCGCCACCAGGCTACACGCCCTACCCCAAATCAATTTGCACGTCGGTCAATCATCAAATTTGTCACGGCGTGCCTGGCCCTAAAAAGCTGAAGAACGGCGACATCATCAACATTGACATCACCGTCATTAAAGACGGTTATCACGGTGATACCAGTCGCATGTTTATTGTTGGCGAGGGTTCGCTTGCTGCGAGGCGGTTGTGCGAGATTACCTTTGAAGCCATGTGGATCGGCATTGAGCAAGTGCGACCAGGTGCCACGCTGGGCGATGTGGGTGCAGCCATTCAAAAGTTTGCTGAAGGCTTCGGCTACTCGGTAGTTCGGGAATTTTGTGGCCATGGCATTGGCACGAAGTTTCATGAAGAACCCCAAGTGTTGCACTATGGCAAGCCTGGTACCGGTGTGAGGCTGCAAGAAGGCATGATTTTCACCATCGAGCCCATGCTGAACGCGGGCCGCCGGGAGATCAAGGAAATGCCGGACGGCTGGACCATTGTGACCAAAGACCACAGTTTGTCTGCACAGTGGGAACACACAGTTTTGGTGACCGCAGATGGCTATGAAATTTTGACTCAGTCTGCCGGCACCCCAGCGAATCCTCGTTTGAAAACACAGGCGGCCTGAATTGAGCAACAAACCGGCGACAACGGTTGACAAATCAGCCGCACTTGACCTGAACGCGGTGCGGGTGCGCATCAAAACCCAGTTGAAAAGCCAAGCCCATCAATGGCTTACACCTTTTGACCAGAACACACCTGCATCAGCGGTGGAAGCTGTTCTGAGAAAGCGCTGTGTTTGTGTGGATGAGGCTCTGGTTGCCCTCTGGAATGCCATTGGCATGCCAAAGCAATACAGCCTGGTTGCTGTGGGTGGCTATGGAAGGGGAGAGTTGTTTCCATTTTCCGATGTGGATGTGTTGATCCTGATTGATCAGGAACCGGACGAGGTCAACACCGAGAAGCTTGAAACCTTTTGTGGTTCGGGCTGGGACATTGGCCTTGAAATTGGCCACAGCGTTAGAACACCCAAGCAATGCGTTGAGGAAGCCGGCAAAGACATCACTGTCCAGACTGCGCTTGTAGAATCTCGATTTCTGGCTGGAAATTCCAGTAATTTCCGGGCACTGAATTCTACTCTTCAAAAACTACTTGAAGTAAAAACCTTCTTTCGCAAAAAAACCCTGGAACTTCGGCAGCGCCATGCCAAGTATCAGGAGACACCATACAGCCTTGAACCCAATTGCAAGGAAAGTCCGGGTGGACTTCGAGACCTGCATGTCATTTCATGGGTTTGCCGAGCCGCCAACTTGGGCAACAGTTGGGCTGAAATGGCCAAAAAAGGGTTGATCACACCGTTTGAAGCTGCAAAGTTAAGAAACAACGAGCGAACACTCAAGAAAATCAGATATCAATTGCATGTCACCACTGGCCGCCGGGAAGACAGGCTTGTGTATGACGTTCAAACCCAGTTGGCGGAGTCTTTGGGTTACCGCCCTACTGCTGCAAAACGATCAAGCGAACAGCTGATGCAGCAGTATTACTTGGCTGCCAAGGCCGTCATGCAACTGAACACGATCTTGCTCCAAAATATTGAACTGTCGATTTTCGGCTCCAATGCAGAGCCTGTGGTAATTGATGATGAGTTTCAGGAAACAGATTCTCTGCTCGATATTCGGGATGACGAAGTATTTGCCAGAAACCCATCCGCGATGCTTCGCGCCTTTATCGTGATGCAACAGAATCCGCGATTAAAAGGCATGAGCGCGAGAATGTTGCGCCAGTTGTGGCACAGCCGGGTCAAAATCAACAGCGATTTCAGGAAAAACCCGGTCAACAAGGCTTTGTTCATTGAGTTTTTCAAACAACCGCAAGGCATCGTTCATGAGTTGCGGCGCATGAACGAAACCAGCATATTGGGAAGGTACTTGCCGGTTTTTCGGAAAATTGTGGGACAAATGCAGCATGACCTGTTTCACGTGTACACGGTAGACCAACATATTCTGACCGTGGTGCGTAATTTGCGTCGATTTACGATGGCAGAACACGCCCACGAGTATCCCTATTGCAGCCAATTGATGGCCAACTTTGATGACCATTGGTTGTTGTACGTGGCCGCCCTGTTTCACGACGTGGCCAAAGGCAGGGGTGGTGATCACAGTGTGCTGGGCGAAGTGGACGCCCGCAAATTCTGCAAAGATCACGGATTGAACCAGGAGAACACTGATTTAGTGGCTTTTCTGGTGAAGCATCACCTGACGATGTCGAATACAGCCCAGAAAAAAGATTTGTCAGATGTTGAAGTGCTAAAGGAATTTGCTGCGCTAGTAAAAACTCCCCGCAACCTGACAGCGCTTTACTTGCTGACTGTGGCTGACATTCGTGGTACCAGCCCGAAAGTGTGGAATGCATGGAAAGGTAAATTGCTGGAAGACCTTTACCGCCTGACATTGAAGTATTTGGGTGGCGAGGCGCCCAACCGCCGGCAAATGCTTGCCGAGCAGCAGGCGGAGGCGCGCCGAATTTTGCGGTTGTATGCGCTTTCCGATGATGTTCAGGACAAATTGTGGGCCCAGCTTGATGTGTCGTACTTTCTCAGGCAAGGGCCTAGCGACATTGCCTGGCACACGAGGCATCTATACTGGCGCGTAGATACAGAGCAGCCGATTGTGAAAGCACGTCTGTCGCCGATTGGTGAAGGCCTGGAATTGCTGGTGTACACCCGCGATGAAATGGACCTGTTTGCACGTATTTGTGGATATTTTGATTCCAAGAACTTGAGCATTCTGGATGCGAAAATTCACACCACCTCGCATGGTTACGCCCTTGATTCTTTCCTGATTCAGCACGACAGTCACCATGAGTTTTACCGTGAAACCCTGTCACTGCTCGAAGCAGAGCTTCAGGACAGGTTAATCAAGCGTCAACCGCTTGAGCCACCGGTTTTTGGGCGAATGTCCAGGCAATCCCGGCACTTTCCGGTGCGCCCTTCTGTGGATTTGAAACCAGATGAGAAAGGCAACCAATATTTGTTGACCGTATCTGCCACTGACCGAACAGGACTGCTTTACTCGATTACGCGATTGTTGGCCCAATACAAGGTGAACGTACAAACCGCCAAAATCATGACTTTGGGCGAAAGGGCCGAAGATACCTTTTTGCTGTACGGGCAGTCTTTGAATTCCGGGAAGCTTCAAATTCAGCTGGAAGCCGAGCTACTCGAGTTGCTTTCAATTTGAACGCGATGAAAGGGCTGATTTGCCCTTTCATTCGTCGTGCAGCTGCACCATCGATTTGATAATTCCCATGACCCGTCCCATTCCTTCATGAACTGTTCTGCTGATCTGGGCATGAGAAATTTCCTGAGCGCTTTCTCCCACTCCAGCAGCCTGGTTGACCACCAAAGCTAGGTGCGCATAGGGTATTTCAAGTTCGCGGGCCAGGCTGGCCTCTGGCATGCCGGTCATGCCGACAATATCGGCACCATCGCGCGCCAAACGCTTCACTTCAGCCGCAGTTTCCAGGCGAGGCCCCTGTGTACAGGCATAACAGCCGCCCTGCACCACTTGCTCACCAATGGCATCGGCTGCAAGGCACAATGAAGTACGAAGGGCCTGGTCATAAGGCCATGTGAAGTCGATGTGTTGTACTGCCTGGTTGTCACCTTCGAAAAATGTGGCATTGCGCCCGTGTGTGTAGTCCAGAATTTGATCAGGAACCACCAGCTGTCCTGGTTTCAAATCAGGGCGAATTCCACCTACAGACGCTACAGACAAAATGCCGTCGATGTCTAGTTGCGACAAAGCCCAAATATTGGCCCTGTAGTTGATTTGATGGGGGGCAATGGTATGCCCATAGCCATGGCGTGCCAGAAAAACAATTTCGTGGCCCGCCAGCATGCCGATTGTGAGTGCGCCTGAGGGTTCACCGTAGGGTGTTCGCTGAACCTTGCGCATGGTAATTTCAAAACCCGGCAATTGGCTTAAACCACTGCCTCCCAACACTGCATACATGGCTTACTTCCTGTCTTTGAGGTATTGAGCAAATTCTGCAGCCACCTCGTGGTGTTTCAGGCCCAGTTCCACTGTGGCTTTCAGGTAACCCATTTTCGAGCCGCAGTCGAAGCGGGTTCCGGTGAAGCGGTAAGCCAACACGGGTTGATCTTCAAGCAGTGAGGCAATACCGTCAGTCAACTGAATTTCTCCGCCAGCGCCTTTGCCCGTTTTCCGGATGTGATCAAAAATTTGAGAATTCAGCACGTAACGGCCCACAACCGCCAGGTTGGTTGGTGCGTCTTTGGGATCGGGCTTTTCAACAATGGCATTAACCCGCTCGGAGCGATTGTTCCAGGGAGTGCTGGAGACGATACCGTACGATTTGGTTTCAGAGGGATCAACTTCCTGCACAGCCAATACGCTGGCATGCTCACGTTCAAACACCTTCACCATTTGATGGGTCACAGAGGGGGTGCCTTTGTCTACGTCCATCAGGTCGTCGGCCAACAGCACAGCAAAAGGCTCTGTACCAACAACGGGCTCTGCGCACAGCACAGCATGGCCAAGTCCCAAAGGTTCCATCTGCCGAATGTAAATACAGTTCACATGGCTGGGTACAATGTTTTTCACTATTTCAAGCAGTGCGGTTTTGCCGCGGGCCTGCAGTTCGGCCTCAAGCTCATAGGCCTTGTCGAAATGGTCTTCAATGGAACGCTTGCTTCGACCTGTGATAAACACCAGCTCACTCAAGCCCGCTTGAAGTGCCTCTTCCACCGCGTATTGAATCAGTGGCTTGTCCACCACGGGCATCATTTCTTTTGGGCTGGCTTTGGTGGCAGGCAAAAATCGGGTGCCCATACCCGCAACAGGAAACACAGCTTTTCTAACTCGGGTCATGATTGCTCGCTCCGTAGTCCATTAATGAAGAAATAAAAAAATAATAAACACAATAACGTTTTATGTTTAAAGCATACCTTGAAATGTACTTTCATCAAGTACAGTTACGCCCAAGGCTGCGGCCTTGTCCAGTTTGCTGCCAGCAGCCTCCCCGGCCAACAAGTAATCTGTCTTTTTGGACACCGAGCCAGTTACTTTACCGCCACGAGCGATGATCAATGCGCCAGCTTCATCCCGGCTGTAGTGGCCAAGCGTGCCGGTGAGCACAAATGTTTTTCCAAAGAAAGGATGCGATTCATCAGCTGTTTGCGTGTCTTCGGTTGTCCAGGCAAGTCCCAGTGAGATTAATTCGCGTACAACCTGTTGATTGGCAGGTTCATCAAAAAATTGCCGTATGGATTCCGCCACCACAGGGCCGACATCGTTGACCTCAAGCAGTTCTTCAATTGTGGCGCTCATCAGCCGATCCACATTCTTGAAATAGGCCGCCAAATCACGGGCGGTAGCCTCGCCAACATGCCGTATTCCCAAGCCGAACAAAAATCTGCCAAATGTGGTTTGCTTGGCCTTTTCGATGCTGTCCAGCAGGTTGCGCACCGATTTTTCTCCCATGCGCTCAAGCTGAACCAAGGCATCAAATTCGAGGCGAAACAGGTCTGCGGGGGTTTTTACCCATTCCTTGTCAACCAGTACTTCAACCAGTTTGCTACCCAGGCCCTCAATGTCGATGGCACGTCGATGCGCAAAATGAATAATCGACTGCGTAAGCTGGGCTTTGCACACCAAGCCGCCTGTACACCGGAAAGCAGCTTCGCCCTCTTCTTTTTGAACCAGTGAATTACAAATTGGGCAGTGTGTCGGCATGACAAAGGCGCAGCTTCCTGCGCTGCGCTGGTTGCCCGGGAAAGGCAACACCTCGGGAATTACATCGCCGGCACGGCGAACCAAAACCTGGTCACCTACCCGCAAATCCTTGCGTTGAATTTCATCAAGATTGTGCAGGGTGGCAGACGATACAACAACACCACCCACTTTCACGGGTTCAAGTTTTGCAACCGGTGTAATCGACCCTGTACGGCCCACTTGTACTTCAATATTCAGCAGGCGGCTGAGCACTTCATCGGGCGGAAATTTGTGGGCCACTGCAAAACGCGGCGCTTTGGCCACGTAACCAAGTTGATCTTGAAGGTCAAAAGAATCTACCTTGTAAACTACGCCGTCAATTTCAAAAGGCAATGTGCTGCGGCGCTCGCCCACGCTGCGGTAGAAGGTCAAGAGGCCCTCGGCACCCAAGGCGGTTTGGCTAAGTTCTGAAACAGGCAGGCCCATTCCAGACAGCCATTGCATCATGGCGGATTGACTTTTTAGTTCACGCAACTGATCCCGTTCAAGGGCCGCACCATAGCAGTAAAACCGCAGCGGTCGACTTGCAGCTATTTTGGGGTCGAGTTGGCGAATGGTGCCAGCTGCAGCATTGCGTGGATTTGCAAAAACTTTCAGGCCAAGTTCCGCTTGCCTCTCATTCATCTGTGCGAAATCTTTCTTGAACATGAAAATTTCGCCACGCACTTCCAAATGCTCAGGCACCTTGCTTCCCTTTAATTTCAAGGGCAAGCTTCGAATGGTTTTTACATTGGTAGATACGTCTTCACCAACCGTGCCGTCGCCGCGAGTAATCGCTTGTTGGAAAATGCCGTTTTTGTAATGAATTGAGATGGCCAATCCGTCAAATTTTGGATCAACCGCGTAAGCAATTGTGGTGTCTATCGGCAGGTCGGCCAGTTCCTTGACCCGTCGATCGAAGGCAAGCACGTCGCTGTCATCAAAGGCATTGCCAAGCGACAGCATGGGTACGCGGTGCTTAACCTGCTCGAAGCCATCCGCGGGTTTGCCACCAACGCGTTGTGTGGGGGAGTCACTCTGAATCAGGTCGGGGTGGCTGTTTTCGAGTTGTTGAAGTGCCTGATAGACCCGGTCATATTCGGAGTCCGGCACTTCAGGTGCATCCAGCACATAGTAGGCATGTTCCCAGCGGTTCAGCAGTTCAATCAGGCGGCGAATTGCCGCGCTTGGAGACTCGTCCTGCTCATCGGATTTGTCGCCACTGCCGTTACTGTCAAACAAATCCAGATTGGTCATGAAAACAAAATGCGAGCTACAGGTGCACCCGGCTTGAAGCCAGAATCGGTCAAATTACGAACCCGTTCAATCAACTGGTTGTAGATGCCCTCAATGGCTTGAGTGCTCAAGGTTCGGCCAGAATCGTCCATTAGCGGTGCACCGAATTTTTCATTCATGCCATGGCATACGGTGACAATATCGCCCAAGGCTTTAATGGGTTCAGCTGAATTGGGTACGTCAATACTAAAGCTCAACAGGCGTTTGCCGGGCGCATTGTGAATTACCATGCTGGCCAGGGTGCCGGATTCATCATTGAGAAACCACTGGTGGCCTTTTTGCACCCAACCTGCCACAGCAAGCATGTCGACTGCGGTGCTTTCCTGTACGGTTTCAGGTAACAGGCAATGCAGACCGAGTAAGGTATCCAAAGCAGCCGCGGCTTGGTCCAGCGTTTCAGCTTTGGCCACCACTTCCTTCATCTCGGGAAATTCAATGTCCGCATTCTGGTCTTCAGCAAATCGCCTGAATTTTCCAAGCACTTCAGAAAACTCGATTGAGCTGAGCGGACCTTTGCGGTTGGCAATTTGAACGCTTGCTTTCAAGGATTTTGCGGTGCCCTCATAGGGGCTTGCCTTGAACCACAGCGTATCAGCGTTTTCAGCGGCGTCTGGGCTGGCAGAATAAATAATTCGCTTGCGATTGATTTGTTCCAACCCGTCGATCAGGGCCTTCCAGGTGTTGGCATCTTTGTCTTCGTCGAAACGGATGATGAAATCTGCAAACAGGCGTTTGTCGATTGTCATTTGCGGTTCATTTTGCAAATGGCTGTCAGCTCGGTGTGCATTAAAGTCTGCTTCTCCGCCTGTTTCATCCAATTCAGGGGAAGAGTCAAACTCTTGTGATCCCGAGAACCCGGGCTCTGTACGCTCATAACTCGATTTGACAGAACCCGTATTCAACAGCGGGTCTTGATCGGTTTCACCAAAACGTTCGCTGGCTTGTTTGCGCAGTCGATAATCTTGCCACCAGTTGTAAGCGATCATGGCAGCAATGCCACCACCTCCAACAATCAGCAGGGTAAGTTGTAGGTCGTTCATATGGTTTCCGTTGCCATTTTTTCTGCAGCCGCCAGGTCAACGGCAACAATGCGGGAAACACCTTTCTCCTGCATCGTGACGCCGATCAGCTGCTGCGCCATTTCCATGGCGATTTTATTGTGGGAAATGAACAAAAACTGGGTTTGTTCAGACATTTGTTTGACCAAGCGGGTGAAACGCTCGGTGTTCGCATCGTCCAGCGGTGCATCAACTTCGTCGAGCAGGCAGAACGGTGCAGGATTCAACTCGAAAATTGCGAAAACCAGTGCTGTGGCCGTTAGTGCTTTTTCGCCACCCGACAAGAGATGAATGGTGCCGTTTTTCTTGCCGGGAGGTTGGGCAAATACCTGCACGCCTGCATCCAGAATTTCGTCGCCAGTCATGACCAAGCGGGCTTCTCCACCACCAAACAACTTGGGAAAGAGGCGCGAGAAATGCCCGTTAACCACACCAAAAGTTTCGGAGAGAAGGTCGCGTGTTTCTTTGTCAATTTTGCGGATCGCATCCTCAAGGGTTTCCATGGCTTCAATCAGGTCGCCGGCCTGTTGGTCAAGGAATGATTTTCTCTCTGTTGCAGCAGCCAGTTCATCCAGCGCAGCCAGGTTCACTGCTCCCAACTCTTGCATGCCGTTGGTAAGGCGGGTTACTTCGGCCTGAAGCACTGATGCTTTCGGAGGTACATCCATGGCAACGAATTGCTGACCCAATTCGTTTACATCGGCCTGCACTTCGTCCATCAAATTCTTGTATTGTTCAATGGTGAGTTCAGCGGCCTGAATTTTTAATGCGAGGTCTTGTACCGCATCCCGCAGTGGATCAGCCTGCTTGTCACTTTCTTTTTCCGCACGTTCAAGCTCAGATACCTTCGCCATGATTTGTTCTAGCGCATCACGAGAAACTGCCACTTTTTCTTCTGCAATTACGCGCTCTTCCAAGGCAAGCTGCAATGCTTCTTGACCTTCGGTTTCAGAAAGCCCCTCAAGTTCAGCCAGCGCCAATTGTTTGCGTTGCTGAATTTGCTGAATTTGACTGCTTGCAAAAGCAATGTCGCGTTCACATTCGCGTTGGCGAGATTCCTGATTACGAATATTGAATTCTGCATCCTGCTTTTTACGCAGCGCATTCTGCACCTGCGCCTGTTTGTCGCGCAGCGCCTGTTCTGCTTCAGTCACTTTGTCTTTCTGGCTTTCGAGCGCATCGCTGGCGACGGCAAGCTGCTCATCCAGTTCGGCGTACCTGTCTTCCGATTCAAGTAAAATTGCCCGCTGTTCTTCCAGTTCGCTTTGCAACAAAGCCAGGTCTAAACCAATTTGTTCCCGGCGGCTGTCTGCCCTGCTTTGCTGCTCTTGCAAGCGAATCAGTTGTACCTGGGCTTCATGCAGTCGCTTGGTCAAACTTTCAACCAGTTGACGCGCTTGCACCACATGGGCTTTCATTTCACCCGTGCGCAATTGCAGTTGGTCGCGCTTGGCCATGGATTCATTTTTCAACATGTCTAGCGCGCGCACTTCTGTACGCAGGGCTTCTATTTGCTGCTGGCGCTCAAGCCGACCGCTTTGCGCATTGTCTGCCGCATAAAAAGACACGCCTGTGGCGCTGACACAATGCCCTTGTGGCGTGAAGATCCGCTGGCCTGGCTTCAGGGTTTTTCGTTTCGCCAGTGCGGCTTGCAAATCGGGGGCCAGGAGGTACCCAGCCAGTGATTGAATCAAAGATTGCTGAATGGCAGAGTCGGTGCAGCGCACCAGGCTGGCCAGGTCTTCCGGACCAACAGAAAGGTTTGAACCACCGCCCTGACTCGCTGATTCCATGAAAGCCACGCGTGCAGGGAGTGGCTGTTTGGCAAAGCCCTCAACCATGTCAAGCGTTCGTACCTGAAAGCTGTCAAGCGACTCCCGCAGCGCCGATTCAAGTGCCCTTTCCCAGCCACGCTCCACTTGTAACTTGCCCAACAAGCGCGGTGTATCGCCAAGGCCGCTACTTTCAACCCAGGGCTTTAACTCAGCGCTTTCGGCAAGTTGCTCGTTTAATTTCTCAAGTGCCTGCAATTGCGCCTGCGCGTTGGCATGCTTGTCCCGCTCAGCATTGAATGAGGCTTGAACATGATCAAGTTCGGCACCACCAGCAGCCAACTTGCTTTCAAATTCAGCAAGGTTGCCGGTGGCATTGTCAAGCTCCCGTTCAAGGGAATGGACCCGAGATTGGACTTCGTCCATTTCGTGTACCGAAGGTGCTGCAATTTGCTGCTTTTCGCTTTCAAGCCGATCCAATTTCACTTGAATCGTGTTTTCGGCACGGCTGGCTGATTCCTGCTGCGAAGAAACCTGGCCAAGTGCCTGCTGTATTTGCATGACACCGGCGCGTTTTTGGTCTACAGCGGATCGCGCAGCCTGCAAGGCCAGCTCAACTGGCTCGACGGCCAGCTCGGCCTCTTCAAGGGCAATAATTCGTTCTTCCAGCTCGGCTTGCTGTTCTTCGGTAGAACCACTGATTTCTTCCAATCGTGCCTTCGCGTCTTCTTCCCGCACAGTCCAGTTTTGAATTTCAAGTTCAAGCTCGGCCACTCGAGTACCCAGGCGTGCGCGTGATTCAGCCATCACGCGCAAATCAGCTTCAAGACGGCTTACTTGCCTGTTGGATTCAATCCATTGGGTTTGGTCGTTCTCCAGCTGTTGCTGGGCGTCCACCTGCTTTTCACGCACAGCAAACAGTTCTGTTTGGGTGCTAATCGATTTGCTTTGAATGGCCTCAAGATCAGCTTTGGCACGTTCAAGCTTGGCCTGGCCAGTATTTTTCTGCTCTAACGCCTCGGAATAGCGGATATACCAAAGCAAGCGCTGCTTGGTATTTTTAGCCTCTTCAAGTTCCTTGAACTGCCGCGCCACGGTGGCTTGCTGCTCCAGTCGCTCAATCTGGCTGGTCAATTCGCGAAGAATATCTTCGATACGGGTGAGGTTGTCGCGCGTGTCGGCCAAACGATTGCCAGTTTCCCGGCGGCGTTCCTTGTATTTCGATACACCTGCGGCCTCTTCCAGAAAAATGCGCAATTCTTCCGGGCGGGCTTCAATAATACGGGCAATCATGCCCTGCCCGATAATGGCATAGGCGCGTGGCCCAAGACCTGTACCCAGGAAAATATCCTGGACGTCGCGGCGGCGAACCGCCTGCTGGTTGATGTAATAGGTTGAAGCGCCATCGCGTGTGAGCACGCGTTTAACGGAAATTTCGGAATATTGGTTCCAGCTGCCGCCTGCCCTGCCTTCTGCATTGTCAAACACCAGCTCTACGCTGGCACGCGAGGCCGCTTTGCGGTTGGTGGAGCCATTAAAGATCACGTCTTGCATGGATTCGCCACGCAGCTCCGACGCCTTGGATTCACCCAGTACCCAGCGTACCGCGTCGATGATGTTGGATTTGCCACAGCCGTTCGGACCCACCACACCCACCAGATTACTGGGCACGGCAAAGGACGTTGGTTCAACAAATGACTTAAAGCCAGCTAAACGAATGTGAGTTAATCGCACGATGAAGTGGAAATGAGACCAATAGAACGAATAAAAACTTCAACCCACGGGAACTTGAAAACCCGCTGACCTTATAATAGCAAAGCCTTCGCGCTTTACGCCGGGCCCCCGCCCGTAGTTGGCAGGATGATTGAGTTGTTTAACGCCACAAAGGCCAAAGGCCACAACAGGCTAAAAAGGCCCACGAGAGAATTATGAGTAACAAACCCAGCCGTGATTTACAGACTTTTCCGAATCCGAACCCGGATCGGCCCTACCACGTTCACATCGAAGTGCCTGAATTTACATGTCTTTGTCCCTTGACCGGGCAGCCAGACTTCGCCACTTTGGTGATCGACTACCTGCCCAACCAGAAGAATGTAGAGCTGAAAAGCCTGAAAATGTACATGTGGAGTTACAGGGAGGAAGGTGCTTTCCACGAGGCTGTAACCAACAAGATTCTGGACGACCTGGTGGCCGCAACTGACCCCCGCTACATGAAACTAACTGCGAAATGGTATGTTCGGGGTGGTGTATACACCACGGTGGTGGCTGAACACCGCCACTCAGGCTTTCAGCCCTTGCCGAAAGTTGAACTGGATTCCATTTCAACCATGAACCCTACTCGTGGCTAAATGCGAGGGGTTAAAAGCGCGTGGCTATACGCGCTTGGCTTAAAACGATGGCTAAACAGCAATTCCGGTGAACTCATTGAAAAACCTCGACAAACTTCAGCCTTATCCATTTGAACGCCTCAAAGCATTGTTCGCGGGCACCCAGCACACGGGTGGTTTGACCCATGTGAATTTGTCGATTGGCGAACCCAAGCATCCCACGCCAGCGCTGATCAAGCAGGCTTTGATCGACAACCTTGATGGCTTGTCGGTATACCCCGGTACGCAGGGATTGCCGGTGTTGAGAAAAGCAATCTCTGAGTGGATATTGCGCCGTTTTGATGCCTTGGTCGATCCGGAAACTCAGGTTTTGCCGATTCTGGGCTCGCGTGAGGCTTTGTTTTCTTTCGCACAGGTGGTACTGGATGGTTGTGAGAACGACAGCCACGTTGTTTTTCCAAACCCGTTTTATCAAATTTACGAAGGCGCCACCTTTTTAGGTGGCGCAAGCCCTGTGTTCGTGAACATTGATCCGGCCAGCGGTTTGTCAAATTTTCACGCGCTCAGCCCCGATGTATTGGCCAAAACAAAGCTGATGTATGTGTGTTCGCCCAACAACCCGACCGGCGCGGTGTATTCACTTGAAGACTGGCAAAAGCTGTTTGATCTGGCCGATGAATACAATATCGTGATCGCATCGGATGAATGTTATTCAGAAATTTATCTAGATGGCACCGCAGCCCCCATCGGTGGGCTTGAAGCAGCAAGCCGTTTGGGAAGGTCGGATTACAACAACCTGATTGTGTTTTCCAGCCTCTCCAAGCGCTCTAACGCGCCCGGGCTTCGTTCTGGTTATGTGGCAGGCGATGCAGAGCTGATCAAGGCATTTCTTCGCTACCGCACCTACCATGGTTCTGCCATGTCGACCACCATACAAATGGCCAGCGTAGCTGCCTGGAACGATGAAGAACACGTTGCCGAGAACCGCCGCTTATACACCGAGAAGTTCAAAGCCTTCAGCGCCATTCTTGAAGGCAAACTTGAACTGCATATTCCACCCGCCGGCTTTTACTTTTGGGCTGATGTGGGGCAAAGCGACACAGCCTTCGCCAAAAGGCTATTTGAGCAAGCGCATGTTACCCTATTGCCCGGAAGCTTTTTGGGTCGCGAGGTGAATGGATTTAACCCCGGCAGCAACCATGTGAGAATTGCGCTGGTAGCCAGCCTGGCCGAATGCAATGAGGCCGCTTGTCGAATTGCACAACAAATTAAAAACAGTCTCTGACACAGGAAATCACCATGACAAATAATCATCAATCCATCATTGAAGCCGCATGGGAAAACCGTGCAGAAATTTCCCCTTCTTCTGCACCTGCAGAAGTTCGCGCCGCTGTTGGCGACGTACTGGAAAAATTGAACAGGGGTGAATTGCGTGTTTGTTCCAAGGAAAGCGGCGAGTGGGTAACCCACCAATGGATCAAGAAAGCCGTGTTGCTTTCTTTCCGCCTTGAAGACAACAAGCCAATGGCTGCCGGTGGTTTCACCCAGTTTTACGACAAGGTGCCCACCAAGTTTGTCGATTACACCGAAGAAGACTTCAAGAAAGGTGGATTCCGTGTAGTACCGCCTGCCGTGGCCCGCCGTGGCAGTTTCATTGCCAAAAATGTTGTGCTGATGCCCAGCTACGTGAACATTGGTGCATATGTAGACGAAGGCACCATGGTGGACACTTGGGCCACTGTGGGTTCATGCGCACAAATCGGTAAAAACGTTCACTTGAGCGGTGGCGTAGGCATTGGTGGCGTGTTGGAACCTCTACAGGCGAACCCCACAATCATCGAAGACAACTGCTTTATTGGCGCACGTTCTGAGGTAGTGGAAGGCGTAATCGTTGAAGAAAACTCCGTGATTTCCATGGGTGTTTACATCGGTCAAAGTACAAAAATTTACAACCGAGAAACAGGCGAAGTAAGTTACGGCCGAATTCCTGCTGGCTCAGTGGTCGTCAGTGGCTCACTGCCCAGCGCTTGTGGCAAGTACAGCCTGTACTGCGCGGTGATCGTCAAGCGTGTTGATGCAAAAACACGTGCGAAAACCGGCATCAACGAATTGCTGCGCAACGCAGAGTAAAGGAGCATCCGACAGAATGACAGCCAAGGTATACGGAATTCCTAACTGCGACAGCGTAAAAAAAGCGATTTCATCCCTGAAATCGAATGACGTGGAAATTGTTTTCCATGACTTCAAAAAACATGGTGTACCCGCGTTGCTGCTTGACGAATGGATCAGTACCTTTGGGTTGGATAAAGTCATCAATCGGAAAGGCACCACTTGGCGTGGTCTGGACGAAAGCCTGCAAGGCAAAGCCCGGTCACCTGAGGGTGCCAAAGCCCTTCTGTTGGAATACCCCAGCATCATTAAACGCCCGGTCGTCGAATTGAACGGCGTACTCACCATTGGGCAAACCGATTTCAGCCAAGGCAATTCATGAATCAGGATTACACCGCACACATTGCAGTCGACCCCAAAGAACTGCACACCGTTCGCGACTGGGTGCGGTTTTATGTCAGCGAAATGCGCCGTGGTCAGGTGTTTTTTGGCCATGGCTCAAGCAACGCATTTGATGAAGCGATTTATATGGTGCAGTCGGCGCTCAGTCTGCCGATTGGCGATGTCGGGCCGTTTTGGGACGCACGTGTCACCATTCAAGAAGCCAATCGACTGACACGTTTTATTACCCAACGTGTAGTCGATCGCAAGCCGGCCAGTTACATCACTGGCGAGGCCTGGTTGCAAGGACATGCCTTCAAGGTCGACGAACGGGTCATCATCCCGCGTTCCTTCATCGCTGAACTGCTGGCCGACCAATTAACGCCCTGGGTAAATGCCCCTGAAATGCCATTCGAGATTCTTGACATGTGCACAGGTTCCGGCTGTCTGGCGATTCTGGCTGCCTATGTGTTTGAAAATGCGCAGGTTGATGCTGTCGATTTGTCAACTGAGGCCTTGAGTGTCGCGCGCGAGAACATACAGCTGCATGAGATGAAGCGGCGTGTTCATGCCATTGAATCGGATTTGTTTTCAAACCTGAATGGCAAGCAATACGACTTCATCTTGACCAACCCGCCTTATGTCAATGAGGCCTCCATGAAAAAGCTGCCGCCAGAGTACCTGCATGAACCACGCATGGCTTTGGCCGGTGGCGACAGCGGTATGGATCTGATTCAGGATATTCTTGAACAGGCCCCTAAACACCTGAAAGACGGCGGTTTTCTGGTGGTTGAACTCGGTAATGAAAAACTGCATTTCGAAGCGGCCTTTCCACATTTAAATCCCATTTGGCTTGAAACCTCGGCAGGTGACGAACAAGTGTTTTTGCTTAACAAAGAAGACTTGGTCTAAACCCATTCAATGATTCAAATCAACAACCTCAGCATTGCGCGGGGCAGCAAGCCTATTTTAACCAATGCTGAACTCACTCTGTTTCCCGGTGAAAAAGTAGGTCTAATTGGTCACAATGGCGCTGGTAAATCCAGTTTTCTAAGTGCCCTTCTTGGCGAGCTTCACATTGATCAAGGCAGTATCGACCTGCCCAAGGTGTGGCGACTTTCCTGGATTGATCAGGAAGTAACAGCCAACCACCTCAGCGTGATTGATTTCGCCCTGGAAGGTGACCGGGCCTTGCACGAAGTGCGCCAAAAAATTCATGCTGTTGAAGAAAGCGGCGACATGGAGCAACTTGGCCATTTGTATGAAGAACTGGAGAACCTGGATGGCTACACTGCTGAAGCGCGTGTGGCCACCATTCTTCACGGCTTGGGGTTTAAAACAGAAGACCTTCAACGCAAAGTTGGCGAGTTTTCTGGCGGCTGGAAAATGCGCTTGAACCTTGCCAAAGTGCTGGGCTCAAGGGCCGACCTTATTTTGCTGGACGAACCCACCAACCACCTGGACATCGAAGCGGTGGTGTGGCTGGAGCAGTGGATCAAGCAAGTCAACAGCACGGTAATTCTGGTTTCACATGACCGTGATTTTCTAGACGAGGTGTGTACCCACACCGTGCACCTGAACAGCGAAAAACTGACCAAGTACACGGGTGGTTACTCTGCGTTTGAGCGTGCTTTTGCCGAGCGTGCAGACCAGGTTAGCCAGGCCAACAAAAAGGCTGCTGGTGAAATGGAAAAGCTGCAAAAATTTGTGGATCGTTTCAAGGCCAAAGCCAGCAAGGCCAAACAAGCACAAAGCCGGGTAAAGCGACTTGAAAAGATCAAGTTGATTGAAACTTTGCAAGTAGAACCCCATGTGGCAATTCCGTTTATGGAACCCCACAAAAGTCCAGACCCGTTGGTGGTGCTGAACCGGAGCGATTGTGGCTATGAAGGTGCAACGCCCATTCTAAAAAGTATCAGTCTTGAACTTCGCCCTGGCGACCGTATCGGTCTGTTGGGTGCCAACGGCAATGGCAAAACCACCCTGGTTAAGACATTGGTGGGCGAGCTCAACATGTTGGGTGGTGAGCGGGTTGAGGGCAAAGGGCTGGTTTACGGGTATTTCGCACAAGACCAAATTGAATCGCTTGACATGAACGCCACACCCTTGCAGCACATGTCACGTCTGGAGCGGCAAATTTCCGAGCAAAAAGCGCGTGAATTCCTGGCACGCTATCACTTTGGAGACGACAAAGTTCGTCAATTGGTTGGCAGTTTCTCGGGCGGTGAAAAGTCGCGTTTGGCTTTGGCCCTTTTGGCTTACAAACGCCCCAACCTGCTATTGCTGGATGAACCCACAAACCACCTGGACATTGCAACTCGCCAAGCCTTGGCCAGCAGCCTTCTGGAATTTGAAGGAGCCCTGGTGATGGTTTCTCATGACCGGCATTTGCTGGAATCTATTACTGATCGCTTTTGGCGCGTTCACCAAGGTGCCGTGACCGAATTTGACGGGGACCTGGATGACTATGCCGAGCTGCTGCGCAAAGAAACCAGTGCGGAAAATCGCAATGCAAAACAAGGCAATTCGAACAACAAACCTGTTGCAGTTGTGGCAGTACCGATAGACAGGCAAGCTGTGAACCAACGAATCAAACAATTGGGCAATCAGGTTAAAAAACTTGAAAAACTAATTGAGACTGACCAACCCAAAATGGCCAAACTTGATGAAGCTTTGGTCAAATGCGACTACAGCAAACCCGACGATTCGAAAAAAGCCGCGGAACTGCACCATGAGCGCAACTTGATCGCCGCTCGCCTAGAGAATGCGGAAACTGAGTTACTGGAACTGATGCTTGAGATTGAGCAACTGGAAGAGTCCCTAAGCGTGTCGTGAACAGCAATGTGATTACTAATCCAGAATACCTTCCTCACTCAAGAATTCGCGCCATGCATTTGAATTAAAGCAAAGTGCGGGGCTAAGCACCTGGCTGTTCAAGTTCACCAGGTTTTCACGAAGTAGCTGGCGCTTATCGGCACCCGCGATCTCGCACATTTTTGCGCGCACATGACTTTTGACCACATCGGGCACGCAAAGCGTTGGTCTGAACTCCATGTCATGTAAATCATTGCCAAGTACCTGCTCCAGCAGTTCCAGTGAAGACTGCGCCGGGGTCAACTGGCCCTGTTTGGCATCCTGAAAAGCCAATTCAATCAAGCCAATCTGACTTCGCAACAACAAAGCATCGATCGTTCTGTGCAGCTCCAGTGATTTGTTCCGCGACTCGACCAAACCCAGATAAGATGCAGGCAATTTCCAGCTGGGAATGTCGGCCCGATTGATTAACTCAAGACTGATTTTTAGAGACGATCGATACACAGGGTCGATCAAACCGGTGTTCATGTTATGGACAGACGAATTCAGGTCGGCGTCAAAGTCCTGTTCATCATTTCCAATCAAAGACTCCAACACCCGATGGCTGCCCACTGACACTGATGCAGGCTCTCCAGAAAACGCCATGACATGTTCTCGGCTGATGGTCGCTACATCTAGCGGCTGTGAATTATTGGCACGGCGATCATCGTGACCGTACTCATTAACCCCAAACTGAATGTTTGCTTTTTTAGCTGAATGCCGTCGATAAAGTAACAAAGTAATTATCAACAGAACCGCTGCACCCAACGATACCGGCAGCAGCCACTCTTGCAGGTTACGGTTTGCAGCTGTTTCCCCAGTGTATTCATTCAAACCCAGCCCGCCAGTTACATCGCTGGTTTCCCGTCGGCTTTCAATGAGCCCGGCGCCAAACAAATCCGTATTAAGCGATGCCACCTTCACAACTTCATTGCTACCAGCCGTCTCATCATTTTCTGGTGTCTTTAAAACAACTGCGGGAGTCTCGTTCAATGCTTGTTGAGGCTTTATTTCATGTCGCTCGTCTTGAGTCATCCACACTGGTTTGCTGTCAAGCTGTGGCGCTGGTGCTTTTCTGGAATTGGCCAACAAAGAAGAACCTTCAGGGTCAAAAGCAGATTCTTTGCCAGCAGTGCTTACATTAATTGCACTGCCCTGTTCGACCCCACCCTGTTTCAACAGCAATGTCCATTTTGTGCTGAACACGATCAAAGGGCACTCCGACACCAACTCCATTTCAACCACTGCGTCTTCAACAGGTGCCACGGATGTGAATTCGAGCAATCCTCCTCGGCGAATCGTTGGGTCAAAATTCACAAGCACTTCCCGCGACAGGGTACTTTCATAACTGCCTGGAGCGTTTCCCAAAGTGAAAATTCGAGCCTTCAGGCATGTCGAACGCAATTGCGATTCCGTTCCCTCTGGCATGTTGCTTAGCGTACTTTTAAGGTTCAGGATTTGGCCTATTTGCTGAACCCCCACTGGTGTGGAAATTTCAAGGCTGAGCCCCGGGAGGGGAAACAGCGCCATTAAGGCACAGAGAATCGAAAACACCGAAAGGTGAATTATTCGAGCGGCTTGTGTCCAGAAAATCGGCATGTCTACTCTCGGTTCAATTGTTCCTGTTAGCGTTAGCATACGCATGACAACACTCAGTGAGGTATCCTTGAAATGACCTAGCACGAACGTGTTAGCCCACTTGCATCACTGGAGAGCGTTGATTGAATACTGCGCAAAATGAACCGATTCAGGTCTACACCTGGACAACTCCCAATGGCTACAAAATTCACATTGCCTGCGAGGAAATGGGACTTCAATGGAAACCCGTTGCGGTTGATATTGGCAAGGGCGATCAATTCAAGCCCGAGTTTTTGAAATTCAGCCCCAACAACAAAATACCGGCGATTATTGACCCGCATGGCCCTGACGGAAAACCACTCGAATTGTTTGAAAGCGGTGCCATTCTGATTTACTTGGCCGAGAAAACCGGCAAGTTTTTCGGTAATGGTCACCGTGAACGCCTCTCGATCATTCAATGGCTGATGTTTCAAATGGGTGGTGTGGGTCCGATGCTGGGGCAGGCGCATCATTTTCGGATTTACGCGCCTGAACCGATTGAATATGCTATCAATCGATACACCAATGAGGCCAAAAGGCTCTATGAGGTTATCAACAAACAGCTCAACGAATTTCCTTACATCGCAGGGGAAAACTATTCCATCGCCGATATGGCTTTGTATCCTTGGGTTTATCGCTGGCAACGCCAGGGAATAGAACTAAGTGATTATCCTGCAGTGCACAAATGGTATGAAGAACTAAGTGCCCGACCTGCGGTTATCAAGGCCTTGAATGTAAATCTAGAATGAGTGTTCTTATCAATCCTTAAACTGTTCAGTACACTACGGTCAATTTTATAAAAACAGAAATTTGGGAGACCTCCTTATGGCGAATATCGCCACATTCTTGTTTCAACATGACGACACCCCCAATCGCGTGTTGTACCGTCAGTTCATCGACAACGAGTGGGTTGATTTCAAAGTCCGGGAAATGATTGATCTTGCACGTTCCTGGCAGGCTTTTTTCAGATCCATGGGCTTACAGCCCGGCGACAGGGTCGCCATTTGCCTGAAGAACAGTGTTCACTGGGTGGCGTTTGACCAGGGTGCAGTGGCCATGGGCCTTGTTTCAGTGCCGCTGTATGTGGACGACAACGCCAGCAACATTGCTTATTGCATTCAGGATTCCGGATCGCGCGCAGTGGTTGTTGAAAATGACCGCATTGCCCGCAACCTGTTGAAAGAGAATCTGAAAGACGTTCGCGTGTTGTCGATCAAATCAGACATCGAAAAAGAAGCCGATGGCGTGGAAAATGCGGTCCAAGTGCTGAAAAGTCTGGATAAAAAGCTGGAGCCTTTCGAACTGCTCGATCTTGAGCAAAACACGCTGGCCACAATTTGCTACACCTCGGGCACATCGGGTCGCCCTAAGGGAGTGATGTTGTCGCACAAAAACGTGATCGCCAACGTAGACAGCTGTTTCCAGTTGGACATTGCAAAGCCGGAAGACGTATTTTTGTCATTTTTGCCCATGTCGCACATGTTCGAGCGCACTGGCGGTTACTACTTGCCCCTGCGTGTGGGTGCAAAAGTGATTTACGCACGTGGTATCAATCAATTGCCAGAAGACCTGGCAACACAGGCACCCACGGTTCTGTTTGCTGTACCGCGCATTTTTGAGAAGTTTTACGGCCGCATTCAAGCCTCTGTCAAAGACTCTCGCTTCAAGCGAAAGGCATTCGAAAAGCTCGTGGATGTGGGCTGGCGGATGGAACAGGGCAAAGGTGGCATTGTCGATCACTTTCAACTCCCTCTTCTGCGCGCCAAAGTGGCTCAACCTATTCTGGAAAGACTGGGCGGCCGCTTGCGTTTGGCCGTGGTGGGTGGTGCGGCACTGGACAGCACAATTGCCAAGGCGTTTATCGCAATGGGGCTTCCCATTCTTCACGGCTATGGAATGACTGAGGCCTGCCCGGTCATCTCAGTCAACCGTCCCGAAGGCAATGTGCCTGAATCTGTGGGCCCTGCTCTGCCCAATGTAGAGGTCATGCTGGGCGAAAATGACGAACTGCTGGCACGCGGCCCCAACATCATGTTGGGGTATTGGCAAAACGAAGAGGCCACAAAAACAGCGATCGATTCAGACGGTTGGCTGCACACGGGCGACGTGGCTGAAATCAAGGACAAACGAATTTATATTCGGGGTCGAATCAAAGACATCATGGTGTTGTCCAACGGCGAGAAGTTTTCCCCGCAGGATGCGGAAATGGCCATTATTGGTGACGATGTGTTTGAGCAAATTGTATTGATCGGCGAGGGACGACCGTTCATCGGCATGATTGCGGTCACTGCCAACTCCAATGAAAAAGAACTGATCAAACGAGCCAATGAGCGTTTGCAGCATTTGCCGCGCTACATCCGTGTGCGCCGCATTATCACCACCAAAGAACCCTGGACGGTCGACAATGGCCTTTTAACGCCGACCCTCAAGGTAAAACGCGTGAAAGTGATTGAAGCGTTCAAGGATCGAATCAACGACCTTTACGCAGAAGGCATGGGGGATTGATTGTGAAGTACTCCACCTCCCTTGGTGCAGAATAAAAAAAGCCCACTTTGACGTGGGCTTTTTTTATTCTGCAGGCAAATCGTCGTGATCGTAAGTATCGGATCCAATTCGGGCCAGGAAATCTGCTGCCCTGTCTGGTGGGGGGCAGGTCGAGCGCAGCCCATCAATGTAGGAAAACAGATCTTCAGAAATGTTTTGCCACATCGGGTCGAGCACCACATCAACGCCCTCGTGACGCAACAATTCTGCCGCACTTGAAAACGCACCATCTCCGGTCAGCAAGACCACCTGTTGAACCTGTCGTTTGTAGGCCAGGGTAGCTAGATCTACGCCCATTCTTAATTCAATCCCCTTGGGGTGGGAATCGGGGGTGAAGTCCTCATCGGCCAGGTCGTCTACGGTAATGCGTTTGCCAAGCAAATCAGCGAGGGCATCCTCATTCAGTTTCCAGGTATCCGCTTCGCGCGCTTCGCCCAGCTTCACAGCCAATTTCCGTTTTCTTTGCAATTGACGCTGAAACGCCACCCGGAATTGCCCTTCTTTGGATTTTGACAAATCAATTTGTTGTCTGGAAACCGGCAAGGTTACGCGTTGCGTGAACACGGGCGTGTCGTAGAAAAAAATGCGGAACAAGTGGCGCTTGGGCTGATTGCGTTCAAACAAATGAGCGGCTGATAAACGCCACACCAGATCGGCCATGACTTTTGCGTCATGGTGGACTGAACTTGGGAAAATTTGGCGAATTCTGCGAATGAAGAACGGACCATCCACCAGGATAGCTGTAAGCATATAAGCCTTTGATAAATATATAAATAATCAGACCGCCAAAATTATTTTGGCATCAGGAAATAATTGTCCACAAATATAGTACCACCGAATATCCGTCAAAAATAGCGATGGCAGCACCCATTAAGAGGGAGAAACTTGCACAGCAAAATAAGCAATACACATACAATCAATAAGTATTGTACTTACAACCACTTATTGCCCTAAAGCCCCAATGGTGCGGAGGATGAATTGAGCAAGAACACGGACAGTAGCTTGAACGACACCGCCAGAAAGCAAGACAAATACTGGCTTTATATTTTGTCGAACAACAAACCCAATGGCCCCCTTTACCTGGGGGATACCAACTGTCTTGCCACGCGCATGGATGAACACCTGCAAGGGCTTCGCCGTGATTATGCACACTACCATCGACTTGATCGCCTTGTTTACTTCGAAGTCTGGACTGACCATGACAAATTTGTGGCCCGACTTCGCCGAGTGCGGAACTGGCCACGCGACATGCGCTTGCTGTTGATTGAGTCCTTAAACCCCGATTGGGACAATTTGCTACCCCAATTTTTAAATGAATATTCAGTTAAAAGAATAGGAGCACCTGCGAAAGATCAGGAAAAAGCAGCGTGAGCAAATTATTTGGGAAATTGGTATTCCAATTTCTGGGTTCAGCGTTAACAATAATTGAACCTTCTCTTGTAACTGACACACAAATCAGCATGGTTTTCGATTGTTGATTGTTTGTGAAGTCAAGGGAAATTGGTTAGAGCCTCGGTATGAATCTGAAAAACCCCGAGCCCAGTACCAATAACGTTGCAGCATGTTTTTCAGGAGTTCATCATGAGTTCGATTGCAGAGCGTTTGACTCGGTCTTATTGCCTGTTCCACTGGTTACAGGTTAAGCCTATTCCGGATCAAATTCGTTCTAGCATTGCTTACAGCACACTTGAGCAAGAACTCCTGGCACTTAAAGTAAAACCTGAAGATTTGGCTGCAGTGGGTTCAGATGTAACAGATAATTTCGAAGAATCCAGACTGGCATTTATGGTTCGCTACAGCGGACTTACCTGGTCAACCTGTTCCATCTTCTGTGATGCTATTGAAAACAACAGTTGGCTTCAAAATGGCACCCCATTGCTGGTTCAGTTCACCGGCGTGGACGCGAGCGGTCAAGTTGGATTGCCCAAAGTAGCTTTGGGCGATTTCATGTTCCTGAAACCCAGCAATGTCTGGATTGACGACAACCGTGTTGTGTCATTCACCGTTCGCTGGAACAAACACGAAACCCGCCGCATGGAGCGCTTTATCCGCCTGGCTTCTGCCCGCCACGGTCTTGAAGCGACAGTCAGTAACATAGCGCAAAGCGAGAAGTTCATTGCAGCCATCAAGGCCACAGTTGGCGCGCAGTAAACTGCTCGCTTGGCAATCAACAGCCAGTGTTTGATCGGAAAGGCACCTTCGGGTGCCTTTTTAGTTGATAAAGTATCTCGATGCAAAAAGCCAAGCCTGCCACCACAGCCCTGTACGACCTAATCACAGGCGACGAAGACGCACGCGTTTGCAAGGACATTCCTGATGAATCCTGCAAACACCAGCCCGTTAATTTTTTTCTGCACTTGCTTGGCAACTTTTTCACCAAATTGGCTGACGAAATAGCCAGTGCACGCCTAGTGTTTCCATGGGTTCTTGGCCTGTTGGGAGCGCCCATGCTGCTGGTGTCTTTGGCCGTGCCCATTCGCGAGTCTGGTGTGCTGCTTCCTCAGCTGTTTATAGCCGCCAAAATAAGGGCCATAGCACTGAGAAAGTATGTCTGGTTGTTCGGAGGCTTGCTCAGCGGCTTTGCCCTTTGGGCATGCGGGTTTGCATTGTTCCTTGATTTGACGGCAGAAAATGCGAGTTGGCTGGTATTTGCTGCCCTGTTGGTGTTCAGTTTTGCAAGAGGTATATGTTCAGTTGCAGCCAAAGACGTACTGGGAAAAACCGTGTCGAAATCGCGGCGCGGCACACTCATGGGCCTGGCCACGAGTGTTTCGGGGCTGTTTACCTTGCTCTTGGGGCTCAATCTGGGTTTCTACAATCAAATCAAAAACAATGAATTGATCCTGGCCAGTCTTTTTGGCATTGCTGGGCTGTGCTGGATTGTCGCTTCTTTCGCGATTTGGGCGATCCGGGAAGAGCCGGGCGCAACCGCAGGAGGCGGCAATGCGGGCATTGAGGCTTTGAAATCGCTTCGTTTGTTGAAAGATGACAAACCTTTTCGCAACTTCGTGATTGTTCGCACCCTGTTATTGAGCGTGTCGCTGGGTGCACCCATGCTGATCATTCTCGCCCAGGACGCCCTGGGCAACGCCGCTTTGATCGGCCTGTTTTTGATCGTTTCTGGCCTGGCCAACACCGCGTCGGGCTATTTGTGGGGACGTTTGGCCGATTATTCAAGCCGCACCTTGATGGCAATCGCCAGTGCAATCAACGCCGCGGTAGGCATTGCTGTACTGCTGGTTTTGCAATTTGAAATTGAATTCAGCGCATTGGTGCTGTTTACCGGTGCTTATTTCCTGACTTCGGTGTGCCTGGCAGGTGTGCGTTTGGGCAGAAAAACCCTGCTTGTGGACATGGCCACTGCAGAAACCCGCTCTGCTTATGTTGCTGTCAGCAACACGGCGATCGGGTTTCTAATCCTGATTGTGGGGGCGGTGGTCAGCTTGCTGGCTGGGCAAAACACACACGCCATGTTGTGGACCTTTAGCGTTCTGTCTGCACTGGCCTGCGTGCTTTGCCCCCTGCTTCTGCCGGCACAACGGGCCTGAAAGCAAAAGTTGGGCAATTTTATGGGTTAAGTACAGCTTTTCCGCCCATGTAGGGCTGAAGAACTTCAGGCACCGTTACCGAGCCGTCGGCTTGTTGATAATTCTCAAGCACCGCCACCAAGGTACGCCCAACCGCCAAGCCCGAACCATTTAAAGTATGCACAAACTCGGTTTTACCTGCCTCGTTTTTAAAGCGGGCTTTCATGCGACGCGCCTGGAAGCTTTCGCAGTTTGAACAAGACGAAATTTCACGGTAAGTATTTTGGGCAGGCAACCACACTTCAATGTCGTGCGTGCGGGTAGAGCCAAAGCCCATATCACCAGTGCACAGAACGATAACCCGGTAAGGCAGCCCCAGCTTTTGTAGAATATTTTCAGCATGCTGGGTCATTTCATCCAGTGCTGCATAGGAGTTTTCCGGGTTTTCAATGCGCACCATTTCTACTTTGTCGAATTGGTGCTGGCGAATCAGACCGCGGGTGTCACGGCCATAGCTACCTGCCTCGGAGCGGAAACAGGGTGAATGTGCGGTCATTTTGATGGGCAAATCACCTGCTTTCAACATTTGGTCAGCCACCAAGTTGGTCAAGGTAACTTCGGCGGTCGGAATTAGATACAAAGGTTCAGAAGTTCCCTCTTCTCCGCCTTTCTTGACTGAAAACAGGTCTTCAGCAAACTTCGGAAGCTGTCCGGTGCCTTTCAGGGTTTCACCACGCACAATGTAAGGGGTGTAATGCTCTGTGTAGCCATGTTGCTCGGTGTGGGTATCGAGCATGAACTGCGCCAATGCCCGGTGCAGTTTGGCGATTTGCCCCTTCAGTACGGCAAAACGTGAACCTGACAAATTGGCAGCCGTTTCAAAATCAAGGCCAAGTTTCTCGCCCAAGTCCACATGGTCTTTCACCTGGAAATCAAACTTGGCAGGGGTGCCCCAGCGGCGCAATTCCAAATTATCGTCTTCGGATTTGCCTATCGGCACTGATTCATGCGGCAGGTTTGGAATGTTCAACAAAAAGGAATTCATCTCTTCTTGCAGGGCGGTCAAGTCGGTTTCATTGCGCTTCAATTCATCGCCCAAACCCGCCACCTCGGCCATTACCACGGATACGTCGTCGCCTTTGGCCTTCAACTGGCCAATTTGCTTGGACATGCTGTTTCGCTTCGCCTGCAATTCTTCAGTGCTGGTCTGCAATTGTTTGCGTTTGCCTTCCAGCGCATTGAATTGCTCAATGTCCAGGCTGTAACCCCGTTGGGCCAGTCGTTCTGCCACATTGGTCAGGTCTTTGCGAAGCAATTGAATGTCTAACATGAAAATTTCTCAGAATGCGGTTGTATGAATAGCGGTGATGGTACTAAAACTTCAAGCCCGGTGTGGGCCGATGTGAGTGCTTCTTACTTTTTTTGGCGGGCTTCGGCGTTGCGTTGGGCAAGCCAGTTCAGTTTTTCTGCAATTTTACCCTCCAGCCCGCGGTCTGTGGGCCGATAAAACTGCGGCGCTTGCATACCCTCGGGCCAATAGCTTTCTCCTGCAGCATGCCCAGCTTCCTCGTCGTGGGCATAACGATAGCCACTGCCATGTCCCAGTTCTTTCATCAGCTGGGTGGGTGCATTGCGCAAGTGCATGGGCACGGGCATGGAGCTGCTTTGCTTCACGTGTGCCATCGCTTGTTTGTAAGCGTTGTAACCCGCATTGCTTTTTGCTGCAATCGCCAGGTAAAGCACGCATTGGGCCAAAGCCAATTCACCCTCTGGGCTACCCAGCCGTTCATAGGTCTGCGCCGCTTCATTGGCGATAGTAAAAGCTCGGGGATCGGCCAAGCCTATGTCTTCCCAAGCCATGCGCACAATTCGGCGGGCCATGTAGCGCGGGTCGGCTCCACCGTCGAGCATACGGCAAAACCAGTAAAGGGCTGCATCGGGGTCAGAGCCACGAACCGACTTGTGCAGGGCCGAGATTTGATCGTAAAAGGCATCGCCCCCTTTGTCGAAACGGCGAATCTGCGAGGGTGCAATTTGCTTCAAGGCTGGTAAATCAAGGCTGTTCAAGCCTTGTACCTTGGTTTGAAGCAGCGTAATTTCCACCAAATTCAGAAAACGGCGTGCGTCTCCATCGGCGTAACTACACAGTGCATCAAAAGCATCGCCTTCCACCACAATGCCAGTCCCCAATTCCGCCTGTGCACGTTTTAACAAATGCGCAAAATCGTCTGCATTCAAGCCATTCAGCACATAAACCTGCGAACGCGACAACAACGCTGAATTCACTTCAAAAGAAGGGTTTTCCGTGGTCGCGCCAATAAAGGTGACCAAACCCGATTCAACAAACGGCAACAGGGCATCTTGCTGTGATTTATTGAAGCGGTGAATTTCATCGATGAACAAAATGGTGGATTTACCCACCTTGGCATACTCGCCTGCCTGTTCAATTGCAGCGCGAATTTCCTTGACCCCGGAAAGCACTGCCGACAAAGCAATAAATTGCGCCTTGGCTGCACCAGCCAGCAGCCGTGCCAAAGTGGTTTTACCCACACCAGGTGGACCCCACAAAATCAGGGAATGAACATGTTGTTGCTCGAACAGCAAGGTAAGTGGTTTGCCTGGCCCTAACAAGTGTGTTTGGCCGACTACATCGGCAAGCTGGTTTGGACGGATGCGCTCGGCAAGCGGTACCGAGCCCGTCACAGCGCTTTGATTTGGGGGCAAAGAGGGATTCTCGGTGCTAACGCCAAACAAGTCGGGGGTCATTGCGTTTTGATAAGGTCTACACCCGCTGGGGCTTTGAAATCAAAATAACTGGCAGGTCTTTGCCTGGAGAAATCCCAATTGCTCAATTCCAGCTGGGTAACCTGGCCCAAAGCGTCATGAATTTCCAGGTTCACTGGCAAGCCGTCTTTCCAGCCAATACGGGCGTAGTCGAACAGGTTGTCCTTGTCTTTCGGACGAATGACTAGCCATTCCTTGCCGTCTTTCATGCCTTCATCTTTAAGATTAAACAACTTGTCAACGTCTTTACTGCCGAACAACAGGGCGACAGGTGTTGAATCCATGGCATTGCCAATGGGCTTTTGTGTGGCGTGACCCATGTCTTCATCGTAAGAAACCACGCTGCTGCCATTGGAGAGCAACAGCAAGGGATAGGGTTTCTTGATTTCCCAACGGAATTTGCCAGGCCGTGAAAAAGAAAATTCACCTGTACCGCGTTGTTTCACCGCGCCGCTGGGAGAAATAACCACTTGTGAAAACTGACCTTCGGCGAAGCCCCGGTTTTTTACAAAGTTGTTCAACGCCTCTTGGGCAGACGCCCAAGCCGACCCAAGTGCGCCAGCACTCAAAGCCGCAGCCAGGATTGATCGAAACAAGAATTGTTGAATTCGCATTAATTTCTACTTCCTTTAAGGTGCCTCACCCTGAATAACGCATGTTGTTGCCCGGGGTAAACAGGCTTTACCGAACTTAATGGATGAATGCTGAATTAATCGTCATGATTATTCATCATCCTGGCCCGCCTCGGTTCGCGCCAGAATTTCGCGGTTGCCGTTGGACTGCATGGCCGATACCAAGCCCGCCTGTTCCATGCTTTCCAGCAGGCGTGCTGCACGGTTGTATCCAATGCGCAAATGGCGTTGAACAAATGAAATGGATGCCCTGCGGTGCTTCAGTACAATGCCCACGGCTTGGTCGTAGAGTGCATCTTTTTCACCATCAAAACTGCCGGCTGTCGCGTCCATGCTGGCGTTGCCACCTTCCTCCGCGGTGCCGCCCTCTAGAATGCCCTCAATGTAGTTGGGCTCACCACCCTTCTCTTTCAGGTATTCAACCACACGGTGTACTTCTTCATCCGATACAAAAGCACCATGCACACGCTGGGGCACGCCGGAACCGGGCGGCAAGTACAACATGTCACCCTGCCCAAGAAGTGCTTCAGCACCCATTTGGTCGAGAATGGTGCGGGAATCGATTTTCGATGAAACCTGGAATGCAATTCGGGTTGGAATGTTGGCCTTGATCAAACCAGTAATGACGTCGACCGAAGGCCTTTGCGTTGCCAAAATAAGGTGAATGCCCGCCGCACGGGCTTTCTGGGCCAAACGTGCAATCAGTTCTTCAATTTTCTTGCCCACCACCATCATCAGGTCGGCCAGCTCGTCGATCACGATCACCAACATGGGTAAGGTGTCCAAAGGCTCGGGCGCGTCAGGTGTCAGGCTGAACGGGTTTGGAATGCTGTTACCGCTTTTTCGGGCTTCTGCAATTTTCGCGTTGTAGCCCGCCAGGTTACGTACACCCATTTTACTCATCAGGCGGTAGCGTTTTTCCATTTCGCCCACAGCCCAATTCAAGGCATTGGCAGCTTGGCGCATGTCGGTTACCACTGGGCACAGCAGATGAGGAATTCCCTCGTAAACGCTCATTTCAAGCATTTTCGGGTCAATCAGAATCAAGCGCACATCTTCGGCGCCACTTTTATAGAGAAGCGACAAGATCATGGCGTTAATACCCACCGATTTACCCGAGCCGGTGGTACCCGCCACCAGCAGGTGTGGCATCTTGGCCAAATCGGCCACCACCGGCTTGCCTGCGATGTCTTTACCCAAAGCCATGGTCACGGGCGATTTGTTGGTGCTGTACACCTGCGAACCCAAAATCTCGGTCAGCTTCACCACTTGTCTGCGCGGGTTGGGCAGCTCAAGCCCCATCAGGTTCTTGCCGTAAATGGTTTCAACCACGCGAATGGACACCAAGCTCAACGCTCGGGCCAGGTCTTTGGCCAAATTCACCACTTGCGAACCCTTCACACCGGCTGCGGGTTCCACTTCAAAGCGCGTAATCACCGGACCTGGCTGGGCTGCCATCACCTGTACCTGCACACCAAAGTCACTCAACTTTTTCTCAATCAAGCGCGACGTGTATTCCAGCGTATCCGCAGAGACAGTTTCAATGGCCGCAGGCGCATCGTCCAACAGGCCCAAAGGTGGCAACTCGGTTTCGGTCAGTTCAGCAAACAGCGGCTGCTGTTTTTCCTTGATGGCTTGCACCGAGGGCTCGGCTGCCACTGCAACCGGTTCTATGCGAATAGGTTTGTGTTCTTCAAACTTTTCTCGTTTCTGTTCCACTTTTTCAACACGGGCCAAAGCGACTTTTTTGCCTTCTTTGCGGTCAAAGTAAGCTGTGACCAATTCTTTGGTTTTAAACACCAAGCCTTCCAGAAAGCCACCCACGCGTTCGGCCATCACGGCCCAGCTTAGCCCCAGTAATCCGCTTAGGCCAGCTGCAGTGCACAGCAACAGCAACATGACGGCGCCAGAAAGCCCCAGCAACTGCTGAAAAATGCTCGAAATGGTTTGCCCAACAACACCACCAGCGCCGGCTGGCAGACCTTCGCCTTTGAAAATTGACAGCGACTCAAGGCCCATTAAACCGACCCACAACACCACAAAGCCAATGGGCCTTACCCAGGCAATCCACTTTGGCAAAGGTTCGTTGAAACCGGGTAATTCGATGGCATCGACCATTTTACGGGCACGCCACAACATGAAGAATGACAAGCCCAGCAAAGCGTAGGCAGAGTAGCCTGCAATAAAGAACAACAAGTCGGACAAATGGGCACCCACAGCCCCGCCAAAGTTGCTGACAACATCGCTGCCTGATTCATGGGAAAAGCTGTCATCACTGCTGCTGTGCGACACCAGAATCAGAAACAGGTAGATGGAAAAAACAAGCAGACATAGCCAGCGGATTTCCAGCAGCAACTTGCTGATCCGAAGGGTGCCTGTATTTTGTGTGGTCCTGGAATTCACTGTAATAAGAGTAGCCCGCAATGCAGCATATAATTGAAGTCTGTATTCTGACAAAGTTCGAGAGAAATATCTTGAACAGACACCATTTGAAGCACAAAAGAGGTAGCAATGACCAGTTCTAACACGCCACGCCACGCCAAAGTACTGATTTTGGGGTCTGGCCCCGCCGGATACACTGCTGCAGTGTACGCCGCGCGTGCCAATTTGAACCCTGTTTTGATCACCGGCATGGCCCAAGGTGGCCAACTAATGACCACCACTGACGTGGACAACTGGCCGGCCGACGCCGAAGGCGTGCAAGGCCCCGACCTGATGAGCCGCTTTTTGGCCCATGCCGAGCGTTTTAATACCGAAATCATTTTTGATCACATCCACACGGTTGAACTGCAACAACGTCCATTCACGCTAAAAGGTGACTCTGGCGTGTACACCTGTGATGCACTTATTCTTGCCACCGGTGCAAGTGCCATGTACCTGGGCCTGCCTTCTGAGGAAGAATTTGCGGGCAAGGGTGTATCTGCATGTGCCACTTGTGACGGCTTTTTCTACCGCAATCAGGAAGTTTGCGTGGTGGGTGGTGGCAACACCGCGGTTGAGGAAGCGCTGTACCTGAGCAACATCGCCAAGAAGGTCACCGTGATTCACCGCCGCGACAAATTCAAAGCCGAGGCCATTTTGATCGACAAGATGATGGACAAGGTGAAGGAAGGAAAAATCGAGCTGAAAACCGATTACACCTTGGACGAAGTGCTGGGCAATGAAATGGGTGTAAACGGCGCGCGTATTAAATCCACAAAAACTGGTGAAACTCAGGACTTGGCGCTTCAGGGCGTATTTATCGCGATTGGCCACAAGCCCAATACCGACATCTTCGAAGGTCAGATCGACATGAAGAACGGTTACATCATAACCCGTAGCGGTTTGAATGGTTTGGCGACCATGACCAGCATCGAGGGCGTTTTTGCGGCTGGCGACGTACAAGACCATGTGTACCGTCAAGCAATTACCAGCGCAGGTACAGGTTGCATGGCTGCACTGGACGCACAGCGCTGGCTGGAAGCTCAAGAAGGCTGACAAGAGCCCCTTTAAGAAGTACTGCATTGAAAAAGCTGACTTCCATGGCAGATCTTGAAGGCGTCAGGCGCTCGCTCAAAGAGCAGCGCCTGGAGGCTGAACGCCAGGAGAAAATTAAAGCGGCTGAACTCAAGAAGTTGCAGGATGAGGCAAACTTGTTCAAAAAGCTGGTTAGCGATGTTACCCCGCTGCCCAACACCAATCTGAAAATTCACGAACTGGAAAAACCAGCCCCAATTGCCCGGCAGCGCGAGCTTGATGATGAAGCAGTGCTGTGGGAAAGCATTTCCGATGAAATGGATGTTGAGCGGTTTCTGGAAACCGACGACAAACTGTCCTATCGCCGCAATGGTGTGGGTGTGGAGGCCTTGAAAAAGCTTCGAAAAGGGCAATGGGTTATTCAGGCCCAAATTGATTTGCATGGGCTGCGCTCGGATGAAGCACGCACTGCCGTGGGTGAATTTTTGCGATCCAGCGTAAAACATGACATTCGTTGTGTCAGAATCATTCACGGTAAGGGCTTGGGTTCGATTGGCAAAGAACCCGTGCTGAAAGAGAAAGTAAAACGCTGGCTGGTGCAAAAAGACGAAGTGCTTGCTTTTTGCCAAGCCCCACCCCGAGACGGTGGCGCAGGCGCCCTGCTGGTGATACTCAAAGCCCGACAATAACAAGACACACCACGGAGACAGCACAGATGAAAGCTGCGAGCACCCCCATTGAATGGCAACAAGGTTTTGCCAAATCCAGCATTACTGGGCTGAATATGGCCTGGGAAAGTGCTGGCCCTGCCGACGGCGAGACCATTTTCATGGTGGCGGGCCTAGGCTGCCAACTCACCATGTGGAACGACGAGTTTTGCTCACCTTTGTTGCAGCGAGGCTACCGACTGGTTCGGTTTGACAACCGTGACATTGGCTTGACTGATCAACACCCGACCAGCATGAAAGTGAACGTACCAGCCACATTCATTCGCAACAAGCTGGGCCTGCAAACCCCCACCAATTACAAGCTGGACACCATGGCCAACGATGCAATTGGCCTGATTGATGCACTTGAATTAAAGCGCCCTCACCTGCTCGGTATTTCAATGGGCGGCATGATTTCGCAAATCGTGGCGGCAAAGGCGCCCGAGAAAATAGGAAAGTTGGTCACCTTGATGTCGAGCACCAACAACCCGAAACTTCCGATGCCCACACCGAACGTGTTGCACAACATGTTCTTGAAGAAACCAAAAAGCCAGAAAATTGACGATGTAGTGGCGCATGTGGAACGGGTGTTTACTGCCATTGGAAGCCCCGGCTACCCGCCCGACCCATTGAAGTTAAGGGAGCGTGCCCGCAAATCGTACAACCGAGCCTACAAACCGGCGGGTGTGCTACGGCAAACCCACTGCGTGGTGGCCACGGGTTCGATCGAAGATTACACACGGGAAATCAGGGTGCCCACTTGCGTGATCCATGGGCTGGATGATCCATTGTTGAAAAAGGCGTGCTCTGAACGAATCGCCAGGCTGGTGCCCAATTCAAGGCTTCATTTGATCAAAGGGCTGGGCCATGATTTGCCAGAACCCTTGGCACCCACATTTGCGGAAATCATTCACAGCCATTTGGGTTAACAATCCGCTAAACCAAGCGCTGTAAAAAAAGCCCAAGTGAAGAACCTGGGCTTTTTTGTTTAAATGGCTGCTTCGCCTTGTTCTCCCGTGCGAATGCGGATAACGCGCTCAACGTCGGTCACGAAAATTTTGCCATCGCCAATTTTGTTGGTTCTAGCGGCGTTTTGAATAGCATCAATGGCTTGATCAACCAGCTTGTCTTCAATCACCAGTTCAATTTTTACCTTGGGCAGAAAATCAACCACATACTCAGCACCACGGTACAACTCAGTGTGACCACGCTGACGACCAAAGCCTTTCACTTCGGTCACGGTGAGGCCGGTGACACCCACTTCCGACAATGCTTCACGTACTTCGTCCAGTTTGAAAGGCTTGATGATTGCGCTGACCAGTTTCATTCTTGGAATCCTTCTAGATCGTTGAACTTGGATGTAATTGGATAGCGCCAGTCGCGACCAAATGCTCGGTGCGTGACCCGAATACCCACGGGCGCCTGTCTTCTTTTGTATTCGTTGATACGGAGCAGTTTAACAGCCTTAAACACATCTTCTTTCTGAAAGCCGCTGGCAATGATGTTTTCAACTGATTCGTCCTTTTCCATGTAGCGGGCCAGAATGGCGTCAAGTACATCATAGGGTGGCAAGCTGTCCTGATCCACTTGATCGGGTCGCAATTCAGCTGACGGCGGGCGCGTAATGATTCGGGTCGGAATGACTTCAGACAGACTGTTGCGGTATTCACAGAGCTGATACACCAGTGTTTTGAATATGTCTTTGATCACCGCGAAGCCACCCGCCATGTCGCCATACAAAGTGCAATAACCGGTGGCCATCTCACTTTTGTTGCCAGTGGTCAACACAATACGGCCGGTTTTGTTGGAAATGGCCATGAGCATGGTGCCGCGAATACGCGCTTGCAGGTTTTCCTCGGTGGTGTCTGCCGCCAAGCCCTTGAACAAGGGAGCCAGGCTGGAGTCAAAGGCCCTCATGCAGTCCTGGATGGAAATTTCGTCATACTGAATCCCCAGGCGCTTGACCATGTCGCGAGAATCATCCAGTGAGATATCGGCAGTGTATGGCGAAGGCATCATTACGGCACGCACTTTGTCAGCGCCCAAAGCATCCACTGCAATCGCCAGGGTAATTGCAGAATCGACGCCGCCTGACAAGCCGATAATCGCGCCGGGAAAGCGGTTCTTTGTGACGTAGTCGTGTACACCCATTTTCAGGGCTTCGTACACCTGCGCAGTCAGTTCAAGCTCGGGTACGCATGGCTGGTGGGCCTCCAGCACAATGGGCTCGCCGGGGCGCGCCACTGCATCAAGCATGGCCAAGGCTTCTTGAAATTGGGGCAAGCGCATGGCCACATGCTGTTTACCATCCATGGCAAAAGATGCACCATCAAAAACCAGTTCGTCTTGCCCACCCAGCATGTTGGCGTACACAATCGCCATGCCGGTTTCCTGAACACGCTTGGCCACCATCGATTGACGAATGGTCTGTTTGCCCATGTGGTAGGGCGATGCATTGGGCACCAACAGCACTTCAGCTCCCGCAGCCGCTGCGGCTTCAGGCGCGTAACGGTTCCAGGTGTCCTCGCAAATGTTTACGCCAAAACGAATGCCATCCACCTCAAACACCAATGGGCGGTTGTCGGGCGTGAAATAGCGTTGCTCATCGAACACCTCCCGGTTCGGCAAATCGTGCTTGTGGTACATGCCCACCACTTGCCCGCGATAAAGCACAGAAGCAGCATTGAACAGTTCACCTTCCCTGCTTACGGGGTGCCCCACCACCACATACAAATCGAGTGCAGCCAGGTTTCGGCGAAGGTGCTCGAATGCAGTGTCGGTTTGGCGCTGAAATGAGGGGCGCAACAGCAGGTCTTCAGGTGGGTAACCAGTGATGGACAACTCGGGGGTGAGAAGAATTCGCACGCCTTGTGCGGCTGCCTTGTGCGCGTAATCAACAATTTTTGCGCAATTGCCTTTTAAATCGCCTACAGTCAGGTTCAACTGCGCAATGGCCAATCGGACTCGGGATAAACTCACTGGGTACCTGCATAGTAGTTGTCGCCTTTATGAATTATCGCATGCAGATTTGCCAATCCATTGGCGAGATCGCACAAGCTGAATGGAATTCACTTGTGTGCAAATGCAATGGTGGTGTGCTTCACCCTGCACTTCGTCATGAATACCTGCTGGCCTTAGAGGCCAGCGGCAGTGCAACAGCCGAAACCGGTTGGGGGCCGCTGCATTTGGCCATCCATGGGGACACTGGTGAGCTTCTGGCAGCCATGCCCTTGTATCTGAAATCGCATTCCTATGGCGAGTATGTTTTTGACTGGGCCTGGGCTCAGGCCTATGAACGCAGCGGGCAGCGTTATTACCCCAAGCTGCTGTGTGCGATACCATTTACCCCGGTGTTGGCACCCAAAGTGCTCCATGCAACACCCGAGGCTGGCAAAGCTTTGGCTCAAGGACTTGCACAGCTGACCTGGCAGGCTGCCGAGAACACTGAACTGCTGGGTGTACAAATTTCAACCCTGCATGCTTTGTTTTTAACCCAGCAAGATCAACAACTGTTGTTAAGTGATGCAACCAGCCTGAACAACAGCAGTCGGCATGTGGTGCAATTTCACTGGAAAAACCAAAACCCGGCCACGGGCAAACAATTTGATGATTTCGATGCGTTTCTGGAAAGCCTGAGCCAGAAAAAGCGAAAAAACATTCGCGCCGAACGTCGAAAAGCACATGTGGATGGTTTGGAAATTCAACGCATTCATGGGTCTAGAATCAGCGAAGCTGAACTGGAATTTTTCTATCAGTGCTATTCCCGCACTTACATGGAGCACTTTTCCAGCCCTTATTTAAATCTTGAATTTTTCAGGCAAATTTGTACAACCATGGGTGAGCAGATATTGATCATTCAGGCCAGCCTGCATGGTCAGCCTGTGGCCAGCTCGTTTTTTCTGTACAGCGAGGAACGTTTGTATGGCCGCTATTGGGGCTCTATTGAAAACCTGCCCTGCCTGCATTTTGAATTGTGTTATTACCAGGCGATTGATTTTGCGATTGAGCAAGGCATAGAGTGGTTTGAAGGAGGCGCGCAAGGTGAACACAAAATAGCACGTGGCCTGAACCCGCAAACCATGGTCAGTGCACACTACGTGCACGACAACGGCTTCAAGTTGCCGATTGAAAACTTTTTGCGTCGGGAAAAGGCGCACCTGGACGCGTATGCAGTTGAGTTAAATGAACACACTGCTTTTCGGGAAAGCGGTTCGGAACAGCTATAAAAAAAGCCAACCCGAAGGCTGGCTTTTCAGTGCGGTTAAAGCTGCGATTGCGATTTCAGCCTTTGTAATTGGCCACGCCGTCACGAATTTCTTTTTCGACGTCTGTCATGTCGCCCCAACCTTCGATTTTTACCCACTTGCCTTTTTCAAGGTCTTTGTAGTGTTCAAAGAAGTGCTGAATGCGCGCCAGAAATTCTTGAGGTACATCGGAAATGCTTTGATAGTGTTTGTACTGCGGCAACAGCTTTTCAACAGGAACGCCCAGCAGCTTCGCATCACCGCCTGATTCATCGGTCATTTTCAACATGCCGATTGGGCGTACACGTACCACGCAACCAGGCTGCAATGGGTATGGGGTCATGACCAATACGTCCACGGGGTCGCCATCGGCTGCCAGAGTTTGTGGAATGTAACCGTAGTTGCAAGGGTACTGCATGGATGTACCCACGAAACGGTCTACAAACAAGGCACCGCTTTCCTTGTCGATTTCGTACTTCACGGGATCTGAGTTTGCGGCGATCTCGATGATTACGTTCACGTCGTTTGGAATGTCTTTACCGGGGGAAATGCTTTCGTAGCCCATGCTGATTAATCCTTAAAATAAAATTTGGTCGTATTGTATCGAATATTGCTTTAAGCAAGCTGACGGTCGTTCTGAAGATGATTGTTCAATTTCTCTCGCCAGGTTTTGGCACGTTCACCCTGGTTGGCTGCCTCATACAATCGTTCCAGCTTGCCCGCCACATGTGCGGAAGGCTGTTTGGCATACACCGCTTCAAACCTGGAAATCGCCTTGCCCCACAGTTGTTCGCGCTCGCACACATCAGCAGCCAACTCCAGCAAACGCAAATCAGCGGGCTGTTGGGCCAGCAAACGCTCTACATTGGGCAAAGCCTCCCGTGGCTCTAGAACGGCAACCTGGTGATAAATCGGCAATAAATCCTTGTTGTAATTTTGGTTCAAAGCCATTTCCAGCAGCGTGCGGGCCGCAGTAACTAATCCACTCCTCTGCAAACCAGTGGCTAGCGTGCGCAATACACCCACGTTCTCAAGCTCAGCAGGTTTGGCACTGGACAACACCTCTTTCATTTTTGAAGCGTCTTGCCCCGCGCTTTCTCCCAGACCAGCATAAATGCGCATCAAGGCTTCATTTTTTTCACCGTTGGTGAGCGCCGATACCGCGACACAGGCGCGATATTGCACCAAAGCATCTTGCCAGCGGGCCAAACCCATCAAGGCCAGCATGCGCAATCGCTGAACCTGGGGTAATTTTGCAGCCAAGGGGTCCATGGCCTCAAGCATGCTCAAAGCACCCGAAAAGTCTTGTTTGGACAAAGCCACTTTTCCACGCAACACAACCAGGGCGTGCGAGTGCTCGCCCACCTTGGCTTTTTCCTGATTCAGGATTTCCTCGGCTACATCATAGCGGTCGGCCTGAATGGCTGACATGGCGCGGATCAAGTAACTCAAATCCGTTTCAATCCCGGTTTTACTGGCTTGGTTCAACGCTTTTTGGGCGCCTTGCTCATCGCCAGTAATCAAGGCGATCAAACCCTGTGTATTGGCTTGCAACAAGGCGTTTTGCTTGCGGTTCATCCAATACTCTTTGAATTTTCCGGGAAGCTGGCTGGATGCACGCCAAGCGCGCATCATGACGTACAACACCAGGAATAGCAGCAAAATAGCCACTACCGCAAAGTTGAGCGACATGTCGACTCGGTACTGACCGAAAAAGATCAATACCTTGGAAGCATTGCCCTGAGCCATCAAAGTGACCGCCACGGCCACTACGACAACCAGCAACAAACCAAGCAGTTGCTTCATTGGCGCTCCCCCTGCTGTCCGGCAACGGCCAGCCTCAGCGCGGCAGAGGTAGCCTGCAATTCTGGCAACACCAAATCAAGTTGAACTTCGCCAATTTCAGCCAGCACAGTTTGAGCACGCTGCACTTGGATGGATTTACTGTCAAAGTAGGTATTCAACAAATTGCCTGATCGCTCAAGATCAGATTTCAGCAAAGTGGCCTGACGCGACAAGAGCGAAATTCGTGCATTCAACAAGGACAAACGCAGTGTATTGCGCAAATCAGTTTCTTGACGACTGGACAACATGAGCACTTCAGGGCTGTCTACTTTGGTGACTTCGATCAATGATTTGATGTCGTACCAAACTGTTTGAGCCACTTTTTTAATGGAAGCCCAGGCTTTCTCAAACCCTTGCGCTTGTTCGTTGGCTGCTGGCGCTTGAGTGTCGGCTACTACCTCAGATGCTTCTTCTTCGGTCAACTGCGCCAATGTTTGATCAGTGGTGGCCTGTGCGCTTGACAGCATCGGCAAACTTTCAACAGAGTTAACCACCGAATCAAGAGAAATCGCCAGCCTCAGCAAATCGTCGCTAGGCAGGGCCTTGATTTCGGTTAAGTCTTTTTCCAACGCGGTGCGCAAATTCAACAAAGAAGGTTTCTCTGTGCCCTCCAGCAGGTCGATGGCCTGGGACAGGGCAATAGACGCTCCCTTTACATTGCCCAACAAATACAACTGGCGTTTGGCAATTGATATCAACTGCTCTACTTCGCTAAGCGACACTTCCGTTCGGCTGGCCAACAGGCTGTTATAGACCTCCTCAAGACTGGCGCGTTGGCTGGCCTCCTCTTTCTGGGCAAGCTCCAACAGGTCAAAACGGGTTTTCAGGTCTTTCGCCAGATCGCTCGATTTGCTGATTTCTTCTTTCACCAAATCAAGTGTGGTCGACTCTTTCTGAATCCGCTCGCCAAAGGCCATGCGTGTTTTTTCAATCTGGTTTTTCCCGGCAAACGCAATCAGCAAAATGAGTACAAAGCTGAGCACCGAGATGAAAAATGCAGCTTTGCCCAACCACTGCCCATTGGGCTGGGAAGCGCTGGCAGAAGCCGGTCTGGATTGGGAGGTGACAACCGGTTGCGGGTTGACAGCAGGCGTGGCAGAGTTGGTTTGATTGTTGTTTTCCATGCTTTTCTTGTTGGATTTCAGCCATGAATTTACCGATTGTATCCCTGTTGCTATCTGGACAACATGGGCATATCCCAATTCCCTGCATTTGGCCGTAATGCGGGGATGTGTGGTCAATACGGTGGCGGTTTCTTTCAACACCTTGAGTTGTGATTCCGATTTGCGTGCCAACTGCGAATCGAGGGCCTCTATGGTTTCGCTGCTGGTAATCCAGAGCACCGCCTCAGCCGCTCGGGCAAACAGTGCTTCGCACTGAGCATTGCTTTGCTCAATCACCTTGCGGTCATAACACTCCAGTACTGTCACGTCGTGTTGCATTTCCTCCAGCTTTTTTGGAAACTCAACACGGCCTCTGGGGCCTTTGCATACCATTACCCGGCAGCTACCCGCTTCAAAATGCGTGGCCAGCAAGCGGGCCAGCCCGTCGGAATCCTCGGTTTCATGGTCGTTTTCGCCAGTAGGGGCGATAATTTTGTCTTTGGGAATACCCAAGTCCATGGCCAACTTGGCGCTTTGCCGCCCCATTACCCCACAGTAAACATGGGCTGGCCACTGCCCCAGGTTGGTCACCGCAATTTCAAGAACCGAAGGACTTACAAAAACGATCAAATGGTTGGATTTTTCGGTGGCCGCATCAAGCCATGGCCGAATGGTTAACATGGCTGCCAAATCTGGCACCAATTCAAACACCGGAAAATACATCACATGGCCCGCATGCATTTGATCAAGCTGACGCTTCAAATCAACGCGCTGAGTCAGATACTGATCGGGCAACTTGGGTTTGCAAACGACCAAAGTGTGAGTCATGTCCGGTAGTTATCCTTTAAATTGTTGAATAGCCGATTCAATCAAGGCCTGCGCACCTTCTTGAAGCAAACCTTCGATTACCAGGTCCGCGGCAGTTTCCCAGTGTTGCAGGCTTGCCTGCGCACTTTTCTCGATCACAGTCTTGCCATCCGGGCTGGCCACCAAGCCTCGCAAAGTGAAAGTGTGTGCATCGTTCAGGGTTGCATAGCCAGCAATAGGCACTTGGCAACTGCCGCCGAGCGCTTTGGACACTGAACGCTCTGCGCTCACCAAGGCGGTACACACCGGGTCAATCAGTGGCTTTACCAACTCGGCCAATTGTGAATCGCCGGCGCGAATTTCCAGGCCCAAGGCACCCTGCCCCACGGCGGGCAACATGTCGGTTGATTCAATCACGTTGCGAATTCTTGAATGCAAACCAAGGCGTTTCAAACCGGCAGCAGCCAAAACTATGGCTTGATACTGACCTGAATCCAATTTGCCCAATCGAGTATCCAGATTGCCGCGCAAAGGCTCGACTTTCAAATGCGGATAACGCGCCAACACCTGTGCCTGCCTGCGCAAGCTGGAGCTGCCAACCACGGCACCTGCTGGCAAATCAGCCAAGCTGGCATAGTCATTGGACACAAATGCATCGTGTGGGTCTTCGCGAGTCATGAAGCCCAGCAGTTGAAACTCAGGATCCAGGTCCATGGGAATGTCTTTGCCAGAATGCACGGCCAAATCGGCCCGCCCTTCAAGCAAGGCATGCTCCAGTTCTTTGATGAAAAGTCCTTTTCCGCCAATTTTTGCAAGTGAGCGGTCCAGAATCTGATCGCCCTTGGTGGTCATTCCCACAATTTCAACGCCAGAAACCCCAGGCAACGCCAGTAACAGGTCTCGAACATGTTCAGCCTGCCACATGGCCAAGCGGCTTTCCCTTGATGCAATTCTTATTTTCATTCAGTGTGGCGACATCGCTAGTCGCAATTCAGTGGATAAATTTCAATCAATTCCCCACAGCAAGGCTGTGAGAAGGCGTTCATGACGAAAGTCTAGCACGGCAACCCCTTATAATTAGGCCCTGTTCCAAAGTGCATAAAGGATTCCCCATGTCGAACCAATGGTCCAAAAAACAGGAAGCATGGTCAGCCCGATTCAACGAACCCATGTCCGAGCTGGTCAAGCGCTACACTGCATCCGTGTTTTTTGACAAACGGCTGGCCGAGTTCGACATTCAAGGCTCATTGGCACATGCCACCATGCTGGCTGAGGCGGGAGTTATTGCAGCGTCCGACCTTCAGGCAATACAAAACGGTATGTCGCAAATTCTGGATGAAATCAAGGCGGGTCAGTTCACATGGCAGCTGGATCTTGAAGACGTGCACTTGAACATCGAGCGCAGGCTTACCGAGTTGGTGGGTGACGCTGGCAAACGTCTGCACACAGGCCGCTCTCGCAATGACCAGGTGGCCACGGACATTCGCCTGTTTTTGCGCCACGAGGTAGACCGCATTCAGGGATTGCTCAAGGCGCTTATTCAAGCACTGGTCACTGTGGCTGAACGCAACCACGACACCGTCATGCCTGGCTTTACCCACTTGCAAGTGGCACAGCCTGTTACTTTCGGGCACCACTTGCTGGCTTATGCAGAAATGTTTGAACGCGACCTGGAACGCATGCAAGATTGCCGCAAGCGAATTAACCGATTGCCACTGGGTGCGGCTGCATTGGCGGGAACCACATTCCCCATCAATCGCAATCGCACAGCTGAACTGCTGGGGTTTGATGCCCCAACCCGCAACAGTCTCGATTCCGTTTCAGACCGTGATTTTGCAATTGAATTTTGCTCGGCCAGCAGCATCTTGATGATGCACGTATCGCGCCTGTCTGAAGAATTGATTATCTGGATGAGCCAGCGCTATGCATTCATCGATCTGCCCGATCGTTTCTGCACCGGTTCGTCCATCATGCCACAAAAGAAAAACCCGGATGTGCCGGAACTTGCGCGCGGCAAAACAGGCCGTGTTTATGGACACCTGATGGGCCTGCTGACCTTGATGAAAGGCCAGCCACTGGCCTACAACAAAGACAACCAGGAAGACAAAGAGCCCCTTTTCGACACCGTTGATACTGTGGTCGACACGCTCACTATTTTTGCTGAAATGGTTGAGGGCATTCAAGTGAAAGCCGACAACATGCGCGCAGCCACACTGGAAGGCTATGCCACAGCTACTGATCTGGCGGATGCCTTGGTCAAGCGCGGCATGCCTTTCCGTGATGCACATGAGGCTGTTGCCCGTGCCGTGCGGTACTGCGACACCCAGCAATGTGGCCTGGAGGCGCTGAGCGTAGCCCAACTTCAAGAGGCTCTGAAACTAACCGAACTGGGCTACAGCGACGATTTGGTGAACCAGGAATTGTGTGCGGTACTCACACTCGAAGGCTCGCTACAGGCACGCAACCACGTGGGTGGAACCAACCCGGTACAGGTCAAAACAGCTGCGGCCGAAACCCGCAAGCGGCTGGGTTTGTAAAGTTGAAGGGGTTGTTGGCCATCTCACGCGGCATTGACGGCCTGAACACCAGGCTGGGGCTTGCCGTCGGTTGGTTAATTTTAATCACTACGCTGGTGTCGGCCTACAACGCTGTGGTGCGAAAAGTTTTTGACACCAGCAGCAATGGCTTGCTTGAAATTCAGTGGTATTTGTTTGGCGCTGTGTTTTTACTGGGTGCCGCTTACACCCTGCAACAAAATGCACATGTACGCATCGACGTGCTTTCAAACCGGTTTTCCGAGTCAACGCGCGCCTGGATCGACATTCTGGGGCATGTGCTGTTCACCTTGCCTCTAATCGGTTTTGTTCTTGTGTCAGGCTGGGACTTCGCCTATGAGTCATTTCGAATCAATGAATACTCTGCCGACCCAGGTGGTTTGATCCGCTGGCCAGCCAAGGCATTAATCGTTTTGGGATTCGGATTGCTTGGCTTGCAAGTTTGTTCCGAAATCATCAAAAAAATCGCCGTAATCAAGGGACACCCCACACCATGCCAATAATTCCGGTTGAATGGTTGGCGCCCCTCATGTTCGCAGTCCTGCTGCTGTTCATGGTCAGCGGCTTTCCTGTCGCATTCGCCCTGGCTGCAAACGGGCTACTGTTTGGCTACATCGCGATTGAGCAAGGGTTAATGAACGTGGCCTTGCTGCAAGCGCTGCCCGACCGGATATTCGGAATCATGAGCAATGAAACCCTGCTCGCTATTCCGTTTTTCACTTTCATGGGCTTGGTACTTGAACGCAGTGGCATGGCCGAAGACCTGCTGGAAACCATCGGCCAATTGTTTGGCCGGGTGCGCGGCGGTTTGGCCTATGCAGTGATATTGGTAGGCGCTTTGTTGGCCGCCACCACTGGCGTAGTGGCGGCTTCGGTCATATCCATGGGGCTTATTTCTTTGCCCATCATGTTGAAATATGGCTACAGTCAATCGGTGTCTACTGGCGTTATTGCCGCTTCGGGAACACTGGCCCAAATTATTCCACCGTCGCTGGTTTTAATTGTCATGGCCGATCAACTGGGGGTTTCAGTGGGGGCCATGTACCAAGGTGCGCTAATTCCTGCCTTGTTACTGGTGCTTCTTTACAACGCTTATGTGTTTGTAATTACACGCGTTCAAAAGAACGCCCTGCCTGCTTTGCCCCCAGAGGCCTGCTACATCGGTCAAAGCAATTCGGGTGCGCGAATACTGAAAGCTGTGGTGTTTGTGCTAATGCCTCCTTTGGCCTTGGTATTTCTGGTGCTGGGCACCATTTTTCTGGGCATTGCCACGCCCACCGAGGGCGGTGCCATGGGTGCTGTGGGTGCTTTGCTGATCGCGGCATCCAAGAAGCGGTTGAATCTGGATTTGCTGAAACAATCAATCGATTCCACGACCAAACTTTCCTGCTTTGTGTTGTTCATTTTGATTGGCTCTACCGTGTTTGGTCTTACTTTCAGGGCGGTTGAAGGCGACCTGTGGGTGGAACAACTGATGGGTGATTTGCCAGGTGGTGAACTTGGATTCTTGATCGCAGTGCAAATCCTGATTTTTGTGTTGGGCTTCTTTCTGGATTTCTTTGAAATTGCGTTTATCGTAATTCCATTGCTTGTACCAGTGGCTGACAAACTGGGCATTGACCTGGTGTGGTTCGGCGTCATGATCGCCATGAACATGCAAACCTCTTTTCTGACCCCACCGTTTGGCTTCTCGCTGTTCTACCTGAAATCGGTCACACCCAAGGTGGTAAAAACGATTGAAATTTACAAGGGCTCCCTGCCGTTCATTGCCTTGCAATTGTTGATGGTGGTGCTTATTTTTGCCTTTCCACAGCTGGTGATCCAGGAGGAAAAGGTGAAGTACCAAGACAGCCCATTGCAACTGGACCTGCCCACGCAGAATTACGGGGGTGGGAACGACCCGGCCGAGCAACAACCTTTTGTTCCAAGCTTCAGCGAATAGCTGCCCAGGTCATTGGCAATCGGCTTAACCCGTTTTTTTCGAGTTCAAGGTCACAACTTCAGCCTTGTTTGAAATTCGATCGGCAAGTTCAAGCACAAACACCGTACCCCCTTCCTTGACATTGCACATCGACAAATTCCATTCCATTTCCTGGCAAAGGCACTTGACCACATACAAACCTATGCCTGTTTTAGGAAGGTCGCTGCCAAAGGTTGAGTACCTTGCCGCCTTGTGCTGCAATATGTCCTCTTGCAGGCCTGGGCCTGAATCTTTGACGGTAAACCGGTGAATTCCACCATGGCGTCGATAGGAGAATGCCACACCACCCTCAAGCGTATGTTCTACCGCGTTGAACACCAAATTTCCCATAACCCGTTTCAATCGGCGGGCATCCGTGTGAATCAGGAACTCCTCCACATCGACATGGAAAGTCAGCCCTTTGGTTTCAGCCAACTGTCCCATCCAGCCCTCGAGCGACTTGCAAAGCTCGGTGCTTGAAACGCTCTCAATTCTTTTCTCGCGTTGCTCACCCAGTTCAAGCCGGGTGGCCTCGAGCATGTTTTCAGCCAAGTCGTGAAGCCACCTTTGGCAACTGGTCATTTGACGAATAACCTGATTGGACGCGGCATGTTGATGGAAAGTATCCAGCGAGGGGTGACCCACCAACAAACCCAGTGCATGCAAGGGCTGACGCATGTCATGCTGAACACCAGCCAGCCAGCGCAACCTGTCTTTCCATTCGCTGAGCACACTGTGTTTTGCATTTCGCCACCGGGCTTGCTGGGTTCGCCGGTTTTGAATCCGTTGTTTTGCAATGCTGTACCGGTGCTGCCTTTCCAATAAAACTGCCAGCAGCGTAAACGGTGAAACCCAGCACAACACCGCAAAGCTGAGGTGCTGCCAGTTCAGCGACAACACCCAGCCACCGAAAGCTGAAGCAAAAACCAGAAACCAGAGTTTTTCTGTGGGCGGCACCCGAAAGGCACGCCTGCAGGACACTTTGGCATTGAGCAGGCACCCGCTGATGAAGGCAATATAAGCCAACTGGGATTGAGCCCCAGTGTCCAGGCCCATCAATTGAAAAGACAAAGGCAACAAACACAGGGATGCCAGCAAGCATGCATCGTAGTGTTGCTGTACCCATGCACTAAGCCGGTTGATTTGTCTCATGAAGTGCAGCTTAATCGGAATAAACCTCGTCGGTTTTTTGTTCCTGCCAGGCTCGGTAAAGCATTGCGGCCTCCAGGCGATTTCGGGCATTCAGGCGGGCCAGAATGCTTCGAACGTGGGTTTTCACCGTTTCAGGAGACAGACCCAAATTCTGGGCGATTTCATGATTGGACTCGCCTTTGGCAATTCGGTACAACACAGACACTTGCCGCTCAGTGATTCGGGCCATTCGCTGACCAATCGTGAACCCGCTTGCGGCTTGCGTTTTTTGACTGATTTGATCGGTCCAGTTGTTGCGGCGCAAACGCAAAACCATACTGTCCAACACACTAAGCACGCGATCTTGGGTAATGCCTTTGGATACAAATTCCGTTTCAGGGTATTCATCGGCCATGTCACCCAAAATCTCTTCATTGCCAGAAATGACCAGCGTGCGGCTGTAATCAAAAGTTTCCAGCGCGGTTTCCAGTACTTTTTCTGGCGCCATATCAGGCAAGCCCAAGTCAAGCAGTACAAGGTCTGGTTGCTCGAAACGGCTGTGCTCAAGCGCGGGCCCGATGCGACTGAACAGCTTGACCTCAAGGTCGGTATAGCGCGAATTCATGATGTCGCGCAAAGCCATGGCAATGATTGGGTGATCATCAATAATAAATACGCGTAGTTGATTAGGAGTCGACATAAATTTGTCCCATACAAGTCAAGTGTCAGAAGCCGTCGTTCAGAAGTGAATAGTGCCCTTGCCATTCATTACGACAGCCAAAAGAAGTGCGAACAACCCCGATAGGGGCGACACTGCGTTGGGTGACTTGTGCCAGGCTTTTGGTTCCATTAAACGAAAAAGAGCGGCCAGTCAGCCGCTCTTTATATCTGACCCCTCTTGCGTAGGTCAAAAACTTACTTCGATCTGGGTATGTATGAGGCCATGGAATTTTCAGCAACCCGGAACCAGTTGTTCTGGTCGTTGCGGAAACGATTCCACGATGTGAATATTTTCTTGAATTTTGGATTGTTTTTGGATTCGTCGGCGTAAAGCTTTTCGGCTTCCTTGTAGGCGGCATCCAGAATATCGCGGGGATATATTCGAAGTTGCGCTCCCGATTGAATCAATCGGTTCAATGCAGCCGGGTTTTTGGCATCATATTCCGCCGTCATGGTGATATTCACCTCGGCCGCGGCTACTTCCAACGCAGCCTGATAACTCTTGGGCAGTTTGCTCCAGGCGTCCAGATTGACATAAAAACTCAATGAAGGGCCTGGCTCCCAAAATCCAGGGTAATAATAAAACCTGGCCACTTTTTGAAAACCCAGTTTTTCATCGTCATATGGCCCAACCCATTCTGCTGCATCAATCGTGCCCTTTTCCAATGCCGGGTAAATATCGCCACCGGCTATGGTTTGTGGCACTGCGCCCAAGGCCGCCATGATCTTCCCGCCAAAGCCCGGAATTCGAACTTTCAAACCTTTCAGATCGTTCAGGTTTTTGACTTCCTTGCGCCACCAGCCGCCCATTTGGGTGCCTGTGTTACCGCCAGGAAAATTGATGATGTTGTAGTCTTTCAAAAACTCACGGGTCATTTGCAAACCACCACCGTGATAAAGCCATGCGTTTTGTTGGCGAGCGGTCAAACCAAAGGGCAAGCCAGCTTCAAATGCGAACGCAGCATCTTTGCCCACGTAGTAGTAGCCAGCTGTGTGCCCACACTCCACCGTGCCACGCTGCACTGCGTCCAGCACTTGCAGGCCAGGCACAATTTCGCCAGCCGCAAAAGGGCGAATGTCGAACTTGCCACCGGTCAATTCAGACACGCGCTTGGCCAACTGAGGTGCAGCGCCCCACAGCGCATCCAGGCTTTTGGGGAAACTGGAGGTGAGGCGCCAGCGCACACTGGGGCCATCGGCGGCGAATGCGGCTGTTCCTGAAGCCGCTGTTGCGGTGGCGGCTGCTCCCAAACCCGCTTTTTTGAGAAAGGAACGACGTTCCATTGCTTGGTCTCCTTGTTTGCTTTAATTCCCTGCAACGGTCATGGATTCGATCAAAATACTGCCCACATGTTTACTGCCGCGCCAATACGCATCGTCGCCCACGGCCACAATATTGGCCAGCATGTCTTTCAAGTTACCTGCGATTGTAATTTCCTCAACCGGGTGAACAATGATGCCGTTTTCCACCCAATAGCCAAAGGCACCACGCGAATAATCGCCAGTCACACCATTCACACCCTGCCCCATCATCTCGGTAACCAACAAGCCCGTACCCATGGTTTTGAGCAGTGCGTCAAGGCCGCCCGAGACTGTTTTGGTCGAGCTGAGAATAAGGTTGTGCGTGCCACCCGCGTTGCCGGTGGTTTCCATGCCCAATTTTCGAGCCGAGTAACTTGAAAGAAAGTAGCCGTTGCAAACGCCCTTTTTCACCACTGTACGGGCCTTTACCTTTACTCCTTCTTCATCGAAAGGTGAACTGCCGTGCGCACCTTCAATGAACGGGTCTTCCTTGATGGTGATGTGCGGGGCCCAAACGAGTTTGCCCAATGAATTCAACAAGAAACTGGTTTTGCGATAAAGGGAGGAGCCCGACACCGCACCCACATAATGGCTTACCAAACTTGCCGCGATGGGAGCTTCAAAAATTACAGGGCAATTGCGGGTGGTAATTGGTTTAGAACCCAAGCGGGCCAAGGCTCGTTGTGCAGCATAGGCGCCAATTTTTGCGGGCTTGGCCAGGTCTTTGGCCTTGCGTTCCGAGGAATACCAGAAATCGCGCTGCATTGGGCTGTCTTTCGACTTCTTGGCTTGCGCAATCGGCGAAACAGACAATGAGTGACGCGAATATGGATAGCCACCTTTGAAGCCCTTGCTGTTGGCTGCATAAAAATGCCCAGATTCGGTGGACACATTGGCACCGTCAGAATTTCGAATCTGCTTGCTGACATCAAACGCCGCCTGTTCCATGGCCAGGGCTTTCTCGACTGCTTTGGCAGTGCTTAAATTCCACGGATGATACAAATCAAGATCACGGTGCCGTCTTGAGATGTTTTCCTCATCGGGCAGACCTGCGAATTTATCCGCAGCGGTGTACTTCGCAATGTCCAGCGCTGCTCGAATCGCAGAATCAATTGCTTCCAGCGAGAAATCAGACGAAGAGGCATTGCCCCTTTTCTTGCCTTTAAACACGCTGACGCCAAAGCTTTTGTCACGTGTGTGTTCAATGGTTTCGATTTCACCCATGCGCACGCTGACCGACTGGCCCACCGCTTCGCTGATATCGACCGCGCAATCGGTCGCACCCAGTGATTTGGCTTTTTTCAATGCGTATTCGGTTAATTCCTGAAATGTCTCGGATTTAAAGCTAAAGCCCATATTGCCCTGCGAAAAGTGCTGCCAAAAATGGCTAATATACAGCCCATGGAACCAGAAAACGACAAACAGGGCGAGTTTGAAGAATATGATCGCCCCAGCAAGTCCTCAGTGAAGCGAGACATGCTGGCCCTGCAAGATTTGGGCAAAACCTTGTGCGAAATGCCCTATGACAAAGTCAAGCGGGCACCGATTGGTGAGCGCCTGCTTATCGAGATCGCAGAATTTCACAAGTGCAAATCATTTGGCGCTAAAAAGCGGCAAATGCAGTTTATTGGCAAACTGATGCGTGACGAAGAGCACGAGGAAGTGCAAGCCTGGGTGAATGGCGAGACCGTTGAGCAAAAACTGAAGGTGCTCCACCTGCATGCGGCAGAACAGTGGCGCGACCGCCTGATTGAAGAGCCTGGCCTGTTGGCTACGTTCATTGAAAGCTACCCCGCCGCGGCGCGGGAAAACCTGAACCCGATCATCAGGCAGGCAGTGCAGGAACGTGTCGCCAAAAAAGCTCCCCGAAATTTTCGACAGTTGTTTCAGATCATTTACCGTTTGATCGAAGAGAAAGCCGAGCAAGATGCGGACGGAGGCGAATCATGAGTTTTGATGCCGTAAAAATTGGCTTGGTGTCAGTGAGCGATCGTGCCTCAGCTGGTGTTTACCAGGATCAAGGCATTCCGAGCCTTAAAGCCTGGCTTCAAAACGCGTTGCTGAACCCGATTGAGTTTGTTGAGGTGCTGATTCCAGATGAACAGGCCGAGATTGAAAACGCCTTGAAGAAACTGGCCGATGAACACAAGTGCAATTTGATTTGCACCACGGGTGGCACCGGCCCCGCCAAGCGTGATGTAACACCTGAAGCGACCTTGGCTGTGGCTCACAAGGAGATGCCGGGTTTTGGCGAGCAAATGCGGCAAATCAGCCTGCATTTTGTACCAACCGCGATATTGTCTCGCCAGGTGGCTGTAATTCGTGGTGAAAGCCTGATTTTGAATTTACCTGGCCAACCCAAAGCCATCGCAGAAACCCTGGAAGGTTTGAAAGACACGGAAGGCAATAGCCTTGTGAAAGGTATCTTTGCCGCCGTGCCTTATTGCATCGATTTGATTGGCGGCCCGTATATGGAAACCAATGAAGCCGTGATCAAGGCGTTTCGTCCAAAATCCGCCTTGCGAAAGCCCACTGAAGGAAGTGTATCGTGAGCATGAACTCAAAGATTGAATGCGTTGTTGTTGAAACCGGCCCACAACCCACGGGCTGTGTGGTTTGGTTGCATGGCTTGGGCGCAGACGGCTACGACTTTGTACCCATTGTCAAAGAGCTTGAGCAAATGGGTTTGCCCAACACCCGCTTTGTGTTTCCTCATGCGCCTAAAATTCCGGTCAGTATCAATGGCGGTTATGTGATGCGCGCTTGGTATGACATTAAAAATGTTGATTTGCAACGTCAGGAAGATGAGGGCGGAATACGACAAAGCCAGGCCACCATTGAACAATTGATTGAAGACCAGATTGCATTGGGTTTCAAGCCCGAACAAATTGTGCTGGCCGGCTTTTCACAAGGTGGTGCAATTACTTACCAGCTTGGTTTGCGTACACGCCACAAACTGGCAGGCTTGATTGCCTTGTCTACTTACCTGCCTTGCGAAAACACGCTGGATGCTGAATTAAACCCGATCAATCTGGGTATTCCATTGCTGGCGGCTCACGGCGAGCAAGACAACATCGTGCTCATGGAGCGCGGTGAAAAGGCAGTCAAGTTGCTGCAAAGCAAAGGTGTTGATGTTCAGTGGCACATCTACCCCATGGCCCATTCAGTTTGCGGTGAAGAGGTGGTTGAAATTGCCAATTTCTTAAAGCGCGTTCTCTGAATTTTCACTGTATATAAAAACAGCTTTTTGGTTTATACTTGAATTCAGGAATAACCTAGCAGGTGTAATTATGCCAGCGCAAGCGCAACAGCCAATTTCGATTATTGAACTTGAACGTGCCATCAATTATTGGCGCTCAAAATATCCTTCATCCCGGGACACCATGACACTGTGCCCCCAAGCCGCTTGTCTGGCCGAGTTGTATGCCCGAATGATCATTTTTCAAATTCACGAAATTTCGATCGCGGAGTTTTCTGCCAAAGCCAGGAAAGCGTTACGTGAAGCCGAAGAAGCCCACGCGGGTCGGCACAATCAGGCAGCTTGAATACAATTAAACTCCAGCTTAGTTCGCACGACTTAACAACAAGTGAGCCGCGCTCCACAACTGGCTTGAAACCGGTGCATTGCATGGCCCTTTCAACTGACTGATTTGCCAGGCTTTGGCGCCCACACGTCGCAATTCCAGTGTGCCACGCTGTGGGGTGTGTCCTTTAATCTGCAAATGAAAAATACAAATATCGCCTGCCATGCAACGATCAATGTAAGACGGCACACAATGGTGCATTTTTTTGGCTTCGCTCAGCAAAGCATTCAACGAGTTCAATTCAATAAACTCAATGTTGTCACTCAAATTGCCCATGCCAAGAATCTCTGGCCAAAATACATTCTGACGCCCCAAGTCCAAATCAAGCTCGACCAAATGCCAATGTGCCTGCCGGGCCATTAAAGTGTCATAGGTCCAGTTTCTGGAAATAATCACGGGGCGTTTGGTCGCACTGGCCGCACTGCCAAGCAACCAGTCTGCAATTAAAGGAAACTCCTCCAACTCCAGCTCTCTTCTGTGCTCAAGCTTCAAGTTGCTTTCACGGCGCTCCAGCGCCAGGCGGGTTCCCCGCAAAATATTCAAGGCCGCCACCGTATTCAAATTCTCGTGATTGCGCCTGAGCCATGTGCTTAGTCCCCCGAAACCCAGCAAAGCCGCCGTTTGCTTGTCGACCCAGGAAATCGGAATTTTTCTGTCCAAGGCGGCGTGAAAGTTCACCCAGCTCAAGTGACTCAATTGCCCCCAGTTAATTCGGGCAATGTAGGCGGTTTTTTGACGTGTTAACCACCGCCAGGTTTGTTGGCTCATGCCTTGCGCCAACATGCGGTTTTTGACCATCTGCCAATTGGGCAAATTGCGCCACATGCCGCGGTCTTGGGCCAGTAAAGGCGCCAAAGAAATATTCTCGCCAAGCCTTTCCTGAAGCACTGTTTTAAACGCTGCCACTTGGCTTAAATCAAGCAAGGTGGTGTATTTGGGCACCACTCGCAGTGCCAGTTTAAGAACATAGCCACCATAACGTCGGCGAATCGCACTGGTCCAGGCCCGCTGAATGTCGTTCAGGCTGGCTGCTTCAATGGGAAAATCAAGCTGTGTGCCAAGCAAGCTGTCAGGAAGCTGCATGCTTGGTGGGGCTCGCCACACTGAACGCATCAAATCCGCTTTCAAATTCCAGGCCGCCTCATCCGACAAAACAATACGGCAGGATTCAGCAAGTTTTGCGCGGGCTTTCATGCCCCATTCAAAATAAAGTCCGGTTCGAGTGCTCACCAAACGCGCGGGCAGCCGCTGCGACTTAACTCGCGGTATGCTGGAGGCTGTGTTCAATTCAAAATCTAACAAAGGGCGCATGATGGACAACAAAGCAGAAGAACCCGTCGACATCAAGATCTTACAGCAAGGCGAGATCTGGAAAATTTCCATCAATCGACCCGAGGCTCGCAACTGTGTCGATCGTTACACCGCCGACCAGCTTGAAAAAGCATTTCAATCATTTGAAACGGATGCAACAGCTCGCGTTGCCATTTTGACGGGTGAAGGCGGTAACTTTTGTGCAGGCGCAGACTTGAAAGCTGTTGCATCGGGTGACCCAAGCCGTGTAAACCGAATGGAACGACATGGTGCGGGCCCCATGGGCATAAGCCGAATGGAGTTGAGTAAGCCAGTGATTGCCGCGGTATCTGGCTACTGCGTGGCGGGCGGCCTGGAGTTGGCTGCCTGGTGCGACATGCGTGTTGCAGACAGCACTGCAGTATTTGGTGTGTTTTGTCGACGCTTTGGTGTGCCATTGATCGATGGCGGAACAGTGCGTTTGCCACGCCTGATTGGTCAAAGCCGGGCAATGGATATGATCTTGACTGGTCGCCCTGTCGACGCTGTGGAAGCCTTTTCATGGGGTTTGGCCAACCGGCTGGAAAAAGAACGCACAGCCCTGGAGGGTGCAATCGAGCTGGCAGGTCTATTGTGCAAACACCCACAAACCTGTATGCGCAACGACAGACAAAGCGTACTGACCCAGTGGGGATTTGGTGAACGTGAAGCGCTTGAGGAAGAATTTGAGTTTGGCTTGAATACGCTCACCTCGGGTGAAACTGTCGAAGGCGCAACCGCATTTAAGGAAGGTTCGGGTCGCCATGGCGAGACTGTGCAGTAATCGCGTATTCAGAGCGGATGGAAGTTAAAACTTTTCATTCAAACGGATTAATTCAAGCCGACGATGACGCCAAACTGTGCAGAATTCGAAACACGGCGTGAGTCAGCGGCAGTGGAATAAGAATTGGACTGAACACCAAAAAACCAATTGGCCAAACCACCGCGATTGGCGAGCAAATACAGCCCTTGGCTTTCGCTGTTCAGTGTTGCGCTGGACAGGCGACCAGGGGTGTAAACAAGACTCAAATTTTCTTGCAGCGAAACTTGCAAGCCACCGTAAATTGCCTTGATTGAAGATTCAGGCTTTGTTTCAGAGACAATCAAGCCAGCTTTCGATGAACTCAGTCTGGTTTGAACAACTGCGCCCTCGTCTACCACGACACCCCGGAACAAATTGACTTTGCCCAACAGGCTTGGTGAAAGCCTTTCTTGATCAGGCAAGTGGAAAGGTGCAATTCCATGTTTTCCCAGTTTGCCGCTCACCTTCAGGGCAAGTGGCTCAGCGGCATTTATGCCCCCCAGGTAAAAACACCCGGTCGTCAAAGCGAGTGCCATCAAAGCAAGCTGTTTTGAGCCGATACGCGCCATGACACACCCCTTCAGTACAGAATTTTACTTACTTCAATTAACGGTCACCTTGAGTTTTACTGAATTGCAAGATTGGACTAACCCCATTGCGGGTGGGCTGCACGTTTAGGGCCAGGAATCAAGCCCAAAGCCAGCTTTTAGAGTGACCAATCTACTTCAATACTTGAAAGTAACATTTTTTCGCTTTGGTGATACACTGAAATGACTACATAAAAGTCACTACTTCGAGCGACCACCCCTCGCAAGTGCATTGACCACAATACCGGAGACAATACCCATGAATTCTTCTGCCCGAAGAACGGATTCCTTTTTTCCATTAAACCGTGTGTCCACTGCCCTGTTGTTGAGCGTGGTCTATTGCACTTCCGCCCACGCTGGCGGTACTGCATTTGACGCCACAAGCATCAGTGCCATGGGAAATGCGTCGGCAGGGCAAGCTGCCGAGGCTGGTGATGCATCGGTTTTGTTCGCCAACCCAGCCGCCCTGACCCGGTTTAAACGCGCTGAATTGACCCAAGGCGCTGCCGTAGTCACGATTGGTACCGATTACACATCCACACAAAACAACGATGGTGCAGACTCCGGTGCGCCACAGGGCCAAAATGGTCAGGTGTTCAGTCGCAAAGACGGCTATGACGCTGGCGCGCTTGCACCCAACCTGTTTATTGCGATTCCAATCAACGAAAAACTGGTGATGGGCTTTGGCGCTTCTGCCTCTCATGGCCTGGTGATTCATTACGATGAAAATTTCCCGGGACGCAATCAAGGCCGCGATATTGACTTCAAAGTGACCCGCCTGAACCTTGGCTTTGGTTACAAGTTAAGCCCGACTTTGTCTTGGGGTTTGAACGGTTCTTATGAGCGTTACTTTCAGTCCATCAAGTTGAAGCTGAATTACCGCGAGGCTGTAGAAGCCTTGGCCCCGGGTTCTGCTGCGCTTCTTGAAGGGCCTGCAGGTGCGCTTATTGGAGCCCCACCCATTCCCGGTGAAAGCAACGCGGGTTTGCGCATGTTTGGCTGGGCATTCAACGCACAGCTGGGTGGCCTGTGGGAGCCCACAAAAAACACACGCGTGGGTATTTCTTATCGACCGAAAACCGAATTCACGGGCAACCGTGGCAAGTTCAAGCTTGATGACTCACCCGAGCAAGCCGCGTTTCGCGCGTTCCTGAATAGCGACAGCCTGATCAACAACTTGGCGTTTGGTGCCTTGGGTGTAAACGGTCCGCAGGCAGCCGGGGATTTGGCACCAGAACAAATCATCAAGCAGGAAATATCGCTGCCCGATGAGCTTCGCCTCTCCGTGTTTCACCACGCCACACCCAAACTGGATTTGATGGCCACCTACACGCGCCAGGATTTCTCGGTAACAACCTTGAATTTTGTACGTGAAAGCAATGGTCGAACGCTGGAAAACATCCCGCAAAATTTTGTAGCAGCAGAGTCGTACAGAGTTGGCTTGAATTACAAGCTGTACAAAAGGCTGACGTTGCGAGCGGGCTATGCGATTGAAAACAGCGTGATTGACGATGCCACCCGAATCACGATTTTGCCAGACAGTGATCGACAGTATTTTGCTTTTGGTGGTCAGTTCGATTTAAGCCGTGACACCAGCATTCACTTTGCCTACCAAAAACTGGACACAGATCCCGCGCCTGTTGGTAACAACACCGGTATTACACCCGCCGAAGTACGCGGTGGCGACTTTCAGGGCAATGTGCAACTGGACACCCACTTCTTCGGGATTGGCTTCACCGAACGGTTTTAATTACGACTGCACACCAAGTGCACGGAACAAGCCAGCAATCAAGGTGGCGTAATTGGTTTGTTCCGTGGCCAGGGCCTGTTCGGCGTTGGCATACACACGCTGTGCATCCACCACATCCAGAAAACTCACCAAGCCCAACTGGTACAGGGCATCTGCCTGCTCAAAGCTCCGTTTACTCGATACAACTGCCTTGCCGAGCGCAGTTTGGCGTGATGCGGAGGAGTCAATCGCAGTCAAGGAATTTTCAACCTCTTGGGTAACTACTCTCAGCACCTGCTCGTACTCGGCCAACGCCCCCTCAGCACGGGCCACGGCCGCATTCAATCGAGCGTCGCGTGCGCCACCGTCGTATACCACTTGATTCAACAAAGCGGCCAAAGAACCGATCAATATGCTGGTCGCGGGGTTTGAATTGATCGCGGTACTGCCAATTTGTATGTTGGCCATCAATTCGATACTGGGGTAGAAATCAGCTTGTGCCACGCCTACATCAGCGGCCGCCTGTGCAAACCGGGCCTGCGCCAATTGAACATCCGGGCGTGCTTGTACTACCTGAAAAGGCACGCTCGCCGGAATGCCCAAGCCGTACTCTGGCAAATCGCCTTCAGGCCTGAGCAATTGCTCGTAAGCCCCCGGAAATTGACCACTCAGGGTCGCCAAACGGTGACGGGAGTCTTGCAGTGCCTGTTGCAATGGGGCAATACTCGCTCGCAGATTTTCGACTGAAGTTTCAGCTCGCCGAACGTCCAGCTCGGGTGACAAACCACTTTCAAATCGAGCTTGAACAATGGCCAGCGTTTTTTCCTGCAACTCAACAGATTCACGCAACATCGCCAATTGTTTTTGATTGCCACGCAAACTCAAATACTCTTGGGCTACGGCTGTGCTGGTTTGAATAATTTGCGCGCGCAAACCAGCTTGCTCGGCCATCAAATTGGCTGCCGCTGCTCGAACTTCCTGCTCAACCCGACCAGCCAAATCAATTGGCAAGACAAAACCCAAACCCAACAAAGCACTGCGTTCATCCCGTGCATTGTTGCTACCCGAATTGTTGGGGGTGTTGCTGTTTCGATCTGATTTTTGGCCACTGACCTCGGCATCCAGTTCAACCAGCAAAGAATCACCAGCCTCACTTAGTTGTAGCAGCGCGCGGGCTTCCCTGACACGCGCTGCAGCCGAAGCGATTTGGAAATTGTTTTGTATGCTCGTGCTAACCAGCTCATTCAAAACAGAGTCGTTAAAACCCTCCCACCAACGCACACCTGCCACGCCAGCGTCTTTCACGCTGCTTAGATTCTGAAGAATATTTTGCGCTACAAATTTTTCAGGTGGTTTCGTCGAAGATTTGGGCAGCTCAGGCGCAGTAACAGCACATCCCGACAACAAAGCCAGCGGCAATACCAGACCAATCATCCAGGCAGTGCGCTTCATGCCTTCACCTCACCCTTTTTCACACTGGCCTCGTATTCTTCAATCTCCTTGTCCAACATCTCTGCGGCGTGCGCCCTTGGCTTCATGTAAGGTGCAATAAAACTGTAGCCCATGGGTGCCAGGTATAATGTAAACAGGGTAGACAATCCCAAACCGCCCAACACAACCCAGGCAATCGCCTCTCGTGCCTCTGCACCAGGGCCTGAAGTCAACACCAAGGGCAACACACCCAACAAGGTAGAAAGCACCGTCATCGCAATCGGGCGAAGTCGCATACGCGCCCCCTCACGAATGGCCGATTCAATGCTGTGCCCCTCATCGCGAAGCTGATCCATCAGTTCAACCAGCAAAATCGCATTCTTGGTCATCAAGCCAATCAGCAACACCAAGCCAATTTGACTGAACAAATTGAGCGACTGGTTGGTAATCAACAGGGCAAACACTGCTGCAGCCAAGCCAAACGGCACGGTAAACATCACCACCAAAGCACTGCCAACACTTTCAAACTGCGCCGCCAACACCAGAAACACCACAATCAACGCCACGGCAAAAGTGATCAACATTTCATTGGAAGTTTCTTCCAGGGTGGCGGCTTCACCCAGAAAAATCAATGTGGCCGAAGATGGCAAAGTACTATCTGCAACAGCGCGTATTTGTTGCATGGTGGTGCCAAGGTCGGTACCTGGCGGTATGCCTATGTTCAGTTCAACTGCCCTACGCTGTGCATGTCGGTCAAGTTCTGCAGCCACACCCCTTTCTTGCACCTTGATCATTGAAGCAAGGGGTACCAGTTGCCCGGTGTCGCTACTGGTGTATATGTTCAGCAAGTCAAATGGCGAATTCAGGCTGCCATTGCTGGAGCCCAGCATCACTGGCACGGCCTGATCCCCAACACTGAGATCCAGCAACTGGTATTCGTCAGCCATGATTTGCAAAGTTTGTGTAATACGGCTCACCGGCACCTGCAAATCACTGGCCTTCTCGCGATCGATTTCAAATCCAAGTTCAGGCTGGGAGGTGTCATACTGAACGCGTACATCCTGAACCGCATCAATCTGCTTGATCAAGGCATCCGCCAGCGAATCTGCATTGTTGGCCAAAACATCGTAGTCGTCGCCCAGCAAAGCAATTTGCAAACCGCCGCCGCCACCACGAATGTTCAAGCTGCTTTCATTTTGAAAACGCACTTGAGCACCAGGAATACTGGACAACTCCTTGCTCAATTTGGCCGCGAGCTCCTGCTGAGTGGTGTCGCGCTGGCTCCAGTCTGACAAATTGGCTTGTATGGCCACACGATTTTTGTCGTATCGACCTACAATCGTGAACATGTCGGTGATCAGTCCCTGCTCTTGATAGGGCCTCATGATGTTCTCGGCGATTTGCCCCTGCCTACCACTGTATTCAAGAGAAGCGCCGTCGGGCCCGGTGAAATCCACCACAAGGCGCCCCCTGTCTTCTGGAGGAACCAATTCCTGATTCAACAAAGTGAATGTCAGACCACCCGCAATTGCAACACCCAGGAAGACAAGCAAAAACACCAGGCGATGTTTCAAGAAACCATCCAAAGTGCGAAAGTAGGCATTGGCTATTCGATCACCAAAACCCTGGAGTGGGCCCATTATTCGAGCGGTTTGACCTGTTGCGGGCACATCGTCTTTCAACAATTTGGCAGCCAGCATGGGGCACAAACTCAAGGCAACAAAAGTACTGATAATCACCGACATGGACAGGACCATGCCGAACTCCCGAAACAGGCGCCCTGTTTCACCCGGCAAAAAAGCGATGGGCAAAAACACGGCTACCAAAGAGGCAGTGGTTGCGATGACCGCAAAGAAAACCTGCTGTGTGCCCAACACCGAAGCCACGGTAATGCTTTCACCCAGTTTTTTGCGGCGTTGAATATTTTCAAGGACCACAATCGCATCGTCGACAATCAAGCCAGTGGCCAACACCAAAGCAAGCAAGGTCAACATGTTGACCGAGAAACCGGCCAGCCAGATTGCGGCCAGAGTGCCCACGAGTGACACTGGCATGGTTACCGCAGGAATCAGCACTGCCTTCCACTGCCCAAGAAACAGGGCAATCACGATCAACACGACGACTACCGCGAACACCAGGGACATCAATACTTCCTGCAAAGCACCTTTGATGAAAACCGAGTCGTCGGAAATCATGATCACTTGCAAGTCTTTGGACTGCGCATTGATTTCAGCCATGCGCTTTTTCACATCGCTGGCAATGGCGATGGTATTACCACCAGCCTGCCGCAATACTCCCATGCCAACCACAGCCCGGCCATTCAGCAAAGAATACGATTCAGCCGACATGGGGCCGTAGTACACCTCGGCCACATCGCGAACCCGTACGCCATTTTTTATCAAAATAGAATTAATTGCCTCAGTGTCGATGGTGGAGGCATTTGCACGCACCAGCAACTCTTGCTTGCCCGACAGGTAACTGCCTGCCGGTACATCGAGATTCATGGTTTCAAGGCTGGTCAGTACGTCAGTGGCTACCATGCCGTACCGGGCCAATTTGGCCGGGTCTAGAAGCACTCGCAGTACGCGGGGTTGACTGCCATTCAATGGCACGTCAGCCACACCCTCGATGGACACAAAAGCAGGTACCAAATCTCGCTCAACCCGTTCAGCCAGATCCTGCATAGCCAAGGTATTGCTGTACACAGCAAGCTGAACCACAGGCCGTGCATCGTCATCGGCCTTGATCACCAAAAGCTGGTCAAGGTTCTCAGGCAGTTGATTGGTAATTCGGCTTATAGCCTCCCGCACATCGTTGGCAGCGGTGTTTACATCAATGTCCGGAGAAAACTCCATGCGCACGCGCATATTGTTTTCCTCACTTGAACTTTGAATGCGCAAGACGCCAGAGACTCTGGCCACGGCACCTTCCACTTTGGAGGTCACTTCCGCGTCCATGGTGGTGGGCGAAGCACCTTGATAAACCGCTCGCACAAGCACCACGGGCCTGTCAATGTCAGGTAACTCCCGCACCTCAACGCCAAACATGCTGACAATACCCGCAAGCATAATCAACAAATTCAGCACCACGATCAACACGGGTCTTTTCAAACCCAGTGCGGTTAAACCGTCGGTGGCGCGACTCATTGCAAGGGATCCTCAACCTGTTCGACAACTACGCCTTCTGCAAGCCGCAAACCACCTTCAACCACCACAGATTCACCCTCTTTGATGTTGCCATCGAGAAACACACGGCCCTGACGCCGGTCGGCCACGCGCACGTTTTCACGGTCGGCTTTTCCCTCTCGAATCATCCAGACATAAGAGCCTTCCCTGTCCCATTGCAAAGCAATTTCTGGCACCGAGGCGAGCATTTGCCCCTTTACTGCCATTTGCACTGCGAACGACATGCCAGGGCGCAATAAGTCATCGGGATTGCTGATATTTGCCCGAACGCGCAGCGATCGCTTTTCAGCATTCAAACGACTGTCCAAGGCAACCACACGCGCCTTGAATTCCTGGCCAGGTACAGAAGGCGTGCTGGCAAGCACTTCAATTTGATCCATTTTGCTGGCACTCAATTGACCAACCAAGGCCTCAGGCACCTCAAAATCCACATAAATAACTTCACGGGAATCCACACCGGTGACCAATACGCCGGGGCCTATACGTTGACCAGGGTCAATATCGGTAATTCCGACAACACCGGCAAAAGGAGCACGAATTTGGTGGTTTGAAATAGCAAGTTTCGCTTGATCAACAGCCACTTGTGCAGCCTCGTAATCGGCTTGGGCTGAATCAACTTGGGTTTGTGGCACCGCCCCCTTGCCCACTGCTTGTTTGTATCTGTCCAGCAAGCTTTTGGTGTTCTTCAGCTGTACTTCCGCAAGCCGAAGCGCCAACTGTTCTTCTCGATCGTCTTGTTGAACGAGTAATTCGCCCTTTTTTACCTTTTGCTGTGGCTTGAACAAAACCTGAGTGACTTTCTCATCCACGATGGCAAAGATTTCTGCGGATTTGTCGGCCCAGCCGGTTGCAATGGCACCAAAAGAACTTGCGGTGGACTCAAGCTTTACAACCTCGACCAAGACCTTGGGCGCTGCGCCTTTGCTGCCCTGATTGGGCGCATTGGCAGATGAATTTCCCAGCAGTGTTTGAGAAACTGAGTAGGCAGCCCCCAACAAGAGAACGAGAACAAGAAAATAAACCAGACGTTTGATCAAGCCAGAGGCTCCACTGCGAATGTGACGAGAAAGGTTATCACGTATGAAAGTACCTTCAACCAGACCAAAGTGCAGTGAATAAGTTCGGATATCCCCTAGTGGTTGGGGTAAACGATAGGAAGGTGGGGACTCAATCAAGAGCTGGTGGTGAGCAAGCTTTAAATGGGGTGGCTTTACTCGTCGAGTTCTTCGTCATCATCGCTGACCGCATCAATGCCAGCTTCCACAACCGCGCCTGTGACCTTGATGCCGGTTGACACAACGGCCCCGGTAATTGAAATGGCAGCGCCTGCTGTGGCGCTTACTACTGCACAACCTTGAATGACTGGCAAAACAACTGCAGCCAGTGCGAAGAAAACTGCTTTGTTCCAGATCGGACCCATGGTCACCTCGCAGCCGTAAATAAAAAACGCTTCTGACCCTGTGGGTGAGAAGCGTTTTGTGCCAAATTTGGCATCCCCAACCGGATTCGAACCGGTGTTACCGCCGTGAAAGGGCGGTGTCCTAGGCCTCTAGACGATGGGGACCTAAAACCGTGTGCTTTGGTGGAGGTAAGCGGGATCGAACCGCTGACCTCTTGCATGCCATGCAAGCGCTCTCCCAGCTGAGCTATACCCCCGAAGCGAAGACCGAGATTATTAATTATTCCGCTTAAGTTGTCAACTGTATTTAATACGATTTGTTGAAACTTTAATGCAAAACTTTTAATTCTTTTTGCCTTCTGCCTGCATTGCCTCAGCAATTTGAGCAGCCCGAATTATACACATATTTGTCGGTTACACTGCAAGTGATTTTTTCAAAAAAATAGAAGCAAACAACAAATGAAATACTGCAGCACATGTGGCACCCCGCTTGAACTTCGCATTCCTGCCGGCGACAACCGAGAACGAAGTTGTTGCCCAGGATGTGGCGCAATTCATTACGTAAACCCGAAGATTGTAGTTGGCACCATTCCAACCTATCAGGGCAAGGTTTTGCTTTGCAAGCGAGCGATTGAACCCCGCCACGGTTTTTGGACCCTGCCTGCAGGCTTCATGGAGCTGAACGAAACCACACATCAGGGTGCCGCCCGCGAGACACTGGAAGAAGCTGGTGCTCAAATCAAATTGGGCCCTCTGTTCACCATGTTCGATGTAATTCGCGCTGAACAGGTTCATATTTTTTTCCGCGCCGAGATGCCCACCCCCACCTTCTGTGCGGGTGAAGAAAGCCTGGATGTGAAACTGTTTTCCGAAGAAGAAATTCCGTGGGATGAACTGGCCTTTAAAACTGTGTCAAAAACACTGACCCTGTTTTTTGCAGACCGAAAAGCAGGACGGTATACCCTGCACACGGGCGATGTGTTCGATCACACGGACTGGACTGATTCGCAATTCAAGGCCGGATGACAAAAACCACCATACCCTGGCTGGACTCTCCAGGCGAATTCCCCAGCACTGCACTAGCGCTAGAGTATCCGCCTGGCCTGCTTGCAGCCAGCATGGAAATCAATGCGGACTGGCTTGAAGCGAGTTATGCACGGGGCATATTTCCATGGTATTCCCAAGGTGAACCTGTGCTTTGGTGGAGCACCTCCCCACGCGCAGTGTTGTATACCGCTGAATTCAAGCTACACCGCTCGCTGGCCAAGGCGATACGCAAAATGCACGGCACCCCGGGAAGCGCCATTCGCCTGAATACCGCCTTTGAGAGAGTGATGCGTGCCTGCGCAGCGCCCAGACCGGGCCAGGACGGCACCTGGATTACCGAAGAAGTGATTGCGGCTTACACAACGCTTCACCAGCGCGGTTTGGCCCACTCGATTGAACACTGGCAAGGCGACCAGCTCATCGGCGGCCTGTATTGCGTGGCCTTGGGTAAAATGGTGTACGGTGAAAGCATGTTTGCAACGCAAACCGATGCATCCAAAGTGGCCTTCGCTCATTTTGTGTATTGGCTAAAATCTCAGAATGTGCACATAATTGACTGCCAGCAGGCTACCGGGCATTTGATGTCAATGGGTGCCCGCACGGTAAGCAGAAAGGTGTTTGAGACTGAAATGGCGAATTCCATTGTGCAACCCACCTTGAATTGGGAACCCCGCGAACTTAAATGGACGTATGACCAGACCTAAGGAACTGCCCTTCTCTACCTTGCAGTTTTATTCGACTGCACCCTACCCCTGCAGCTATCTGGACAATCGTTTGGCCAGGTCGCAGGTGGCAACCCCAAGCCACTTAATCAACGCCGATGTATACAGCGAGTTGGTTCGCATGGGTTTTCGTCGCAGCGGCCTGTTCACCTACAAGCCCCATTGCGACGGTTGCAATTCATGCAAGCCCCTGCGCTTGAAAGTATCCCAGTTTCACACCAATCGAAGCCAGCGACGCACTGCAAAGACTTTTGCAAGCCTGAAACCCAGCGTACAACGCCTGCACTTCAATTCCGAACACTACGCTTTGTACCTGAAATACCAGTCGGCCCGCCATCACGGTGGCGGGATGGATGAAGACAGCCGTGAACAGTATTCCCAATTTTTGCTGCAAACCCGGGTAAATTCCCGCTTGGTTGAATTCCGAAACCCTGACGGTAAGTTGGTGATGGTGTCCATCATTGACATCCTTACCGATGGGCTGTCCTCGGTGTATACCTTCTTCGATCCTGAGGAACGAAGCGGCCTGGGAGTCTATGGCGTACTTTGGCAAATTGAGCAATGTCGGGACCTCGAACTTCCTTACCTGTATTTGGGTTACTGGATCAAGGAAAGCGAGAAAATGGCTTACAAGGCACGCTTTTCCTCGGCAGAAATTCTCCAGGACAACGTGTGGCAGCCCTCGCCTGAACCAAGCCGCTAATCAAGCCCGTAGTTTCCCCGTTACAATGCGGGCTATTCCATCCAAATTACCGGTGTCTGAAAACCGCCATGCTGCTTCCCTATTCGCTTGTTCGCCCTGCCCTGTTTTCCCTTGATCCCGAGAAAGCACACCACATTACTTTCAGCAATCTGCAAATGCTGCGCAAGCTCGGTTTGCTCAAGTTTTTTTCACCCAAGGCGGTTGCTGACCCCGTAAAGGTCATGGGTATCGACTTCCCGAACCGAGTGGGCCTGGCAGCCGGCCTGGACAAAGACGCCGCTTACATCAGCGAATTGGGCCTGATGGGTTTTGGTTTTCTTGAAGTAGGTACGGTAACGCCCAAACCGCAACCCGGCAACCCGCAACCAAGGCTGTTTCGGCTGCCCAAAGCCAATGCATTGATTAACCGCATGGGCTTTAACAACGAGGGCGTGGACACGTTAATAAAGAATGTAAAGGCCAGCAATTACCCGGGTGTATTGGGGATCAATATTGGAAAGAATGCGCTTACTCCGGTTGAAAATGCTACAGATGATTACTTGGCCGCGCTGGAAGCGGTGTATCCCTACGCGAGCTACATCACAGTCAATATTTCTTCACCGAACACCAAAAACCTGCGCGACCTGCAAGGCGGCGACAGCCTCGATATTTTATTGGGCTCACTGAAAGAAAAACAAAAAGCCTTGGCCGATGAACATGGCTTGTACAAACCCATGGCCTTGAAAATTGCCCCCGATCTGGATGACGATCAAATTGATGCGATTGCCAAGCGGCTCACCCATTTCAGTTTTGACGGTGTTATTGCAACCAACACCACAATCGACAAAACCAGCGTGGCTGGCCTTCCCCATGGCGAGGAGCAAGGTGGCCTAAGCGGAGCACCCGTGCTGGAGAAGTCGACCCACGTGATCAAGCGTTTGTACGCAGAGTTGGGCGACGACATTCCAATCATTGGCGTGGGCGGTATTTCCAGCGGTGAGCATGCCGTGGAGAAAATTCGCGCGGGTGCAAAGCTGGTTCAAATATACACAGGCCTCATTTACAAAGGCCCTGAACTGGTGACTGAATGCGCTGCCACCATCCATGTAAATTGCAAAGTGAAGATGAGAAAAAAATAAAAGGAGCGGCTTTCGGAAAGCCGCTCCTTGTTCTCAGGCATTCACCTTGCTGAATGTGAGTTATAAATCTACTTGTTCTTGCGTTGCTGATACAGATTTGAAAAGGTTTCACCCGTGGGCACGGGAAAGTCACGTTGATCAGTCCAACCCTTGACACCCGGCAAACTGTGTATACCGCCTTTGCGTTTTCCCCACCATGCCATGGCCTTAATGCCCATGCGTGACAATACGCGATACAACGCAGGCCGCTGTGCCACAAAAGCCCACACCTTGAATGCTGCTTTTTCCTGCCATGGACGAAGCCCCCTTGAAAACTGCTGCTCTCGCAATTTGCGCAGCAAATCGGGCAGCGGAATTTTCACAGGGCACACCACATGGCACTCGCCGCACAAAGTGGCCGCCTGCGGCAAATCAAGCGCTTTTTCAATACCGGTGTAACTTGGCGTAAGAACCGATCCCATCGGGCCGGGATAAACCCAACCGTAGGCATGACCACCAATTTTTTGATACACCGGGCAGTGATTCATGCAAGCACCGCACTTGATACAGCGAAGCATTTCTTCAAACTCGCCACCGAGCAAGCCAGTACGCCCACCATCCAGAATCACAAAATACATGTGTTCGGGACCATCCAGGTCGCCTTCCCGCTTTGGGCCAGTTAACAACGACACGTAGTTGGAAATGCTTTGCCCGGTTGCCGAGCGCGGTAGCAAGCGAATTAAGGTGGCAAAGTCTTCAAGGGTGGGCACCACTTTTTCAACACCTGTGATGGCCACATGCACGCGGGGGTTAATGGTGCACATGCCTTCGTTGCCCTCGTTCGTAACCAAGGCCACTGAGCCAGTGTCTGCAATGATGAAATTGCCGCCCGTGACACCCATGTCGGCAGCCAAAAACTGAGGGCGCAGAATTTCACGCGCTTCTCGGGTCATTTCAGCGATGTCGGTTTTGCGGGGCAAATGGTGATGCTTTTCAAACAGGTCCGCCACCTGTTCTTTGTCTTTGTGAACCACGGGCGCAATAATGTGGCTGGGGCGCTCGTTGTCGTTGATTTGAAGAATGTATTCGCCGAGGTCGGTCTCGCGCACTTTCACATCCGCCGCCTCAAGCGCTTTGTTCAGTGCCATTTCTTCAGTCACCATCGACTTCGATTTGATCACCGATTTCACACCGTGCTTTTTGGCAATTTTCACAACCAGCTGGGCTGCCTCTTGCGGTGTGCGTGCAAACAATACCTTGGCACCAGTCTCGACTGCTTTCTGTTCAAACAATTCAAGCCATACATCCAGGTTCTTGATGCTTCGGTTGCGAATTTCAACTGCCGCAGACCGAGTGCCCTCAAAATCTTCCAGCTCCAGAATACTGGTGGCACGTGCATTCACAAACTTTGAAGACAAGCGTTTCAAGTTTTCCTGCAAACGCGGATCATTCAGCTTTTCACTGGCCTTGCGTTCAAAAAACATGCTTTGTACTTGCATGGTGTTACTGCCCCACTTTAAATTTGACCGGGCTTGCGGCCCGTGAGCAATTCGGCCACATGCAACACCTGCGTGTTGTCACCCATGCGACGCAATCGGCCTTCAATATTCAACATACAGCCCAGGTCGCCCAACACCACAGCCTGTGCACCGGTCGCTTGTACCTGCTCGCACTTGTCGGTACAAATTGCGCTGGAAACCTCGCCATACTTCAAGGCGAACGTGCCACCAAAACCGCAGCACTGCCGACTGTCTTTCATTTCAAGAATTTCTACGCCACCCATTTTGCCAATCAAGGTGCGGGGTTGATTCTGCACACCCAACTCGCGCAGCCCACTGCAAGAATCATGATAGGTAATCTGTTTAAGCTCGCTCACCCCTAGCTTGACCTTGTCCAGGCCCAGCACATTGACCAAAAAGTCAGTGAGCTCGTAGGTGCGTGCAGCCAAACGGGCCGCGCGCATTTTCAAATCCGGGTCGTTCTTGAACACTTCGGTGTAATGGGTTTTTGTCATGCCGGCGCAAGAACCCGATGGAGCAACCACGTAATCAAACTGCTCGAACTCAGCCAGCCATTTTTGAGCCAGCTTGTGCGTGCTATCTTGATCGCCTGAATTCCAGGCGGGTTGACCACAACAGGTTTGGGCCTGAGGCACCACCACCTCGCAACCGGCTGATTCCAGCAACTCAATGGTTGAAAAACCGATAGAGGGCCGCATGGAATCCACAAGGCAGGTAACAAACAAACCGACGCGCAAGGCATTTCCCCAAAATGAACAAAAACTGTTCAAGTGTATGCAGCACGCCGCTTTCCGGCCAGTAGTGATAACCATAACGAGTGACGTATTTCACAATATGGTTTAAACTTCTCACTGCATGAAAAGGAACTACCCCGTATGAGCGAAGAGTCGGTTGGACGCACCAGTATTCAGGTGATTGAGCGAATGATGCAATTGTTGGATGCCTTGGCTGAACACCAAGATCCCGTTGCATTGAAAGACCTGGCCCGCGACACCAAGCTACACCCCTCCACTGCCCACCGAATTTTGAATGACCTGGTGGCTTGCCGACTGGTTGACCGCACCGACCCGGGCTTGTACCGCCTGGGCATGCGCTTGCTTGAACTGGGCAATTTGGTGAAAGCCCGATTGAACGTACGTGATGCCGCACTGGAGCTGATGCGCAAATTGCACCGCCTGACTGGCCAAACCGTGAACCTGTCAGTTCGACAAGGCGATGAAATTGTGTACGTGGACCGCGCCTACAGCGAACGATCAGGCATGCAGGTGGTACGTGCAATCGGAGGCCGTGCACCCTTGCACCTGACATCGACCGGCAAGCTTTTTCTTGCGAATGAATCACCAGAGAATTTGAAGCTCTACGCCGAGAGAACCACTTTGCGTGGCACTACGCTGAACAGTCTGACCACGCTTGAAAAGCTGGAAAAGGAACTGTTGCTGGTGAGAACTGAAGGATTCGCGCGTGACAACGAAGAACTTGAAATGGGTGTTCGTTGCATGGCGGCGGGTATTTACGACGATTCATCGAAACTGATTGCCGGTTTGTCTATTTCGGCACCGGCAGACCGTATTCAGGAAGACTGGCTGCAAGAATTGATTCATACAGCGCAACGAATTAGCGCATCGCTTGGCTGGCAAGGGCGAGTTACCCCACCCAGCGGTCGATTCAGGCTGTAGTTTTATTTTGTCACGTATGCGGCAGTGCTGGGTGCCACGGCCATTACATATTCGCGAATACGCTCTGCGTCGGCAAACCTGGCCTGAGAGCCCAATGCATCCAGCAACACGATCACCAAGTTGCGATCACCTACCTTGGCCTTCATCACCAGGCAACGCCCAGCTTCATTGATAAAGCCGGTTTTTTGAACCTGAATATCCCATTCCTTGTTTTTGATCAGGCGATTGGTATTTCGGAAGTTCAATTGCCCCTTGCCCGACTGCACCGAAAACTGGGGGTCGGTTGAAAACTGGCGAATCAAAGGAAAGCGCTGGGCATGCAAAACCATGCGAGCCAGGTCGTTTGCGCTTGATTTGTTTTCAACTGAAAGACCCGTGGTTTCCGCAAAGTTGGTGTTGAACATGCGCAAGGAGGCCGCACGGCGGTTCATTTGAGCTACGCACGCTGCCAAACCACCTGGATAGCTGCGCCCCAAGGCGGAGGCAGCGCGGTTCTCAGAGGCCATGAGAGCCAGATGAATCAATTCACGACGGGTAAACTCACTTCCAGGCTTCAAGCGTGAACGGGTGTTTTTGTAGTAATCGATGTCTTCTGTGGTGATGGTAATCACTTCATCAAGATCAAGCCCTGCCTCTAGCGTGACCACAACCGTCATGATTTTGGTAATCGACGCAATTGGAACCACCGCAGAAGGGTTCTTGGCATACAGCACTTCGAGGGAATCTGCGTCGGCCACCAAAGCCACTGAGCTGTTCAAAGACAGTGGATCGTGAGCTTCCTTCAGGTTTGCACGCTCGGACTGGCCGGAAGCGGCCATTACAGCGGAGCCGAACACCATGGATAAAGCAAGAAGTGTTGAGCCAAGTAATGCTTTGTGGATCATGGTGTGTTGTCTTTATTATTCGAACGAATGTTTTGTTGGATTCTACGCAGAATTGGGTTAACCGCCAAGGCCCCAGATCGAGTGATAACAGGGTTTTAAGTCATCTAATTCGAGCGATTTCTTAAATCTACCTGTTCAGTGTAGTTTTTAGGGGTTCTTGATAGTGTCGACCATAGTCGGCCAAGCGCTTGATTACCCCAAGTTGCAAGTCGGTTAAATGCTCAAGGTCTGGAAAATACCCCCCTGCCATAACTGCGGCAACCGGCAAATTGCGGTGTTGCACCCATTCCAGCACCACTTGGTCGCGCAGCCGAATACCCTCATCGCTCAAGGCCAATTTGCCCAAACGGTCAGATTGGTGAACATCGAGCCCCGCCACATACAACACCATATTTGGCGTAAATCGTTGGCTGACCTGGTTCAATGCCCTTTCCAGTTGTGTGAGGTATTCATCATCACCAGTTCCGTCAGGTAGCTCGATGTCCAGATCACTTTTTTCTTTCTGAAAAGGATAATTTTTCTCGCCATGCATTGAAAAAGTAAAAACGCTGTCGTCACCGCCCAAAATTTCAGCGGTACCGTCTCCTTGGTGCACATCCAGATCGATCACCAACACCTTATTCCCAAGGCCTAGGGTATTTGATCTGGTTTGATTTGTGTTTAACCAGGCAATTGCGTCTGTTTGATAAACGCGTGCAGCCACGGCCAAATCATTGAACACACAAAAGCCGCCGCCCTTGTTCCGCTTGGCGTGATGCGTACCCCCTGCCAAATTGACCGAAGCGCCGTGTTGCAGCGCACTTCGAACAGCCGACACTGTGGCACCCACGGAACGACGGGAACGCTCCACCATCCGTTCTGACCACGGAAAACCGATGTCACGTTGTTCATGTCTCGAAACATTGCCGGTTTCTATTCGTTCAATGTAGTAAGGACAATGTGCCAACGCCAACTGCCCTGGCGTTGCGGCGTTCGGTACAGATAATTCTATAAAACAATCACTTGCATGCACTTTATCGCGCAGAATTCGGTACTTCTCCATTGGAAATCTGTGCCCTTGGGGCAATGGAAGAACAAATTCATCGGTATAAAAAGCTTCAATCATGATTAATACAACAGAACGAACTTGATTTATTGCGTTGCAACATTTTTGTTGACAAGAGAATTTTTTTTGGTAGAATTCAATTTGTGCACCGCATCAAACGGTGTCGAAAATAACCCTAGTGGTACGAAACCTGACGGAGCAAACTATGATGATGACCCCCGAACAATTTCTCGACGTTCAAAAAGCCAACCTTGAAAAGATCCTGGGTCTTAGCCAGCAATCGTTCAGCAACGTTGAAAAAGTGGTTGAACTGAATCTTAACGCTGTTAAAGCTTACATGGAAGACAGTGTTGAGGCCGTGAAAGCCTTGTCCTCTGCAAAAGACATTCAAGAATTCGTTGCGGTGTCAACATCAGTGACACAACCTTTGTCAGAGAAAGCTGTGTCCTACGGCAAAGACCTGTACTCCCTGTCCTCTGGCATTGCTTCTGAAGCAGCCAAGCTGGTTGAAGAGCAAGTCGCCGAGAACAACAAAAAATTCGTTGAGCTGTTTGAGTCAGCCAGCAAGAATGCACCTGCCGGGTCAGAAAGTGCTGTCGCACTGATGAAATCAGCAATTACTGCAGCCAACACCGCTTACGACAGTGTAAGCAAGGCCACCAAACAAGCTGTTGAAATGGCAGAAGCCAACGTGGAAGCCGCAACCAAGGCAACCATCAAAGCCTCCAACACAGCCACTACAAAGGCCCGCAAAGCAGCTTAAGCTTGTTTTGCCTGTAAAGATGTCTCCTCGTTCCTCCTGGAACGAATTCTCAAAGCCTGCCCTCTTTTGTGGCAGGCTTTTTTTTAATTGATTAACTCAAACTCGCAATTCATGCTTTCCAGAACTTTCACCAGTTCTGTAAACGCATTCGAAACTACTTCTTTTTTAGCAAAATCGCCCCTTGCCTTTACCCCAAGCTCAATATGACGAGCCAGTTTGTTGTCACCTACACTGGGCAGGCTATACAACTTGCAATCGGGGTACTGGGCCTCCAGTTGCTCCATCACTGGCGTTATTCGGGCTTCTGGTGTGTTGAACAACAACAAAGCCCTCTTGTATTCAAGCTCCCGATGATGAAACTGAGGGTAGAGCGTATCGAGCACCCATTCAATCATCGGCCAGGCCATTACCGGGAAACCAGGCACGAAGTGATGTTGCCCAATGGTGAAGCCGGCAATGCGGTTATAAGGGTTGGGTATCAGGCTGGCGCCTTCCGGAAAATCAGCCATGCGCAGCCGAAATTCATCCAGGGGCTGCCCGCTTTCCTCGCAACGCTGACGAATCAGTTCCACTGCACCTTCGTGGCGCACAATCGGCAGGCCCAGTGCCTGGGCTGCTGCTTGCCGTGTGTGATCATCGGGTGTACCGCCAATGCCCCCACAACTCAAAACAATGTGGTCGCTGGCAAACGAGCGTTTCAAGGTAGCGGTTAAAAACTCCCTGTCGTCACCCACCATTTGTACCCAAGACAAATGCAGGCCACGGGCGGTCAAACGCTCGATCACGGCAGGTATGTGTTTGTCTTGCCTTAAGCCCGACAAAATCTCGTCGCCCACTACAATAAGGCCAATTTTAGGTACTGCCATTTTTTGCTCTTTGTGTATTTAGTTGGATTCAATCGCGGGCATGTCGATTGTTTTGTTGTTTCTGACCTGCACGAGTGCACCCATATAATGGCGGGTAAATGCCAAAGCCGACATCACCGGCATGATCAATAAAATTGGTGGAATGAAACTTAAAAATGCGCACACCAAACCGATCAACCAGGCGGAGGTGCTGTCGCGCTTTTTGATTTCTTTCATTTCCAGTTTGGTGGCATGCCCGGCCAAGGAATCGAACCTCATCACGGCCATGAGCAAATAAGCGGTCAGCAAAATAGGCAACACAAATGCCATGCCTGGCATGAGCCACAAAGGCAATGTGACAATCCATGCAATCAGAAAAATGACCACTGCTTTCAAAGTCACCCACAGACTCATGACCATGCCAGAGTCTCCCCTCTTTTCGATGCCCTGAAATTCTCGCTCGGTCAGGTAATTGACCACAGGTGGAGTAACGTACAAACCTGCAAGCAACACGGCCGAAGTGGCCACAATCGGCCACAACAGACCAAACAAGGCCAGCGGCACCAAAATGACTTTCAACCAGCCCATGAATGCGGCGTCGGTTGCAACTGCATCGGCGGAAAAGTCAAAACCAAAATAACCCAGTGCCCAGGTCGCGGCATTGACCAATGGATCAACCGACAACCAGATAATTACAATCCAGAACACCGATGCAATGGCCACAGACACCAAAGTCAACATCAGCATTTTTGGGCGAAATGAATCAACCAGCGCGTTAAAAAGAATGGACATTGCGTTGTTCATAAACCTTCCCTTTATTGTTGTCGCCTTGCCATGGTTTCCCATGCCTTTTGCAAACGCTTGACGGAAACTGGCATTGGCGTACGAAGTTCCTGGGCAAACAGCGAAACTCGCAGCTCCTGGAGTTGCCAGGCAAACTGGCTCAGGCTTTCATCTTCCTGACCTTTCAATTGTGAACTCGCACGGACCCAGTGTAATTGAAGATCCATGACATCTTTCATCAACTGTTTGTCTCGATCAACCGCATTGCGCACTCGCTCAAGGCGTATTTGCGCCGCTTTCAAATAACGCGGGTAATGGGCCAATTGCTCCCACGGCTTTTTCAGCAAAAAACCCTTGGGCAGCAACCAGTTCAACTGGTTTTGAATGTCAGCAACGCATTCAGGGAATGATTTCGACAATGCCTGGAGTTTTTTGTTAAGTGCACTGTATTCATTCAGAATAATCAAAAGAACTTTCCCGATTTCCTGGGCGATCAGATTCATTCGGCTGCGTGCCTCCTGCGCTTTGGTGTTGAACTCGTCTTGCGTGGTGGGCAATCCTGCTGCAAGCGCGCTTCGCATCAAAGTCAGCTTGATCCACTGCTGCTGCAGTTCTTCGGATGAGCCCAGCGGCATGTACAGCATGGCTACCTTCTGAAAATCAATCAGGTTTTTGGTCAGGTACTTCAAAGGCTCCTTCAGGGCAATATTGAACAGGCGAAGCACGCCATCCAGATGTACTTTGCGGGCAATCTCCTCTTCATCGAATACCTCAATAATGCAATGCTCACCCATGTCTTTTAAAGCAGGATAACCAAAGAAGGTTTGACCTGCACGCTTGATCTCCAGCATGTCGGGCAAGCTGCCAAAGCTCCAGTCGGTGATTGGCTGATCGCTGAACGCACTGTTGCTGCCGGAGGAAGACTTTGCTGGATTGGGCGAAAGTTTGCGTGTTTCAGAGGCCGGTGAAGCAATGCCCGCCTGCCCTCCTACCTGAGCACGCACCTGCTCCACTACATCGGAGCTTTTGAAACTTTCCTGCGCCTTGCGGCCCCATTCCGCCTTCAGGGCTGACAAACTGCGCTGCATGTCCAGTTGACGCCCGTGTTCGTCGATCAACTTGAAATTCATGAAGTGGTGCGGCGGCAGGGTTTCAATCCGGAAATCGCTGAGCAATGGCCGTGCGGGTGTTTCACTGGCCACGAAATCGCGAAGGCGTTCCAGAAGCGGCTTTTCATACAAGTTTGAATCGAAATGCGCTTGAGCAAACTTTTCGGCAAATTGCGGCACGGGTACACAGTGACGGCGAAGCTTCTGCGGCAAACTTTTCAACAGCAGCAAGGCCTTTTCTTTCAACATGCCGGGTACCAACCATTCAGTACGGCCCGGGTTTACCTGATTCAACAGCATCAGGGGAATGGTCAGTGTGACACCATCGCGGGGGCTTCCGGGCTCAAAGTGATAAGTCAGGTCAAACGCCAAGCCGCCCATTTCCAGCTTTTTCGGATAAAACTCGGTGGTAATGTCGCCCGCTTTCTTGCTCAGCAGGTCTTCCTTGTTCAGGTACAGCGCTGCAAGGTCTTCCTTGCTGGCTTGTTTCGCCCAATTTTCCAGGGTTTGCTGGTTGTACACACCGGCCGGAAGTTTGTCGTCATAAAACTGCGCAATCAGCGCCTCATCCACCAAAATATCCTGGCGGCGGGCTTTGTGCTCCAGCTTTTCCAGGTCTTCAACCAGCTTGCGGTTGTGTACATAAAAGGGCACGGTGGTTTTTACCTGTCCGGGCACCAGGCCTTCGTGAATCATCAACCTGCGCGCATCGGCTTGATTAAACCTTGCCAGGCTAACACGGCGCTGGGAGTAAATGGGTAAGCCATAAATAGTGCCTGTTTCCAGGGCTACGGCCTGACCAGAGCCCTTCTCCCAATGCGGATTGTTGTGGTTACGCTTCACCAAATGCGCGCCCACCTTCTCAATCCATTCGGGTTGAATTTTGGCCACACTGCGGGCATACAGGCGGGTGGTTTCAACCAGTTCGGCAGCCATGATCCATTTGCCACCTTTTTTGAACAGGTTTGAACCTGGATGAACTGAAAACTTGATGCTGCGCGCGCCGAGATAAACCGGATCTGTCTCGTGCTTCAAACCGATGTTGCCCAGCAAACCCGCCATCAGTGCAAGATGAATTTGATCGTAGGTAGCGGGTGTGGCGTTCAAAGTCCACTTTTGGTCTTTCACCATGGCGGTAAGCTGTTGATGAACTTCACTCCACTCACGCAGGCGGTTCGCGGACAGAAACTTGCGCTGGAGCGCATTTTTCATGTCACGATTTGTCAGATTTTGTTGTTTTAAATCAATAAAATAATTCCATAGCTTCAGAAAAGACATGAAATCAGATTCTGCATCGTCGAATTGCTGCTGGGCATTGTCTGCAGCCTCTTGAGCGTCAATCGGGCGGTCGCGTGGATCTTGAATCGACAAGGCAGCGGCCAACACCAGCAACTCGTTTAGGCATCCGCGCTGACTGGCTTCAAACAGCATTCTGGCAATTCGGGGGTCAAGCGGCAGTTTGGCCAGTGCCCGGCCTGTTTTGGTCAAGTGCCCAGCATCGTCCAGTGCATTCAGTTCACTGAGCAATTGATAACCGTCCGCAATCGCGCGCCCCATGGGGCGTTGCAGAAAGGGAAAGTCTTCCACCTCGGTCAGGTGCAGGCTTTTCATGCGCAAAATAACGGACGCCAGCGAGGATCGAAGAATTTCCGGGTCTGTGTAATCGGTACGGCCTGCGAAGTCGGCCTCGGCGTACAAGCGAATACAGACCCCATTGGCAACCCGGCCGCAACGCCCTGCCCGCTGGTTGGCCGATGCCTTGGAAATTCGTTCTACCTGCAACATTTCAACCTTGTTGCGGTAGCTGTAGCGCTTCACGCGGGCCACGCCTGAATCGATCACATAACGAATACCAGGTACTGTCAGCGACGTTTCAGCCACGTTGGTGGACAACACAATGCGCCTGCGCCCGCTGGGTTTGAAAATGCGCTCCTGTTCCTGTGCTGTCAACCTGGCAAACAGAGGCAAGATCTCCAGCGATTGCCTCAGGTTTTTGCTGAGAAAATTTGCCATGTCGCGAATTTCCCGCTCTCCTGGCAAGAACATCAAAATGTCGCCCTGCCCTTCGCGGCAAAGTTCTTCTACCGCATCGAGTGTGGCTGCCTGAAAGGCATCTTCATCCACCTCATCAGCCAGGTTCACAGGTGCATTCTTGCGCCTGCTGGTGTCAAAATCATTGGGGTCTTTGTAGCGCACTTCCACCGGGTACAAACGACCAGACACTTCGATCACCGGAGCGGGCTTGCCTTGGGCATTTTCAAAATGCTTGGAGAACCGCTCTGCATCGATGGTGGCTGAGGTCACAATCAATTTCAAATCAGGCCGCTTGGTGAGCACATCTTTCAAATAACCCAGCAAGAAGTCGATGTTCAAGCTGCGCTCGTGCGCTTCGTCAATAATGATGGTGTCGTATTTCTTGAACAGCGGGTCGGTTTGGCTTTCAGCCAGTAAAATGCCGTCGGTTACCAACTTCACCGCGGTGCTGGCATTGGATTGGTCTTGAAACCGAATTTTGAAACCCACCCATTGGCCAATCTCGGAATTCAACTCTTGCGCGATCCGCTTGGCAGTGGCGGTGGCCGCCAATCGACGAGGCTGCGTGTGCACAATACTTTGCCCGTTCAAGCCCCGCCCAAGTTCCAGACACATTTTTGGCAACTGCGTGGTTTTACCCGAACCTGTTTCACCGCACACGATTACAACCTGGTTCGCTGCAATCAAATGCTTGATTTCGGCTCGCCTTTGTGAAACCGGCAGCTCTTCGGGGTATCGAATTTCGGGTGGGGGCTGAAGGGTTTGTTCTTTTGACAACACAAATAACCAATATTGGGTTCAAATTCCGATCAAATCGGGGAAAAACAAAGTGAAGGCTGGACTACGCTCAATCGGAAATTATAATCAATCGAACGAGCGGCCACGGCTGCCCACAGTGTATTCCCTTTTTTCAGGACAGCCCCCAAGCCAATGAGTAACGCTCCCAGCAACGACGACCTTTCCATGAACAGCCAAACCTTTGTTCAATGGCTGCGAACTGTTGCGCCTTACATTCATGCCTTTCGGGGTAAAACCTTCGTGGTGGCGGTCGATGGAGAGTTGGCCTATCAAGGCTATCTGAATTCATTGGCCCAGGATTTGTCGCTGTTGCATGCAATGGGCATGCGAATTGTGCTGGTGTGTGGTTCTCGCCCACAGGTTGAAGAACAATTGGCCTTGCGCAACATTCAACCCGCTTTTCACAAGGGCTGGCGAATCACCGACAAAGGCGCACTGGAGTGCGCCAAGGAAGCCGCAGGTGAACTGCGCCTGGACATTGAAGCAGCATTTTCCCAAGGCTTGCCCAACACGCCGATGGCGCATTCATCCATGCGCGTTATTTCAGGCAACTTCATCACGGCTCGCCCCATGGGTATTCTGGATGGCGTGGATTTGCAGCACACCGGCCTGGTTCGAAAAATAGATGTCACCGCCATTCAAATGAGCCTGAACAGCAGTGCGATTGTGCTGCTGTCCACGATCGGCTTCTCGCCCACGGGCGAAGCATTCAACCTGAGCATGGAAGATGTTGCAACCAGCACTGCGCGCGCAATCAAGGCGGACAAGCTGATTTTTGTCAGCCAGATTGAAGGCATCTTCGACAAAAGCGGCAAGCTGCTTGAAGAACTTGAGCTGGACCGTGCACGTGAAATCATGCTTCAGGAGGACCTGCCCGAGCTGACCAAAGACTATCTGGAGTGCTGCATTCTGGCGGTGCAAGGCGGCGTGGGACGTGCACACATTGTGCCGCTGAACCTGGATGGCGGTGTCATGCTGGAACTATTCTCGCACGATGGTGTGGGCACCATGGTTTCCGAGGAAAACCTGGAAAGTTTGCGCCAAGCGACACTGGATGATTCAGGTGGTATCAAAACCCTGATCGAACCGCTTGAAATGGCGGGAATTCTGGTGCGCCGCGGGCGCGACCGCATTGAACGTGACATCGACCATTTCACCGTTCTGGAGCACGATGGTATTTTGTGGGGCTGTGCAGCCATGTACCCCTACCATGCAGAGGGTGTGGCTGAGTTGGCTTGCCTGGTGGTGCACCCTTCATGGCAAGGCACAGGAGATGGCGAACGTTTGCTGAAAAAAATTGAACACGACGCACGCAAACAAGGCCTAAAACAGCTGTTTGTGCTGACCACACAAACATCGCATTTTTTTCTGAAGCGCGGCTTTGTGGTGGGAGATGTGGACAAACTGCCAATCGAACGCAAACGCCTTTACGACTGGAACCGGAAGTCGCAAGTCATGATTAAAACGCTGTGACCGGGCACACAAAGCGCGCCCTATGAGTACTTTCAAACACAAGCCTGCCGTGCGCGGCCCAAGCACTGAAATCATCCACTCGAAGCCGGTCAGTAGCGCGGGCTTCTCCGCGCTGCCTGTACCCGTGTACCGAGGATCCAGCACGTTTTTTGACAACACGGCAGCCCAACGCGCAACAGTAAACCCACTTGGGCTTGACTACAGTTATGGCTTGCACGGCAACCCCACGCAGTACACGCTGGCGAAAAAACTGGCTGAAATAGAGGGTGCCACCCACGCGCTGGTGTGCCCTTCCGGGCTGACCGGCATTGCACTGGTGGCCCAAGCCTGCCTGAAAAGTGGCGACCATTGGTTGATTCCGGAAAATGTGTATGGCCCCGTGCAAGCCTTGGCGAGAAGCCTGCATATGGACTATGGCGTGGAGTTTTCAGAATACGACCCCTGCAACGCAAGCAGTGTGGCGGAAGGCTTGCGCACCAACACCACACTGGTGTGGACTGAAGCACCAGGCTCACTCACTTTTGAAGTGCCCGATTTACAAGCCATTGTAGCCCTTGCGAAAGCCCATGGTGCACGCACTGGCATCGACAACACCTGGGCGGCGGGAATTGCCTACAAACCTTTCGAGCATGGTTTTGACTTCAGTGTGCAGGCGCTGACCAAATACCAGTGTGGCCATGCCGATGTATTGATGGGTGCGGTGTTAAGCAACAACACCAAGGCATTTGCAGATTTGGAACGAAAAAACCGGATATTGGGCTTGGGTGTGTCACCCGCTGATTGCGACCTCGTGTTACGCGGCCTGCTCACGCTGCCCTTGCGCTACAAGCAGCAAGCTGACAACGGCTTGCTGGTGGCCACTGCTTTGAAGCAACACCCCGCAGTTGCGCGGGTGCTTCACCCGGAGTTTCCGGAGTGCCCAGGCCATGCGTTTTACAAACGCGACTTCAATGGCTTTGCCAGTATTTTTTCGATCGTGTTGAAAGCGCAGTACTCGGATGAACAGGCCTGCGCAATCATCGATAACCTGAAGCTGTTCAAGATTGCGTATTCATGGGGTGGGCCTGAAAGCTTGGGATTGGTGGTGAACATTCCTGACAGCCGAAGACGCCACCTTGCAGACGAGCACGGCCGCTGCGGGCCAATACTTCGTTTGGCCATTGGGCTGGAGGAGCCGGCGGATTTAATTGCTGATTTGATGCAAGCACTTGATACAACGAACCGGGCTTAAACAAAATTCAGTGAAGGACGCGCTGCCGGCAACGCGTCCCTGAAACCCTTTATACCTTCACGCAATCCACAAAGTAACTCACATGGCCTTGTTCGTCTTCAATTTCGACCAAACCGTGAATGTCGGTCTCGAAGCCGGGAAACTGCTTGTTGAAATCGCGTGCAAAGCGCAAATAATCCACAATCGTCGCGTTGAAAATTTCACCGGGGATCAACAATGGAATTCCCGGCGGATAAGGCGTCAGCAAAGCTGACGTAATGCGACCTTCCAGTTCGTCAATCGCCACGCGTTCAATTTCACGGTGCGCCACTTTGGCATAGGCATCAGCAGGCACCATCGCGGGTTGCATGTCGCTCAGGTACATTTCAGTGGTCAAACGCGCCACGTCTTTCTTGCGATACATGTCGTGAATCGTATTGCACAAGTCGCGCAAGCCCACACGCTCGTAGCGCGGATGTGCCTGGCAAAACTCGGGGATTACCCGCCACAACGGCTGGTTTTTGTCGTAATCATCCTTGAACTGCTGAAGCGCAGTCACCAGAGTATTCCAGCGGCCCTTGGTAATGCCGATGGTGAACATGATGAAGAACGAATACAAACCAGTTTTTTCAACAATAACACCGTGTTCAGCCAGATACTTGGTCACGATCGACGCAGGAATGCCGGCATCAGAGAACTGACCATTCACATCCAGGCCTGGGTTAACAATGGTCGCCTTGATTGGGTCAAGCATGTTAAAACCATTGGCCATTTTGCCAAAACCGTGCCAGGTGTCGGTGGTGTGGATCAACCAGTCGTCGCGCGGGCTCATGCCCTCTTCGCTCAACACGTCAGGGCCCCAAACCTTGAACCACCAGTCGTCGCCAAACTCCTCGGAAACTTTGCGCATGGCGCGGCGGAAATCAAGCGCCTCCATGATGCTTTCCTCAACCAAGGCGGTACCGCCTGGAGGCTCCATCATGGCGGCAGCCACGTCACAGCTTGCAATAATTGCGTATTGCGGGCTGGTGGATGTGTGCATCAAATAGGCTTCGTTGAAAATATGGCGATCGAGTTTGCGGTTTTCACTTTCCTGCACCAGAATTTGTGAAGCCTGAGACAAACCTGCCAGCATTTTATGGGTAGATTGCGTGGCAAACACCAGAGAGTCTTTGGTGCGCGGGCGGTCGCGACCAATCGCATGCATGTCCTTGTACATGGGGTGGAAGCTGGCGTGCGGCAACCAGGCTTCATCAAAGTGCAAGGTGTCAATTTCAGAGCCCAACACCTCTTTGATCATTTCCACGTTGTACAAAACACCATCGTAGGTGCTTTGCGTGATCGTCAAAATGCGGGGCTTCTTGTTCTTGGCTTTGCTGGCAAACGGATGGTTTGCAATTTTCTTGGCAATGCTCTCGGGCTTGAATTCTTCAAGCGGAATTGGACCAATAATGCCCAAATGATTGCGCGTGGGTGTCAAGAACACGGGAATGGCACCGGTCATGGTGATCGAATGCAAAATCGATTTGTGACAGTTGCGGTCTACCACCACGATATCGCCGGGTGCCACGTTGGCATGCCACACCATTTTGTTGGAAGTCGATGTTCCGTTGGTCACAAAGAAACAGTGGTCTGCATTGAAAATACGCGCCGCGTTGCGTTCCGAAGCTGCAACCGGACCGGTGTGGTCCAGCAGCTGACCTAGTTCATCTACAGCGTTACACACGTCGGCACGCAGCATGTTTTCACCAAAAAACTGGTGGAACATTTGCCCAACCGGGCTTTTTAGAAAAGCTACACCACCAGAGTGCCCTGGGCAGTGCCAGGAATAAGAGCCGTCTTGCGCGTAATGCACCAAAGCGCGGAAAAAGGGAGGAGCCAGGGAGTCCAGGTAACTTTTGGCCTCACGAATGATGTGGCGCGCTACGAATTCTGGTGTGTCCTCGAACATGTGAATAAACCCATGCAATTCTTTCAAGATCGCATTGGGAATGTGACGCGAAGTGCGGGTTTCACCGTACAGGTAAATTGGAATATCCGCGTTTTTAAAGCGAATTTCCTGCACAAAGTTGTTCAAGTTTTGAAGCGCGTCTTCGATTTCCTTCTTGCTGCCCAAGCCGAATTCTTCGTCGTCGATGGACAAAATAAAGGCACTGGCGCGGCTTTGCTGCTGCGCAAACTGGGAAAGATCGTGATAACTCGTGACTCCCAATACCTCGACGCCCTCTTTCTCGATGGCGTCTGCCAGGGCGCGAATGCCGAGACCAGATGCGTTCTCGGAGCGGAAATCTTCGTCAATAATGACAATGGGAAAACGAAATTTCATTGATCTTCCTGTGATCGGGGTTCAACACAAAACAAGGCTGCATTATCCACTACGCAGCCCCCTGTTCCAAGCCCTATTGTCGCGCATTTATCCCTCTATGTAGTGACTTCACAGAAATGTCATCTGGCACGGGTTCAATAGGCGACTTTCCTGCTGACTGTCCTCCTTACCTGCCACGCATGCAGATCAACTCCATATCAGCCTCGCCCGGTCAATTTACCCCGCCCACGACGCCTTTTCGCCCGGCTCGCAGCTTGACCAAGCGATTGGACAACTACATGAACAACTACGACATGGGCTTTGAACGTGTTGCCAAAGTAAGGGCAAAAGTACTGAGCCGAACTGGTCACACCCATGCGTTTGACAGGGCTTTGGTGCTACCGGAGCAATACAGAAGTCGGGGGGTTCGTGCATTAATACACCTTGCCAAACACACGGAGGAAATGGCTGAAGGTTTGGCCGACATCTCGGGGCTGGCCGAACGTTTGACGAGAAACCTGATTTCATCCGGGGAAAAATCCGACATGGCCTTGGTGATAGCGTCTGCAGTTGGTCGTGTAATTTCTGGTCAGCTGAATTTGGGTGGCATGGCTGTGCACAAAGTGGCGGGTGCTGCACTGTATGGCGTTTCTTCAATCTTGAGTATTGCAGCCCTGGGTTTGATCAAAACAGGCCTGGCCACACGCAGAACCGGGGCAGAAATAGCCCAGGCGGCAACAAGATCAAGTTTTGATTCGAGCGCTTACTTGATCGTAGCGAGGAAGCTGCTTGCATGCAAAGAACAGATGCTCACCAAAATACTGGACAAGACTGGCAAGCCTGAAAATCGGAGAAACTGTGCGATTCAAAGTTGGGTGAAGTACATGTCGAGGCACCGAAGCTCGGTGCCAGAGCATTTGGTGTCGAAACGGCAAGCCAATTGCAACTACATTTGGCAGAATATTCACCAGTACGGCCTGGTAACTCGGTCACTGATGCACATTGCCTACGGCACTTTTCAGGGCATCAACAAATTGCTTGTTTCTTATGACAAGCATATTGGCGTTGCAATCGGCAATCACTTGTTGGGGAAAAAGCTTGGCAGCGTATTGGGCTGTCGGCTGGGAATGACAGTTTCGGTGGGCGCCGCTGCGGCGATCTCGGTACCCATGTCGCCATTTCTTGTCGGAATTTCCACGGTAGGTGCAATAGCTTGTGGCGTTGCCTTGCTGGCTTTGATGTTGGCCAAGTTGAATGTTCAGTTGATCCATGACTGGAAAGGGAACATTCAACGGCCCTTGCGAAATCAGGTTTTTGGCAAAGTAACGCCCACCTGGCCTTGATACTTGCCACCACGGTCGCGATAAGACGTTTCACACACTTCATCGCTTTCAAAGAAAAGCACCTGGGCACAACCCTCGCCCGCATAAATTTTGGCAGGCAATGGCGTGGTGTTTGAGAACTCGAGCGTCACATAACCTTCCCATTCAGGCTCAAAAGGCGTGACGTTGACAATAATGCCACAACGCGCGTACGTACTTTTTCCCAGGCAAATCGTGAGCACATTGCGGGGAATCCGGAAATATTCAACTGTGCGAGCCAGGGCAAACGAGTTCGGCGGAATAATGCACACATCGCCTTTGAAATCTACGAAACTTTTCTCGTCAAAATTTTTCGGATCAACAATGGTGCTGTTGATGTTCGTGAAAATTTTGAACTCGTCGGCACAACGGATATCGTAACCATAGCTGGACGTGCCATACGACACGATTCTTTTGTCGCCTGCATAACGAACCTGGCCCGGCTCAAAGGGTTCGATCATCCCCGTGCTTTCAGCCATTCTGCGAATCCACTTGTCCGATTTAATGCTCATGCTCACTTTGCTTTAATGAAGTTCAATAGGCGAAATGTTACATGAGACAAGACATCACTGATTCATCCCATCGAGAATCTCGGTTAATTCCTGCATGACCGAATTGGCCAAGGCGTCAAAAAACACCTGTATCAAATTCGCCATTTGTGCACCCGTGACCCCTTGCAGGGGCAACTGCATGAGGAACTCCAGGTTTTCCGTTTCCATGTTGATGCCCACCTGATACTGAAAATCAAGTACATGAACCATGGCATGCGCTTCCGCCAAAAAATGCAGACATATTTCAGCAGAGCTTGGCTCGTTCATGTTGTACAGGGGAAAAGCCATCACTACCCATCTTGCGTTTTGCGACTCGCCAGCGCGAAACGACAGCTCGAACTGCTCTTTTTTGGCCATGATCACGCCCAGCCCATCAAACCAGCGCATTCCGGCCAAAGAAATCGCCTCGTGAAGTAAATTTGCCTCCTCCATGGAAAAACCTGATTCCATGCGGGCCGCGGCGGGTCGCTCCGATTTGGGCCCTTGCGACCCTTGGGCCTTGAATGTTTGAGATTGCGAACCCAAAGGCGAGCGAGGCATGTTATTTTTATTCATGAAGTGAAGTGACTCTATTAACTGGATACGTATTGAGTAGGCTAGAGACAGGGAAGGTTCCGCGCGTGTTTGCGTCAGACCAACAGATGATGACGGGATACTTCCTGCGAAATGGCCTTGATCATTTCAGCAGAATCAGGAAGATGCCCTGTGCCGGGCAACTCGATCAAGCTAGAACGCACAACAATTTCCGACAGCAGTTTTGAACCCCCCGGGGGGCACACTCGGTCATTCATGCCTTGAATAATCGACATTGGCCATGGTGACTGGCTAATTTTCGAGAACAGAGAGAGAAGATCTTGCGGAGACAAAAAGCAGTCATGCCGCAGGAAATGCGCTTGCAAGCGGTATTTGCGCACCAATGCAAGCTCTTGAACATCGCTTAAAAAGGGCCTTTTGCTGTCAAAGCCCCCTGCTTTGCCTGTCAGCAAAGCGGTCTCCAATTTGTTCCAGGCCACCGATAATTCCAAAAGGTGCTCGGGCGTGGCGACCTCAAAGCATTCGCAAACAAAATCGGTTCGGGCTCCGGGTCCGAAGTGTTCTGCAAAATAATCAGGGGCAAGTCGCTCCAGCAACTCAAAAAAAGCATCCACACGCGGACGCATGGGCAAAAACGGGGCGCGCAGTACTACGCTGGCGACCTGCTCTGGCCGGTATGCAGCAATCGCCAAAGCCAGAGTACCGCCCCAAGACCCGCCCAGAATGTGAAATTTCGGAATATTCAGCCGATCGGCAACCTCGAGCGCATCATCGACGAAACGCTGCAAGTCGATCACACTGAGATCGAGATCTTCGCTCAAACCGCTGTTGCGCTGATCAAACCCGAACCAGGGCAAACCTGCATATCGGATTGGTGCCACATGGGAGGCACCCAGACTTCCACCTGGGCCACCATGAAGTACCAGCCAGGGAAATTGACGTGCGCGATTGGCAAGGGGTTGGGCCAAACCCTGTTCGGCCCACACAGCGAGATTTCCGCCAGAATCCAGAACCACTTGCGGAGCCGACCACACACCGGCCAACCCCGCCTTTGGCGCGGGGCTGGCCACTTTGTGAAAGGTCAGTTCGTCTTTAGGCACATGAGCCCCCGAGGCGCCTTGGGAAAGAGGTTTTAAGTGTTTTGCACCACAATTGAAGGAAACTTCAAGGACATGTCTTTGGACTGTTCAGCAATGCGGATGGCCACTTTGCGCGCAATTTCCTTGTATGTTCTCGCCAAATCGCCGTCAGGATCGGCCACCACTGTGGGTTTGCCAGAATCCGCCTGCATGCGAATCCGCATGTCGAGCGGCAGGCCACCCAGGTAATGAATGTTGTAATCCTTGGCCATTTTCTGGCCGCCACCGTCACCAAAAATATGTTCTTTGTGACCACAGTTTGTGCACACATGAATGGCCATGTTTTCAACCAGGCCAAGAATGGGTACACCCACTTTCTCGAACATTTTCAGGCCTTTGCGTGCATCGAGCAAAGCGATGTCTTGCGGGGTGGTCACGATGACCGCGCCAGTCACTGGTACTTTCTGTGACAGTGTCAGCTGAATATCGCCGGTGCCAGGTGGCATGTCCACAATCAGGTAATCCAGGTCTTTCCAGTTGGTTTGCTTCAACAACTGTTCAAGTGCACTGGTTACCATTGGACCGCGCCACACCATGGGTGTGTCTTCATCGATCAGAAAACCGATCGACATGGCCTGTACGCCATGACCTTCCATGGGATCGATAATTTGACCGTCGTCCGATTGTGGTCGCCCGGTGATGCCCAGCATGGTGGGCTGCGAAGGGCCATAAATATCGGCATCCAGCATGCCCACACGTGCACCCTCTGCGACCAGTGCCAGGGCCAGGTTCACAGCGGTGGTGCTTTTGCCCACACCACCTTTGCCAGAGGCAACTGCGATGATGTTCTTGACGTTGGGCATCGGCTTTAAACCTCGCTGCACGGCGTGGGTTTGAATTTTGATGGTTGCGTTAACACTGACGTTTTCAACGCCTGGAACCTGCGAACGCACAGCGGCAATGGCCGCTTTGCGTAAACCATCCAGCTGGCTTTTGCCGGGATAGCTTAACTCCAAATCAAAACTGACATCGCCGCCATCTACTTGAATGTTCTTGATCAGTTTGGCGCTGATGAAGTCTTTGTTCAAATTGGGGTCAATGACACTACGCAATGCATCGCGTACGGTGTCGGTACTCACTGACATACACACTCTCCTCGAATCTTGTCTGGTATGGTCTTTGTTTGTATAGGCGTGAGTCTAGCGTGTTTTTCCCACAGCAGGCTTACACCCAATGGAAAGCCCTGCGTTCTAATGATTGTCGTTTACCCTAAAGCTATTAAATTCCAGGAAACAATCGTTACTATCTATGACTTGAGCGCCACACCAACTTTTTTTACGCACAACTTGATAGCATTGCGGCACAAAAATTCAAATGTTGCTGGAGAGTTTGAAATGAAAACTTATGTATGTATTGTGTGTGGCTTGATTTATGACGAAGCCGCTGGCATGCCTTCGGAGGGCATACCAGCCGGTACACTGTGGGCCGATGTACCAGCAGACTGGCTTTGCCCGGACTGTGGCGTGGCTAAAAGCGACTTCGAAATGGTTGAAGTGTAAGCACTACCATTTGGCGTAATGGTCCTCGCACCACCCCATCAAACCATCCAATAAGTAAGTGGCACCTGTTTCTTTCAGAGTAACGGTGCCCCTGAACTCGCCAAAACACTGGTTAAACCGACTGGCCAACACCCACAGGTTTCTGTGATCGTCAATGCTGCCCTTGGGCGTGAACTGCAAATCGACAGCGCCGCACTGCGAATACACTCGCCAAGGTGCATGAACATTGTCACGCTCATACTCAAAAAGAACCAGGGGCAGATTGTTCAATTGACCGTTTACCCAAAGCACATTTTCATGGGCACTGGTTTCATTCACCCCACGTGCCACGTTCAGTGAAAGCAGAGGCTGCCCGGGCGCGCTACGGCCACTGGCACATGCCCAATTCCAGAAGGTTTCGCGCCGCAAAAAACCGGCTGTCCAATCGTGGTAACAACCGTCTTTCTCTGGATTGATCAGGTAATCAACACCGTTCAAATGCACATGGCCGGTAACCGCCCCGCCACTGCTTTTCTGTGCATAGGCGAAACCTGTGTTGGCGACAGGCGTATTCAGAGCGAGGGTTTCAGATTCGCGACAATCAATGGATACCTGGCCGTGAAATGAATCACCAAACCTGAAGTTCAGCGAACGTGATGTTTCCGTGCGCATCGCCAGCACTTGATGGTTTTTTTTGAATGGATGATTCCAGGTGCTTTGACCAATTGGCTTGTAGTCGCTTTCAAAGCCCACATCCAAAGGCAAATCAAATTGAATTCGATGCAAACCCTGTGCGGTGTGAAGGTAAGCAAATGTTGAATTCAGCAGGCCAAGGCGAACCATGCCGCAGCCGAATGTAAAACCCTGGCCCAGCACACCATAAAAATCAAAGTGCTTGAAAAGGAATCGCCGTTGCCAGGCCATGCGTTTTGCGCCCATGGCATTGCGGGCATCATACTGCTGCCAATTGACATGGCTGGGCAAGTCAGACATTCGCCCCCAAGTGGGAACACCTTTGGCGTTGATCAAATCCATAAACAAAAACGGGCAAGTTAAACTTGCCCGATTTTGTCACGTTTTGCCTCCCGCTAGAAAGGCGAATTCACTGCAAAGCGTTTTGATTAAACCGGCAAACCACCGCCGATTGCATCGGTAATAATGGCCGGGTCCAGCATGCTGGTGATCGGTGCCAAAGGCGAATCAGCTGCCATACCCAACAAAGGATCAAGCGCTGCATCCAGCGGTGTACCTGTTGTTCCGCCAGTTGAATCACCGCCGCCACCACCTGCGGCATCAGCCAATGGGCCGAGTACTGCATCCAACGGTGTGCCCGTGGGGCCATCTGTTTCACCACCACCACCACCGCCTGCGGCATCAGCCAACGGGCCGAGTACTGCATCCAAAGGTGTGCCTGTGGGGCCGTCTGTTTCACCGCCACCACCGCCTGCGGCATCAGCCAATGGGCCAAGTACCGCATCCAGAGGTGTGCCCGTGGGGCCGTCTGTTTCACCGCCACCACCGCCTGCGGCATCACCTAACATGCCCAGTGCATCAGCCAAAGGTTCAGTTACAGCCACAAGAGGAGTTCCTGCCAAAGCGTCCAAAACTGGATCCAGCACAGCATCCAGAGGCGTCCCTGTCGTACCGCCGGTGTCGCCACCGCCGTCGTCACCACCACCATCGCCATCATCGTCGTTGTCGTCCACAGTACCACCACCCGTGGAATTGGTCGGGCCCGAACCCTCATCATCACTGGAAGAGGCAAGCAAACCCAAACCAACCGCACCCGCGCCCACTGCTGCGGCTGTGCCCCCAAGTGAACCACCTGCCAGCAAGCCACCGCCAAACAAACCAAACATGCCACCTTCCGCACCAGCTTGTTCAACACCCTGCAATTCAACCATTTCGGCAAAATCGGGGTCGAGGTTTGCGATGGTCACGCCGTCGTCCGACAAGGCTTCGAAAACCAACGCGGTCTGACCATTTTTCAATGTGGTGTCCGCAATAACGCTTCCGGTTGGAGCAACCAGCAAATTGCCAATCGGCTCGCCGTAACTGTTGGACAAAATTATGGATGCACGCCCGGAATCGCTGGCCGTGATCACATCGCCAGCCATGATGGAATCGCCCGCTGCCAATGATCGGGTTTCGCCGTCACGCATAATGCTGACCGGGCCTTCCAACTCATTGACTGAACCAATTACCTGTGTGGACATGTCGCCTCCAAAATCTATAAGTGTTTGTGTTGTCGAATTTGTAAGTAATACTCTGACAACCCAAATGCGGATTCAAAACCTGTTTTATTTAAATCAGAATCAGTAAAACCCCAGCCAAAACGGCACCCCATACAGCTCCGATCAAGGGCATCATCCATTCATATCGGGAAAATACCGGGCGCAGGGCTTTCTCAAACTCCATGGCGGGCAGGCCAGACAACCGTTCCACAATCACTTCCTCAATTCTCAAGGCATCGTTGAGGTACACACGCGCTGCCATCAAATGTGCTTCCAGTTTGCTGGCGAAAATTTTTGCAGCATCGCGCTTGATGGCCACCCACTGCTCTGCGCCCAAAATGGTCACCAGCAAAGGCTTGATTCCACTGGACTCCAGGTCCATGACTCGCTGCACATGGTAATCAATCAATGATGACAAATTCTTTGCATTGGGCCCACGGCAAAGTGCCAGCACAATATTCTCGGTAGTCAACACCTCACGTGCAGCAGTTTGCGCAAACAATTCGGAAATGTGTTTTTGATCGCGGAAAAAGAAACCCGTGAACTTTCCCAAACGAATCGTGCCGTGATCTGGATGGAAAAACAGGCTTTCCAGCGCCAATTCATTGGCCAACGCCCCGAGCACCATGCCCACCACGATCAGCCAATACCATTGAATGCCAAACAGTGAAATTCCTGCCAGCAATACACCCACCACAAACCCTGCAAACAGGGAAAAACGGATGAGGTAAGCCATGGGGTCTTTGCCTGCGCTCTTGAAAAGGTCAACGACCAAAAATGGTTTGCTGGTCACTACATCTAGCACGAGCGTTTTCAGGCTCAGGTAGTAAGCCGGCTTCTTTTGCAAATCCAGAATGATCTGCTTGGCCACTTCGGGCACGATGCCGCGAATTCTGAAAATAATCGAGTTCTGTAAAAAGCTCGGCAAACTCTCCCACAAGGTGGGCTTGTGCTTCAGCATCACCTCGCGGCATGCAAGGTCTGCGGTTTCTTGCATGGGCGGGGTCAGGCGATCCGACAAACCCTGTGCTGGAATGCGCTTGATCATTTCATCCAGGGGCAGTAGTTTGTGAGTCATCAAGCGCACCGCTATTTCAGCCATAACCGATTTTTGGTGTGGCACCAAACCCTGCCAGCCCAAGCCCTCAAGGCCCAACTGGTGTAAACCGAGTTTTCTGAACAAAGGAATACGCCAACCCTTGAATTCTTTTGGATTGAACATCAGCCAAAGTGCTGCGGCCTGGAAAAACCAGGCCAGAAAAAGTCCCGCTGCTGCCATGGCCAAGATAACAGCCCAGACAGGAAGCCCCAAATGTAGGAAGGAGAAATCCAAAACGATCATCCTGAAGTAATTATTAAAATAATTGATCTAATTTCCACCCCCTAGCGGGCAGCCATAGATCGTTATACTGGCGAACGAGACAAGACAGATTAGAGAAAGCCGTCCAAAAAATAGATCGACGACTATATATCTTTATACTTTACCAACAAAAAATAAGATTCTAAGGGGACGCCTTTCATGGATTGGGCAACTATTTACGCTGATGTTCAGCAGAACTACCTCTTTTACCTCTCAATCCCTGTAGTTGCCGCCATCCTTGGTTATGTCACCAAGATTGCCGCGGTCAAAATGATGTTCTATCCCATGAAGTTTGTGGGCATTCCTCCCTTCTTCGGCTGGCAAGGTATTGTGCCGCGCAATGCCCTTCGCATGGCTTCTATTGCAGTTGATACCATTACGACCAAGCTTGTGTCGGTCAATGAGGTGGTTTCCAAACTGGATTCAGAACGCCTGGGCAAAGAACTGGAAGGCCCTGCGATGGAGGTGATCGAGACCATCATTCGCGAAGTGATGTCTAAACATCAGCCCAGGCTTTGGGAAAGTTTGCCCAACTTTGCACAGAAGAAGCTGATTGATCGAGTGAAGAAAGATGTGCCGGGTGTCATCGCAAGCGTGATGGAAGACATCAAAGGCAACATCGATGAAATTCTGGATTTGAAGGCCTTGGTGATTCGTATCCTGATGAAGGACAAGCACCTGCTGAACCGGATTTTTCAAGAAGTGGGCCGTGAGGAATTCAAGTTCTTTGGCGTGTCAGGCCTTTACTTCGGTTTCATGATCGGTGTGGTGCAAATGGTTCTGTGGGTGCTGCTGAAAGAGCCATGGATTTTGCCTGTATTCGGTTTCCTGGTTGGCTTTATTTCAGACTGGATCGCACTGAATATTTTGTTCGAACCCAAGAAGCCCATTCCATTCGGCTCTTACACCATTCAGGGCCTGTTTCTCAAACGCCAGCAAAAAGTGGCTGCTGATTACGCAAAAATTATCGCTCGGGATATTCTGACGCCCCAAACCATTATCGGTGAAATGGTGGCAGGCCCGCTTTCTGAACGTGTTCAAAAAATGGTGGATGAGCGCGTACGCGAAATGGTGGACAGCAAAGCCAGCATTGTGAAGCCTTTCGTGGTGATGGCTGTGGGCGCAGAATCATTCCAGCGCATGAAGCAAGATACATCTGAAATGTTGATGGCCCGCCTGGCCGATGTGATCATGCATGCCGAAACTTATGTACAGACATCGCTCGATATCGAGAACGTGGTGGGCAAGAAAATGCAAGCCATGACACCGCTGGAGTTCGAGGGGCTGCTACGCCCGGTGTTCAAGCAGGAAGAATGGATTTTGATTATGACTGGCGCCATTCTGGGCGGCTTGGTGGGCGAAGGCCAGCTGATGGTGATGATCAAACTGGGCATTATTTAAGCACAGCTTCAGCAGAAACAAAAAACCCGGCAACGCCGGGTTTTTTTATTAATCTCACACTTCATTTATATCTGCACCCTGGCTTTGGCGAGGCCCGGGTTCTCTCGACCAGTTTCCGCAAACTCCACAAATTCCGACACGCAATTGGCAACCCACTCGGAATGGCTTTGCACAACCCAATGTTGGGCATCAATGTCGCGGCGCCACACATTGTGGGCATAGGGGTAACAGGACTCAACCAGCGCCGTAGTCACAAATTTGTCTTTGGTAGGCACCAGCAATTGCACAGGCACCTCGGTTTGACGCAAGCGCGGGTTACTGATGCGAGGGAGCATGTTGGCACGGTACAAGTTAATGCCGTTCACGCCATCTTTGCGCTGTGTTGGGTTGGCATCGTGTTCTACGCCCTCCATTTTTTTCACAATGCCCGGCCACGCTTTGTCCAAGCCCATTTTCCAGGCGGCCGGTGCCAAAAAAGGCAATTGAAAGGCATACACGTACCAGGAATGCATCAACTGTCCCATCACGTTGCCCAAGGCTTTGCGATTGTTGGCAGCAAAGCTGTTGCGCATCCACATGCCAATGTGGTCAAGACATGGGCCTGAAATGCTGGTGTAGCTGGCAATGCGTGATTTAAGACGATGGTCAGTCACGCTTTCCCAAGTTTGAATGGAGCCCCAATCATGTGCAACCAAATGAACCGGTTGGGTGGGACACACAGCCCGCATGACAGCCTGCAAGTCTTCGGAAAGTTTGCCCAGAGAATAGTCCCACATCCAGCCGGGCTCGGTTGACTTGCCACAGCCGCGCACGTCGTAGGTGACCACATGAAAATGATGCTTCAGAATATCGACAACCGGATCCCACACGGTGCTAGAGTCAGGGTAGCCGTGCACCAGAATAATGGTGGGATTGTGGGGTTCGCCGTGGCTGCTTACTGCCAGCTCCACGTCGCCTGAATGTACAACCATCTGGCTCATCTGCCGCTGTTTTTCGTTTGTCTCTGTCATGGGTTTTGTGCCCTTATTGGATGTTGTTGTGGTGTACCTTCGACTCCACTTTATAACCCCCATTGAAGCCGTATTCTTTCCAACGGGTTAGAGTGGCAACTCCAAATAAGCAAATAACTAAAAAATAGAATGACTTACAGCGTTTTTTGATGCAGTGCGTTATTATTGGGCCGTTTGAAAAACTTACGAGAATTAAAGCCGCAACCATGTCAAACCTGATTCAAGAACAAGTCACTGAAGTCCATCACTGGAACGACACGCTCTTTAGCTTCAAAACCACGCGAAGCCCAGGGCTGCGTTTTCACAACGGCCACTTCGTGATGATTGGCCTGGAAGTTGAAGGCAAGCCGCTGCTACGCGCATACAGCATCGCCAGCGCAAATTACGAGGAGCATCTTGAGTTTTTCAGCATCAAGGTGCCCGATGGCAAACTGACATCCCGCTTGCAGCATTTGAAGGTGGGCGACTCCGTACTGGTGGGTAAAAAGCCCACAGGCACACTAATTCTTGATGACTTGAAACCCGGCAAAAACCTGTTCATGTTCGGTACCGGCACGGGACTGGCCCCTTTCATGAGCCTGATCAAAGACCCAGACGTTTATGAGCGCTTTGAAAAAGTGATTTTGGTTCACGGTGTGCGCTACGTGAACGAGTTGGCTTACAGCGAATTCATTACCGAAGAGTTGCCCAACAACGAATTTTTTGGCGACATGGTGCGAGAGAAGCTGATCTACTACCCCACCGTAACCCGTGAAGAGTTCAAGAACGTAGGGCGTATTACAACGCTGATGGAAAATGGCGAATTGTGTAAGGATGTTGGTCTGCCGCCCCTGAATCCTGAAACTGACCGTGCCATGATCTGCGGCAGCCCAAGCATGCTGGCAGACATTCGCGGTATTCTGGATGCCAAGGGGTTTGTGGTGTCACCCGGCGTGGGTGAACCCGGCGATTATGTGTTCGAGCGCGCATTCGTCGAAAAATAATTCAACCACATCCAAAAGAAAAACCGGCGTCAGGATCGATCCGAACGCCGGTTTTTTTATGCACAAAGTAAGTCAATCAACTTATTTGCCAGATGTTTTTTCAGCTTCCAGTTCTTCCAGCAAAGCCTTGGCCTGGCGCATGCTGTCCATGGCAGCCGGAAACCCGCAATACACGCTGGCATGAATGATCAACTCACGTAGCTCATTGGGAGTTAGGCCGTTGTTGATTGCACCGCGCATGTGCAGCTTCAATTCATTGGGACGATTCAGCGCAATCAACATCGACACAGTCGCAATGCTGCGAATTTTGGGCTCGAGCCCTTCACGGGGCCACACAGTGCCCCAGGCATGGGCGGTGACAATGTCTTGAAGCGGTGCCGCAAAATCATCGGGATTTGACACCGCCTTGGCTACATAATCGGCACCCAATACCTTGGTGCGCATTGCTTTGCCGGTGTCGTAATTGGCTGGTTTGTTACTTGCCATACTTCTCCCCCAGTTTTTCAATGAATCGATCGACCAGTCCGTCAAACATGGTTTTAATAAAACCAGGTGTGGCAGCTTTCAACAACATGGGTACCTTGATGTCCCGCAGCTGCCCGTTGATCTCAATTTCAATGTCGACTTGCTTGCCATTGGGCTTGAACTGAAACAAGCCTGAAAGACTTGCATTGCCCACGCCTTCTTTGGCCTTGAAGCTCAAGCGTCCGTTGGCCTTGTCCACTTCATAAGTGGCTGCATAGTGAACCGCATGTGACACACCCATGGCGCCGATGGGCTTGAGTTTCCACTCAAAAGTATTTGGGCCAAGCTTGTTCAAACTTTCCAGTTTGGGGAAAATTGAAATCAACGGCTCAATTGCTTCGAGGTCGGCCAATACGGCATCGTAATTCAAAGCCACAGTGGCTGTTTTATCCAGTGAAAGTTTGCTGTCCATGTCAAATTCTCCTCAGTTTTCAGGCCGCGCTCCTTGTGCTGGAGTACACTGCCGAAATAATAGTTTGATTAAATAATACTCATGAGTAACATACCAGCAGATCCGCTATTGCGGATAAAAAAGCTATCAGATTCACTCGAAAATAATGAATTTGAAAACACCAGCGCACTAATTTTCGCGTTCCGGCAAGAAAAAGACCTGTTACGCGATTTACCTGCGGTATTCGAAGGTGCCCTTGAAAGCATTCTAGAGCGCCTGGAAAGCACCGCCATGTTTGGCGGGGAAAGTTGCTCATTCAGTCAAAGTGACTTGCTGGCTGCACTCACCATTTGGCTGGAAAAAGCAAAGTCCTATCTCGAAAAGCAACTGGGCATTGTGTAAGCCAAGCCTTTTTTCCAAGCGGTATTCAAGCTGTTTTCTGGGCAATCTCTTCAATCAATTTGTCCAGCTTCTCGAAAGAAACAGGTTTGGTCATGTGCAAATTCATACCGGCCTGTGTCGACATGGCAATGCTTTTGTCATCCGACAAGCCCGACAAGGCACAAATAAAGCTGTGTTTTGAGGCTGCGTTCTCGGATCCCCGGATCACTTTCGTGGCTTCATGCCCGTCGAGATCGGGCATGTCAATGTCCATCAACACCAGGTCAAAACACTGTTTCTCGCACAGTTCCACGGCCGGCAAACCACCTGTGGCTTGCACCACCTGGTGCCCTCTTTTTCCAAGGTAGCGGTCCAGCAACTTGATGTTCATGGGATGATCATCTACCACCAGAATACTCAGCGCCCTTGAGGGCGACTCAACCGCCTTACTCGACTTGGCCTGGCCTTGGGCAGAGGCCAGCGGCAAATTCAAACTGACGGTAAACACCGAGCCCACACCTGGTTCAGAACTCACATCAATACGCCCACCCATCAGCTCGACAAGCCCCTTGCAAATCGCCAAGCCCAAGCCGGTGCCACCATATTGGCGGTTAATTTCACGGCTGGCCTGGCTAAATCGCTGAAACAGTTTTTGCAAGGCTGGCTGACTGATTCCTATACCGCTGTCAGCCACTTCAATGAAAACCTCTGTTCGCCCTTGCGTGGGTTGCGAGGTCATTAAACGCATTCTCACATAACCGGTGTCGGTGAACTTCAAAGCATTGGAAACCAGGTTTTGAACCACCTGCCTTAGCCGGTTTGCGTCGCCGTGCACAAAGCAAGGGCCCTCAGACTCATTCACCAAAGAAAACTCGATATTTTTCTTAAGGGCCAAATTGCGGTTGAGTGAATACACCTGACGCACCATGGCATCCAGATCAAATGGCGAAGGATCTAGCTTCAATCCATTGGCCTGAATTCGCGAATACTCCAGCACATCACTCAAAATCAAATGCAGGCTGGTTGCAGAGCTGGAAATATTACGAACATCACCCCGCAACTCTGGGTCATCCAGCTGCTCCTCAAGCAACTTCGAAAAACCGATAATGGCATTCAATGGTGTACGTAATTCATGGCTAATGGTCGCCAAAAATTCCGACTTGGCGCGATCGGCGCTCTCGGCCTGCTCTTTGGCCAGCACCAAATCGCTGACATCAAGGCAAACCGCATACATGCTGACTCCCGGCGCCTTTGCTTCGCGCTGCAGTGTCAACTGGAAATATTGTGGCTCTACCCCACTACGCCGAGCGGTTGAAAAAACCAGCGACTCCCGATTTGGAAAAGCCTCTGGACGCGACAACACGGTACGTATCGCAGCGTGATACTTTGAATCTATATGCTTGAGAACAAGAGTCCAATCGGCAATGAATTCAGCCCGGGTCAGCGAGAAAAAACGTTCAATCGAATTGTCGACATTCTCGACCCGCACGCGCCCTTGCTCGGTCACGCTGAACTCGACTACAAAACCGTTCAGGCAGTTCTCGACACTGAGCAGACGGCGTTTTTCTTCTTCAAAACCAGCCAGCAGCATATGCTGTTGCTGATTCAACCTGTGTACCGTGTTAACCAGAGTTTCGAAAAAATCTTTTCCCGCCAGGTAATCGGGCGCGGCGTCCTGACTGCCCAGGTTCAACAAACTTTCCTTGAGCTGAAAACTCATCCATGCGCGGGTCAGTACCCTGCCCGCGACATAGGAAACCACGACAACCACTAACAACAACAAAAGCTGCCCAAACCAGGCCAATTCACCCAACTGCGTCCAAAACACAATTGAGGCAAGAACACCCACGGCAAAGAGTAAACACAGCAAAGGATGATTGCGCCATGAATCGTCAATTGCCTTTGAGACTATCTTGCTCAGGGAAGCGGCGCTGGCAGAAGGTGCTTTCAAGAAAGTAGCCTTTAAAAATGACTCAGGCCGAGATGGTTCGGGACAAAAACTCCAGCGAGCGACCCCTGGCCAATGCTGCGGCCTTCTGCTGATACATTGGGCGCCCCCAACAATTAAAGCCATGGTCCACATTTGGATAGGTGTGAATTTCAACGTTGTGATTGGATTCAAAGGCTGCTTTGATTTGAGACACAGCTTCCAGAGGTATAAAGCCGTCTTTCTCGGCAAAATGCATCAACATCGGAACTTTGACTTGGGGCGCACGATCAAGCGCGGTGTGAATTCCGCCGCCGTAGTAGCAGATGCTTGCGTCCACGGCACCCGGCGTAGAACCCACCAGATAAGACAACATACCACCCATGCAAAAACCCAGACTGGCCACTTTTCCACTCACTTCGGGACGAGCCTTCAGTGCCTCGGTAGCGGAACACAAATCTTGAACCGCTTTGGGAAAATCCATTCCCTGCATCAGCGCGAATCCTTTTTTAAAACCGGCATCATCATAAGCAATGTCAACACCCGGTTCCTGACGCCAAAACACATCGGGAGCAAGCACCACAAAACCGTCGCTGGCGTACTGGTCTGCTACCTCGCGAATATGCTGGTTCACACCAAAAATTTCCTGAATCAACACAATACCTGGACCCTTGCCTGTGGGAGGAAGGGACAAATAAGCGCCAAACTTGCCGCCGTCTTTGGCGTTGATCGAGATTCGTTGGGACTGCATAAAGTGCCTCTCTGTGTGGATAAAACAGTGTGTCTGGATTGTAACAGCCAGAGTTTGTTTGAGCGCGCCCCACAAGACTACAAAAAACCATAGAAATTAAAAAATACTGTACACAGTTACAGTGTTTATTGTACAGTTGTTTTCAGGGCGACAAAAAAATAGTCAAAGGAGTAATCAAGATGAGTATCAAGCGATTCACTGTGTTTTTCGTTCTGTGGGTGTTGGGTTGCGCTTTTGTTCTCGAGCCTGCATTTATTGCGCCCTTGTTTGAAACCAGCAGCACCCTTGAGCTGGCCTTGGCCGGCAACCCTGGACAACTGGGTGGCCTCGAATTAAACACAAACAGCAGCACTGCGGTAGAATCAATGGACCATTTCAGAGTACTTTGTTTGCTCTACTTCGGCTTGCCTGTTGCTGTTTATTTGGCGACACAGTGGAAGGAACTCTAATTCATCCTTGTTGAACCATGAAGTATGTCGTAGCTGGTGTGTTTAGTGTCATCGCAGGTGTTTTGATTCAGGGTTGTGCAGCATCGAATCCATATTTCGATTCTAGCAAGCCTCACCACAGGCCAGATGGCTTTGTGAATTCCGATGGCACGATTGTTTCAAAACCAATGTCTGACCTGCTTCGTTGGTACCGCGAACGATTCGGAAAAGATTTGCCCCCTCCTCCAGGTAAATTCTTAGCCAGCTACGCTGATTTCCCCCAAAAGGCATTCGACAAAAGCCAGCTTTCCGAGTACTCGGAAACCACAGCCACCTGGCTTGGGCATGCCACCGTCATGGTTCGCGCAAATGGTTTCACCATGCTGACCGATCCTCACTTTTCAGTTCGCGCCTTTCCGGTGCAATGGGCGGGTCCATCCCGCAAGGTCCAATCGCCAAGCCGTGTTGAAAACCTGCCGAAGATTGATGTGGTGGTGATAAGCCACAGCCATTACGACCACCTGGATCACAACACCGTGGTCAAACTGGCCAAGCAGCAGCCTGATGCCCTCTTTCTTGTACCGCTTGGTCTTGAGTCGCTTTTGAAAAGCTGGGGTGTTGAAAAAGTCAGGGAAATGGACTGGTGGGAAACTCACACCATTGGAGAAAACCAGATTACCTTCGTACCCGCGTATCACTGGTCTGCGCGCACGCTGACAGACCGGAACAAATCACTGTGGGGCGGCTGGACGATGAAAAACCCCAAGCTGAACTTCTATTTCTCTGGCGACACAGGCTACAGCAAAGACTTCGAAGAAATTGGGAAACGCTTGGGTCCATTTGACTTCAGCGCAATTGCAGTGGGCGCTTACGAACCTCGCTGGTTTATGAAAGCCCAGCACATTAACCCGGATGAGGCCGTGCAAATTCACAAAGATGTGCGGTCTACCAAGTCCATGGGCATTCACTGGGGTACTTTTGAGCTGACCGATGAACCGCTTGATCAACCTATTGGAGATTTGAAACTTGCACTGGAAAAGCACAATGTGGCGCCCAGCAACTTTGAGCTGCTGGGGCATGGGGACACTATAAATTTACGCTGACAGTGGCAGATAATTGTGAATGACTTAGATTGTCTGTCTAGGTCAAATCAATTTGTTGAACTGGGGCATGCAGTGTCGAACCAAGGTCATTGTGAGCAAATCATTCAGTTGATCGTCTGTGGCCTTGTCGGACAAAAAGTGAAGCCCAGCAAAGGAAGCCCATGTTGCCTCGGATACTCTGAATGGAGTGTCCTGAATAATCAGGATTTGTGTGCCTGCCGCATACATGTCGAGCAAAGTGTTTTGAATCAGGGCACTTGACCGTTGAAAGCTGGCACGAACAACCACAACTCCCACACCTAGATTCTCAGCGGCCAACGCAAGTTCTTTGCCGGTTTGACGGGGTAAAACCTCGTGTTGACCCCATACTTTTTGGGCGAACACACAAATTTTGTCCAACAACTGTTTGTTGGGTTCCAGTACCACCACACCGATTGAGTCTTGCGCTGTTGACATCCTGTTCGCCTTTTTGTCTAGGACAACTTTAATCATTTGATCACAAGCCGATGGGTAGAGCAATGCAAATTACTCTATATGCTCAATAAAGATAATCAATATGCAGTGCGATAACCATTAACGCACATTTAGAGCGCTCTAAGACGCAAAGGTTCCTGCTGTTTTTGTTTCAAAACAGAGTTTCAGTTGACAATTCCGGACAAAGAAAACTGGCTTGATTCGAACTTAATTCAAATCCAAATAAGGTTTCAGCAACGCATGCAGGCGCAGTTCAGCTCGCAGGGTTTTCAGGGTAACCAGCACCCCACCGATACGGCGGTGCAAAAAAATGATCTCCTGAGGGGGTATCTTGAAATGCTTGGACATCATTTTCAAGGCTGCAGTTTGACCAACCCTGGCTGGCAAATCGGTGTCGCCAAATCGGTAAGCACCGCCCGGTGTATAAAGCCGATCGGGCACCATGGGGTCAAATGGTTTGCGAAACGGCTCTACTATCAGTTCGGTCAAATCGCCAAACCCTTCCAGAAAAGACTGGGGGGTACTGGCATCCATCAATCCAATGTCCAGAACACCCCGGGCCACTTCTTGCCTGTCGGCTTGAAGGGATCCCCGAACAATGCGCCCATAGCTTTCAACAAAAGATTTGTCGAAAGGACGGGTTGCACCAAAGTCGAGCGTTACGATCTGATCGTTCTCACCATCGGGATCAATACGAACCCGGTAATTTCCGAAATGAGGATCGGTCTGAACCAGATTCCATTCAAAAAACTCGGTGACAAACAGTTCGGCAAAGCTTTGAGCCAAAGCATTTCTGCGGCTTTGCGACAAGGCCTGAACTTCTTTGGAAGAAACGGAATACCCAGGCTCATAGCGTGTTGTCAGCACACGTTGGGCACAAAATTCGGGGTACACCTTGGGCACAATAAAACGTGGGTTATCAGCCAGCCTGTCGTAAAACGTCTCGGTGAATTCCCGCTCCTGGACATAATCGCATTCACGCACAAGCATATCGCGCAGTTCATTGAACACATCGGTCAAATCAAGCGCTTTGGGAGCCAGGCGAGTCGCGGAAATCAAGCGCGACAAGGTGCGTATGTCAGTGTCAATGGCGTTGGCCACACCCGGGTACTGAATCTTGACCACAACCTGCTCACCAGTGGCTTTGAGGGTGGCCAGGTGAGCCTGCCCCAAGGATGCAGCAGCAATTGGCTTTCGCTGAATGTCGAGCTTTGCAATTGTTCTTTCACCGAGCGCGTCAATCAATTGCGGTTCAACAAACGACCAACTAACTGCGGGAGTGTTGTCTTGAAGTGTGGCCAAGACCTCCACAGCCTCTTCAGGCAAAAAATATTGCCCATACAGCGAGAGCATCTGCCCGGCCTTCATGACGCTGCCTTTCAAACGACCCAGTTCATCGGCCAGTTCTTTGGCTTGGGCGCGGTAAAAATTTCGATTGGCTTCGTCTTTGGATTCGCCACGGCGAAAGAAATTGCGCACCGTGTGGCCTGCAATTTTTGCACCGGCACCTACACCCATCCGTGTCAAGGCTACGTTGCGTTCAAAGGCGCCGGTTTTAATGCGGTCCATGGTGCTGCCATCGGCATCAGCCTTGGCATGGGCTTCTGCGTTGTCCGGTTTGTCCTGCTCAGCCATGCTGCGAAAGGTCCTTGCGAATACAAAGTAAGTTGGGCGACATTGTAGTGGTTGGTCGCCCAGTACTGATGAAAAAGCACTCTAAATTGCCAGTGCAGTTTCACACAAAGTTAGCGCATCAATTTACGCAGTGCAGCGGGCGTAAATTCGCCGGCTTTTACTGGCACGTTGAACTCTGTGGCAGGTTCTTCATTCTGGAATGCACTGAATACCGATTTGCGTGCATTCAAGTCATGTTGCACTTCCCCAGAGGTATACAAGCCGGGCGCATCGTAGGCCTGCATCAAATACAACATTTTGACGCGCCACAGTTCACCCTTGGTGTCGTACTGGTCCATCAAGGCTACATACCAGCTGTCTTCATCCACATACATGGTGCGCTTGGAGTAGATATGTTCTGCGCCCTGCTTCAATGTGCCTTCAATCACCCACACCCTGTGCAGTTCAAACCGGGTCAACTCTGGCTTCAAAAAAGCATCGTTGATCATGTTGTCGTACTTCAGGCTTTTGTCGCTCAGTTTGTAATTGTTATAAGGAATGTACATCTCGCGCTTGCCCTGCAACTTCCACTCAAAACGCTCTGGCGAACCGTTGAATCCGTATATATCGTCGACAGTGCGCAAAGCATCGGTGTTTCCGGCCGGGGCGGCATGCACCAGTTCAGGTGCGCGCAATACACGCCGCTGGCCTGAATTCACGATCCAGGCATTGCGGGCATCTTCTTTAAAATTGAGGGTATCGAGCACCAACAACGCTTCGCCTGATTGTGCTGAAGGCTTGGTAGATTCGCCGATCAGTGCAAACAACAGCGTGCTGCCTGCCTTGCCGATCGCTGGCGCCCACGCAATGGTTTGGCTGCTGGCAAATGTAATCGGCTTGCTGCCATTGCCTGCCACAAACCCTGCGGTGTGAGACCTTAAAGTTTGTGCTGGGCGACGAAGCAAAGTGTTCCAGACCGCCTCAAGGCCATTTTTTGGCTGAGGGAAAGGCACACTGGTGGATTGAATGCCTTCAACGGCCAGGCCACCATGCGCCAGCTTGGCTTTGCCAGCCTCCGTGCTGATGCTCGTCATCATCTCGGAGGAAAAAGCCGAAGTGCGATGCGTTTTATAAACGGGAATGCTGTAGTTTGGGTAGCGTTTAATCAGTGCAATTTGCCCGGCAGGCAAAAATTTCTCATGTTGAGCCAAATTACTTTGGTTCACCACGAACAATGGTTTTTCACCTGCAAATGGGTCAACGTAGCCCTTCTTGGGATCAAACCCGGCTGGCGCTTTGGTAAGCCCGCCAGTCCACTCAGGAATGGTACCGGCCGCATTGCCGGCTATTTCAGCGCCCAAGGCGTTCACTGAACCGGTTTGGGCGATGGCAACGGTGCCGCTCAGGGCAAACCACATTGCCGAGGCCACTACGCCTCGCAATAATTCAAATCGCATGTTGTCTCCTGCTGGTGGTTCTGCTTTTTCTTGTCAGTCTACTTTACCGCACTGGCGGGGCGTGCAAACAGGATGCGGCAAAAGTCTGCACCTTTGCCCGAACACGCGGGTATTTGCGCTGCAAAGTCGCTGGGCTTAAGCACTTGGCAAGCCATACCCAGTTCCTCCATGGCCAATTGCAAATGACCTGCTGTTTCAAAATGCAGGTGCACTTTGCCCCGAACAAAAATACCAAGGCCTGCAACGAAAGCTTGTGCCAAAGGGTCTGAGTTTTGGGCCTGCAAATGAATGTCGGAAAGATAAGCCCCCTGCTGAAACTGCGCCAAAGTTGAAGAAATTCTGGCCCACAGGTTCAGTACGGAGTCTTTGTCAAAATAATTCAGCAGTCCTTCAGTCACCACCGCCAAGCCTTGGCTGGTATCCAACTGCATGGCCAAACCATCCAGGCTGTGTGCACCCTGTTCTGCAAAAGCATCGACAACTTTGATGTGGTGATTCGGGCAGGCCCTTAGGCGCGTGGCCAGTAATTTTTTCTTCTGAGCGACCATGCCCGGCAGGTCAGCTTCAATGTAGGTAATTTTGTCGCCGTAACGTTCAACAAAACGACTTCCGCGTGGCGACAAACCTGCTGCGATTTCAATAATTTGAGTGACTTTGCCTGACTCAATCAGTTCAGTCAGGTGGTGATCGATCAGATCGTGCCGGGCCAACAAAAAATCTTCGAGTGTTGGGCCACCGAAACTTCTGGACACAAACATGGAAGGAGCCAGCGCCAAGTGCAGCGCGCTGGCAGGCATGGATTTCAATTCAGGAATAGATCGACCTGTGGTTTGCCAAACCTGCCCCGTGTACAAGGCCGTGGGGCTTATGCGGGCCGCAGACAGCCACTGCGAGGCAAGTTTTTTAACCATGAGATCCTTTAAACAATCGAATGTTCAAGCAGGGTTTCCAGGGGAATTATTTCCAAGGCTGTTTGGTTGGTGCCTTCCAGGTAAACAGGTGGTGCAACATCGGCCTCATAGGCCTCCAGCCAACGGCTGGCACACACGCACCAGCGATCGCCAGGCTTTAAGCCCGCAAATCGATACTGGGGCATGGGGCTAATGAGATCGTTGCCCATGCGCAACTGGAACTCCAGAAACTCTTGAGTGACTTTGGCACACACCACATGGCGACCTGAATCGTTGGGCCCGGTGCTGCAACAACCATCCCGCATAAAGCCGGTGAGAGGCGCATAGGAGCAGGCGAGCAAGGGCCCACCGAGAACATTTTTATCTTGTTTCACAGTAACTTTGGACATGAATTATTTTGAACCGGGAACAGGCACAACGGCCATGGTGAGTCGGGAAATACAGCTGAGCTTTCCGCTGTCATCATGCAGCTCAATATTCCACACTTGAGAACTTTTGCCGGCATGCCACAGTTTGGCGGTACCTGTTACTTTGCCGCTTCTAACGCCGCGCAAATGGTTGGCGTTGACTTCTTGCCCTACGCAATAAAATTGACTGTTATCGACCAGCAAATTGGCGCCGATACTGCCCAGGGTTTCAGCCAACAGCACATTTGCTCCGCCGTGAACCAGGCCAAAGGGCTGGAATGTGCGGGTGTCTGCGGGCATGGTACCGCGAATGTAGTCGGGCCCTACTTCAGTAATTTCAATGCCCAAAGCCTCACAGGCCGTGTTTTTACACATGGCATTCATGTTTTCCAGATTGGGCTTGGAAAACCAGATGGATTGTTGATCTTTTTGCATGGCTGCGATGTCTCTGTAAGTTTAATTTGTGTCCTATTTTAGGCATGCAATTTAAACTTTGGGACAAGCCTCGATGAGTTTGGCCACTGTATTAGACAAATTTAGGGCAGTTTCATCTTTTAGGCGTTGGCAATTGGCATACAAGTCAGCCAGGTTTGAGGAAAAACCAGCGCCAGCATGGGCCACGGCGATCACATTGCCACTGGCGCAAGGTGCCAAAGCCATCGCATGCCCATCGAAGGCATCCAGCAAGCGCTGCTTGCTTTGGGTGGAATCTTTTTGGTTGCTTAAAAGATTGGCGACCAAGTACCCCTGCTCACTCAACAAGGCCTTGCAGTTCAGGTAAAACGCTGTGGAATTCAAGGGGCCCACTTTGGCCTTGCCATCGAAACCATCCACCATGATCAAGTCGAATTGCCGGGAATTGCGGCTTACTGCATTGGCCATGTAGTCGGCGCCGCAATTCACTTCGATCTGAAAGTTTGGGGAAAACGGCGGCAGCTTGAAATGCATTTGCGCAGCGGCAACCACGGCAGGCGATATTTCCACCACTGTAATTTTGCAAGCGGGCCTGTGCTTGTGTAAAAACTTGGGCAAAGCCCCCACTCCAAGGCCGATGAACAAGGCCGTACGTGGCCAGCTTGAATCGGGATTGAATAGCAATGGAGCCATCATTTCACGCGTGTATTCAAGCTCGAGCGCATAGGGCCTTGCAATGCGCATGGCCCCTTGCACCCAGTCACTGCCAAAATGAAGTTGGCGAACGCCCTTTTCTTCGCTGATCAATATGTCCATAGGGCGCAAGAATAACCGAATTATTCAAACAGGGCTTGCCCCATGAACAATCGGCTTCCTTCACTTAAGCCCTCGACAAGATTCCAGTGTGGTGGCACCAACAACACAATCGTAGAACCGTGCTCAAACCACCCCAGTTCTTCTCCCTTGTGAATGGGTGCGTGAGTGCGAACACGTTGAGGCCCGCGGTCGGTTTGATTGAATACACGGCCAGTGCAATGCAAACGAATGCCCGCCACCAGAATTGCCGCCACCGGCACAATGGCGAATGGTTCACCTTGCGCGGTTTTACCGCTTAACACCGCACGTTCGTTTTTACAAAACAGTTTTTCTACCCGCTTCAGTGCCACCGGGTTCACGTTCCAGGTGTCGCCGTGAATGTAATCCACCTGCTCCACCACCCCATCAATTGGCGAATGCATTCGGTGGTACATGCTGGCTGTAATCCGGATGGTGAGGTATCGATGCCCATGAAACTTCATGGCCTGTACTGGGTCTACCAGCAATTCTTCGATGGCGTACGGAAAGCCTTTCACCTGAAGCAGGCTGCCGTCCTCCACCAGGCCATGGGCGCCCAGAATTCCATCGCAAGGGCTGGTGCCCAAGGCACTGGTAGCCACGGGCCGCATACCCGGCTTCAATGCACGGGTAAAACAATCGTGAATGGAATTGAATTGCTGCTTTTGCGCCTCGTGCAGGTTTAAATCGGCAAATTGGCGCCACAACCACAAGGCTGGCTGGGCAAACCACGGGTGTTTAATTTTGCTCACCTTGCCCATCAACCAGGAACTGAACAAACGAGGGATTCGATTGGTCAGCATGAAGTTGGCACTTTCCTGCAACTGAATGCGGGACGCCTGATGCGCAGAATGTGCCTGTGTGTTTTTTTGCAATTTAATCAGCCTGTCACCGAGATGGCGTACAACCTTACCTGTTGTATTTGACAGAAATGTGTATGAACCTTGACAGCTTGACTTTACTGATTGGCGCCAGCGCCAGTGCCTACCTTGTATTCAAAGCGCACCGCCGACTTCAATTGTCGCGTGCAAAACACCCCGGCTTAAGCGGCCATGTGCGAATGGCCAAGCGCGTATCGAGACTGATACCGCATTACAACCTGGAAGGTGATTCGTTTTTCAACTGTGACGGTGCCAATGATGCGCTCGTTGAGAAGCGCCGCAAAGGTTTCCAGAATTTGTCCCAAGACCTGTTGGGGCGCGCGCCACAGGGAAAACGTTTGCTGGAACAGGCGATCAGCAGCATTTCCGATGCACAGTTTACTCACAAATACCGCGTTCCCTTCCAATTCAGAAATATGGTCAACGAGAATTTGTTGCCTGCACTTTTTCTGAGCAAATCGGAGGGAGTTCATCTGTGGGACATCGATGGCAATGCGTACATCGACGTGACCGGTGCCTATGGCACCAACCTGCTTGGCTACGACACTTACAAAAGTTTTATCCGCCAGGCGGCCATCGACATGGACCCATTGGGGCCAGTGCTTGGCCCCTATCACCCGGTGGTGCTGGACAACACGCGCAGAATTTTAGCCCTGGCCGGTCAGGATGAAATTTCATACCACATGAGCGGAACCGAAGCAGTGATGCAGGCCGTGCGCCTTGCGCAATACCACACCGGTCGCCAACGCATAGTACGTTTTGCGGGTGCCTACCATGGCTGGTGGGGCGATGTACAACCCGGCGTGGGCAACCCTGTAAGCGCAGATAGAACGTTGACGCTACAAGAAATGAGCCAACGCACACTGCATGTACTGGCCACCCGAAAAGACATTGCCTGCGTATTGGTAAACCCATTGCAGGCCTTACACCCCAACACAAATGCACCCGGTGATTCAGCCTTGATCAGCAGTGGCCGTAAAGCGGGATACGACAAAGAGGCTTATACCCAATGGTTAAAACAGCTTCGACAGGTGTGTACAGAGAATGGCATTGTGTTGATTCTTGATGAGGTTTTTTTGGGTTTCCGCCTGGCCAAAGGTGGCGCACAAGATTATTTTGGGGTGCGTGCCGACATGGTGACCTATGGCAAAACACTAGGCGGCGGATTGCCTGTGGGCGTTTTGTGCGGCAAAGCCCAGTTGATGAAGCGCTACCGCAACAACAAACCAGCAGACATCTGCTTTGCACGGGGTACATTCAATTCACACCCTTACGTGATGCAAACCATGAACCTGTTTCTAAGGCACATTGACGGTGTTGAAATAGAACGGATGTATCAAAACGTAGACACGACCTGGAACACTCGACGCGCAGCTTTGAACAAACGGCTGACTGAGCTGGAGTTGCCGGTTGAAGTGCAAAACATGACTTCAATTTTCACCATTCTGTACAACACGCCGTCGCGCTTTAACTGGATGTTTCAGTTTTACCTGTTGCAAGCTGGCGTGATGCTGAGTTGGGTTGGGTCGGGGCGAATGATTTTCAGCCACAACTACACCGATGCAGACTTTGATGTATTTTGTGACCGCTTTATTCAAGCAGCCCGTTGCATGCAGGCCGACGGATGGTGGGACACCAGCGAGGCCTGCAACAGCAACAAGAAGATTCAGCGGCGGGTACTAAAAGAAACCTGGCGTGCCTTGACATCGTCCATGGGATCAATCAGCTGACCTTTGAGCAGATAGAACGGCGACTTGTAATAAATCTTCACGTCATGGAATGGGTCGGTGATAATTTTCAGGGCCCAAACCAAACCTGTTTCGATGTCACGAATGAAGAACAGGTGAATGGTTCTAAACACCAAACCACCCAAGCCCAGCCACAACCACGATTCACCCACACTGCGCACAAAGCTGGTCATGTCTGCACCAGTGGGAGACAATCCGAAGGTAGACGGGCTAAACCAGATCAAAATCGGCAAGGCACCCCAAATGCTCAGCAAGATAACTTTGCGGCGCAGGTTGTAGCCCACTTTGATGTCTTCTTTGTGATCGTGCGTGGCATCGTTCACATAATCGTAGGTTTTGGGCTCGAAAAAGAAATGACCGATTTGGCGACTTGTCATGGCCACCAACCATGCCACCAAGGCTGCGGATACTGGATCGATAAACAACAATACGTAGCCAAACAGGAAAGACAGCGCGCTGAGCAAGTGCAGGCTTTGATTGATACGGCTGTGGTGATAATAGCGGTGGTCGTCCCAGCGCTGTTCGTGCAAAGTCTCGAAGATTTTTTTCATTTAGGCGATACAAGGAAGTGTTGAAAAAGTACTAACTTCCCTTTATGCCAGTGTGATGTTGCGGTTTTGTGTCGAATCATCGCAATTGTCTTCTCAACCAGCGCGAATCCCAATCATTCGCCAGAAAACCTGTTGACCCCTTATTGAAATTCACCCTGACTCACCTCGCTCGGCAAAAAAGCGGGCCGAGTCTCGGTGCCGGCCATTGGCCGACCGTGGCGGATGAATTCAAACGGGCAGGTTTTCTTGAAGGCGAAGCGATTGGGACATCGCTGCTGATTGAGCGTGAACATCACAGGTGACCAATTGCACACTAGCGCGCTGATTGGCCGGAGTGTGTTCGCTAACGTCGGTGAATTAGCCAACTCGGCAGTGGGTTAGCCTGTTCCGAACATAGAGAAAACCGCCCCATTTGAATTCGTTCGCTGCGTTCGGCTGCAAGCCGACACAGACCTCGGCCATGTTTTTTGCCGAGGTCTGTGAGCAAGAATTAATTCAAAAAGGGACTAAGCGGTTTTCAGTGAGGAATCAGGCAACCCCGTCGAGTTGGCGATGAATTGGCCACCGTCGATTTATCGACCGAGTTCGCCTCTCGCAATCACTTCCTTCATGATTTCCGACGTGCCCGCATAAATGGTTTGCACCCGTGCATCGGTGAAGAATCGCGAAATTGGATATTCCTCGGTGTAGCCATAGCCGCCAAACAGCTGCAGGCATTCGTGCGTCAATTTCACCTGCAACTCAGTGGACATCAATTTCAAAATAGAGGCTTCTTCAGTGGTCATCGCACCCAATTTGAACCGCGCTTCACACTGCTTCAAGTACGCTTTGGTCAGTTCAAGTTGCGCGCGCAGTTCCGCCATTTTGAATCGGGTATTTTGAAACTGGGCAATGGTGCTGCCAAACGCCTTGCGCTGGGTCACATAGTCCGCAGTAATGGCCATGGCACCTTCACAGGCACCCACCGCTTGTGAACCCAAGCCAAGACGCTCGCGTGGCAATTCCTGCATCAAGTAAATGAAGCCCTTGTTTTCTTCGCCCAGCAAGGCGTTGGCAGGCACACGCAGATTGTCAAAAAACAGCTCCGCCGTGTCGTTGGAATGTTGACCCATTTTCTTGATGCCCTTGCCTTTCTTGAAGCCAGGCAAGCTGCTGTCCACCAAAAACAGACTGATGCCCTTGGCACCTTTGCTGGTGTCTGTTTTTGCGGCCAATACGATCAGGCCACAATGCAAACCATTCGTAATGAAAGTTTTTGAGCCATTGATCACCCACTCGTCGCAATCGCGAACAGCATTGGTTCGCATGCCAGCCAAGTCGCTGCCAGCGCCGGGTTCAGTCATGCCGATTGAACCGACGATTTCGCCTGTGACCATGCGGGGCAACCACTGCGCCTTCTGCTCAGCCGTACCCAGGTTGTTGATGTAAGGCATCACAATGTTGGCGTGCACGTTCAGCGCCGTGCTCAGTGAATGCAAATTCAAACGGCAGGTTTCTTCAAGAATCATCAGGGCTACTTCGAATGGTGCACCGGCTGCGCCAAATTCTTCGGGCATGTCAGGGCCCAACATGCCGGCGGCACCCAGCATCAGCCAGGTTTCCTTGGGCATCCAGCCCTCTTTCTCCCACTGGTCGTAATGCGGAATCACTTCTTTTTCAAGACAGCGCAACAGCATGTCCCGAAACAAGGTGATGTCTTCATTTTCAGCCATTTTGAATTGGTCTGCTGTACCCATGATGATTCCCTTTTTCAGATGCTTCTATTACTTCGCCTGCATGCGGATGCTGCCATCAATGCGGATGGTTTCACCGTTCAGGTAATTGTTTTCTACAATGCTGACGCAAAGGCGGCCGTATTCGGCAGGAGCGCCAAAACGCTTGGGATTTTGAACCATGGCAATCAGCGGTTGACGGTATTCTTCGGAAACGCCCTGCATCATCGGTGTATCGAAAATGCCTGGGGCAATCGTCATGACACGAATGCCGTAACGGCCCAAATCGCGGGCCATGGGCAAGGTCATGCCAACCACACCACCCTTGCTGGCTGAGTAGGCCGCTTGGCCGGTTTGGCCGTCAAATGCAGCAACAGACGCCGTGTTGATAATGACGCCGCGCTGGCCGTCTTCATCGGGTGCGTTCTTGGCCATGGCTTCAGCGGCCAGGCTTGCAATGTTGAAGGTACCAATCAGGTTGATGTTGATGGTTTTTGCGAAAGCTTCCAAAGGCAGTGCCTTGCTGTCGCGGTCCAGCGTTTTACCAGCGGTGCCCACGCCTGCACAATTCACTGCGATGTGAATGGCGCCAAACGCAGCCATGGTTGCATCAATACCCGCACGGGCTGAACCCGCATCGGCAACGTTCACTTTCTGAAAAATCACTTTGCCGGGGTGTGCGGCTTGCGCGGCCTTACCCGCCTCTTCGTTCATGTCGAACACGGCCACTTTCGCACCGGCAGCCACGAATTGTTCGACTGTTGACAAACCCAAGCCAGACGCACCACCGGTTACCACTGCCACCAAGTTATTCAGATTCATTGAAAAGTCTCCAAAACTGCTGTTTTTATGAAATAAATACTCCATTACCCGGAAGGTTAACGCAGAAAAGACCTGCACGGTGGAGGATGAATTCGAACGAACGTTCGTTTTTAATTTTTGATAAGAATTTCAACGCCCTTTCTTTAAATCTACATTTAAATAACGCCAGAAATCGGCAGCCACCGGCGAAGGTCGCTTGCCGTTGGGCCGCACCGTGTACCAGTTCGCGTGAATGGGAAAACTTTGCACATTCAATATTTGAAGGCCATCGGTCGCCGAACCAGCATTTAAAGCGTGTTCTGACAAAACTGCCAAACCCATACCGCCTTGCACAGCCTGTTTTATGGCCTCATTGCTGCCCAGTTCGAGCCGCACCGTGGGCTCGAAACCCAGGCTTTCAAAATGAGAATCGCACGCCAGGCGGGTTCCTGAACCCCTTTCCCGCAAAATAAACGGGGAGCGCGCCAATTCGGTGTGCTTGATACGCTTGCGCTGGGTTAAGGGGTGCTCAGCGGGTGCAACCACCTGCAAAGAATTGGTCATGAAAGCCCGGGCCTCCACGTCGAGATTGGCGGGCGGTTTGGACATGATGTAGAGATCATCCAGATTGTGCTCAAGCCTCTGAATAACGCCATTGCGGTTCAACACCTCCAGGGCAATTTCCACCTCTGGGTACTTTGCACAAAAGTCGCCCAGCAAGCGCGGCACAAAGTACTCAGCCGTGCTCACTACAGCCACGGTGAGCTTGCCGCGCCTGAAGCCTTTGATGTCATCAATACGCTGCTGAAAGCCTTCAAGTTCAGCCAGCATGGCGCGCGCTGTTGTTTCCAGCTCAAGGCCGGCGGGTGTCAGGTAGACCGCTTTGCCGATGACCTCGTACAAAGGCAAACCCACCGATTCGGCCAGCTCCTTCATTTGCATGGACACCGTGGGTTGGGTGACATGAAAATGCCGCGCAACCGCCGTGATGCTTTTAAATCGGGCCAACGCTGTGAACAGGTGAAGTTGCCTGAGGGTCAGGTTCATGCTTAAAAGCCTCGCTATTACATAACCTTTTGATGATGATATTTTCTTTTTTTCTGATTTTACATGATTGTTCATTGTGAATAGCATGGGCGCACTTTCAACATCCCGTGCATCATGAATAACTTCACCGACCCCGCCATTCTGTTCTTCCTCCTGGGTATCTTCAGCGGACTAGTCAAGTCCAATCTTGAAATTCCGGCACAGGTCAGTCGGTTCCTTTCCCTGTACCTGCTGATGGCCCTTGGCCTGAAAGGCGGCTTTGCCCTGCATGACTCGGGATTCAATACGCAAGTGCTGGGTGGTTTGGGAAGTGCTGTTGTACTGGCTGTTCTGGTGCCTTTGATCAGCTACCCAATCTTGAAGCGCTGCATTTCCGCTTTTGATGCAGCCGCGATTGCAGCCACCTATGGCTCGGTCAGCGCAGTTACTTTCATTACCGCTGTGCAGTTTCTGGAAAAATCTGACATTGCCTACGGTGGGCACATGGCTGCCGCCATGGCTTTGATGGAATCGCCCGCCATTATTCTGGCAGTGCTGTTTGCCAACATGGCGCGCAAACAGGGCCAAGGCGTCAATCCAAACGCGGTGCCCGGAAAAGGCTTTGCCCACTTGCTACAAGAATCGTTCACCGAAGGTGCACAACTGTTATTGTTAGGTGCCATGCTGATTGGCTACATGAGTGGCGCTGAGGGCAAACAGGCCATGCAACCCTTCACTGGCGACTTGTTCAAAGGAATGCTGGCTTTCTTCCTGCTCGACATGGGTTTGACCACAGCCAAACACCTTCCAAAATTAAAATCGGTCTCGCGCTGGATGATTGCTTACGCAGTGATCGCACCCATTGCACACGCCACCCTGGCCTGGCTTTTGGCCAAGGCCACAGGCGCCAGTGTGGGCGACACGGCTTTGCTGATGGTGCTGGCCGCCAGTGCTTCTTATATTGCTGTTCCTGCGGTGGTGAGTTATGCGATCCCCGAGGCAAACCCCAGCCTTTATGTGGGGCTTTCGCTGGGCATTACCTTTCCGTTAAATATTTTAGTGGGTATACCGGTATACGTTCAGTTGGCGGGCTGGTAAGCGGGCTAATCACAATGAGTGAATAGAAATCACTGAATTTGAACTCCCATGGTCGCTGGCTTACGCTTTTGCTCTTGATTTCATGGAGCCAACATGCCAACCAAAGCCATTTGTCATTATTTTCATCGAGATATCATCATTCCCACGCTCAAAACAATGAATATGGGAGGCGAAAATATCTCTGAACTATTACTTGGAACAGCATTGGTTGAAAGCCGATTAACCTGGCGAAAACAGATGGGAAATGGACCGGCCCGCGGCTTGTATCAAATGGAAATGGCAACGCATGACGACATTTGGAACAATTATCTCAGCTATCGTAAACCTCTTGCCGACAAGGTGTTGCAATTCAAAACAAGCCACAAAGCCAACTCGGAAGAGGAGCTTATTAACAACGATCTGTATGCAACAGCCATGGCACGCATACATTACGCCCGAGTGAAAGAAGCAATCCCTGCCACGGGAGACATTGTAGGCATGGCCAATTACTGGAAAAAATACTACAACACGATTTTAGGCAAAGGATTCCCCGACAAATATGTTGAGGTGTGGAATCAAACGGTGGGGGAGCTGGTTTGTGATGTTAAATAAATTCGTAGCTCTCACAATATTAGGTAGCACACAGATACCTTCACTTTCGGCCGAGCAAATTCAGTTTATCGAGGGCCCTACAATTTATATTTCTGAAACGAACGGCCTGAAGGTCAATCAAGATGCCCACACCACTTTTGAGTCTTTTGTCAGAAACTGGTCGCAGTTTGAAATACTGATCGATAAAAACCTTTTTCCAATCAAAGCACCCAATTGCAAACAAACAATTCAGCTCCGGTTCAAAGGCATCGAACCAATAAAAAACGAAACTAACCAAGTTCAAAAATCTCGATGGGAATTACTGGAGCGACTAAGAACAAACAATATTGAAGACACAACTCCAGTGTTCCTAAAGATTGACACTAGGCACTACATCAACAGGTCGGCCAACGGAAAATATACCCTTGAATATTGCAACGTATTTGTGGAATAAGTTTTCTAGTCATCACCCAACAACTCAATTCCATCGAGTTCACGGGCGCACACTTCACGCATCACCGCCACAAAATCAGCGGTGTAGTGCTTACCGGCAATCGCTTTGGGCAAAGCTGCGTACAAGGTTGACATCAAACCCTTTCTACCCAAAGGCACCTGGGCCACATAACCGCGGTCCACGTAGCCTTTCACCGCCCAGGCTGGCAAGGCTGAAAGCCCGCGTTTGCTGGCCACCAATTGCAACAGCGCCACGGTCAGTTCACTGCTGCGGCGTTTCACCTGCACACCCGCGGGCATCAAAAAATGCTTGATCACGTCCAGCATGTCGTCGGGTACCGGGTAGGTTAACAAGGTTTCACCAGCGAAATCAGTGGGCTTTAAATAAGCACGTTTGGCCAGCTTTGAATCCACAGGCACCAGGCCAACCATTTCAAACCGGAATAGCGGGAAGGAAACAATGCCCTCTTCCTCGCAAAGCTCGGACACAATTGCCAGTTCCGCATCGCCCTTGTGCAGCAGCCCCACCGGGTCGGCATGAAAACCGGAAACAATGTCCAGTTCCACTTCTGGCCACCGGTTACGGTACACGTCCATTGATGGCATCAGCCAGTCAAAGCAGGTGTGGCATTCAACGGCCACACGCAGTGGGCCGCCTGCCCCCTGCTTCATTTGTAGAATATCCAGTTCGGCCTGGTCAACCTGCCCCAGCACCTGGCCTGCAAGCTGCAATAGTCGTTGCCCAACAACACTGAATCGGCTTTGGCCGCCTTGCTTGTACACCAGTTCTTCGCCGAACCAGTCTTCCAGCGCCTTGACTTGATGCGACACCGCACTTTGGGTAATGCACAGCACATCGGCCGCACGGCTAAGGCTGCCGGTTTGTTCAATGGCCTGTAGGGTACGCAGGTGGCGCAATTCCAGAATACTTTTTGACATGAATTATATTCACTATTTTCGATAATATTATTCGTTTGAATAATACTCTGTTTATGCCGATCATGATGTTTTAATTGCCACACAAGAAGAAACTCCATGATTAAAACGCACACCCTGGGTTTTCCCAGAATCGGTGAAAACCGTGAATTGAAATTTGCGCTAGAAAGCCACTGGCGCGGCGAAACCACGGAGGAAGAACTGCGCGCCACCGCGCACGAATTGCGCCTGAAACACTGGCAAGCACAAATTGATTCCGGGCTTGATTTCATCACTGTAGGCGACTTTGCTTTTTACGATCAAATGGCAGACCACATTCAATTGCTGGGTTGCGAGCCCGCACGGTTTGAGTTCAAGGCTGAACAATCGAAGCTGCAACGCTACTTCACCATGGTTCGTGGAAAATCAACCGAGAACCACAGCTGCGCCCATGTTCACGAAACCTGGGCACTGGAAATGACCAAATGGTTCGACACAAACTACCACTACATGGTGCCAGAGTTCACTTCAAGCACGGTGTTCAAAGCGCATACAGCAAGCCTTGTAGAGCAAATTGAACAAGCCAAAACCTTGAATCATCCCATCAAGGTCAGCCTGATCGGTCCACTCACTTTTCTGTATCAGGGCAAAAGCAAACAGACTGGTTTTGAGCAGTTCGATCTACTTGAAAAACTGCTGCCTGTGTACGGACAAATTCTGGCTGAACTTAAAGCACATGGAATTGAATGGGTGCAACTGGATGAACCTGTATTGGGACTGGATTTGCCCGGCAATTACCTGGCGGCCTTCGAGCGCAGCTACCTGCAACTGAAAAGCAGCAGCATAAAAATTTTGCTGGCCACTTACTTTTCAACCACGCAGGGGCACACCAGCCCTGTGTGCAAACTGCCTGTGGATGGTTTGCACATTGACTGCGTGCGTGCCGAAGAAGACTTGCCCTTGGTACTGGACTGGCTACCCAATTACAAGGTGCTGTCCTTGGGTTTGATCGACGGACGCAATATTTGGAAAACTGACCTGGAAGCCGCACTCAACAAAATAAGCAAAACTTTTGATGCTGGCAAAGGTGAGGTATGGCTCGCACCCAGTTGTTCGCTGTTGCATGTGCCCTACCGGTTCAACAACGACACCACCGTGAATCCGCAGGTATTGCCCTGGCTGGCCGGCGCGATTGAAAAGCTCGAAGAACTTGAACTTCTGAAGCAGGCCGCCAAAACACAACTACAAGGCAAAACACTGACAGGTGCTTTGGCCACTTTGTGGAATGAGCACCAAACCACAGTAAAACAGCGCACGCAAAGCCCGCTGTTGAACAATGCAGAAGTCAAGGCCCGCCTTGCAGCACTGGCCCCAACAGCTGACCAACGTGGCAGCGAATTTGCCATTCGCCAGCAAGTGCAGCGCGAGCGTTTTAAGCTGCCTGCCTTCCCGACCACCACAATAGGTTCGTTTCCACAAACCAAAAATATTCGTAACTTGCGCGCACGGTTCAAGAAAAACGAAATTGACGAAACCACCTATTGGCAGCACATTAGCCAGGAAATTCGCCAAGCGATCGAGTTTCAAGAACGGATTGGGTTGGACGTACTCGTACATGGTGAAGCCGAGCGCAATGACATGGTGGAATATTTTGGCGAGCAACTGGAAGGCTTTACTTTCTCAGCCAACGGTTGGGTACAAAGCTATGGTTCACGTTGCGTAAAGCCGCCAATTCTGTTTGGTGATGTATCTCGCCCCAAAGCAATGACAGTGGATGTCGCCCGCTTTGCCCAAAGCCTGAGTGAAAAACCTGTAAAAGGTATGCTCACAGGCCCGGTTACCATTTTGCAGTGGAGCTTCGTGCGCAACGACCAGGCCCGCGCCACCACCGCTCTGCAAATTGCACTGGCCATACGCGATGAAGTGGCCGAACTTGAAGCAGCGGGCATTGGCATGATTCAAATTGACGAGCCGGCCTACCGCGAAGGTTTGCCTTTGCGCAAAGCACGCTGGGACGAGTATTTGAACTGGGCCAGCAAAGCCTTCCGCATTTCAGCCAGCCCCGTTCGAAATGACACGCAAATTCATACGCACATGTGTTATTCCGAATTCAACGATATTCTGCCCGCCATTGCGGCCATGGATGCCGATGTGATTACCATTGAAACCAGCCGTTCTGACATGGAACTGTTGCGTGGATTTGGTGAATTCCATTACCCCAATGAAATTGGTCCGGGTGTCTACGACATTCACTCGCCCCGCGTACCGGGCCAGGATGAAATTGTTCGCCTGATCCGCAAAGCCGCGCAGGTTATTCCACCCGAAAACCTGTGGGTGAACCCCGATTGCGGCCTGAAAACACGTGGCTGGGAAGAAACCGAGGCGGCTTTGGCTGTGATGGTGAAGGCGACACAGGTATTGCGGGACGAACTGCAAGCTGAAAACCGGTCTGAAAAAACTGCTGCATAATTGCTGCACAGGGGGTTAAAAACCCCGTGGGCACGGGAAAATAGGATTAATAACACCTATTTTCCCGGAGACCCCAAACCATGAAGCACGACCCCATCGTGATCGTATCTGCCGCCCGCACCCCCATGGGCGGTTTTCAGGGCAGCATGTCTGGTTTTACAGCCGGCGAACTGGGCGCACACGCCATTCAACAAGCCGTGTTGCGCGCTGGGCACCCCACCCTTTCTGAAAAAGTGGATGAAGTGATCATGGGATGTGTGTTGCCAGCAGGCCAGGGGCAAGCACCAGCCCGCCAGGCCGCGCTCACCGCCGGTTTGCCATTGAGCAGCGCCTGCACCACGATCAACAAAATGTGTGGTTCGGGCATGAAAGCCATCATGATGGCGCACGACAGCCTGTTGGCTGGCAGCACCCAAGTGGCGGTGGCAGGCGGCATGGAAAGCATGAGCAATGCACCCTACCTGCTGCCCAAAGCGCGCAGCGGCATGCGCATGGGCCATGGGCAGGTGATGGACCACATGTTTCTCGATGGCCTGGAAGACGCCTATGACAAAGGCAGACTAATGGGCAGCTTTGCTGAAGAATGCGCTGACCAATATCGCTTTACCCGCCAGGCGCAGGACGAATTCGCAATTCGCTCACTGGCACGCGCCAAACAAGCCACGGAAGACGGCAGTTTTCAATGGGAAATTGCCCCAATCGAAGTGGCCAGCCGCAAAGGCACGGAAGTCGTCAGCACCGATGAACAGCCCCTGAAAGCAGACCCGGCCAAGATACCCACGTTGAAACCTGCCTTTCGACGTGACGGCGGCACGGTCACTGCTGCCAACAGTTCATCCATTTCCGATGGCGCAGCCGCGGTTGTGATGATGAAACAAAGCCATGCAGAAAAGCTGGGAATCAAGCCCTTGGCGCGCATACTGGGGCACAGCACCCATGCGCAAAAGCCTAGTTTGTTTACCACCGCGCCGGTTGGTGCGTTACAAGGGCTGTTTGAAAAAATCGGCCTGAACGCCGCACAGGTTGACTTGTTTGAAATCAACGAAGCATTTGCTGTGGTGACCATGGCTGCAATGGCTGACTTGAACCTGCCCGCGGACAAAGTGAATATTCACGGCGGCGCGTGTGCTTTGGGTCACCCCATTGGTGCCAGCGGCGCCCGAATTGTATGCACCTTGATCGGTGCATTGAAAAAGACAAACGGAAAAATCGGCGTGGCCAGTTTGTGCATTGGGGGTGGCGAAGCCACGGCACTGGCGATCGAACTGATCTAAAAACATCGAGAGACAAAAATGATGGAAAGTGTTGTTTACTTTTTGCTGGCTGCCGCCCTGGCGGTGCCCCTGTTCAAGAAATTGGGCTTGGGCGCAATTTTGGGTTATCTGGCTGCCGGCGTGGTCATCGGCCCCCAAGTGCTGGGGCTGATCGACGACCCGGAAAAGGTGCTGCACTTCTCTGAAATTGGCGTTATCTTGCTGCTGTTTGTCATTGGGCTGGAACTGGAGCCCGCCAAGCTTTGGGCCATGCGTGCGCAAGTACTCTTGCTGGGTTCGGGCCAGTTGTTCATTACTGCGGGCATCATTTACGGGGTGCTGGCATTCCTGTTCGAGATGAACAGCAATGCGGCCTTGGTCATCGCCCTGGCTTTGGGCCTTTCCTCAACGGCGTTCGCCATTCAATTGATGGCCGACAAAGGTATCTTGGGCAATGAAGACGGCCGGCGTGGTTTTTCCATGTTGCTGTTTCAAGACCTGGCGGTCGTTCCCATTCTGTTTGCCGTGCAGGCCTTGGCCCCAATAGAGCCCGACACCGACCCCGGACAGTGGTGGCTTGCACCCGCGGCCATTCTCGGGTTGATTGTATTTGCGCGTTTTCTGATCAATCCCGCCCTGCACTTTTTATCCCGCTACGGCGGACGTGAAATCATGACTGTGGTGGCCTTGTTGATTGTATTGGGCGCTGCGGTGGTGATGGAACATGCCAACCTCTCCATGGGTTTGGGTGCTTTCATGGCCGGCATGATGCTGGCCAACTCCTCATTTCGGCATCAGCTTGAAGCCGACGTAGAGCCCTTTAAGGGCTTAAGCCTGGGTCTGTTTTTCATCTCGATTGGCATGACCTTGAATTTCGGTCTGCTGGTTGAATCTCCACTCACTGTGATGTTCGGCACCTTGGGCCTGATGTCATTGAAAGCACTGGTCATCATCGGCCTGGTCATGCTGGCAGGCGTTCCTTTCCCGCGTGGCCTGATGCTGGGTTTGATGTTGTGTCAGGGCGGTGAATTCGGTTTCGTGATCATGGCGCAAGCCATGGATCTTCGTTTGCTGGGCGAAGGCACAGCAGGCATGGTCAATTTGATGATCGGTATTTCCATGGCGCTGACTGCACCGGCGGTGTTGTGGTTTGAAAAATTCACCGACAAGCAAATTGCAAAAGCGCCCGAGAACATCGAAAAGTTTGACAGCAGCGAATCAGAAGCACTTATTCTCGGGTTCGGCCGGTTTGGGCAGGTTACTGGCCGTATTCTGGCGGCCAATCAAATTCACTTCACTGCGCTGGACAAGAACGCCGAGCACATTGAGTTCGTCAAGAAATTCGGCAATCAAGTGTATTACGGCGATGCCTCGCGTGCCGAAGTTCTTGAAGCTGCGGGTATTTCAAAGGTTCGCACCGTGATTGTGGCCATTGATGATCCGAAGATGTCGCAAGCCATTGTTGAGTTCATTGTTCATCATTACCCAAAAATCACCATCATCGCCCGTGCGCACAATCGAAACGATTACCTCGCACTGAAGGCAGCAGGTGCGCATTCGGTGATCCGTGAATTGTTCGCTGGCGCACTGGAGGCAGCCACCGAGGCGCTGCATGCACTGGGGTACAGCGACGGCCAAGCCATGCAGAAAGCAGAAACATTCAAGCAACACGATGAAAGCCTGTTGAACAAGCAAGCCAAAGTGCTGGGCGACAGCGAGAAAGTAATTGAAATAGGTCGACAGGGGCGCGAGGAACTGGAAGCCATATTCCAGCAAGATCAACGGGCAGCAAACAGAAGCTAAGATGGAAATTCTTCAATTTTTCAAAGACCTCGAACCCACGGTTGAACAGGTTTTCAATTTTCTCGAAGGCCGGCTTGGCAAGCTGGTCCTGTCGATCGCAATATTGATGTTGGCCACCACGATCAACCGCTTCATGCACTGGCGGCTGCTTCGGGAAACCAATGGAGCCACACCTCAAACGGGCAATGTGCGGGCCACTTGGGTTCGACGTAAAAACATTGTATGGGTCACTGCCCTGTTGCTGGTACTTGCTTTGTGGTCAGGGCAAATTACCGGTTTTCTGATTTCCCTGGCGGCCATTGGTGGTGCGCTGTTGATTGTCAGCAAAGAATTCATTTTGTGCCTGTGGGGTGCTTTGGTTATTTCCCTGAACAAAAGCCTTCGCATTGGCAGCACGATTGAAGTGGGCCAATTCACGGGGCAGTTGGTGAATACAGGTTTTGTAACCTTCGAACTGGCTGAAATTGGTCCGTCGAAAAAACAAACTGGCCGCCTGCTGACATTGCCCAACAGCCTCGTATTCACGCAAGCCATGAAAAACCTTTCAGTGTATGGCTCCTACGGCATTCACCTGATCGACTTCAACTTTGACAAGTCTGTAAAAATTCAGGCTGCGGAATCGCTTGCGCTGAAACTGGCCGACGAGGCTGGAAAACACTGGATAGAGGAAGCCGAACGCCATTTTTCAGCAATTGAACGTGACAATTTTGTCGATTTGCCCAAGGCCAGGCCTGAAGTGTTCTGGGCCAGCATCGACGAAAAATGCCTGCGCATGACCCTGCGGTTTGCCTGCCCCCTAAACAAGCGGGGGCAACTTGAAAAGTCAATCGTGAAACGGTTCTGGGTGGAGTATGGTGAATTGACCAGCGTTCAGGCAGACACCGATTCCAAAACAGATTGAACCAGACGTGCCCGGTTTTGATCGGGCATCAATTCCAGTGTGCTGTTCAAGTTCAGGAAACGCTCGCATTCTACTGCAGGGGATACCAGGTAACCCTGCACATAATCAACGCCAAGTTCTTTGACTTCTCGCAGGGTATGTAAATCCTCCACCCACTCGGCCACACATTTGCAACCCAGATCGTGGGCCAAACCCACAATGGCAGTAATCACGGCATGGCTTTCCGTGCTGTGGCAAATGTTCTTCACAATCGATCCATCAATCTTGATGACATCTGCGTGCAGGTCCATCGCGTACCGGAAATTGCTGTACCCGGCACCAAAATCGTCCAGTGCAATGCGCACGCCCAGGCTGCGCACCTGTTCAATGAAATTCTGAACCGCCTGAAGATTGATCACCGAACCAACTTCTGTAATTTCGAGGCACAACTTTGAGGCGTGCTGCTGATGTACGCGAATCAACGCCAACGTGTCCTGTAGAAAAATTTCATCGTTCAAAGAACCGGGTGAGACATTGATGCTCAACACGCTCAACTTGTTTAACTGCTGTGCATGCTGAGCCAGAAAATCGAGTGTATGGCTTAATACCCAATTGTCCAGAAACGCGGTGTGCCCACCCCGCTCACAGGCCTCAATCAAAAACCCGGCCGATCCAAGCTTGCCGTTCTCATCCTTGATCCGTAACAGGGCTTCCGCATACAAGGGTCCGTTGTGCTCATTCAAAGCCAGTATGGGTTGCCACGCCAGGGTCAAACCAGTGGGCAATTTTTGATCATCGAGCCTGCGAATGGTTCTGGATTGATCAAGTAAACTGCGGGTCTGGTTTTGCTCAAACACCACCCGCTCAACCTTGTTGTTGCGTTTGGCCTTGAACTTGGACTCACGCATGGACATTTCAACGGTTTCCATGACATCGAGCACGTTGTCAACCAGCCCCTGAAATACCAGTGTAGCCAGCACAGAGGTTTGAATACTTCTGCCGTCAAATTGAAACGGCACTGAATCCAGCCTGTACAAAAATGCATTGAAGGCTTCTTCTGCACGCTCCGTGTCGTTCTGATGAATCATGATTGCGAATTGATCAACATGCAGCCGTGCAATCTCGCCATGGGCGTTCATGTGGCGATACAGCTCAGTGTGAAAGGCTCGAAGCAACTGGTCAGACACCGCAAGGCCATATGCGCTGATCAAACGCGAAAACTGTTGAATATCGACACAAAAGAAAGTGAAACTGGCCGCACGCTTGTTCAGCTTGTTGTGAATAATGTTTTGCAGCCCACGTCGATTCAGGGCGCCAGTCAATTCATCGTGTGTGGCCTGGTACTGCAAGGCCAACTCACGGTCTTTTCTGGCTGTAAAGTCCGCTACCACGCCCACGAGTTCCCGGTGATCGCGACTAACCACCAGCTCATACCAACGTGTTTGCCCCTCACCCACCACAACAGGCAATTCACGCCGTGATGATTTGCCGGGTTGCTCCAGCAAATTAAAAAGCGCAGCAAGGCGCTGCGGCTGAAGAAAGTCGAGCGTGGGCATGCCCTCCCGATTCAGGAACAAATCGGTGAACTGTTTGTTGAAGTGGATCAATTGACCATGGCGCGTGCAAGTAAACATGGCTGACGGCGCAATATCAAAAACACTCTCCAGGCGCTCGTGGGCCTGTTTTATTTCCTGTGCTGCCAACTGTTGTTGCCATTGTGCTTTCCTTAAAAACTCGGCCAAGGCAACAGCAGTCATGAGGCTGGCCAGCACCGTGACCGAGGCACTGTTGAAATACTGCAGCAGAAAACGTTGATCAAACCAGGCTGACAAAACTTCAGCCACTGCACCAGCCAAGGAAATCAACATCGCCGCGAGGTAGTAAATTGCAACGCGGTCACGTTTCTCCAGAAAATTCTGGATTACTACCCAAGCCACAGCCGAGGCTGCAACCAAGCTCATGGGCCAAAACAACTCCAGAAAGGTGCGGTACGGAGAGAACAGCGCCAGGGCAGTGAGAATTACACTGGCACACTGCAGGGCGCGCAATACACCCAACCACGATTCTCGGCAAATGTTTTCAAACAGGTGCCACACAATCAGCACTGTTGAGGTGAAGTACATGGCCAAGGCCAGCATGCGGGCCCGCATGAGCGGCTCAGATTTCAAATCAAAACCAAAAATTGAATGGTCCCAACCTTCCGACAATGCCACCAATCGAAGACTGGCAAACAGCCAGAACCCGTAACTGACAAACAGTACGCTGCGGGTCATGAACGCGGCAACTGCCACCATGCCGATCATGAGATAAAGAACACCCTCAAGAAAACTTTGGCGGCGTTCGGAGACCAGAATGGTTTCATTGAAATTTGCAGCTGTTTGCAAACCAATTTCAAGACTGGCGGGCCCGATGAACTTGAACTGGCAAAGTACACCTTGCAGATTGACAGGATTTGTCAGGTTTGCTGACACCACACGCCCCTGGTTTGTCTCCAGCTGAATTTCCTGCAAGGTGCCGTTGGGGTATGCAAGCCAGCAGCTGGACTGCACCACATGCCGTGATCTGAAAAAAATTTGTTCATACTGTTGTGCCATGGTTTGCGACACATTTGCATAAACCCAATAGGGCGTCTCTTTCAAGTGGGTGCGCAGCACAGTCTGCTCAGCTTGGTTTTTTAATTGTTCTACTACATTGAACAAACTGCCCTGCACATCTTCTTCAGCAAGGCTCGAGAATACCAGTGGCACTTCAGGGGGGCTGTTCTCGCCAAGCACCGACAAGTTGACAAAAGACACCAGCAGAAAAAAACTCAACAACACCACCGACAGAAAGGGCACCCAAGGTGTTTTCTGAAATGAGTCTGCGACAGCAATAGGCATGGAAATCATCCGATAGAGCGCAATTGATTTTGCGTTTCCAGTTGCAAGGTACGCATCTGAATGTTTTGCAACAAATCAGGATGAGAGCTGGAGAAATAAACTGAGTGGAGCGGATTCGCGCTTAATAACCAGCGTGCCTCGATATGAAATACATCAAACCAGAGAATTCGGTGAGGAATCATGCCAATGTGCTTCATGGCCACAAACTCATCAGGCTGAAGCACATCATCCAGATCAAACCGTCGGTACTGCCTGTCCACCGGGTAACGTACACAAAGAAAACATCGGTCCACCAAATTCGCCCTGCTGTACCAGTAGGCCGCTTTGATCAACATCAACCTCAATGCCAAACCATTCGAACGCGCAGGTATGGCCAGCCTCGATACCTCGGCAATTCGCCCTGTTCTCAGGGCCTTGGGCAATGCATATGACTCCTCAAGGCGAAGCTGCTGCTGATTGGCAATTTGAACCCGCACAGTGCCAATGCAACTTCCATCCAACTTTGAAAAAGCCAGAAGCACGGCAAAGTCGGGGTTGCGATCATCGGCATCGGGTACAGCCAGCTTTTCACCCAGCAAAGGCAGATGCTTTCCGTAAGCGATTTGACGGGCTTTGGCGGCCAGCTCAAGTTCACGGTCGTTTTGTGCAATCGCAATCCAGAATGGCAACAATTGGGAGCTTGGATCGAACAAAAAGTTGACTGCTGAAAGACTGGCCATGGGGTTCTCCGATGAATGGATTCACCTTAAATATTCCACATCCAATTTGCGTCCCCCCGATCGGGTTAAAGCTTCGGTCACTCCCTATCACCCTTAGGGCCTAGAAATAATCGGTATTCGGAATATCAATACAAGGTTTATCGAGTGTGAGAGAATCTGGCAAAACACAATAAATTCAGGAGATACAGCGCAATGAAAAAGAAAGAATTCGACGTGATCGTGTTCGGGGCAAGCAGCTTCGTCGGTCAAATTTTGGTGCAGTACCTGTGGAAGCGCCATGGCTTGAATGGCGAGATCAAATGGGCGATTGCGGGGCGCGATGCCGACAAACTGGCAGTGTTGAAAAACCGCTTGGGTGAGCAGGCCCGAGAGCTTCCGACCATTTTGGCCAATGCCGGTAAAGAAACTGATTTGCGAAATCTGTGTGCAAAAACCAGGGTTGTGGTTTCAACAGTGGGCCCTTACGCTTTGTATGGTTCCGATTTGGTGAAAGTGTGTGCTGAAACCGGCACCGACTACTGCGACCTCACCGGTGAAGTGCAATGGATTGCACGGATGATTGAAGCCCACGAAGACACCGCCAAACAAAGCGGTGCACGCATTGTGCATTGCTGCGGTTTCGATTCAATTCCTTCTGATTTGGGCGTGCTGTTTCTACAGAAGGCGGCCAGCGTTCAATATGGTGAACCTTGCCAACAAATACGCATGCGGGTCAGGAAACTGAAGGGTGAATTTTCAGGTGGCACCGTGGCCAGCATGATCAACGTAACGCGCGAAGTTGCGGCTGACCGTTCACTGGCGAAGAAACTGGCCAACCCATACTTGATATCCCCTGCCCGCCTGGCTGCACGCCAGCCCAATGTAAGCTTCGCAGAATTTGACCCAGTGGCAAAAAGCTGGCTGGCACCTTTTGTTATGGCGGGTATTAATACGCGCGTGGTTCATCGAAGCAATGCGCTGCAAAATTATGGATACGGAAAAGAATTCAAGTACGACGAAGCGATGATGACCGGAAATGGATTCAAAGGCCGCATGACTGCGATGGGACTGGCCAGCGGCATGGCTGGGTTTTTGATCGGTGCAGCACTGCCGCCAACCCGTTGGGTGCTTGAAAAATTCGTGGTTCCCAAACCTGGCGAAGGCCCCAGTGAAACTTCGCAGCAACGCGGCTCTTATGACCTGCGCTTTTATGGCACCACCAGCAAGGGCAATACTTTGACAGCCAAAGTAACAGGCGATATGGACCCGGGTTATGGCTCAACCGGAAAAATGCTGGGCGAGGCTGCGGTGTGCCTGGCCCTGGACATTCAAAACCACGCTGGCGGGTTCTGGACACCCGCCTCACTGATGGGCGAACAACTGATAAGCCGATTGCAACAGCATGCGGGCCTTACTTTCGAGCTGTTGCAGAATTAAACAACTTAACGCACTTCAAACCTGGCCAGCAAACGCCCAAGCTGGTCATACAACTCCATACGCTGACCCAGAATATTCCAGCTTCTGACCTGGGTCAGCGTGTCAATCAGTTCAGTATCTACATTACCCTCGCTTAAGCAGGCCATGCGTGTGGCAGCAACCAGGCTCAATTGAACAAAACTCCCGTCGAGTGCATACGTACCAAGCAACTGGTTACAACCCCCTGAGCCACTCAGCCGGTTGTTATCCACATGCAACATCAAACCCGGTGCACGGCCGGTTTCAGGCAACACCACTGGCTTTCCCTGCAGTTGTACCAGCGTCCAGAATTGATTTTCCAATTTGGCCGAGCGCAGGTGTTTGGGGCAATTGCCACTTGCAATGTTCTCAAAGCGCAGGGGGTGCAAACTTGGTGTAAGTTTATCCCCCTCCATCGATTGCGCAGGCTTGATATGACCATACACAGTCGCAAGCAGTGCCTGCCCGGGTTCTTCACGAAGTTGCAAATAAGCATTCTCAAGTTTTGCATTGTCACCCATGGCAACCACGGGCAAGTTCAGGCCACTTGCACATTCAATAAAACGGCCAGCATCGGCAAAATAGCGATAAAGCCCCGTGAGCGGAAACAACTTCAAGTCTGGTACATCCGCAGTTGCGGTGCGATTCAAGCTGTAATTCAAGGTCGAAAAAATGGTGCGCGCTTCAAGATCCAGCATTTCAATTTCGTCAGCTGACTTCACCCGAAAATAACGCAACTCGGAATTTTGCCCCTGCGTCACCAAAATGTTTCCGTAATGCGACATCACCCAACGTCCCAAATCGCTGGCTTGATTGGGCAAAGGTTGCCCCACATAAAATTGGCGGGAGAAAAAAGTACCGTCGGCCTGCAAGGTAATGTTTGTCTGAATACCTTCGCAACTGGCACAAGGCAAGGTGCCTGAAAATGTGGCGGGTAACTGGGGTAAGGGCACAGGGACAGCAGCAGTTGCGTTAACCGGGCCTGAGTGCCAGAAAACAAAAGCCATCAATACACACGCCCAGAGTTTCTCGAACATGGGGATTTGCTCCTGCGATGTTGTTGATTCTTGATTATTACATCCAAACATTTGCACTCAAAGTACAAGCTTCATCTCATGGGGAATTTGATACATGCAATCTGGAACACGTCTTTGTTGGTCGCTCCTTGTTTTTCTGCCGTTTGTGGTTGCATGCACGGGCGAAGAGCCCACTGCCCTGCCAACAACTCGCACCAATGCATCATCACTGGAACAAAACAGTCCTTGCTTTAACAATGCTTGTGCCAGTTTGCAGGAATTGCTGACCGTTCCGGATGCAGAGAACATGATTTTCTCGGCTGAAGGCAGGCTGTTTGTGTCCGGCGGGCAATCCGTGATTGAGGTGGTTAAAGTTGCCGATGAATTCGCGGCTCAAACCGTTTCCAGCGGGGTGTGCAACTTCACGGGTTTGGCGATTGCCAGGAATACCCTTTACGCCAATTGTGGCGACGGCACTTTGTGGGCAGGCAGCTTGAACAAATCCCCAATGACGATTTCACCGGTATTTGACTATGACAGCATGGGGTTGGCCAATGGACTAACCAGCAGTGCAGACGGCCAAACACTGTATGCAGTGGATGGACCGATTGCTACCAATGCCCTGCCCACTCCAAAAATTGTGAAACTGAAAGTTGCTGCCAACAACCCGCTGCAAGTGGAGAATCAAACGACATGGCTAGACCTGGCAGGTCGTTTTCCAAATGGCATTCAACGCCGGGGAAATCTGCTGTACTTTACTGATTCTGAAATACCAAACCTGGGCCGCTTGAATGTAGTGCCAATTCAACAGGATGGATCTGCCGGAATGCCATTGGTGCTGGCCACGCTGGAAAGCCTGCCGGACGACTTTTCAATTCTTCCCGATGGTTTCGCCGTTACCTACTTTTTAACGGGACAGGTCATTAAACTCAACTTTCTCGGCGAGCAAGTGGATGCCTTCAACCCACTGACCTTTTCAACCGGCACTTCGCAGGTCATGCAAGGCCGGCCACCACTGTTCTCCGGCACTGACTTGCTGGTGACTGAAAAAGGAATTCTGGGCGAACAAAGTAGCCCAGTAGGTAATAAATTGACTGTGGTGCGCAAGACAAGTACCAACTAAACACCGAGCAAGCCTAGAACTGCAAAAAGCACTTGTATTGATAATGATTATCATTTACGATGAATTCTCATTTGTATCAATCGGGAGTTCTTCATGCAGCAGGAAAACTGTACAGCTCAACTGGGTCAATGGTTAGCGGGCAGCGAAAACGGTTCAGTCTATTACTGTCAGGAAACCGGGGTGGTATCCCTCTGTCTTCACTACATGACCATGCGCTTTGAAGCCACTGCCTTTCGGGATTTGCTGGGCATGATGGGCTTTGCACAAGCCGAAATTCAACGAATCAAACAAGCTTTGGAGCAACCCACCCTGCAAGGCCACAACCGGCAGCATGCAGGTGGCGCGCTTCACTGATTCATGAAGGAATTGCCCCATGAAAGCCGCAGTGTGCATGAATAAATCGATGGATACCTTGCTGATTGAAAACGACGCCTTGTGCAGGCAACTGGCCAAACTGCAAGCACGCGCCAGTGAATTGATTCAAAAGCGATCGGCCGAAGTGGAGCAATTGACCACAGTGGTGGAGTACTTGAGTGCAGAACTTCACGACCGTGAAGCGATGATTTTGTTTTTGCGGGCCAAGCTTCAGGAGTTCAGGAAAATCGCTGAACTCCAGTAAGCAGCCCCTGATTAATTGGTTTGGAGGTAACCAAAATCAAATTTGTGCATGTCGTCATCCACACGTACCGTCACTGTGATGTCTTGCGCACTGCTGGCCGATAACTTTCGGGCCACAATAATTTCACCTTGTGTTTGCTCACCCGGGCGCACCACCTTCGGTTTCAAACTGTACTTTTGAATTCGGTCAAAGTCGGCAAAGGCTTGCTGCACATCAAGTCTGTCATTGAAATCGGTTTGAAACAGAAAACCGCTTCCGTGAAAACCCCTGTGAAAAGGTGAGTGATAAAACGGGCTGTAAAAAATTGGGGCCCTGAAACCGTAGAAAGAAAGTCGGTTTTGCACATCCTGAATTTGTGCCTCGTAACTGACCACAGTGGCCGGCTCGCCATTGAAAGTCACCGTGACGTTTTCCGTCGAAAACTCAACTGGAAACTTGCCGTTGTTCACAAAAGTTACGTTAAAACGAGGGTTATCAAATTGACGCATCGAGTTGTACACCGAGCCCACCTGCACCATGTGTTTTTTGCTCGAACTCAAAGACTCAAAACCCTGGTTTTGAACTGGCACCTGGTTCTCGGCCACCACTGGCCGAACGCTGTACATGGAGGCACATGCGCTCAAGAGCAATGCAGACCCCACCACCACACCTGTTGACACGCTGAACATACGCATTTGAATCACCTTTCTGCTACTTAAGTTGCTGCTAAAAACTGACGGACCACTCGATGTTATTTTATCCATATTGCATAGACCTTGACAGGTTTTCTTGGTTCACGGTTTGTTCGCTGGCACAGTTTCTGCATTGCAACATTCATACACACAGTTTTCGCCTCCAAAGCTGGAAATCGAGACTGTCTGGGAGAGTTAAGCGCACCTTTTAGGTGCAACTGACTTTCATATGCAGCAAAAACGGGCAAAGGCGCTCACTCACCAAGTCAATCCACAGATTGATTCGATGGGTGGGCGCTTTTTATTTTGAATTCCAAAAAGAGCCATTCGTCATGAACGACCACGCCAAACTGAATCTGTTCTCTTTTGCCGGGAAAATGAAAATCCTGCACATGAGCTGGATTGCATTTTTCATCACTTTTTTCGTGTGGTTCAACCACGCACCCATGCTCGGCGCCATTGCTGAATCGCTGAGCTTGAGCAAAGAACAGGTTAAAACACTGTTGATTTTGAATGTGGCACTGACCATTCCCGCACGCATATTGATTGGCATGCTGACCGACAAATTTGGCCCCCGCCTGGTTTACGCGGTGCTTCTGTTTGTGTCGTCCATTCCCTGCTTCATGTTTGCGCTTTCAACTGACTTTGCACAGGCCGCCATTTCCCGATTTCTATTGGGCTTTATCGGTGCCGGGTTCGTGATCGGTATTCGCATGGTCAGTGAATGGTTTCCAGCCCACCAGCTGGGTACGGCCGAAGGTATTTATGGCGGTTGGGGTAACTTTGGGTCGGCAGGTGCAGCCATGGTGCTGCCCACACTGGCCTTGTTGCTGGGCGGGCCTGACGGCTGGCGCTATGCAATTGCAATTACTGGTGTAATTTGCCTCTTGTTCAGCTTTGTGTGGTACTTCAATGTGAGCGACACCCCAAAGGGCTCTACCTACTTCAAACCCAAGAAAAGCGGTGGCATGGAAGTAACAAGTGTCAGCGATTTCTACTTCATGCTGCTGATGAAACTGCCCATGTATGCAGCATTGGCTTTGTTAACCTGGAAATTGTCTCCAGAAGGTGTCAGCATGCTCAGCAGTGCTGCAGCCAACACCATTTATGGCGTTCTGCTGTTGATTCTTGTGTACGACTGCTACGGTGCATACAAAGTAAACAGCGATATTTTCAAAACCCCGGTGCCTGAATTGCACCGCTACAAATTCAAACAAGTGGCTGTGTTGAACGTACTCTATTTCGCCACATTTGGTTCTGAATTGGCTGTGGTGTCGATGTTGCCATTGTTCTACTCAGAAACCTTTTCGCTCAGCCCTGTGTACGCGGGCCTTGTGGCCTCCATGTACGCCTTCATGAACCTGATGTCACGCCCTGGCGGTGGCTGGATCAGCGACAAATTTGGACGAAAACGCACGCTGTTGATTCTCACAGCAGGATTGGCCGTCGGCTATGCGCTGATGGGCTTAACCAACTCCAGCTGGCCATTGTGGTTGGCCGTGATTACTACCATGGCCTGTTCATTTTTCGTGCAGGCTGGCGAAGGGGCTGTGTTCGCCGCAGTGCCCTTGATCAAACGCCGCCTGACCGGCCAAATTGCAGGCATGACAGGTGCATACGGCAATGTAGGTGCAGTGGTTTATCTCACGGTGTTGTCGTTTGTCAGCTATCAGGCATTCTTCTTCGTGATTGCCTTAACTGCTGTGGTGGGTTTTATTACACTGCTGTTCATGGAAGAACCACAGGGGCACATGGCCGAAGTCAAAGAAGACGGTACAGTTGAACTGATTCGCGTGGGATAAATAGACAACAACAAGCAAAGGCGCCATGAGCAGTACATTGCAAGTTCGGTTTGGTGGTCATTCCATCGCAGGCCAAAAGCCTGTGAATCAGGATGCCTTTGCCGCGTGGTGTGGGCAAGCTGAATCGAACTTGCTCAAAGGTGCTGCGGCGGCCATTGCCGATGGCGTGAGCAGTTGCGCCGATTCCCATGTGGCCAGCCAAACGGCGGTAACCAGTTTTCTTGACGACTATGCTTCCACGCCCTACACCTGGAGCGTTCAAAAGTCAGCCCGGCAAATTATTTCCGGCTTGAATGCCTGGATTTATCAGCAAAATACCAACCGGGCCAGCCACAACGACAGCCTGTTGACCACCTTCAGTGCGGTGGTGTTGAAATCCAATACCCTGCACTGTTTTCATGTGGGTGATTCGCGGGTATACCACGTGCGTGGCGATACAATTGAGCGCCTCACCCAGGACCATGTACGTACTGAACGGGGGCAGGAGTATTTGTCGCGCGCACTGGGCGCAGACCGGCATCTGGAACTGGACTACAGCACCCATGAATTGCAGGTGGGTGATTTGGTATTGCTGAGCACCGATGGAGTTCACGGCGTGCTGAAGCGCTCAGAAATGCTTGATTTGATTACAGAGCATGGCACTACCGATTTGGAACTACTTGCCAAAAGCATGGTTCAGGCAGCGTTGCATGCTGGCAGCGACGACAACCTGACTGTGTTGTTGATGGCCATCGACGCCCTGCCCCATGAAACGCTGGATGAGGTGCACCGCAAGTTGACACAATTGCCCATACCGCCAGTGCTTCAGGTGGGCAATAAAATAGATGGCTATGAAGTATTTGAAATTATTTTCAGCGGAACCCGCAGCCACATGTACCGCGTGCGCGACATGGAAACCGGCGAACAATTCACGCTGAAAACACCCTCACTGAATTTCTCCGAGGACGCGATGTACCTGAGCGGTTTTGTTCGGGAAGAATGGGTGGGACAAAGCGTGCAGCATGTAAATGTAATGCGAACCCATGTGCCCAAACGCCCGAAGCAGTTTTTGTACTATCTGGGCGAATACATTGAAGGCATTAACCTGCGGGAATGGATGTATGACAACCCCAAACCCAGTGTGGACGCTGTGCGTCGCATTGTAAAACAAGTGGTGGCGGGGCTGCGAGCATTTCAGCGCGCCGACATGGTGCACCAGGACATCAAGCCCGAGAACATCATGATTGACGCAACCGGCTGCGTGAAAATTCTCGACTTCGGTACGGTATTGATTGCCGGTGCCGATGAACTGATTTCACCACTGGACAAATCGGTACCGCAAGGCAGCGTGAATTATGTGGCCCCAGAGTACTTGATGGGTGAAGTAGGTACTTTCAAATCAGATTTGTTTTCACTGGCCGTGGTGGTGTATGAAATGCTGACGGGTAGCTTGCCGTTTGCAGAAAAAGCGGTGAAACAGCTTGAACTGAAAAGCTATGGCGAGATGCGCTACATTCCAGCCAACCAAGCACGCCGTGATTTACCGCTGTGGGTAGAGGCCTGCCTGCGCAAAGCGCTTCAACCCAACCCACGGTATCGCTACGATGCACTCAGTGAATTTTTGCAAGACCTGACCGTGCCCAACACCAAGCTGGAAGCCAGCGTGGCCAAGCAACCCCTGATTGAAAAAAACCCGGTGTTGCTGTGGCAAGTGCTGGCGGCAATTTTGCTGGTGCTGAATTTGATGCAGCTGCTGATCAACTAATTTGCCAACTACCGTGCCAGTATCTGAGCTGGCATGGGAGCCAAAGGCGCTGCCCGTGAACTGCTGCTGGGTTGAACAGGCATACCGTGCAAGGTGACTGAATCAACCTGGTTTTTGAATCGCGGCGTGGGCAAACGTGTGGGCTCATCATTTGCAAAACTCACCATTTGTACACCCAACACATCAGGCGCATTGTCTTGCAGCTTGTTTTGCCACCAGCATTCAAACACGGCTTTGTCTTGCTCCAGTTGCACAATGCCGTAACCGTGTTCTACCCATTCCATGAACTGCACGTGCTTGTTGCCCAGCATGGTAGCGGCCTCAATGGCACGGCTTGCGGCCACGTGAACAGCAAATGGACTGCCAGGCAAAGCATTGGCCACGATTTCATCAGCGCCGCCCCGCCCCATTGAAGAAGGTGCAAATTCAATAGCGGCTGAAGCGGCGCGCAAATTCACACCAGGCAAATTGGCCGTGGCTGCCCGCTGAAAGCCTGCTGCAATATTTTCTGGAGATGTCCCCTGCCTCAAAGTGGGCAAAGGTGGTGCCACTTGATATTGATTCAGCAATGCCGTTTGATCATCTTCCACAACATCAGAAATCCAGTTACCGTGCATGTCGCCGGAGACAAACACGGTGCCGTTTACTGAAGGAACATCGGCTGTGCCGCGCAATTGCGAAATCAACAAATTTCGCTCGGTGTTGTAATCGTTCCAGCGCACAGGCAATGGCACAACCGGCGAGCCCACCACATTGGGCACCACCCAAGGCGCAATCCAGGTTTGGTTGTTCAGCACCTTCCACACCACACCTTCCGTTTCATCTTTGCGAAGTTGTGAAAGTAGCCAGTCAAACTGTGTTTTTCCAAACAAGGTGGGTGTACCTTCCGGCAAATGCGATGCATCGGCTTGCAAACCATACCCGGGTAAATAACTTTGCGTGTCCAGCGCTCGAATGCTGGCCAGTGGGCCAAAGTTCAAACTGCGGTACACCAGCAAAGGATCAACTGGTGCGGGGTATTCAGTGTCAGGATAAAAAATGAATTCACCGCTGCCATCGGCTTTGACCGGGCGGGACGGGGTCCATTCCCAAAAGGCGCGTGTGGTGTCTAGCAAGGTACAAGTGGACTCAACACCCTCCGGCAAAGTGGTGGGCAATTCATTGCCAAACCCAGGGTCGATGTCGTGGTTGTCCCAAGTAATGAACCAGGGGTGTTGCTGGTGCGCGGCCATCAAGTTGGGGTCTGAACGAAACAGTGCATAGCGCCTTCTGCACTCGTCAATGTTCAGCCAGTCGCGATAATCTACATAGGTGGTGTCTTCAATGTCTCGCCTTGCCCGAACCTGTTCGTCTTCGTCGACAAAATCGTAAATGTAATCGCCACAGTGAATTACCAAATCCAGGTCTTCACGTTTTGCAATGGCGCCGTATCCGCTCCAGGTACTTGACCAGTAACTGGAACAGGACACCACTGCCAGTCGAATGGCTGAGACCATGTCAGCTGGCGCAGTACGCGTGCGCCCCACAATACTGCTGTGTGGTCCGGTTTTAAATTGATAGTAGTAAGTGGTGGCGGGCTGCAAACCCTGAGCGTCTACTTTCAAAGTGTAATCGTGCTCTGCCACCACACGCTGTGTGCCACGGCGCACTACATTTTGCATGTCGGCTGTAGTGCTCACCAGCCAGCGCACCTGCACACCTTGGGGCGGGTATTCCGGCAAGGTAATTCGGGTCCACAAAATAACGCGGTCCGCCAGGGGATCGCCACTGGCCACGCCATGCGCGAATGGCATGGCCAATACCATTGGAAAATCAAAACTGGCAGGCTCGAATCCGGGCTGTGGCAAAGCCTGTTCGAATTCATTGCTTGAAACTGGCGAACCAGTGCCTGGATCAGAGGGCCCTACAGGCCCGCCAGGATTGGTGCCCACCAACAAATCATCGCCACCTCCGCAACCCACCAATGTACTGGCTGCCATCACTTTCAACACATCCCGCCGCTTCATCCCGTCACCTTTACTTCGTTCTTCTAGCTTGTACTGCCCAAAGCCCGGAAAGGATTGAAAACACAAAAGAGCAGGCTTACTAGATGACTCGTCTTGAATTTGAAATGTGTCAAAGAAGTGGCTGTTCACACTGAGTACTTTACCCAAACCATGAACCCGATTGCACAGTATCAAAGGTAGCCGTTTCTGACATTCCTACAGGTTTCACCATGCTTCATCCAGCCATTCCCTCATTCAAACGCCGCGCCTTGTTGCGAGCGATGTTTCTAGGTGCTGGGGCCACCGCCTTGCCCCTGCTCAGCGCATGTGGTTCTGATTCAGAAGCATCCACATCGAATGCCACCCCCACCGGCCCCAATGAAAATGTAAATCCGCCCGTGGTCAACCCCCCCAGCCTTGGGCCTTTGGCCATGGAGCTGCCCTTGCAAGCCGGGCCGCTTGCTGGCATTGGCGAATTGGTGGCCACAGGTGTCGACAATATTTTTGCGCCAGCTGGTTTCACCGTGCGCCCAGTGGCAAGGCATTTAAGCAACCCGGTGCTGGGTATCCCCGATTTACTGGGCCTGACTGGCTACAACTGGCATATGTTTCCCGATGGTGGCGCAGTCTTCCCGACCGAAGATGGCGGTTGGGTGTATGTCTCGAACAGCGAAACCGAGGCACCACAGGGTGGCGTGGGTGCGCTGAGGTTCAATGCGCAAGGTGAAGTTCAATCGGCCTATCGAATTTTGACCGGAACGGCCCGCAATTGCGCAGGCGGGGCCACACCTTGGGGAACCTGGCTTAGCTGTGAAGAAACCCAAACCGGCGTGACCTGGGAATGTGACCCGCTGGGAAGCACTGCAACTGCGCGAGCGTTACCAGCGCTGGGTGTATTCAATCATGAAGCAGTTGCGGTGGACATGACGACCAAAACCTTGTTCCTGACTGAGGACGCGGGTGATGGCCGTTTGTACCGCTTTGTCTCTGAAGGCGATTTGCGCCCAGCAGTCAACGGGCAAATGGGTTTGAACATGGAGCAAGGCAAATTGCAGGTTCTGGAAATTGTGGGTTTCGAGGCTGGCGCCTATCAGGAAGACATTGCTGTGGCCCAACGCGTTCGCCGCGTGAAGTGGGTGGATGTTCTTGAGCCTGAAAACCCCCAGGCCCAAGTGCGCACACGCACAGCAGCAGCCGGTCTTCCTGTTCCGGGCACTGTGTTCAGGGGTGGTGAAGGCATCTGGATTCAAGAGTTTCCGCAGGGTCAAGCGCCGGCAGTTAGCGGGGTGGCCAAGCCGATGCGTGCTGTGGTGTTCTTTGCCTGCAAGGGCGACAACCGTGTATACGCACTGGACATTGACAATGATTTGATTGAAGTGGTTTTCGACAACAGTCAATTGTCTGAAGGTGCAGGTTTTGACGATGTGGACAATTTGGTAGTGAGCCCGGCAGGCGATGTCATTGTGGCGGAAGACGGCGATGCGATGCGTTTGATGGTGATGAGTCCCAACAAGCCTGCAAAAATTCTGCTTCAAATTACTGGCGGTGGCAGTGAACTGGCAGGACCCGCCTTCTCCCCGGATGGTTCACGGCTTTACTTCAGCAACCAGCGTGGCCCCAACCTGCCAGCCTTGCCCGGCCTGCCCAACTTACCGGGCACTGGTGCCACCTACGAACTGTTGATACCGGAAGAATTCCGCACTGCGGTTCATTCCGCTGTGTCGCCCACCTGACATAAATTGAAGGAACACTCAAAAATATGGGGTTGGCTTGCAAGGACAGTGTAAGCCAAGCCCCGAATGATGCAAAAAATACTGCGTACAAAGATTATCCGGTTTTGCGTTGTAGAAATTTCTTTGTAATTATTCGAAGTATGCTTTGCTAATCATGTATCAATACTAAAAATAGAAGGTCCAACTTGACCAAACCTGTCCGCAAGTCCAAAGGCAAAGAAGTCTCTCCAATTAGCGAAGGCGCAAAACTGGTTGACCAGTATTTCGATCATGTGGGCGAAGCATTTCTTCGTCACGCCCCCGAGATAGACCCAGAAAAACTGAAAGACTGGCGTCCCAAGCTGTTTAGCTTTACTCGACTGAACCCTTGGTACGGCGGCTTGGTGGGCGTTCATCGCAAGCGTATCGGCGTGGGAAAAGACAAACTGGTTTGGCTTGAAATAGGCCAGGAAAACAGCCCGGCTTTGTTGCTGATGCACGGCTTTGCCGCAGCGAAAGAACACTGGTTGCCCTTGCTCCCTTTTTTCGCAGGACAATTTCGCATTTTGATCCCCGATCTTCCCGGTTGGGGTGAAAGCGGCTTCAACCCGGATCGCAACTATGGTCTTGAGGACCAAACTGAACGCCTTCATGACTGGCTGACCGAAATTGGCGTTCACAAGGTGAACGTGGTGGGCAACTCCATGGGGGGCGCCTTGGCAGGCCTGTTAGCCGCCCGCTTTCCTGAAATGGTCACCAGCCTGGTGTTGATGGATGCATTGGGCCTGCCCGGCACCGAGGAGACCGACTTCATTCGTGAGGTGCTACGCGGAAAAAACCGACTGGTTCCACGTGCCCCCATGGATGTAATCAAGCTGACTGACCTGGTGTTTCACAACCGGGCACTGGCTGCGTCTGCCGCGTTTTTCTCCGCAACAGAATTGATTCACCGCCGAGACGTGAATAGCTTCCTGTTTCAAGAAATGTTGAGCCGCCGCCCCGACTACACCAAAGCAACTTTTGAAGACATTTCAGCACCCACATTGGTGATGTGGGGCAAACAAGATGATGTTCTGCACATCAGTTGCGCTTACGAGTTCGAGCGCCTGATCAAGCGGGCTGAAATGTGCCTGTTCGACGGAGTGGGTCACTTGCCGATGATCGAGACGCCCTACCCCTGCGCGCAAGCCATCAAGGAATTTGTGCTCAGGAACCTTTGATTGGATATGTCCCTTTGAATTGCCAGCTGTAAATTGCCTTCTTTGTAGCATTTTGCTACAATCAAGGCGTTGCACAGGGAATCAATCAAGGAAACACGCCATGGCCAAAGCCTCTTCACCCATACGAATTCAGTCTGACTTGATGAGCAATGCTGCCGTGTTGGGCAAGCTCCACCACCGCAGCGCGGCTGAACAAATCGAATATTGGGCCAGCATTGGGCAAAAAGTTGAAAGCCTGCTAGACCCGGAGAGTTTGCTACAAATCAAAGCCGGGCTGTTGCGTGTAAAACTGGAACAAGTGAATGCACCGCCTGTAAGTGCCGACTGGGTATTTGGCAATTTGGACATGAAACGCACCACCGGTGAGTTGAAAGAAGAGGTAAGCCAAAACAAAGTACGCTACCAGGCCAGTGCTACTCACCCAGGCCTGCTTGAACAAATTGGCCCAAAAGGTGCACTCAAAATTGGTCAATTTGAAAATGGCCAATTCAAGCCCGTCAAACTGGCATGAAGCAACTGTGGCTGCTGGTAGGTGGCAACGGGGCTGGCAAATCGACTTTCTACCGCACACAGTTAAAACCCTTGGGCATGCCGTTTGTCAATGCCGACGACATTGCGCGAGATGTATTTCCCCAAGCACCCGAGGAACACAGCTACGAAGCTGCAAAAATTGCAGAAAACCTGCGCAACAGTTTGCTTGAACAAGGCAAGAACTTTTGCTTTGAAACCGTGTTTTCGCATCCATCCAAAATTGACTTTGTGGCCAAAGCCAAAGCACTGGGCTACCAGGTGGTGATGGTGTTTGTTCATCTTGAACAAAGCAGTTTGAACAAAGCCCGCGTACACCAACGCATTGAAACTGGCGGGCATGCGGTACCTGAAGAAAAAATCGAAACGCGAATTCCGAGAACTGTCGACAATGTGTTGAACGCCCTGCCCCTGTGCGACGATGTGTGGGTGCTCGACAACTCCAGCGCACAAGAACCTTATAAGAAAGTACTTCGAATTCAGGGTGGGAACATGCAGGCATTCATTCACCCATTGCCCGATTGGGCCAGCCGCTTCAAAACCCACTGAACGAATGGCAATTCAATGGGTCCTACACCGACAAGTTCAATTTTTTTGGGTGGCAAGAACTCGTGATAAAACCAGCAATTCGAACCAGAACCTGTCTGCTTTTGGCTTGCATCACTTTGTTGGCTGCATGCAGCGCGATAAAGCTGGGTTACAACAACTCGGCCAGTTTTGCGCACACTTACCTCACCAACAAAGTCGATTTTGATTCCGAACAATCTGCGTTTCTTAAAACAAGTCTGAATGAGATTGTGGAGTGGCATCGCAACGCTGAGCTCCCCGTGCTGGCCAGCGAACTGCAAACCGCCCGACAAGCCCTTGCTGCGCCCAATGGCGTAGTAATGCCTGTAAGTGCAAACCAGGTGCAGGCACTGAACCTTGCCATTCGGGCGTCGCTTCGACGCACTGCCAATGAAGCAGCACCTGTGATTGCGAAAAACATGCTGGGCTTGTGGCCCAATCAAGTTCAAGATATCCAAGAAGCGCTCGACAAATCCAACAAAGAGTACCGGGACGAACGGTTGATGCAAAGCGCTGATCAGCGCGTGCGCGAATCAGCTGAACGGATGGCCGAGCGGTTCGAGCGCTGGCTGGGCACATTGAACCCGATTCAAATCAAACAAATTGAAGCTTGGGCCAGAGCCGAAACCCACAGGGCTGAGTCTCGTTATGAAAAACGGCTTGAGCGCCAGCAACAATTCATGGTTTTGGTGAACAAAGCCGCCAACCGTCAAATTGACCAAGCCACATTAAGCCAGGAAATCGCCCGCCTGCTCAACGCCTGGCAAAGCCCAAGCAGTGCCGCTGAAAAACAGGAAAGCGAACAACGGCAAAAAGCAACCATTGCATTGATTGTTGAAGTTCTCAATTCAGCCTCCGCCGAACAGCGCAACAATGCAGCAGACCGTGCTGCGGGTTGGGCGAAAGATTTCCAGGTTCTGGCCCGCAACAATTAACTCATCTTTGAATCCATAGGTACTTTACTGAAGTAAAAGTTTATCGTGCTCAATCACTCATGGACTTTTATTGTGCCTTGTACAACTCAAAGAAAATTGATCGCATTAAGCTTTAGCGCACTGCTGGTTGCCTGCGGTAGCGAAGACTCGGCACTTTCCAACAACCCGGGAACAAACACACCTGTCAACCCGCAAGAAACAGCGCAGTGCAACGAGCAATCATGGTTTGCAGGCGTTACCGAGATTTGCAACGGGGTATTGGTTTACCGTGATTATGTGTACGACGATTACGGTGCCGACACAGGCCTGCTGTCACCCAGCCCTGCCTTGCTGAACCTGGCAAGCCGTGGCGGGCAGTTGGGCAACCCTTTGGCCAACACGCCGGGTTTGTTGTCGCCCACGGCAGGCGATTCACGCTACCCGGCGGGCGCTGAAAACACTGCCGACCTGGTCGAGCTTCGGATTAGCCGACAGGGCAATACCTACAGTGCAAGCTTCGAGATGAATGCCCTGTATGAAGCAGGTCAAACCATTGCTGCCATGGCTGTGGACACCGACGACAACCCGGCCACTGGCACCGAAACCTTGATGGGATTGACTGTGCAGGGCGCAGATGTGGTGTATGAATTTAACGCAGGAAACCCGGATTCCAATTTGATCACCGGTACATTCCCGGCACCCGCGAATAACACATTCAAAATTTGGGCAGTCACAGCTCAAAGCAGTGGCGAAGTCATGAACGTGGCTTTCCGAGGCCCGGATGAAGAAGCCGGAGCTGAAGGTACGATACCGTCCCAGGTGCTGCCCAACAAAGGCAACTGGTGGGAAGACAAACAGGCTGCCGCCTTGGGTGCAGGAGACATTAGCCAGTTTTTTGCACAAGTGAACCGCCAAAAACTGACACCGGGCACCACTGAAAAGGCAGTGGTAGATGCAGGTTTCAAACAACGGGTTTACACCTCGAAATACACCGCACCAAATTCCACAGGCGAAGGCATGGTGCTGCAGGCTGAATCCTCAAGCCCTGAAACAAACAGCCGCTTTTGTGGGCAGTACTTCCATTTCGTGGGCAAGTACCAACCCTATGGTGTGTACATTCCAAAGAATGGCAATTTTGACGACCAACGCAGCCTGCAAATGATCATGCACGGCTGTGAGGCCAACCATGCCAGCCAGATCAACCAGCCAGGCATGCAGGCGCAGTTTGGTGACGCGCTGGACCGTGTGTTGATTTCGCCACTTGGGCGCGGCCCTTATGGCTTTTATTCCGGTTTGTCTGAACGCGATGTGCTCGATGTACTGGACGATGCACTGAATACCTTCAACATCGATGAAGACCGGATACTGGTGGGCGGTTACTCCATGGGTGGATATGGCTCCACTCGCCTGGCTGCACTGTACCCAGACCGCTTTGCTGGCTTAAGCAACTGGGTGGGCTTTACCGGCAGCATTTTAAACACCCCGCTGATTGGCGATGTGCTGATTCAAGGTGAACAAGCCCTGACCAGCGCCCTGCCCTTTGCCTTGCCAGTGAGCAGCACCATTGGCGGCATAGGCAACATCAGCAATTACCTGGGCAATTTGCGCCACATTCCCGGTACGCATTCATATGGCGCACTCGATGAACTGGTTCAAGTGAATACCGGCCTGGACTGGGCATTGAAACTGAGCCAAACCGACGGTGTGCTGTACGAGTTTTACATGCACCTTGTGGCTGAGCACCTCACCTTGATCGCGCTGGATGAATGGACCAAGGAAGCCGAGTTCACCCGCAACCTGAAACGGGTCAAAAACCCAGGTCGAATCACCTTCAAAACCAATGAAGCATTCGCATATCCTGAATATGACATCAAGCATGACAAAGCCTATTGGTTAAGCAACATCAAAGGCCGCTCGGAAGGCGACGTTGCCATGGATATTGAAAGCTTTGCTTGCCCACGCAGTACCAACAACTTTGAAAACGGGCAAACAGCAGGCAATGGCCCAGTGCCATTTATTCAAACCTTCCGCAGGCTGATGGGTGAACCTGTTCAGGCCGCCAGCGAGAACCGTTTCACGGCAACGCTGAGCAACGTGGCGTCAATGCGAATTAACACCACGGCAAGCTGCCTGCAAAACGGTGCCGCATACACGGTGGTGTCAGACGGCCCCGTGGTGCTGAACTTCAGCAATGGCAAGGTATTGAACCTGCCGGCAGGCACAAGCACTGGAAACCTTTGAACAATCACCTGGCAAGAAGGTCTTGCACCTTCTTGCTGCTGTAGAAACGTTGAAGGTTGCGGCGCAGGAAACTTTCTGCAAGGCCTTCCTTGATCAACAAGGCAGCCAAGTCAGGAATGTAATTGTCCAGCTCATCAGTAATCATCTCGTGGCTGATACCAATGTCATCCAGCAGGTCTTGCAAAGACTGTTCACCGTACTTTTCAAAGAAAAAGTCCACACCCAAATCAATGCATGATTTCAAATACTCGGTGTTGCGGAATTCAAGCCAGAATTCATAACCCAGCACCATGAATTCTTGCAGGTCCTGCTCAGTCAGGTAATCGCGATAGGCTGTCAGCGGCCATTCGCGCACCACATCCCAAAAGGCCAAGGCACTGTTCATGGCAGTTTCTCGATATTGCTCGTTGTCCAGCGTTTCATCTACCATCTCAAGCGAACCCTTCACACCACTTTCCATCAGGTTACGCACCCGCTCTTCAAGCCCTTCTGACAAATCGGGGGCCTTGGTACTCAACCACTCACGCACCTTGCGCGTGCTGCTGGCCACAGTGGAAAATTTCATCAGGTTGTTTTGCTCAAAAACATAGCCTTTGAGCACGGTAAAAATTACATCCGACAAAAAATGTCGAAACGGTGTGCTGTTTCGAATATTGGTTACTGCGTGGTCAAGCACACCATTTTGCTCAAAAATTTTCTCAATGAATTCTGTCGCGATTGAATCGGATACCACCTCACCAATTTTCGTGGTTCGGCTGGCTGGAAATTCAAAAATGCGATTGGCAATTTCACCAAACAGTTCGGGAATGGCTCCACCAATTTCCATTTCCACTGCATAACGCCGGGCTGTGGCCTTTACTTTGCTTTCATCCACGGCATCGCACAACCGAATGTGCTCAAGCCTGGCAAGCACATGGTTCAACTCATCGGCCAGCAAAGCTTGAAACTTTTTGCCTTTCAGGTTTTGCAACCAGAAAGCCACCTCGGCCTCTAGCAATTGCGACGCCAAATCTTTGGGCTGGTCAGCGCTGGTTTTCGCCATGTTCGTTCCGATGTGTAGTAGTGTTGAGTGATTCTAACCTGCTGTATCGAGGTTCCTGTGTTAAAGAAACTGATTGTTTTGCTGTTTGTTAGTGCAAGTGCTCCAGCCATGGCCCACCTCACCTGGATTGACGTTGGTGAACAAAGCCTCGGATTGTCAACCGGACACAATTTCCCAGCCAAGGAGATTACAGTCAAGGGTGAATATGTGGACTCTGTAAGATGTGTTGGTGGCAAAGGCGAGGTGTTTGGCTTGCCATTCAATGACAACAGTATTCGCTACATGTACAAAGAGCGCCCCGCCAACTGCCTCGCCATTCTGAAAACCAGCCAGATCGAGCTTTCACCGCGGCAGGGCGCGCAACATTTTGATGAGAACAAAGTGGACAAAGCCTTGGTGAACAAGGTGTTGAAAAGCGACAAATTCAACGAAGAATATTTTAAAGCTGCACAAATCAAACCCATTGAAAAAGACAGTGATTTGTACAACCCGGAACTTGCCCAATTCATTACGCTGCCGGGCGACGCTTCCACAATTTATGTTTACAAGAACGGCAAGCCCTTGGTGCAGCTTCCCGTCGGCCTGGAGTATCCCGAAACGCCAGTAACCCTGTGGTCGAGAACCGATGCAAGCGGCAAAGTCACTTTGCTGTTACAACCCAAGAGCAAAGCGCTGCTTCGAGCCTTGATCACCGAAGAAAAAGGCAGTGCTTACAAAAGCCAGTTTTTATCGGTCATCCTTGAACCTCGTTGAAACGAAACGCACTCAGAACTGTAAATTGGCTGTTAGCCGAACATGCCGTGGCAGGGATGGATGAAAAGTTTTTCCAAACGCCGGGCTCCCTGCGAGAAAATAATCCTGCGCATACTGAATATCGCTATTGTCCCGGTCGAACAAATTGAATATAGACAAATTCAAACTGAGATCTTTGTTCACCTTGAAGTTGAAGAACAGATCCGAATTGATCACTGAGTCCGATTCAATGCTCCGGTCTTCCACCAAAGGCGCGCTGCCCACATATTTCAACTTGTAACCCACTTTGAAATTACCCCAGGTTTGACCCAACGACACGGCCGCAGACTCCTCTATCGCGTTGGGAATACCATTGTCTTGCACACCGACAAAACGAGCATCCACAAGAGTCACGAAGCCATCAATTTCAAAGCCGGTTTTGTTGAAATAACTTGCAATCAATTCAAGCCCGTTCCGCTTGGTCGCCCCCCTGGGTTCGGTGGTACCAGCATCACCGACAAAAACCAGTTCAGAATCACTCTCTAACTGGAACAAGGTCGCGGAGGCACTCAAATTTCTTGAGGTATTGGTAGTTTTCACACCCACCTCTGAACCACGGGTATTCACGATATAGTCCACAGGGTTTGCTGTGAACAAACCGCGGGGATCATTGCTGTGAAAACCCCGACCAATGGACAAAAACAACTCGGTGTCATGTTCAAATGGAGTAATGCTTGCGCTGAACTTTGGGCTGAATTGCTGATCATTTCGAGAACCACTTCGCGTCACATTGGGTGTTGTCAGGTCTTCATCGTCATCAAACTGACCGTTTAAATCAACATCGAACTGGTCATATCGCAAGCCGCCAGTCAGTTTGAGCCAAGACACTGGAAGCAGTTGCTGCGAGACAAAAATACCCAAATTGCTTTGCTCAAAAGAATCTTCGCTTCGAGTGGCCAATCGCTCTCGGGCTATTGTGTCGTAGAGCCCCGCCGGGTTTACATCATCTACCCGATAGTCAAACCCGACCGCCAATTGGGAACGCATGAACGACAAATTTTCAAACAGGGTGTGTGTCACTCCACCACCAAAGGTCACCCTGCTGTCGAACTGGTTAAACTGGTCAGAAATCACTCCCGGGCGGCCAAGCGCCGTGTTGTCCCTAAGCCCATAAGTGAAATCGCTGAAAAGATTCAGTTTGTAATCCACCAGGTAAGCCCGTAGCTGCGTGATCGATTGATCCCAAGCCAGGGTGAAATTGCCTGAAACAGCATGCCGTTGCGTGAATCCACCCGCGGTTGGGTCAAGGCTTCCAAATCGACCCACCAAACCCTGATTAACCGCATCAACTGGAATGTGATCGGTCGACGTCCATTGTGATTCATAGCCTGAGTATTGCAGCTCGAAGCGTTTGCTTGAATCAATTCGATGACTTAATTTCAACAGCGCATTGTATTTGTATTGATTCTCTGCGACCTCCCAGGGACCATCGTTGTCAGTCAACTCAAAGGCATACAGTAGTTTGGTTTGATCTTCATTGAAAGACACTGAATTGGCCAACAAACCACGCCGATAACCAAATTCACCCACCGACAATGAAGCCAATCCCCTTTTTAGCTCGCTCACATAATCGATGTTCAAAGATCCCGCAGAGCTGAAATCACCGTCTTGCGCAAAATAAGGGCCCTTGCGGTACTCCACGCGAGACAACAACTCGGGAATGATCATGTTTGAATCTGCGTACCCCTGCCCGTGCGCGTGACCCGGCAGGTTCAAGGGCGCACCCAAAAAGTTAATCGACAAGTCTGTGCCGTGATCAAGACTGAAGCCACGCAAAAAGTATTGATTGGCTTTGCCACCACCAGAGTGCTGGGTCACATTCAAACCGGGTACAGCCTCCAGCACATCCGAGGATCTTGCCGGATTCTGGTTGGCCAATCGCCGTGCACCGAGTATGCCTTGGGAACTGGTGATTCCGCCCAAAGTATGAATAGCCTCGATACTTTCCGTCACCGACACTTCATCAAGCTCTTGGGAATCAAAATGAATGCCGTGGGCACTGGAAATACGCGGCATCAGGGCCAAACCACACACCCCAAAGACAATCAATTTCATGTAGAAATCCATCCAAAAAAAATCCCGCAGCCACACTTGCTACGGGATTCTTAAAATACTGTATCAAATTTTTGCTGTGTAATTAGTCTGGAAGATCGAAGGGCTCTGCTGTTTCGGAGGTCGCCAACATCAGGTTACTGACGTTTTCAGGTTCACCGGTTTCAGAAGTGCTGCGCACCAAGGCACCCGCCTCAGATGCATTGATATTCCCGTCACCTGCTGCGCTACCCAGGTTAAAAGGTGAGCCATCACCTCCACAGGCCCCCAAGGTGAGCAGCAAAGCCGCGCCTGTGGCCAATCCAAGTTTGCTTTTCAGTTTCATTTAAAGCTCCTTGATATGAAATTAATTCCTTGCACCTGGAATTGGCGTGTTCAAGAATGGAAAACGACTCAAAAACATAACCTGTTCCTGAGCCACCGCATCATGAAGCGTTAATGATGTTTGTCCCAAGGGCACGCTGTTTGGGTTACAGGCCGAGGTAAGACTGGTTCCTGGCACCGTATTGAGACCAAGACCGTTAGTGGTACCATTTGCCACACACAAACCGCCCATCACTGCAACCAGAGAAATGTCGACCACGTCATCAATTGGTCTGCGACCATTTGGATAACCCGCATTGTCGTTACCGATTACGCCCAAGGTGTTCTGGTTCGCAATCGGTGTTGGTGGTGTTGTCGTGTTCAAACGCATCATTTCTGACAAGGTTACATTTGCCGGGCGATTCACGCCCTGAATACCCGCCAAAAATACATTGAGCAGGTCGGTGCGCGGAAAGTTGGTCGGAGCTGTATTTTGCAGCCCCGGTACAACCATGCTGATCAGCTGCGGCAAAGTGGGGTTAGACACATAGGTCAGGAACTGACCATCGCCGCTGGGCTTTGACGCATTGAAACGGTCCTTGTCTTTCAAGCCAATCACCACCTCATTCACCAAGGGCATGCCAAGGCGGGAAACCTGTACCCATGCACCACCCACTTTCTCGGCAGTTTGATGCCCTTGGGCAGGCACACCATCGCCAATTTGCACTTGACGCAAGCTGGCTGTGGTCCAGCCACCAATTACCTTTTCAGTGCTGGGGGCCAAACAATCCTTGTGAATTTCCAACGCAATGCTGGTGATGTTTTTGTCTTGAATTGAATTGACGGCGGCAGCATTGGCGTTTGCGCTGCTGCGATTCGAAATGGCACTGGCCGGGGCATTCACCAAATCAAAAATTGTACCCAAATTCACTGCAAAACCTTCCTGCCGCTGGCCTACAAACACGCGTGCCTGGTTGGTACCCGCTGCACAGCCAGGGATGGTCACATTGTGAATGTGCGCATCGGCATAGCTTTGATAAGCCGCCGCGTTACCCAGGGTTTTTTCACCAATGTAATCTACGGGCTTTTCCAACGTGGTGCTGCCCCCACTGGTTTTGGCCGCCAAAGTACGATTACCGTTGCGTCGCCCATCGCGCACTACTGTCATGGTGTAGGTTTCATTCAGATTCAAATTGGGATCTGACAGTGTGGACACCGCACCCGCTTGAATCAAGGGAATGCTGACCGAAGGCGTGTTACTCCCGCTTCCAATCGGAAGCGCAATATCCTTGAGATTATTTCTGAAATTAAACTGAAATGTAATTTCTTCCTGCGCATCGCCATCGTTGTCGATGTGAATTTCATACAGCGCGTTGGGATCCATTGAAAAATAATTTGGACCACCGTAGCCGTCTTGAAGGGGCTGATAATTGGCAATCAAGGTAATGAAATCTGACCGGTTGGTCTCGTAGCTGCGGAACATGTAAAAATCAGTTCCGTCTGCTTTCGGAGTAGTCGTGATTGAAGGCGCTTCACGGTGGCTAGAAGCCAAAGCCGCAACGCTGACGACAGCCAAAAGACTGCCCGCTAAAATATTGAACTTAAACTTGTTGTTCTTGGTTGTGTTTGTCTTCCTCTGTACTTTCATAATAACTCCCTGACTTCCAGTTGGTGCTTCCAAAAACTACACTTACAAAACCTCTTTTTCGAGTATAGGTTTCAATAATTGTTAACACAATGACAATTACTGCAACAATTACTACTTAATCAACCTAACATTCTTTCTACTAACCAATTAACTGGGTTTTGGATGCGTCAATACAAATATTATGAATTCGTCCTGGTTGCCTTTGTGGCCGTACTGTTGTGTTCCAACCTGATCGGCCCCGCAAAAATTGCCGAACTGAATTTGCCTTTGCTTGGCACTGTTACTTTTGCAGCGGGTGTGTTGTTCTTCCCCATTTCTTACATATTCAGCGACATCCTGACTGAGGTGTATGGTTACGGCCGCGACCGCAGGGCTGTTTGGGCAGGTTTCGGGGCTTTGGCCTTTGCATCGTTCATGGCATTCACCGTGGTGAATCTTCCTGCCGCATCCTTCTGGGTCGACAAACAGGCTGCAGTTGAAAGTGTGTTTGGCAACACCTGGCGCATTGTGCTGGCCTCGCTAATTGCATTTTGGAGCGGCAGCTTTATCAACAGCTTTGTGCTGGCCAAAATGAAAATATGGACCCAGGGCAAATGGTTGTGGACCCGTACCATTGGCTCCACTGTGGTGGGTGAGTTCGTAGACTCTGGCTTGTTCTACACCATCGCATTTTGGGGGATTATGACCACCGATCAAATCATCACCGTGGCATTGACGCAGTACGTGCTAAAAACCAGCTGGGAAATACTGGCGACGCCGCTCACCTACTGGGTAGTAGCGCGTTTGAAACGTGCAGAAAACGAAGATTATTACGACAGAGACACCAACTTCACGCCATTCAGTTTGAAGGTGTAATACCCGCCAAACCCACGCGGCGTGCGGTAATAAAATGGCGTTGCCAATATGGACTGAACAGCTTCGCTATTTCAACACCAGCGCGCGTGGACACATGCATAAACTGGTTGTCACCCACATACACGCCCACATGCCGGCGTGTGGGGCCTGTGCGAAAAAACAGGAGGTCACCAGAACGCAAATCGGAGAGATCGACCCGCTCGCCCATGGTCATTTGCTCTCGTGAACTGCGTGGTAAGCGCAGCTGGAATTTGTCTTGAAACAAGGTTTGAATAAAACTGGAACAGTCCACGCCGTTGGTACCGGTGCCACCCAGCTTGTGGCGTGTACCCGCCCAATTTGAATAATGGGCCAACAAAGCGTTTTGAATTTCATTGCTATACGACTGCTCGGCCGCGGGCGGATTCAATAGGGAATCAAGGGAGGAATCACTGAATGCAAGGCCAGGCCAGAATGCAACGATCAACACAAGAAAACTGCTTTTCACTTTGTTGAAACGTCTCACACTGGCCATGCGTATGTTCCTGGAATCATATTGAGGAAAAGCGTCTGCTTGCTGTAAGGGGACCGTATCATAGCGGCAAAGTGCAGAACAATCGGTAAAACTTGGTGAGAAACTCGAAACTGGTTCAAGTCTGGCCGGCAAACCGCTGAGATCGCGGCTTGCCGACACGAAGAAGAAATTACTTGTTGGCGAAATACTCATTGGTAAGCTTCACGATAACCGGTGAAAGCAACAGCAGCGAAACCAGGTTGGGCAAGGCCATGAAGGCATTCAATGTATCGGCCACCAGCCAAACGAAGTCGAGTTGAGTGACCGCACCCACCATGACGAAACCTGTCCACAAAACGCGGTAAGGCATGGTGATGGCAGTGCCTGCAATAAACTCCCAGCACTTTTCACCGAAATATGACCAACCCAGAATGGTGGTGAAAGCGAAGAAGGCCAGCGACAAGGCCAACACATATTCACCCACGCCTGGTAAACCTGTTGCATAAGCACTGGAACTCAGTGCGGCGCCGTTCAAGCCGCTGCTCCAGACACCAGTGACCACGATCACCAGGCCGGTCATGGTGCACACAATAATGGTGTCGATGAAGGTACCCATCATGCCCACCAAGCCCGATTCCACCGGGTTGCTGCTTTGGCCGGCTGCTTGTGCAATACCAGCCGTGCCCAAGCCAGCCTCATTGGAGAAAATACCGCGCGCAACACCATATCGAATGGCCAGCATGATTGCTGCACCGGCAAAACCACCAGTGGCAGCAACCGGGTTGAAGGCACTTTCGATGATGAGGGCAAAAGCAGCAGGTACTTGGTCGATGTACATTCCCAGAATAATGACCGAAGCAACGATGTAAGCCACGCACATGAACGGAACCACTTTTTGTGCCACTGCACCAATTCGCTTCACGCCGCCGATCAACACAAAACCCACCAGCACGGTCATCACGATGCCGGAAATCCATTTGTCGATGCCAAAGGTTACATTCAGCACATCTGCAACACTGTTGGACTGAACCATATTGCCGATACCAAAACCGGCCAGACCACCGAACAGTGCGAATGCAAAGCCTAGCCATTTCCAGTTTTTACCCAAGCCATTTTTAATGGCATACATTGGGCCACCAACCTGCTGACCACGTGAATCGGTTTCTCGGTAATGCACCGCCAACAGCACCTCGGCATACTTGGTGGCCATACCCACCAGCGCAGTCATCCACATCCAGAACAAGGCACCGGGACCACCCAAAGCAATGGCTGTGGCCACGCCCGCAATATTGCCGGTACCCACAGTGGCAGCCAGTGCGGTCATCAGTGCAGCGTAAGGGGTAATGTCGCCTTTCGCGCCTGCCTGGGGACTTCGACTTTTCCAAATCCACTTGAAGCCCATGCCAATTTTAAATATTGGCATCAACTTCAAACGCAGCTGCAAAAACAGACCGGTACCCAGAATGGCAACAAGCATGGGTGGCCCCCACACAATTCCGTTGATTGAATTAACAAACTGCGTAAGTGCTTCCATGCATTGTTCTCCTTGTTGTGAAAAGCGATGCGCCGAATTGGTGCTGCAATGGCGAATGGTCAGTTTAGTATGCAAGCAATGTGCCTGAGAAACACTTTTTAACAAATCGAGAAACTTATTGACATAAAAAAACCCCGAACCAGGTCGGGGTTTTTCAGAAAAAGTATCGCAACTTACTGTTTCTTTTCAGGCTGCTTCTCGCCGGCTTTGGGTTGATCACCCAGAATCGACTTGGCAGGACAAATTTTAAATGCAGGACATTTTTGACAACCAACAGCAATCGCAATCGGGCAAACAGTCATGGCGGTCCTCGTTTGTGGTTATGGGAAAGCTCCCGCACGCAGTATTGCAGATTAATGCAGCGTTCCGCTAGGAGATTTGTTCAGTTGATGATTCACAAAATTCTGGGCAGCCTTGCGTGCGAGATTTTCCTCTTCGGCAGACACATCATCAAGCAACAATTGAAGTTGGTCGGGTATGTCGGTTTCCGGAAAAAGCACCTGGTAAATATAAAGCCAACTTAAAGCCACACCGCGATCCTTCTGCACTTCCACCCCATCGAGATACAACAAAGACAAGCTCAACATGGACAAGGGCGAACCCAGCTTGGCCGCCTCAGTCAGATAAGCCATGGCCAACGCCGCATTCTTTGCAACGCCTTTGCCATGCAAGTAATACACACCCACATTGTGCATGGCCTGAGACAGGCCGCCCTGAGCGGCCTTGTCAAAATATTTGAAGGCTTGCGCAAAATCGGGCTTGTTCGCACGCTCAAGTTCAAGTGCCAAGTGGTAAGCGGAATTGGGGTCGCCCAAGTCAGCGGCTTGCCGCAGGTATTGCTGGGTTAGTTGCGCATCAGCATCCAGACACCCCTCAACCCCGCCCTTGTACATTTGCACCAAAGTCAGTACAGCCATCAACACATTGGCATGCGCGGCTTGTTGTAGCAGGTCCATGCCACGAGAAAAATCCTGACTACCCAGTTCACCTGACACCAGCAAACGCCCAAGAATTACCTTGGCGTCCACTTCCCCGGCCATCACGCCCTTTTCAAGCCATTCCAAAGCCAGCGTGCAATCATCGACGCTGCGATTTTCAGCATACAAGTAAGTAAAGGCGATCAGGTTGCAGTGTCCATCCCATTGATTGCTCAACGTATCCAGCAAACGCTGGCGGGCCTGCACCAACTTCTTCCCAACAAAAAGGGATTTGATTTCGTCGGTGAATTCAACGGGAGGCTGGGATTGCATGGCGTGTTAAACGTAAACTGTGTGAATCGAGATCTTACTGAAGAAACATGAACACACCCTACATTGCCGTTCAAATCAAAGAAGATGTTTACACCCAGATGAAAGCGCTGCACCAGCGTGCATCCAAACCCATCAGCGATGAAGACAAGGCGCTGGGCGCCGACCTGCTGGCGCAAACCTATGTGCAACTGCTCGACACCTGCTTTACTCACCTGCTCGATGAATTGAACAAAACCCAACCCGACAAAATGCTGCAAGACGCGTCGAAGGTGATACACAAGGTACAAAGCGAGGCACAACACTACATCGGCTGGCTTATCAAGTTTATTGCCAACAAACGTGTGCCACCCGTGATTCACCACTTTCACGACATGGTTCACATTTTGAACCTGACTGGCCAAGAGCACCCCTATATCGTAATTCCGGTCACTACAACGTATGCAGAAAACGCCAGCAACGTAATGAACGCCTTGGCTCAGCGTGACGATACACGCATTGAAGAAGGTGTTGAGCTGCTGATTGAAGCCATAGAGACAGCACTGGTGCCTTTGGTATACACACCCAAAGACCTGATGGGTTTCAATTTTGTGATCAGCAAAACAATCAATGGCGTAATCAATGTGCTACACACCTTGTTCAAGCACACGCTGCGCAAACTGCCGCCACACATCAACATTGAAAGTTACCCGGCCATTGCAGCCCACTTTGAAACATTTCTGATCAGAAAGTAAGTTTTAAATGGTTTGAATGAATTGGTGCAGCAGCGGGAAAACCTCGGTTTTCGCCGCTTCACCACGAATCATCTGGCTGTGTGAAAAGTCTTTGCTGAACCCCTTCTGCACGGTGCACTCATGCCAGGTTTTGGGACCACCCAAAGCCTCATAAATTCGCCTGCAACCCTTGGGCGGCGCTACATCGTCTCGCCCGCCCGCAATCACCAATGAAGGCACTCTGACTTGTTTCAATGCCGCCAGGTAATCGAAACCATCTGCCCCTTTCCATTTGCCACTCAGGTTCCATTTGCACCACTGCACCAGCAGCAAGGTGGGCTCACCCTCTGGCCCAATGGGCACCAGTTTTCTTGGTGTTCGGCCAAACAGGCGGGTCAATGCGCCCAAAGCAGCAACCCGCATTTTTTCTTTCAAATTGGGTGCAGCATCTGTCACCTGCGCGCCAATCAGGCTCAGGCTTTTAATTTGGGAAATTCGTTCGGGTTGCCGGGCCAGCAACATCAGGGCCAGCAAACCGCCACCACTGTGAGAAGTCCAATGCAACTGCGAGTGGCCTGTGTGTTGAACAACAAAGTCAATCGCGACCGGTAGATCATTCAAAGCCGGGTATTCAAAGTTTTGCTGGCGATGCGCAGGCCTGGCTTGTCCATGCCCGCCCCACTCCAATAGCCAGGTATCAAACCCTTGTTCCGCGAAAAACACACCCAAATGTTCCACAGCAAGCTGGTTGGACAAAGTGCCATGGGCCACCACGACAGGCAAGCCCACCGGGTTTGAAGGCTTGTAACGGTGCAGTGCCACATGGCCGCCACCGTGCATGGGAACCAGGTGTGTTTCCTGCTTCATCACTGAAAAACCCTCAATGCCATTCAAGCCACCGGCTTGGAAATGAATTTCACCACCTTGGTGGCCCAACTGCGTGGCGTAAAGCGAATGCTTTGTGCCATGGTCCAGTTCAAGGCACCGTGAATGTACACACGCTGGTTTCGCTTCATTGCGGCATAGCCTTTCACTGCAACATCTTCTGAACTGGGCATGCGTTTGCCTTGCACCAAGGCCGATTTCTGCATGTTCGCTTCAGCCTGAAAACCTGAAGCGGTAGGGCCGGGGCAAAGGGTGCACACGGCAACACCGCTGTCTGCCAACTCTTCGGCCAGAGCCTCGCTGAAGCTGAGCACATAAGCCTTGGTTGCATAGTAAGCAGCCATGTAAGGGCCTGGTTGAAATGCAGCAGTTGACGCCACGTTCAAAATTTTTCCACCGGTTTTCAGCAGATCGGGCATAAAGCCGCTACAAAGTACAGTGAGTGCTTCCATATTCAGGCGCAGCATGCTGGTGGTGTCTTCCACCGGCGTGTCTTTGAACAAACCATAGGTGCCCACGCCTGCATTGTTGACCAGGTAACTGAGTTCAATGCTGTGCGCTTTCACTTTGGCAACCAGCTCGCTGGCTGCATTCGGCTTGGAAAGATCCGAACCAATTACGATCACATCGACCTTGTACTTGCCCATGTAGTCGGCGGCCAGCTCTGCAAGCTTGGCTTCATTGCGTGCACTCAACACCAAAGAAATTCCATCCTTCGCAAAACACTCTGCCAAATGCAAACCAATGCCAGACGATGCGCCTGTTACCAATGCCCATTGCTTCATTCCTGTTCCCCTCTTCTGACAAAATCGGCGATTGCCCACAAGGCCTTGTCGGCTTTTTCAACCAAGGCATTGAACATTTGAAAGTTATGCCACATGCCTTCATGTACAGTGCAGCTTACTTGCACGCCGGCAGCTTTGGCACGCTGCTCAAGCAATAATGCGTCATCCAGCAAAATTTCATCGCTACCCACTTGAATAAACATGGGCGGCAAGTCTTCAAGCTCGGCAAATACAGGCGATACCTTGGGGTCGGCCGGTAGCACTTCGCCACAATATGCGGTTACCCCACGCTGCAATGGCACCACACTCAACATGGGATCGGCCTTGGCCTTGCCTTGAATGGAGGCAGCAGTCAATGTGAGGTCGACGAACGGTGAAATCATCACCAAACCAGCTGGCAGAGGCAGGCCTTCGTTGCGCGCGTAAATGGCCATGGACAAAACGTGTGCAGCGCCAGCGGAGTCGCCGACCAGGGTAATGTCATTGGGATTCACATCAAGATCGAGCAAGGCCTGATAGGCAGCCATGCCATCTTCAAGAGCGGCTGGGTAAGGGTCTTGTGGTGCCAGCCTGTAATCAATCAGGAAAACACGCGCGTTACAACGTACGGCAAGCTCGCTGGCCAAGGGCAAATGGGTTTCAAGCGAGCCCGCAAAAAAGGCGCCTCCATGCATATGCAACAACACTTGGTCAGTGTGCGCATTGGCCGGGCGAACGAGTGCGCACATGCAGGTGCCCAATTCCAGGTATTCAACGCGGGCATCGGGCCGGACCTTGAACAGTGGTGCACCCGCGTTCATGGTGGCCGCCAGCCAACTGAGCGGAATTGGAAGTTTACCGGGCGTTTTGAAGGTGCTGCGCAGTGTTGCACGAACAGCTTTCTCGGCTACAAACTGGATCGGGTTCATGAGTACAGAGTCTCCGAATGTTACAGCGCAACGCAATTTACGCTGTTTTTGTTATTTTTCTTCAATATAGCGAATTTGCAGCAGGCAGCAGAGCAACCCAACCACCCTGCCCCGCAACAAGTTAGACTATTACCTCCAATTTATTAAAAAATCCCGTGAAAACAAACGCTTCCCCAAAACAATTAATTCTTGGCTTGATGTTGGCTGGCAAAGGCCGCCAGGTAAAGGCTGCCCACATTGTGCTGGCTTGCAGCCTGTTTGGAGTTTCCGAAAACAGTGCACGCGTGGCCATGGCCCGCCTGGTTGCTGAGGGTCAGTTGAAATCTGCTGGCCGCGGTATTTACACCTTGGGTAAACAGGCTGCCTTTACTGGGCAAGACATTCAAGGGTGGAACAACCGGCTAACCGCCACCTGCGCCTGGAACGGCAATTTTTATGCCGTATTTACAGCCCACCTAGGGCGCAGCAATCGCAAGCAGTTGCAGCTTCGCGAGAAGGCCTTGGCATTATTGGGTTTTCGGGAATTTGAGCAGGGCCTGTTTTTACGCCCGGCCAATTTAAACCTGGGCCTGGCTGGTATTCAGGAAAAACTGCTGGCGCAAGGCGTTGAAAAAACCGTGCTTGCTTTTGAAATGAAACCAGCCAGCCCGGCGCAAACCAGCTTGATCCAAAAACTCTGGGACATTCGAAAGCTAGAGAAACTGTATTTAAGCCACACCAAGAAGCTGAACGATTGGATGCAAGGCTATTCCCGCATGAAACTTGAAAAAGCCGCCCGGGACGCCTACCTGGTGGGTAGCCAGGCCATTTACGAAGTGCGCCGCGATCCCCTGCTTCCATCAGAATGGATTAACGCTGCTGCACGGCAACAATTCTTTGAAAGCGTGCTGCGCTTTGATGAAACCGGCACACGGGTGTGGCGCGAGTTGCAACTGCGCATTTTGAAAGACGAAGAAGTGATCTAGAAAAGCATTTCATTACACTGCTTTACTTTTAATTCCACATCTGTAATATTACATCAACAACTGTCAACATCATTGATGGTAATGATGTACAAGGCTCTGTGGAGGCTGTCATGCGTGCACCTGTTTCTATTCACCAGAAAGGTTCGAGTTTTCCGGTTCGCCGAATGGATTTTGATTTCTCCAATATCAATCGCCATTTTGTAAACAATGACCCGGCCAGCAGCCACGTGTGGACGGCCTTTCAGGCCTACTTCCCCGAAGGTGAGCAGTTTTTTGTAGATTCCGTGCGGGACGCAAAAAAATGGGTGAAAGACGAAACCCTTTTGCGGGAAATCAGCGCCTTTATTGGCCAGGAAGCCATGCACGGCAAGGAACACCTTGAGGCCAACGCGGAACTGAAACGCCAGGGTATTAACGTAAATGGCTGGGATGCCCGCACACGTTGGGCGCGCAAACGGCTGAACAGCTTACTGTCAGTGAAAGCACGCTTGGCGGGCACCACTGCAGTTGAGCACTACACAGCGGTCATGGCGGAACATCTGATGAAAAGCGAAAGCTTTCATCAAATGATCGTAGACCCCACGATTAAAAACCTGATTTACTGGCACGCCATGGAGGAAAGCGAACACCGTGCCGTGGCCTTCGACACCCACAAAGCTGTGGGCGGCACATATGCACAGCGCGCAATAGCCATGACAATTGTGTCAATTGGCATTGGCCCCGTGGTACTGGCGGCCATGCTGAGCTGCATGAAACAGGACGGCGAGCTTTACAACATGAAATCCTGGTTGAAATTCACCGATCTGTATTTCGGCCGCAAAGGGGTTTTCCGCAAAATGATTCCCGATTTGTTGAAATTTTACAAACCGGGCTTTCACCCCATGCAGGCCAATATGGACGCGCCCATGAAGTTGTGGAAGGAACGACTTTCGCTGGTTTGATAAAAAAAAATTTGAACGATTGATTGAATCTGGGTTACATTTCCGTCAGTATCAATGTTAATCGTTGTAAACATAGGGTCTTTACTCAAGCATTATTCAGTGAGCAGACCCAGTAAAATTTTAAAAACAACCAGCACAAAACTCACGACACTCAAAGCCGGGCGCACAGCGACCCGACACGTCGGAGCCAGGAGACAGACCAATGGTGTTTTTGCAGCAAAGCTCCCTTCGGAGAGCCTGTGCCGTCGCGTTTTCAGTCACGGCATTTTCACTTAGCCAGCAGGCCTTTGCTGGTGGTACAGCCAACGATAATCAAAGCACGATGGGTATCGCCACGGCAGGCGCTGGGCAGGCCGCTGAGGCCTCGGATGCTTCAGTCATCTTTTTTAACCCCGCCGCTCTGACTCGATTCAAGCGCATCGAGGTGTTGAACGTGGCCAGCATTGCCACCTTCGACAACGATTACACCTCCACTCAAGACAACGATGGCCCCCCAACCGACGATGGACGCCAAGGCTCAAACGGTGAGTTCTTTTCCAGAAAAGACGGCTATGACTCAGCCCTGTTTATTCCGGGCTTGTTCGTGGCTATTCCGGTCAGTCCCAAGTTGGTGGTGGGTTTCAGCGCATCGGGTTCTCATGGTTTGTTGACCCGTTATCGCGAAGATTTCCCAGGCCGTGGTTCTGGTCGCGAGAGTGATTTGAAGATAACGCGCTTGAACCTGGGCTTTGGCTATAAACTGACACCAACCCTATCCATTGGTGCCAATGGTTCTTATGAGCGCTACTTTCAATCCATCAAACTGCGTTTGAATTTCCGCGATGCAGTAAGTAAACTAGGCCCCCCAGGCACTACTGCTCTTTTGGATAGCTTGAGTGCCCTAGGACAGGCTCCTCCCATTCCTGGTGAAACAGATGCCAAATTGCGAATTTTAGGATGGGCCTTAAATGCGCAAGCCGGCCTGCTGTGGGAGCCGACGGATCGCACTCGGATTGGTGCGTCGTACCGCCCCAAAACCCGCTTCAACGGCAATCAGGGCGAATTAACAGTTAACGAAAACGCTGACACTGCAGCTTTCCGTGAGTTTCTCAACGGTGGTTTGATTGCAATTGGTGGCCCTTTGCTGGGGGTGAATGGCCCACAAGCCGCCGCCGATCTAGCACCGCAACAGCAAGCACGCCAGAGGGTGATTTTCCCGGATGAGTTTAGAATTTCATTGTTTCACCATTACAGCCCAAAGCTGGACCTAATGGCCACTTACACCTATCAAGACTATACCGAAACATTTTTGCGTTATGAACGGGTTAGTAATGGCCGTGTCATTGAGGACCTACCGCAAGATTTCAAAGTGGCGCATGCTTACAGGATTGGTCTGAATTACAAAGCATATAAGCGTCTGACCTTGCATGCCGGCTACGGCATGGAGAACGGTGTAGTGGGTGACGACTTAAGAGTTCCCATTTTACCTGATAATGACCGCCGTTTCTATGGCCTGGGGGCTAGTTTCACGCCTAGTCGGGATACAACCATCTCTCTGGCGTTTGGCATTATTGACATTGATGCGGGTCAAGTTGGGAATAACAATAAGGTGACTCCAGTAGAAGTGTCCGGTGGCGAATTTAAGGGCATTGCAGACTTGGATGCAGAGTTTTTCTCTCTGGGTCTTACACAACGTTTTTAGGTGTTGATAAAAACACCATTGTGGCAGTAACTTGAAATGGTCGCTTTATGCGACCTTTTTTTTCTCTGGATAAACGCAATGAAACGGAATGAAACGGATGTGAGAGTTGCTGCTGGCCAGTACCTTTTTCGCCTAGGCGGAATTCGACCGCCTCAAAAAGAAATGAGGCGCTTCATCGACGAACATCACCAAACCTTAGGGGTTGAGTCAATCTGCAAGACCTTCCAGACTGCCCCTTCTGGTTATTGGAAACACCTAGCCTGCCAACGCCACCTTGGCTTTGAACTCGGCTTTGAACACGCACCGGCATTGAACCATCAGTGGGCAGCAAGAGCGACAGCCATGACAATGCACTTGCATAGACCATCAATGATTTTTATAAAGCCGAAGTCATTCACCGCAGAAGCAACGATTAATTATTATCAACAAATCGGTCAGCAGGCCAAACAAACCTGCACTTGAGCAAATTGGCCTCTACAAAAACCGGGGCGGTTCAGTTCAGGGAAATTGGAATCACTTCCAATACACAGTGGCGCGTCTGATACTGATGACGGTAAAGAGAATGGCGTTGCAAGGGGCTTCCTGATGTATGTTGGGGTAAAATCAAACTGCTAAAAATAACAATCAGGGGGAGCTTGTGAGGAAAAAGCGTCAGTCTACACCGGTAGCCCAAGCTGACAGACAATTTGTTTTGGCCTCCGCGGCGCGCCTTTTTCGCGAACAGGGTTATGACCGTACCACGGTCAAGGAAATTGCCGAGGCCTGTAACATGCTCCCCGGAAGCCTGCATTATCGCTACCAAACCAAGGAGGACATTCTGGTTGATCTCATGCGTCTGGGCTTGGAGCAAGTATCTAACGATGTCAGCAATGCTGTTGCGGGAGTATCCGAACCCGCTGAACAACTGCGCCGTGGTATCAACGCACACTTACAGTTATTGGTCAGTGGCTCAGATATGGTTTATGTGCTGTTGTTCGAGTGGCGATCCTTACGTGGCAATGCTCGAAAGGAGATGATCAGCCTACGCGATAGCTATGAAGCATTGTGGGCAGCGATGCTGAAGTCACTGGCCGACCAAGGTGTTATTCGCAAGGATGTTGATCTAGACTTGCTGCGATTGATTGGACTGGGCGCTCTAAACTGGGTGGCTACCTGGTTTCGTGACGGTGGTCGCTATTCTCTCGAGGAAATCGGTACTTTCGTTTGGACGATGATAAGCGGTGCCGTGTTAGAAGAGCGTCGAGATTGATTATCGAGTCAGATCGGGACCACTACAAATCACTTTCCAGGAAGAGATAAAGCCCCTGAAGCGACTTCAACGATGTCGGGGCTCTACACCCCTTGTTAATACCTGCCAGGAAAGCATCAATCACCTCTATAGTGTATTTCTCAGTCCGATATGAAAAACCCAGTCCTGCAAAATTCAAATGCGTTGCATCGTCAATGACAGCCAACCATTTGCACCCGGCGGACATATTCTTGAAAGGCTGTGTCCTGTGTTTCCACGAATTACCGCTCAATTCATCATCCCTTGTCCCTGTTATTGATAGCAAAGGCTTTTGTATTGGACTCCATGATTTCGCATTAAAAATTGCACCCTCTCCTTGAGGTGAGAGTGCAATATAAGCATCGAATCGATCCTCACCGCTTAAGTCCATCAAGTTTTTAGCGCCAGCCTCCAACATCACAGTGGCTGCTCCCATCGAATGCCCCAACAGTACCGAAAACCCCGAATCACATTTTTTCTCTGCCCACGATTTGGCAATACCAATGTCGACGAGTCGCTCTTTATAGGCCTTTGAATTGGTAGTCAATTGAATCAAACCATCCTCAAGCCCATGGTCTTTTCGCAAACGGGTCAATGCCGATTTGTCGCTCAGACGATGGGTTGGAATCACGGTTAAAAAAGAGCTTGATGCAAAAAACTCACCGAGATAGGAATACCCTCGCTCATTGCCACCTGCGCCATGCGAAACCACGACAACACCTTTACAAGTTTTTGATGAGGGAGGATAAACATGGGCATTAAGCTGCGCATCGTTGGGTGCAGGGATAGACACAGATAGAACTGATTCGCCCAAAGCCAAAGCATGAAAAACCAACAAAAGGGAGGCAACAATTAGACGCCTTGCAGTCATCCCCAACCTCCCTCTGTCAGTTCAGTAATTAGTGTACGAAAGATGGCTCATTGGCTCAATGCACTTGTTGGTACAACAGGCAACACAATCTTTGAACGATGCTCGTCGCTATTCAATATATTGATTGCACCCAATAAACCACCGAGCAACTGCGGCACTGGTTGCAAACCTTGCGGCAAATTACTTGAATTGATCGACACCTGAAGTTGATGCCCTTTGGGTATAACTGCTGCGGTCGAGAAAATCTCTACTGGCAACAACATTGGTGCACCAGGCTGTACTGGCAACACGGCCTCTTTAGTAAATGGATGCCACGGCTGAATTCGCAGACCGTTCATAAACCTGGATTTTGTGTCATCCACGGCCCGATGTGATGCCGTTAGCAATCCATTGCTGATTGATTTTGATCGACCGGTTGCTGGATCATAACTAGATAGACGGACCGACAATGCAGCCTCCCGGCCTGTGGTGGTAATCCAAACATCTGCGGCGATCGGTCCATTGATATAAAGATCCTCAGTAAGTACCGGCGTTCTGAAATTGGCCGATGGAATCTGATTGAAGGTGTCCTCCGTGTTGCAAGAAATCGGAAGTAAACCAAGAGCCCCTGCTGTCCACTGGCTGGTCGAAGAGGAACAAAGACCGAAAAGCGGCGCCTGGAGAATCACACTGGATGCCTCCATCGCTTCTGCTGGTTCTGGCTTCAACGATTTGTCGCCACGCAGATAAAACTCGGTGGCCTGGACACCTGGATGAGGCCAATCACTGGCTGTCACATATTTTTCATGCCCCAGCACATACTGTGTCACGTTGGGCAACTTGTCCGCGCCTACATCCATGCCTTTTAAGTACTGATCAAACCACATCAACTGAATTTGTTGCAAAGTAGGAACCCCGTCACGAGGCAACCCATCGCTTGGAATTCCGGCAGATTCAATATGCGTCCAAGGCCCTATCAATAGTTTGGCTGTGGTTTGGCCCTTTAACTGCTCAAACCACATGGGCTCGCTTCGTTGGAAGAGGTCACGAAGGCCGCCCACGATGAAAGTGGGCACCTTGATGTTGTCAGCCTGTTCAAGCGGAGAACGGGTTTTCCAAAACTCACCATCAAATGCTGTTTCATTTTCGCCCAAAAGCGCCTTGAGAATTGTTGGCACCTGAAATTGAACAACCCCATTCAATAGGTGCGACACCAACAACTCAATCCCCCGGGCCGGGTCCGTTTGTAAAGCATCAAACGGCACCACGCCAAGCCCGGTCACCAACCCCATCCATAGCGGTATAAAGGTCGGGTTGACTTGTCCTCCAGTGAACACAATGTCTCGGTAACCATCACCAATCGGCACTATTGGAAACGCAGCTTTAACCGCAGGGTGATTTTTCGCAGCCGTTAAAATCGCGCTGATACCCAAATAAGAGACTCCGTACACACCCACTGTTTGGTTGCTCCACGGTTGAGAAATCACCCAATCTACAACCTCGGAATAATCACCCTGCTCTTTCTCCCCGAACGCATCCCAAACGCCCTGTGAATTACCCGTACCTCTCACATCAACAACGACTGTGGCGTAACCTCGCTTCACCATAAATGGATCAGCTCCCCCGATCGCAGGCACAAATGCACCCGCCGCCTTGTTGTAAGCGGTTTGTATCAAAATGGCGGGATACGTTTCAGCGGGAATGGGTTGAGCAGATTCGTTTGCAGGCAAAGTGACTGTGTAGGCCAGTTCAATGCCATCGCGCATGCGAATAAAGCCTTTGGGCAAAGTTACGGTTGATGGGAAATCTTCGGCGCGCTCATAACTAGTCCATTGACCCTCATTTGCCTCAATCACTTGCACCGGTCTGGACTGACTTGACCGGGTGCCCAACATCAAGACGGTTCTCGTCGACTCACTTGATGCAGTTACACCCCCGGTGCTAGCGGGGTTTTCGCTGTCATTGGAATCGGAGGTGCAGGCGAACAGTAGGAAACAGAAAACAACCGTTAACACTTGTACAATTCGGATTGGGATTCGGCTTACATTCATATGTTGTCTTACTAGTTAACATATTATTTACTGAAATGTTGAACAGTCCCGGTTTTCGTTGAGGCCAATTTGCATAAGTGCAGGTATATTCCGCCTACTAACCGATTCGTTGATCGTACTTAAATCTGCGTCGGGAGAAAAGTCTATCAGAGGCACCATCAGTCGATGGCAATTGAACCAATCTTTGCAGACTTCCCTTGTCATGCGAACTGCTCGCCTGCAAAGCTCAGGGGCGAATTTGAATTCGGGTTTGCTGATGATGGCACCATTGTGTCAAACAACGGAGTCTCACAAATCTCAGAGCGGTTCAAAATTTCGTTAGGTAGCTATTAGGAGCAATGTTAGATCCGCATCCGGATTGCTCAATAGTTCAGTATTCAAAATCATACGTCGCTGAACCAGCTGCTTTCCGACCATAAAAGCGATTGGCAAATTTACCGCGTCTACCGCGATGACGCAGCCGTCGCGCAAGTAGAACACCACAAATCCCTTATCCGCCGGGCTACCATGCATGACACGCTGATCATGGCCTTGTGACAAGCCGACCATCTGCAGACGAATGTCATACTGATTCGACCAGAACCACGGCACGCTATCGTAGGGCTTGTCCTCACCCATCAATACTGCTGCGGCAGTACGCGCCTGATCAACAGCATTCGCTACCGACTCCAGCCGTAGTCTGTCTTCAAAAAAAAGATTGCGATGGCGTGTGCAGTCTCCGATCGCCAGAATGGCGGGGTCATCGGTGCGAGTAAACTCATCGACGAGAATACCGCCATCGCAGGTCAGGCCGGCGGCCTCTGCCAGTGCGGTATCTGGTATGACGCCAATCGAAACAAGCACGATATCCGCCGACACCGTGTCGCCATTGGCCAACCGGACCCCGGCAACAAACCCGTGATCCCCGGTTTCGAACCCGGTCACCCCTGTATCCAGTCGTACATCCACCCCGGCATCACGATGTCTGGCATAAAAAAAAGCGGACATCTCCGGCCCGGTAACCCGCTGCATCAGACGCCCGGCAGCTTCCAGCACCGTAACATGGACACCCTTCTTGACTGCGCTGGCGGCGACCTCAAGGCCGACGAAACCGCCGCCGACTATAACCAGACGTTTGCCCGGAACGAGCACCTCACGCAGGGCATCCGCGTCAGCCATGTCATGCAAATAATAAATGCCCTTCAGCTTGGCCCCCGGCGACGTCAGGCGCCGAACCTGTGAGCCAGTGGCCAGGACAAGGCGGTCGTATTTGATCTTACTGTGATCGGATAATCTGACCGTCTTGCTGTCTCGGTCGATCTGATCGACACGCACACCGAGCCGCAATTGATAACCTGCATTTTCGTATACCGAGCGTGGCTTCAGGTACAGTGATTCCTGCTCAACCTCACCGGCCAGATAATTCTTCGACAGAGGTGGTCGCTGGTACGGTGGATGTGGTTCTTCACCGATCAGCACCACCTCATGCTGGTACCTGCCTCGCAGCAAGGCGGCCAAAAGCGCACCTGCTGCATGCCCACTCCCAACGATGACTGTCACCTCTTGCGATTTATTCGCCATGGCCTCTCTCAGACTGATTTATGGGAAAGTTTTTTCAGGCGCCGGATGTCGCGGCATCCTCAAGCATCATCGCGGCGCCCTTCTCGCCGATCATGGTCGCCGGTTGATTGGTATTGCCACCCACCAAGGTCGGCATGATCGACGCGTCGATCACCCGCAGACACTGCACGCCATGCACTCGCAAACGCGGGTCCACCACTGCCAGCGAATCGACGCCCATTTTGCATGTACCGACCGGGTGATATGCCGATTCAGCGCTGCGCCGCACCCAGTCTGCGAGGTCTTGGTCCGACAACAGCGCCTCTCCGGGGGAAACCTCGACATCATGGTGCGGCGCAAAGGCCGGCTGTACCAGAATCTCGCGCACCATTCGCACCCCGCGAACAAGTCGCTCAACATCCGCGGGGTCGGACAAATAGGCGGGATCGATCAGCGGTGCCGCATGGGGATCAGCGCTGTGCAGACCGACTCGGCCCCGTGACAAAGGCCGAAGCCCATAGATCATGACTATGTAGCCATAACCACTCATTGCGGTCTTAATGTCCCGTCCGTGATTAGCGTACAGCATGGGCCCGAAGTGTAGCTGCAGATCGGGAATCGGCTCTTGCGGCCGGGAGCGGATAAACCCGCCAGCCTCGGCGCCGTTGCTGGACAGCACCCCGCGCCGACCAGCCAGATACTGCAGCACGGCCCATAATCCCTTGAGCCAGTAGCTTGGATGCATCGAAATACCCAGACGGGTGCGTGCCCGGGCACGAACAAACACGTCGATATGGTCCTGAAGATTCTGCCCCACCCCTTCCAACGCGTGACGCACCTGAATGCCGTGCCTGTCAAGTTCCTCACGCGGACCGATTCCGGATAACATCAGCAGATGCGGCGAATTGAACGCGCCACCGCAGAGTACGACCTCGCGCGCTGCTCGAATCTGTACTAGGCCCGTCCCGCTCCGATACTCCACACCGACAGCACGTGTCCCTTCGAGCAGTACTCGGGTGACATGTGAACCACTTCGTACAGTCAGGTTCGGGCGTCCTGACGCCGGCTCAAGATAGGCGCGTGCATTGCTGCATCGCGCACCATTTTTCTGATAGGCGTAGTAGAAACCTACACCCTCCTGATGATGGCCATTAAAGTCGCTGTTGTGGCGGTGTCCAGCCTGCTTTGCAGACTCAACAAACACCAGACTAAGGGGATTGGTATAGCGGCGTTCAGCAACATTGAGTGGACCTCCCCGACCATGGAACGGCACATCAAGCGGATTCAATGGCGGCTCGAAATTCTCCGACTTCGTGAAATAAGGCAGCACCTCTTGGTATGACCATCCCTGACAACCCAGTTTCTCCCATTCATCATAATCTTGAGCATGACCACGGATGTAAACCTGAGCGTTGATGCCGCTCGACCCACCAAGCATCTTACCCCGAGGCTGGAACAACGAACGACCATACATATGCCGCTGCGGCTCAGTCTTGAACTGCCAGTTGTAACGACGGCTGAACATGAGTTGCAAGAATCCCAGAGGTATATTCACGAAGGGGTTATGACGACTCTCTGGTCCGGCCTCGAGCAAAAGTACGGAATAAAGACCACTCTCGGACAGCCGGTTAGCGACCGCACAACCTGCCGAGCCAGCCCCAACCACCACGTAGTCAAACTGCTCTGACGCTCGCCCGCCCTGATGGCTCATCTACTCTTCTCCGTCAACTTCACCATCAGCTTTGAATAGCCGCGTACAAAGTTTGATTGAACAAGCTCCGGCTCGCCAACGACTTCGATGTCATCGAAACGCTTCAGCAACTCCTCCCAAAGAATGCGCAGTTGAAGTTCAGCAAGGCGATTACCCATACAACGATGAACGCCATAGCCAAACGACATATGATTTCTTGCATCATGACGGTCGATGATGAATTGATCGGGATTTTCAAATTTTCGTTCGTCACGATTTCCTGATGCATACCACATCACAACACGGTCACCCTTCTTGATGGTCTGACCATGCAGCTCGACATCCTGTGTAGCAACGCGACGCATATGCGCAAGCGGGGTTTGCCAACGGATGATTTCCGAAACCATATTAGGAATCAGCCCCGGATTTGCCTTAAGCTTAACGAATTCTTCGGGAAACCGATTTAGGGCGAGCACGCCACCACTCATAGAATTTCGTGTGGTGTCATTGCCACCGACGATGAGTAGCGCTAGGTTACCAATAAACTCCATCGGACGATTAATCAGGTCTTTGGTGTCCTCGTTACTCTGCATCATGCTAATCAGGTCGAAGCCAACCTTTTCGCCGGCTGCTCGATCAGCTTCTTTGTTGCGCCAAAGGGTTGAGAAGGACCACGCCATATCCGCTGCATCGTCAAACATGACATCTTCATTGGTAGATTCACCACCTGTTGCCGATGACGCACCCGATAATCGATCTGACCAGCCCACAAGCTTATGGCGTTCTTCGTAGGGAAAATCTAGTAAGGTTGCGAGCATCCTAGCGGTTAGTTCTTTCGATACCTTGGGCACCCAGTTGAAAGGCTCATTCAGCGGAAGGCTGTCAAGCACCTCGCCGGTACGGCTACGAATCAGCCCCTCTATTTCTCTCAGATTTTGAGGCGCCACGACGCCTTGAACTGCCCGTCGCTGCTTATCATGCCGAGGCGGATCCATGGCAATAAACATTTCGACGGACAAACCATCCGGGGGATCTCCCAGAACGATTTGAGGCTCCGAGGAAAACAACTGATGATTCTTATCCACATATAAAATATCATCGAAGCGTGTTATCGACCAGTATGGCCCGAACGGGCTATTTTTCTGGTAATGAACTGGAGCCTCGTCGCGCAGCCGCTTGAAATAGGCTGAGCACTTGCCTTGTCGGTAAAGAAACGGATTGCTGGCGTCAATCTCCTCAATGGAAAGCGTAGTAACGTCAGGCAATGGGGATTCGACAAAATGGAGCATAGGGGTTTTAGGCCCAATAGTTTTTCTCTTTGCCTTCATCAATACTTTTAGCGCCCTAATCTGCAAGTTCATGGGCACGATTTTGGCCGTAGCATTAATTACCTTTGTCTGAATCGTGCCACTCATGCTTGATTTCGTTGTCATAAATCGCTCCACTTTTTTCACATCTGGAATTCTGGCAAGTAAACAATCATGCCATCCATTTCTTCAGTAACCTTGACCTGGCAACCAAGACGCGAAGTGTCAGTCCGCTCCGGTGTCATGGATAGCATTTGCTCTTCGACATCCGCGATCTCACCGGTTCTATTGAACCATTGACCGTCAACAACAATGTGGCAGGTGCCGCACGCGCACTCTCCGCCGCAATCCCCGTCAATGCCTGGCACAGCATTGGTGACGGCAATTTGCATCAAAGTAGAGCCCACATCAAGCTTGGCGACATGCTCGGTGCTGTTATGCTCAACAAAAATAATCTTCCCCAACGCTTTTCTCCTTTATCTCTACGAGTGATCATATTATTGATGCATCCTCATGTAGAGGAGGTCATTTCTTGACAAAATAGAGGTCATTTGGAGACAATTTAATTTTACAAGAGCCCTCTCAATGACACATCACACCAAAACAAGTGTCGACTCGGTGAAGAATATTCCGTCCAATTACTCACGGCTTATAGCGCGTGAGCTCGGGCTAACAGCTAGGCAATTGCCGGAATTACTACAAGGTACCGGTCTTAGGGCCGCTCAGCTGTTGAGTGATAACGGTCTGATCACGTCGGCTCAGCAGATACAGATTCTACGCAACGCACTGGCGTTGTCGGGCCGACCGGGATTCGGACTGCGGCTGGGCAGACGCTTGACACCGGCAACTCATGGCACGATGGGCTTTGCTGCCTCCAGCAGCCCGAACCTGCTCAGTGCATTTCAGGCCATACACACTTTCCTGCCCACTCGTGTTGGTGTTATCGAACTGCGTTTGTATGAGACTGAGGATAATCTTGAATGTAGGGTGACCTTCAAGATACAACTGGACAACGATCTGCTTCGTTGCGTGGCAGAGTTGATTGTCACTGTGCTACTTAATTTCGGTGAATTTATTTTAGGCCGTGCTTTGGAAGAGGCAGAGATTGGATTTACCCATGTAGCGCCTGAATACCAAGCGATCTATGCAGAGTATCTTTCCGGACGAATTGATTTCTGCCGCGAACAGTTAACACTCAGATTGCCGATGGCGTTGTGTCTTGAGCCGAATGCTTCAGCCAATCATGAAAGCTATCAACTTGCTTTGCAGCATTGTGAGGTCTTGCTAGAGCAACTTCAAGCGCAGACATCGAGCTATCAGAACCGCCTTAAGAAAATGATGTTATCCCGTCCGCCCGGCACACTAAGTGAGGAAGAAGCCGCCGCTACTCTTTTAATGAGCAAACGCACCCTTGCGAGGAAGCTGAAGAAAGAGCAATCCAGTTTTCGAAAAATTCGTGAGGAAATTCTCTCCAATCAAGCGGCTAGTTATTTGGGTGAAACTACTCTATCGATCGAAGAAATTGCCGTGCTGCTGAACTACCACGACAGCGCCAACTTCAGGCGTGCATTCAAGCGCTGGTTTGGCCAACCCCCCGATGATTACAGGCGTATTGCCAACTCACTTTGATAACGCTGAGGCCCAAGATCACCGCCTCAGACTACTCAGCCGCAAACCACACAGAAGCTGCGGATTGGGGAGCAATTCAACACGGTCGATAGAATTTTCTCTTCAGGGCCGAGCTATCGGGTATAAATAAATCGGCCCATCGCCACCAATGTCTGATTTTGATAGATTTCTACTGATGTGATGATGAATCGTTTGCCTGATCGGATGACTTGAGGCACCGCACATATGGTTCCGGCGAATGCCGGGCGCAAGTAGTCGAAGGTCATACTTTGGCACTGAGGCTCGCTATTAAGATCAAGAATCCCTATAACATGCAAAGCAGCGCTGATCTCACCAAAACTGGCCAAGATTCCACCATGGAAGGTACGCAATAAAGGGTTGCCCATATGCTGATCGCGGAATGAAAGCTGATAACTTACGTCATCAGCCGAATTAACCAGCTTCATTCCTAAAAACCCTACAAATGGATTGTCTTCCAGCAGTTTTGCTTGTGCAGGATTTAACAATGCAACTTTGTCTTCTCTGTCATTACCGACACGCTTTGTACCTACATCAGCCATTAATGCCCGCCTTTTATTGCATAGAAGAATCAAAGCCTGGACCAAGTGTACCCACAGCAAATGACCCAGACACCGTCGCCAAAAGCCGATCATCTCGATTATTTATTGCTCGGCCACGAACATAAGCAATATCATTCTTGATCGCATAGCACTCCACCTCACTGCTTACTGAGTCTCCCGACACAGCCTCTGCGATGAAGTCGACTCGCAGATCTATTGTAGCAATCGCCCTCATATCACCGAGTTTGGAGAATATTGCCAAACCACAATTTGTATCAAGCAGAGTCACGATGACGCCACGATGCATACTACCGTTGCGACCTGTCAAAAACTTCTGGTGACAGATGGTCATCACAGCCTTACCCCCGCAAATTTCCTCTACTTCCACACCAAGTGTATTGAACAGTGGGTGTGAAGCACCGAAAAAACTCTTTGCCATTTCAAGATATCGATCAATCATTCAGCGTTACCTCCAAGATACCTACTCTTGTTCAGGCCATTGAGCAAAGCCGGCCACATTACTTGGTCAAGATTCTGGAAAAATGGAGAGCGCGCTCTCTACGTAGCAATGCTCATTAATGAGAACATGATTTATCGCAGCTTCAATTTTCTCATGGGGAAATACAGAAGCCTCGGAACCCGCTTTAAGCACTGCTGCCAAATCTGACCACGCTGCTGCCGAAGCACGCATTTTCCGAACCAACCCGCCACGCTCCACCTGAGGTAAATGAATCTGCGCCTCCTCCAGGAACTCCGAGTAAATAGTGCGAAAGCCTGAACCACCCGTGCCTCTCTTCTCGATCACCTGATAAGCAAATCTCAGGTTCCAACGCCAGTTCGGATCAGCCGCCCAGCGCGCCAACTCTGCAATCCAAGTATTCAGAGCCGCCAGCCCGCTATGGCGATTACCCCGCATCAGGCTGGAAGCATTGTCAAAGATAGCCCGTCGAATGCTCAAAGGGGATACTTCTGCGTCAATACGCAACGGAGCATACATGTTGCCATAATGTACAAAGGGTTCCGAAGTGGAGAAGCGGGAGTCAGCAAGCTTTTCTAGAGGCACTGGTATTAGACCAGGTCGCTCGGTGTCACTGACGAAAACCTGACTACGCAGCGGATCAATTTGCCAGGCAACGATAGCATGCCCCGGAAAGTGGGTTTTACTGTTGAAATAAGGGAGGTGAAAGATGTCCGTGAGTAACAATGCTGGACGCCCGCTCAGCAAAGCTACATTGAGGGCGTCGCTCGCCCGCGTTTTGTCCTCGAAAACATCCCAGGCAAATGGCACGCCCAAAGTCGAGAATACCTTCTCCTCGAATCCCATGGAGCGAACATGAACGATAAATGGCGTTGACGACCCTGGCACCTCAACATACGTAATGCCAAGCCCAGCGCCAAGACCAAAGCAACAGGCCTCAGTCATAGTCAGACCATGAAACTCCAGCAAATCCCGAATCGCAGAACTACCACAATGCCGCCCAGGTGTATGGCTATGAAACTCTGAGGATGACTTTGCAGTACCCGAGGACGGCTTGATCATGCTCATTCACACGACCTCCTTGACAGCGAGGTCACCGTAGACTGCTGCGGACGCGCGCATTGGATCACCATGTTCACCATATTCTTCCAGCCAAGCGGCCACCTTCTCTGGCATACCGGTTTCCCAAGGATGAAACCCGGGTCGAAACCACGCAAGAAATTCTGGCATCATACAAGTGACAACTCCTCTACGCCCGTACAACCGATTTAGTCCACGCGCTACCACGCCGGGTTTTGTCAAGACACCATCCAGACGCAGCATATTGATAAAGACAGGCGCCACCACCACATGCATTATCAACATTGCTGTCACTAGCGCAGAGACGCGCATCATGTATCCACCTCCAGCTACGGTCTGATAAAGATCATAGGCCACTGCCTTGTGTTCAACCTCCTCCACACCATGCCAGAGAAACATCGCCCGCATAACCGGATCGGCCTCGCGAAGCATGTCAGTGTCTTCCCGTAGCATGGCCTCACCCAGCGTGGCGGTGAAATGCTCGAATGCAGCGGTCATCGCCAACTGATATTTTTTCGGAAGGTACTTTTGAGAAGTTCGAATAAAACGCCGCAGATTTGTGGTGACCCGCTCGACATCTATCCCTTGCCCGGCCATTACATCGTTAAAGCGATCGTGAATGATGCCATGTTGCCCTTCCTGACGAATAAAGTGACGAATATCCTCTCGAAGACGAGATTCGTTCACCTGATCCTGAAAGTGGCGCACTGATTGGATAAAAAAGCGCTCGCCCTCGGGAAAATGCACCGACAAAGCATCGAAAAACCTAGTTAGCACTGGATCACCACCATTCCAGTGACGCTGCACTGCCGAAACGTCAAAGGAAACCTTGCGAGGTCGGATAGGTACGGCTTTCATGCTGAACTCCTTAGGCTGCTTATACTATTTGATCGGAACATCATTTGATAATGATTGGAATTATATTGGTTGACCAACCAAATGTCCATAATTTGATATGCAAGTATTAAAACGGGCTTGAAAGTAGAACGGAGCAGGTCTTGTTTAGTCGGACAGTTTTCGTGGATTTATAATAAAGATCCAGTCCTGCGGGTTAAGCGACCAATGCCGCACTTTGTTGATGAAATACACCTCGCCTGAGGTTTTGTACTCCAAAGCCTGGTGGCCTCGACCGGTATTGTAAAACGCACTGTACTCGTGCAAATATTTTCTTGCCTCCGAGGTTGTTTCGTAGGCCCGAAGGTAAACCTCCTCGTATTTCACTGTGCGCCAGAATCGCTCAATCACCACGTTGTCGCGCCAACAACCTTTGCCATCCATGCTGATTTGAATATCGTGGCCCTTTAGCATTTCAGTGAACTCCAAACTGGTGAATTGAGTGCCCTGATCGGGTTTGACGATCTCGTGCTTGCAGTATTTGGTGATCGCTTCTCGAACCGCTTCGACACAGAAATCAAGATGCATGGTGTTCGACAGCCTCCAACTGAGCACTTTCCTGCTGCACCAATAGATGACTAGGCACAGCAGTTACAGAAAGCCGCGTTTCATCGGAAGGTAGGTGATATGCACAGCACTCAGATCGGGCGATGCGAAGAATCTTGGCCTGTTCGCTCATCGAAAATTCGTAGTTTGTATCAATCATCGCTTTGAGCTCAGCAAACCCACCTTGATGAGCGCACTTTCTAAAAAATCATTCTCCGATGTCAGCTCGCCAATTCTTGCATGCAAAACTTTCACAACGACTGTGGATTCGGCGGGTTTAGTGGCACCAAATGCTGTGGAAGCAGCTTGCAGCAATTCAGCTTTCCACTGGGCAATTTAGGTGGCGTGGTCATCGTATTTCTGGGCAAGCTCGGCAAGTGGTTGTTCGCCTAGAACTGCCTCTAGCGCCACCTCGGCTTTAAACTCAGGCCAGTGGTTTCTGCGTGGTCTGCGACTCATGATTTTTCCTTTCCTGACCAACATTATTGACCCAAAAAGCAGAGCTCTCATCTTTTATCCACCTGTCCAAATTCGCCGAACCTGCTCCTGAAAAAGATTCCCAGCTTACTTGGGTGATGCGTCGTAAACGCAACGAAAACCAATGTGAGAGGTGCTGCTGGCCCCTGCAACTCCGATGCGCGCAGCTGGCCGGTAACGCAAGCAATATTCCGCAGCGCACAGGTGCGAGCCGCCTTTCAGGGCAAACAGAGTGTTCCAATCTTGCTGTGGACTGCATGAACAACAGGTGGCGGGCTCGATGAATCCTGATTGGGTCCATTCCCACACATTGCCTATCATGTCGTGCAAGCCGTGGCCATTGGCAGGGAATTGCCCAACCCGAACCGTGCCGGGTTTACCACCGGGGGCGTAATACCATGGAAATGCGCCTTGCCACACCTGTGCCATGCGCTGGCCATCTGGTGCAAATTCATCGCCCCAGGCAAATTGGGCATTGCGCAAACCGCCGCGCGCCGCAAACTCCCATTCAGCTTCTGTGGGCAAGCGCCCACCCGCCCACGCAGCAAAGGCCTTTGCATCGTCAAGGGCCACATGCACCACAGGGTGCTCGTTGAAATCGCCAGGCAATTCAGTGCCAGGGCTTGGGTCGTGCCAACACGCACCCGGCACCGCTTTCCACCACAGGTCAGAATTGTTCAAAGGCACAGGGCCCTCGGTCATTTGAAACACGTGGGAATGCCCCCGGCGTTCGGCCAGGGTGAGGTACCGTGTGGCCTCCACAAATTCTGCAAAATCTGAATTGCGCACAGGAAAAACATCAATTGCAAATTCACACACCCGAGCTGCGCGCTCGGGGCGTTCCTCGGGATAGTGGCGATTCGAGCCCATTCGAAACTCGCCACCCGAGAGCATTTTGCAGTGCCTAGACATTCAATCCCATTTGGCTTAAGAAGCGCAACATTTCGACCGGATTGACTTTACTGGTGTCCACATCAATTGTCACCTTGCCCAACTTGCCTTGAAAAGGATTGGGGCCTTTGTAGCGGGTTGATACCTGGTTGCCCAGATCAGAACCCACGGTAAAACCATCGTAACTGGTTGAAAACAGCACGCGCTTGAAGGTGTGCCTGGCCACCTGTTGGCCGTTCACAAACAAAGCACCCTCTCCATCAAAAGGGCGGCCAGTCATGCGCTGCTGATACCTGATCTTCAATTTACCCTCGGGCAAAACACCGCTCGATTCCATTCGCTCTACATAAGGCACCAGGCTTTGTTCATAACACAGCTTGCCATTTTGAATGTAAAGCACCCAACCTGCATATTTGGCTCCCTGGGCCAGCAACACGCCATCGCCCGCAACATTGCTGCGTTCACATTCAAGCTCAATGGTGTGCGACAAACCACACACAATGGGCGCCACATCGCGCGCCAAACGCTCAACGGGCGGGTAAAAATCCCAACGCGCTCGCAATCCTTTTTCTTGCCTGTCCTGAACCAAACGAAGTACCAAATTGCGATCATCGAGTGGCAACACATTGTACTGTTGCGCCGCTTGTAACCATTTGCTTTTCAGGCGTTCCACGACCTCTGGGAACTGGTTCGCCAGGTCTGTGCCCTCAGCGGGGTCTTTGCTTAAATCGTACAGTTCCCACACATCGTCTTCGAAAGGTTTTCCACGCGTGTGGCGCGCCACAGCGCGCCAATTGTTCTCCATGTAAGCACGGTGGCCACCCAACTCAAAATACTGCTCGCTTCGGGTTGGGCTTTCGGGTTTGCTGAATGTTGGAAACACACTTTGGCCTTCAATGGGTTTTTGAGGCTGCCCTTTGTACACGGTTGGGCGTTCAACCCCAGTGGCCTCCAGCAAGGTGGGGAACAAATCCACCACATGTACAAAGTTGTCGCGCAATTCGCCTTGCGCAGCAATACCTTTGGGCCAACTCACAATCAGAGGGTCGGCCACACCACCCAGGTGCGCATACTGCTTGTACATTTTGAAGGGAGTATTTGATGCACTGGCCCAGCCCATCGGATAGTGAGGATAAGTCCCCTCTTCGCCCAGTACCTCGTACAACTGCGAGGCCTCTTCAACAGGAATTGGGCGACCAAACGCAGGTGCGAACACATTGGGCGTGCCAGTAGGGGTACCCTCGGGCGAACCGCCATTGTCAGAGAACAGCACCACAATTGTGTTTTCACGAACCCCCAGTTCTTCAAGGCTGTTCATCAAACGCGCAATGTTGGCGTCCATATTGCTCATCAGGCCGGCATACACTTCCATGTAACGGGCGGTAATTTTTTTATGCGCTTCAGGCAACTTGTCCCAACTGTCTGAACCAAAAGAAAGTGGAGGTAGCTCAACTGTGTCGGGCATGACACCCAGCGCTTTTTGTCGGGCAAGTCTTTCGGCGCGAACGATATCCCATCCTTTGTCATACTGGCCTTTGTAGGCATCCCTTTCACGGGCACGAGCCTGCAAAGGCGAATGGGGCCCTGGATAGGCCAAATGCAGGTAGAAAGGCCGCCCTGGCTCAAGTGCCTGCTGGGTACGAATGTAGGTAATGGCACGGTCGGTGAGGTCGTCACATACAAAGTAGTCAGGCGTGTCGGGCGGTTCAACCGGCGCGATGCCGTCGAACAGTTCCGAGGGTTTGAAATAATCGGTGGAGTGCCCTTGAAACCAATAAGCCCGATCAAAACCGCGTTGCGTGGGCCAATTGTCGTAAGGCCCGTTTGCACCGGTGGTGTGCGCATTGTTCAAATGCCACTTTCCACTCAGAAAAGTGGACCACCCTGCCGCTTGCAACACCTCAGCCAAAGTGGCCGCCTCGTGCGTTAAATCACCTCGATAACCCGGGTAACCCGCATCAATGTCGGCCAGCCAACCCATGCCCGCAGAATGGTGATTCAAACCAGTGAGGAACGAGGCCCGTGTGGGCGAACACATGGAGCAGGTGCGAAAGTTGGTGTACTGCAAACCGGTTTTTGCCAAGGTATCGATGGCGGGTGTTTTTATTTCACTGCCGTAACAACCCAAATCGGAGAATCCACAGTCGTCGAGCAAAATGACAACCACATTGGGTGCGCCTTCTTTTGCCTTTGCTTTGCTGGCAGTGGCGGGCCGGGAATCCTGGAAAGACAAGGCCACCTGTGCAGCCTCGCCTTCAGGCAGTGCTTTGGGTGTCATCAATGCACGTGCTTTGGTGTTGGCCACATGCGCGCCAGTGGCAGCCACACCCACAGTGGCTGCACCCACAGCAAGGCCCGACAGGAATGCGCGCCGTTTCAAGCGTTTGGGGGACAAGCCTTCTGAATTGCTGTCATCGTTTTGATCATCACTGTGCTGCGTCATGCTTGTCCCCTATTTGAATTGAATGTGTCTTTTGTTCTATTTCTTAACTAGTGACACTATTTGTGTCACTATATACAAAAGAAATTCGAATCTCAAGGAGTCGAACACATGGCAATGCCAAAAGTTTTGAAAGTTCATGGTCTGGATCTTTCTTATTTCACAGGAAAGCTGGAAGCCTACTTGCGCGGCAAACAAATTCCCTACGAACTGATTGAAATGGACACTGGCGATTTCAAACGTTGTGGCAAAGCCACGGGTGTGGCTCAAATGCCTCAGGTGGAATGGCTTGATGGTCAATGGCTAAGCGACACAACATTGATTATTGAGTTTCTGGAAACTCTGAAACCAGAAACATCGATCATGCCTGAAAATGCCACAATCCGATTCCTTGCACTGTTGCTGGAGGACTTTGGCGATGAATGGCTGTGGAGGCCGGCACTTTACTATCGCTGGGCCCACGCTCAGGACGCCCGACTGATGAGCCACCGCCTTGCAGATGGCATGATGCGTGATGTACCACTGCCCTTTTTCATGCGACGCTGGGCCATTTTAAATCGACAGCGACTGCACTTTTTATGGCTTGATGGCGTGCGGAAAAGCACTGCGAAACGCGTTGAAGCACATTACCTTGAAACACTGGATGCTCTTGAGACAGTGCTTGAGAAGCAACCATTCGTTCTTGGCCAACGCCCAACATTGGCCGACTATGGGCTGTATGGCAGCATGTTCCGGCATTTTTTCTGCGACCCCACACCAGCGCGAATCATGCGGACTCGCGCCCCGGCCGTGCACGAATGGGTTGCGCGGCTGTGGAATACCAAACTGGCTGACCACAACAACGCGCCTTTGACAACACAATGGCCAGTAGAATTGACCCCATTGCTAAACATCATTGGCACTGAATTTTTACCTTACATGCAAGCCAATGAACTGGCCATTGAACAAGGGGCGCGTCAATTCAAGTTCAGCAGTCAAGGTGTACAGTTCAAAATACCCACACAACGTTACCGTGCCTGGCGTTACCAGCGGTTGAGAAATCGATATCAGGCACTTGAGCTCTCAACCCAACAAGAAATAAACGCGTGTTTTCCCGAACTGGGCACAGCCTTGAGCAAACCTGTAACATGCCCGATAGAGGCAAGAATCAAGGGCTTGCCCATTAGCACACCCACAACAATGACAAGTAGAACATGGTGAAAGTAGACGGTCGCACCACACGCGGACAAGCCAATAGAAAACAGATTGTTCAGGCACTGATTGAACTGATTAGAGAGGGCCACCCAGCGCCCACAGCGGAAATGGTTTCAGCACGTGCCGGGGTGGGCCTGCGAACCGTGTTCAGGCATTTCAAAGACATGGAAACCCTGTACAGGGAAATGACCAGCGAAGTGGACGCCATTGTTGCCCCGGTACTGGCCACCCCGGTGGTAGGCAATAGCCTGCATGAGAAACTGATGCATGCCATTGAACGCCGTGCAGCCATGTTTGAAAAACTGGCCCCGCTGCAAGCTGCGAGCCTGGTGCACTTGCATGAATCCGAATACCTGCGGGACAGGCAAGCCAGCACCGTTGAACTACAACGCCACCTGCTCAAGGCCTTTCTACCTGGCGAAATGGTTAAAGACAAAGCCCTGTTTGAGGCGTTTGATTTGGTACTGAGTATTGAGACCTGGTTGCGACTTCGTCGAGATCAAAAGCTTAGCGTGAACGCAGCCAAGAAAGTTCTTCAGCGCAGCGTTGAGCAACTGTTGAAATAAGAGCCCAGTTATAAAACAAGCGACTAAATCAAGCGATCAAGGAGCGCGTCAAACTGTGCGATGCCTTGCTCACGAGACACCACACCATCACGAATCAACTGGCGAATTCCCCAAAACGAGAGAATAACCATCCAGACGAGGCCAGTGGCTGCGGCTTGATCCAGACCTTTGGCTTTGCGCATGGTTGGAACCCACAACTTCAAAATGACGCCTCGAATTCCCAAACGAATGGTTTCAAGCTCGGGCGAATTCAAACCGGAACCGGCGATCAACTGCCACAGCGCGTCGCCCTTGCCCACCGGCATGTCCAGAGAAACAAACACTGCAGAACGTATGGCCAATTTGATGTCGTTGGGATTGCTGGTAATTGCCAGCGCGGTACCTTGCATGGTGTCGGTGAAAATAGCCCACGCAGCGGCACCCAACAAACTTTCCAGATTCGGAAAATGTTGATACACCAACTGCCGGCTTACACCGGCCCTGTCGGCCAGTGCACTCATGTTCAACACGCCCCAACCCGCTTCTTCAACCAGTTCAGCGGCTGCATTCAGCAGCGACTTTCGCCGATCTTCCTTGCCAAGGTAAGGCCTTTTTTCCTGAATTGCGCGTAAGTTCATTTTCAAGTGCTACAAGGTTAACTCTGAATACAGTGTGCCACACATTCAAAGAAATTGACACAGTGTAAATATTAATGTTTTAATCAATTATTCGAAACCCGCACACAAGGGTCACATGAGACAAACCTACACTCTGTATGGCTGGCACTTGTCCTATTTCACAGGCAAGGCGCTTTGCTATTTGCGCTATAAACAAGTTGACCATGTACTCAAGGCAGTCAACCTGTTTACGTTGACCCGAACCATCAAGAAAAAAACCGGTGCGGCTGTAATGCCAGTGTTGAAAACTCCCTCAGGCGAATGGATACAGGACACCAGCGAGATCATTGACTACATTGAGTCGCTGCATCACATGAACCCGGTGACACCCAATACCCCTGTACAGGAATTTGCCTCCACTTTACTGGAAGCTTGGGGCGATGAATGGTGGGTGCCAATTGCCATGCATACACGCTGGAACTACCCGGAAAATTTCGCCTTGTTTGAACAAGATGCGGGGAAAGCCTTGTTGCCATGGGCTCCTCGTTTTTTACAGAACAAAGCGGCTCAACGCCCGGCAAAAATGCTGCGTGGGATGTTGCCATTCGTTGGAATAGTACCCGAGCAATACAACACCATGAATGAATGGACAGTACACATGCTCGACGCATTGAACCGGCATTTCGAGCAGTTGCCATTTTTACTGGGCGAGCGCCCAAGCCTGGGCGACTTCGGTTTGGTGGGCACCATGTATGGCCACCTGGGCCGTGACCCCTGGCCCAAACGCGAATTGATAGAACCAAGAACCCATTTGAATGCCTGGCTGGAACGCATGAAAAACCCAGCGGTGCATGCCGACAAACTCCTGTTGGGCAACGATGAAATTCCTGCAAGCTTGAATCCGATTTTCAAATCGATCTTCGAAGAATTCATACCAATGGTGGCACAGGTTGGCGAGTTGGCCACGCAGCATGCGCAGCAAAACGGATTGAATCAACGCCTGCCCCGACGCATTGGCGAAGTGACGACCACCATGGGCGGAAAACCCTTCAAACGCGGCGCCCTTCCCTACATGATCTGGATGATGCAACGCGCCCTGGATTGCTATGCCCACATGGCAGACAGCGACAAACACGATGTACGCACCTGGCTGAAACAACACAACGCGGAACATATTCTGCGCCTTAACCTGCCCCGTGTGGAGCGCAGGGCATTGACCGTGGCGGTGACTGCATTGCCACCAAAACACATGGAGAAAGCAGCTTGAGCAAAACAGTGGTTATCACAGGGGCCTCATCGGGTATTGGAAAAGCCTTGGCCCTTGAATTTGCACAACGGGGTTGCAACCTTGGCCTGGCTGCACGCAGGCTGGACAAACTTGACGCGCTGCGTGCCGAAATCGCACTGCTGCCTGGCTGCCAGAATTTACAAGTCGAGATCATTGAACTTGATGTCAACAACACAAACGCTGTGGGGCCAGCATTGCACACCCTGTTCAGTCATTTAAACCAGGTTGATGTGGTCATCGTGAACGCTGGTGTAAACAAATTAACCGGCATAGGCAAGGGTCAGTTGAATGACGAGTTGGGATTGATGCAAACCAATTTGCTGGGCGCGATCGCCACCGTGAATGCTGCCGTAGAGTGGTTTAAACAAGCCGGTGGGGGTCATGTGGTGGGTATTTCCTCGCTGGCTTCGCTGACCCCTATTCCAAAGCAAGCTGCCTATTGTGCAACCAAAGCCGGATTCTCAATGTACCTGGATGCCGCAGCGATCGAACTGAAAAAATACAAAATCGATTTCACCAAAATTCTCCCAGGCTTTGTAAAAACCGAAATTGTGGATGACATGGACAAGTTTCCATTTTTGGTGTCAGCGGAACAGGCAGCCCGGGAAATGGTCAATCACATTGAGAAACGCCGCAGCGTGGGCGTGGTGCCGGGCTATCCCTGGAAGCTTTTGAAACCCCTCCTGGCCAATATGCCCACGGGTGTATGGCGTTACATAAAATGAACAGGCCATGAAACCCTCCTATTCCGTACTTGGATTCGTTGCAGTGGCCATTCTGATCGGCATTCTGGAATGGCGCAGCGGCGAGCAGGCAGCCAACAATGAACTGGTGGTGACCGAGGCACAACGTGCTTTCGTACGCGAGCAGGTCCTGCAAAGCGGCGCGCAGGCCATGGGTACTGCAAGCTACGAACAAGCCATGGCCACCTACATCGATGAAGAAATTCTTTACCGGGAAGGCTTGAAGTTGGGTTTGGAAAAAGACGATTTGATTGTAAAGCGTCGCGTCGTGCAAAAAATGCGCTTCCTGTTGGAGGACATGACTCCGATTGCCCCCCCCACCGAAGCGCAACTTCAAACCTGGCTGGATCAAAACGCACAACGCTATCAAACCGAGCAAACCATTGTGTTTGATCACCATTTCTTTAGCCGCGGCAAACGTGGTGACGAAGCAATATATCAGGCAGGCCTTGCTCGCAACGACCTGCTTGCTGGCCAGCAAATCATTTCTGACCCCTTTCCCTTGCAAACAGGTTCTGAGTTACTGAGCCGGGAAAGAATCACCAAAGAATTTGGTGTTGCCACCAGTGACACAATTTTTGACTTGCCCCTTGGCGAGTGGTCGCAAGCGGTGCAATCGCCACTTGGGGTACACCTGTTCAAGGTGCACCAGAAAAATGCGGGCCGCACCATGACGCTTGAAGAAGCAGGCAATCAACTTCGGTCCGACCTGATTGCAGCCCAACGTGAGGCGGTGAACGACGCAGGTCTGGCTGCCTTGCGCGCCACCTACACCATCAAGGAAGCACCATGAACAGGCTGCTTGTTGCATGGGCGCTCTGCATCGGTTTACTGGGTGCAGGAGAAAATGGCTACGCACATGAGATGGGTACTTCTGCATTGATTGTGCATGAAAGCGCCTCTGGAACTGGTCAGTTTGTATTCAAACGCACTGTGGGTTCAGACGACAAAATACCTCCGATTGATTTTCAATTTGCGCCAGTCTGTGAATTGCGCGATGTCAGCACGGAGTGGGAAGGCAACACAGAACTGATACAACGCGGCAATTTCTTTTGCAGCAGCGCATTAGCTGAACATGAAATTATTGCAAACGGATTTACCCGCCTTGCACCCGACCTCATTGTTCTTGCTAGCCCAAAGCAAGGTCAGCGTGTTCACGCAGTGTTGACACCGAAACAGGCCAGTATTTCATTGGGAACCGACACCCAAAGAACACCGCCTCTGGAATATCTCAGCATCGGAATTGAACACATTGTGTTTGGTTTGGACCATGTATTGTTTGTTACTGGGCTTTACCTGCTTTGGAAAAAACGGAAGCAAAATACAAAGCAATTGATTGGGCAATTCACACTGTTTACCGTGGGGCACAGCCTGACCCTGGCTTTGCTGGTGTTAGGCTGGATCGCAGTGCCCACTCGCGCGATCGAGGCCTGGATTGCACTGAGCGTCTTGTGGCTTGCCTGGGAACTGGTGCGAAAAGAACCTGCTCAACCAACGAATTGGTCTCACCTGCTATTGATCGCTGCCTTTGGCCTTTTACATGGCTCGGGCTTTGCCCTATCAATGGAAGAGCGGGGGTTCCCGGAAGACGCCCTTCTCAGCACCTTGCTGCTTTTTAATCTGGGTATCGAGATTGGCCAATTGTGGATCGTCACCGTGCTGGCCACAACATTCACCCTGCTCGAAAAAACCCACCTGCCCAATTTCACACGCTTTGCCCAATATGCCCTTACGCTGTGTATTGGCGGTGCGGCTCTGTACTGGACGCTTGAAAGGATTCACAGCTATGTATAAACACTGCACCGTTGTGCGCAGATTATTGCCAACGCACCTGTTGATCCCGGCCCTTCTCGCACTGAGCCTCTCGGCCTGCCTGAACTCCAGCGACACCAATGTGGCCCAAACAGATACACCCACTACGGTAAGCCCCGCAGAGCGCCCGGAAGATGTGGAATGTGTGGGCAGCAGCGTGAGGAAGCAGGCTTTTTTTGGTGATTTACACATTCACACCAAACTGTCGTTTGACGCTTATTTCTTCAATTCAATCAATGGGCCTCGAGAAGCATACCAATTTGCCAAAGGTGAGAATGCATTTTTACCATCCGGCGAAGACCCGGATACACCCATGCGGCAAATTAACATTGGCCGCCCACTGGATTTTGCAGCCGTCACTGAACATGCCGAACAACTGGGTACCTTTTCCAATATCTGCGAACTGCAGGGAAACGTTCCGGCAGGCACCAACCCCGCTTGCAGTGCCCTGGGGCAAGTAATTCGTGACAACGTCTCTGTGTTCATTACCGGCAATGTGCCTTTGTACCTGCAACTGGTCACCAGTGCAGGCAGCCGGGTGCCAAGCACGCGAACCTGGGAAGAAATACAGGCTATCGCGAATGCTGAAAACCAGCCCTGCAAATTCACCACCTTCAATGGTTATGAATTCTCATCCAACAAAGGCGGCCAGGTGCTGCATCGAAATGTCATTTTCGAAGGCACCAAAGTACCAGCCGATGTGATCAGTTCAATTCCACCCATTCCCACCACCGACAACACCAACGATGAATGGGGTTTGTTTGATCGACTGAAAACCGAATGCCTCGATGTAGAGGGTTGTGATGTTGTAACCATTCCCCACAGCACCAACCAAAGCGATGGGCGTTTTGCCCGTGTACGCCAGCCGGATACTGGCCTACCATTGGCCAGAAACAACACCACACTGACGTTGGCTGATGCCACGTTGCGCAACACCCTTGACCGTTTGTTCGAGATTGTTCAGCACAAGGGGGCCAGCGAATGCATCACCGGGTTTAACAAAGGACTGACTGGCGGCGAGGAATCGGGTTGCGGATTTGAAGAATGGAAAACCCTGTGCAAAGGCAATTCAGACGACCCCGCAGAATGCGCCAAAGTATGCAAGGGCACTGCCAACGACCCGCTGTTTTGCCAAGTCAACCGGCTACAAGGCACGGGCAAAAGCATTCACGCTGCCAGCGAATGCACGGGCAGCGACATTGGCGGCTCAACCCCGGCCGATTGTACAGCCCCACTGGATTACGCCCGTAATGTGTTGCCGGAAGGCAGTGCAATTGCACGCAAGCTGGGGGTGAACCCTTATCAATATGGTTTTATTGGCTCAAGCGATACGCACAACGGCATCGCAGGCAACACCGACAAAACCAAATTCTCGAAAAACTCGGGCCATGGCGGTGTGCTGGATGATGAACCCAATGAGGCCTTGGGCAACTGGGAATGCAAGCAGCGGCCATTGCCCACCGACTCCATCACCGGCTTTAAATTGCCATTTAGCACCGAATCGGCCGCAGACCCCAACAACTGCGAAGAACGTGTCTTCAACCCGGTGGCATCCAATTTCACACCGGGCGGACTGGCGGGCGTGTGGGCGCGAGAAAACACACGAAAGGAAATTTTCGCAGCCCTTAAACGGCGAGAAACTTTTGCCACCTCGGGCTCGCGCATGCGCATTCGAACCTTGGCATCAAGCAAGCCCTTCCCCAGCAATATTTGCGAACAATTGGCCGCAGGTGCCAGCCCGATCGAAGAAGGTTTGGTGGAAGGTGTGCCCATGGGCGGCACGCTGGAAGTAAAAAACAAGGGCCCCTACATTGTGGCCTACGCCATTCAAGACCCGGGCGGCGAGGAAGCCGGTGTGCCCCTGCAACGGCTTGAGTTGATTAAAACCTGGGCCGATTCAAATGGCGATCTGAGGCAGCAGGTTTTGAAACTGGCTGAGAATGCCAACGCGCCGCAGCCCAATTCCGATTGCAGCATTCAGCAACAAGGCCCGGAACAAATGTGTGCGGTGTTTCATGACACCCAATACCAGGCCAGCACAGGTGCCAGCTACTATGCACGCGCACTTGAAAACAACTCCTGTCGCTGGACCACAAAAATGTGTACAGCCAAAGGCGTGCAATGCGAGGCGCTACAACCCGGCAATGGCCTGTTTTCCGCACAAAGTGGTTTCGCGGGGTTTGAAGGTTGTTGTCGCATTGAAGGTGAACCTGGAAATTTCCGAGGAGACTTCCGTTTCATTACCCAGCAGGAACGCGCCTGGAGCTCACCGATTTGGGTAGAAAGCCCTAAACAGGCAATAAACAACAAACAATAAGCAGGAACAAACATGGTCAAAAAACTGATGATTGGCGCTGTCGTTCTAATCGCTGCAGGTGCCGCTGTGGCTTACGTTCAGCGCCATGAGATCACCTTGGCCATGATCGAGAAAGTGGCCAGCAAACGCATGCAAGACCCAATCGCTGCGCTCAGCGACGGCTTGCATATTGGGCTGTGTGGAACAGGTTCGCCCTTCCCCGACCCGGATCGTGCTGCCCCCTGCACCTTGGTGATTGCAGGCAAGGACATGTTCTTATTCGATGCCGGCAGTGCAGCCGCCAAACAAATTGCGACGATGGGTTTCTCCACAGGTCAACTCAAGGGCGTGTTTATTACGCATTTTCATTCGGATCACATTGATGGTCTTGGCGAAGTACTCATGACCCGTTGGGCGCAACACACCGCCGGGCAAAAGTTAACTGTGCATGGCCCCAGTGGAATTCACAAGGTGATGAAGGGTTTTGAAACGGCTTACCAACAAGACACGACTTACCGCACAGCGCACCATGGCGAGGCAACCATGCCGCCCGAACTGGCGGGTGCCGATGTGAATGAATTCACGGTACAAAAAGGAATCTACACCACCGTACTGCAACTGCCCGATTTACAAATTGAAGCTTTTGCGGTGAATCACCAGCCCATCAACCCTGCGGTAGGTTATCGAATCACTTACAAAGGCCGAACCGTGGTGCTAAGTGGTGACACCACCAGCGACGCGCAAGTCAAAGACGCTGCCCGCAACGCCGACCTTCTGGTGCATGAAGCACTGAGCCCTGAATTGGTGGCCCGCTTGCAAGAGACTGCCATCAAGAACAACCGAAGCAAATTGGCCAAAATTTTCTCGGATATTCCCAATTACCACGCCACCCCACTGGATGTGGCCGTATTGGCGCAGGAGGCCGAGGTTGGACATGTGGTGTTGAGCCACATTGTTCCGCCCTTGCCACTGCCACCCTTGCGGGAAATATTCCTGGGCAAGGCACCCGATGTGTTCAAAGGGCCCTTCCGCATCGGGGAAGATGGTGATTTCATCAGCCTGCCCACGGGCAGCAAGGAGGTGATTTACGACCGGAGATAAAAGTTTTTTCCAATTCGACAAGATTTCTTGTTACATTTGAAAAAAATGAGAATTGGAGACAGACATGACAGCTTCGACCTTCGACGTGGTCATCACGGGTGGGCGATATTTTGACGGCACAGGGGGCCCCTCTGCCCTGCGCGACATTGGCATTAAAGACGGGCGCATCGCCGCAGTCAGTGAAACGCCTTTGCAATATCAAGGCACGCCCAAAGTGATAAATGCCTATGGCCACTGGATAACCCCTGGCTTTCTGGATACCCACACCCACTACGACGCCGAAATGATCGTCGCACCAAGCTTGTCCGAATCAGTTCGTCACGGCGTCACCACCGTGCTGGTGGGCAGTTGTTCACTCAGCATGATTTGCAGCGAAGCCGAAGACGCATCCGACATATTTACACGTGTAGAAACCGTACCCCGTGAAAAAGTACTGCCAATTCTTCAAGAGAGAAAAACATGGAGCACGCCACGTCAATGGGTTGAGTTTGTGCAAAAGCAGCCCCTTGGCCCCAATCTGATCTCATTTTTGGGCCACAGCGATTTGCGCGTGGGCACCATGGGTTTGTTGGATTCGACTGACCGCAAAATAAAGCCCTCTGAGGCACAAATGCAGCGAATGGAAGCCACGCTGACCGAGGCCATGGAGGCCGGGTTTTTGGGCCTTTCAACCATGTGCCTGAAGTGGGACAAAATTGATGGCGATCGCGCCTGGTCGAAAAGCCTGCCCAGCACCTATGCCCGCTGGAGCGAGCTTCGCCGCCTGAATAAAATTTTGCGCAAATACCGCCGCGTGCATCAAGGAGCACCCAATGCAGCCAACCCGCTGCAAATTTTTGAATACTTGATTGAAACCCTGGGCTGGATACGCAAACCATTGAAAACCACGCTGATTGCGCTCATCGATTTAAAAGGCAACAAAACCGTTCGACCCATGGCACAAATTTCAAGTCGCGTGGTGAACTGGCTTGGCGGGGCCTTCCGTTGGCAACTATTGCCCACCCCTTTCACCGTATACGCCGATGGCATTGATGTGGTGTTTTTTGAAGAATTTGGTGCCGGGGAAATGGCACTGGACCTGCGAACCCAGGTAGAGCGCAACAGCCTGCTGCAAAACGAAGATTACCGCCGCCAGTTCCGCAAGTTTTACGGGCAAAAACTAAGCCCGCGCGTGTGGCAGCGTGATTTCGGTGATGCGATTATTCTTGAATGCCCAGACGCGAATTTGGTGGGCAAAAACTTTGATGAAGTGGCCCGCGCCCGCAAAGTGCATGTGGTCGATTTGTTCCTCGATTTGGTAGTGCAGTTTGGTCGCCAGTTACGCTGGTACACCACGGTGGGTAACCACAAGCGCGAAGTTATCCGCGAACTGGTGCAAGACAAACACACCTTGATCACCTTCAGTGATGCGGGTGCGCACATTCGCAACATGGCCTTTTACAACCTGCCCCTGCGCTTCCTGAAACTGGTCAAGGAAACCATTGAAGAAGGCAAACCCATCATGAGCATGGAACATGCGGTGTGGCGATTGACTGGTGAACAAGCCGATTGGCTAGGTATTGAAGCCGGAAAAATTCGGGTGGGTGACCGCGCAGATTTGGTGGTCTTGAATCCTGAGGCCTTGAACCAGAACCTTGAACAGGTGACCTGGGGCGACATGGAAAATTTCGGCCTGCAACGTTTGGTGAACCGCAACCCGGGTGTCGTAAAACATGTGTTAATTAATGGCAAGATAGCAGTCGAGAACGAGGCCGTTGTGCCCGAGCTCGGCAAAGAAATGGGTTACGGGCAATTCCTGCCCGCCAATACTTGAAACCAGCGAATCCACGGAGAAGTACGATGATTGGATACATTACCTTGGGCACCAACGACCTGCCCAAAAGTGGAGAATATTTTGACAAGCTGTTTGCGCCCCTGGGTGCCAAACGTATTCTGGAATTGCCGCATGGTATTTTCTGGGGCACCAGCATGGCCAACCCCTTCATTGGTCTGCTAAAGCCTGCCAACGGCCAGGCGGCCACCGTGGGCAATGGCACCATGGTGGCACTGACCGCCAAGGACCGTGCCCAGGTTGACGCATTTTATGAACATGCAAAAACACTGGGCTGTACCTGTGAAGGCGCACCGGGTGAACGCATGCCCGGCTTTTATGCCGCTTACTTTCGCACGCCTGACGGGCACAAGATGAATATTTTCAAGATGGGCTAAAGCTTGACTTCAATTGACTCAACCATTGACGAGTTTGCAGACCTTGAAGAAGTGCCTGCACCTTGGACACTCACCGGTAAAGGCCTGATTGTGGTCATGCGCAGCAAAGCTGAAAAGCTGATGGCTGATGCGCGTATCCCACTGGACATTCGCGACTCCTTAAAGTGCCCGGTCAGCGTGTTGATGTATGTGGACTACACGCACTCCAATGCAGGCCCTTACAAAGAGCTGCTGTACATTCCTGGCACGGCGCAATTCAGCGAGAAGCTGGGGAGCAAACGCCTGTTGACCATCAGCAACATTGTGGTGAGCAGCGCGAGCAGTGTGAAAAATGGTCGAATCAATTGGGGCATTCCGAAAAACCTGTGCAACTTCGATGTTGCACAGGGCCCGGAAAGTCTGCAGGAAATCAGTCTGCATCAAGATGGCGTGCCTCAATTTGACCTGGCGTATCGGGGCAAGGGCTTTTCTTTTCCGATCAACACGGGTTTGGTGCCAGGTTTCATGAAAACCCTGGGTCAACGATGGCAAGGTCAGGAATTTTTATACAGCCCAAGTGCGAAGGGCAAAGCCCGTTTTGCAAACGTGCATGTGTTGCAAAACCTGGGCAATGCCTTTCCTGATATGGACATTGGCGATGTGGTCACAGCACTGGAAATCACCCAGTTTCAGATGACATTTCCAGTGGCTCACATCGCCTGAACGGATTGGTACAACCTATCGGTCAAACAAGGGCTGCAAGTCAGCCTTTTTGTTAATGCCCGATTGCATCGCCAGCATCAGCAAAATACGTGCTTTTTGAGGCGACAAGTCGTCGGCCATAATTGCACCCGCGTCAAATGTGGTTTTGCCACCGCCCACAAAACCGTAGTTCGCCATCACGCGGCCTTGGTGAACTCGGGTAGAGATCACCACGGGTACATTCTTCGACAAGGCATATTGAACGGCTTCAAACATGGGCACGTTCATATTGCCCATGCCCAACGCCTGAACCACAATGCCCTTCACACCACGATCAACCGCATTGCGCAAAGCAGCACCTGTGGCACCGCCATACATGGCGACAATTTCTACTTCAGGCATTGGGCCATCAACCAGCTGAAATGTTTGGCGACGCAGCGGTGTGGTGGCGTACATGACACGGTCTGGATAAACCTCACCAATCAAACCAAACGCACCGCTTTGGAAGGTTTCTACATTCTGAGTGTGGGTTTTGGTCACGTAACGCGCAGCGTTGATCTGATTATTCATGGCCAGCATTACGCCCTTGTTTTTAGACTGTGCGTCCACAGCGATGCGCACCGCATTCAGCAGGTTGCGAGGACCGTCAAAGTCAGAGGATGAGGCATTTCGCTGCGCACCAATCAACACCACAGGCTTGTCAGATCGCACAGTCAAATCAAGCCAAAACGCAGTTTCTTCCAGCGTATCCGTGCCATGAGAAACAATGACACCAGCCACTTCAGGGCGCGCCAAGGCTGCATTCACTTCCTTGGTCAATTGCACCCAACGTGGCGGGTCCATGTAGTCAGAAGGCACATTGGACAAGCTCTTGACCTGAATGTTGGCGTACTTGCCCACATCCGGCACGGTGGCCAACAGGTCTTCACCTGAAATGGCTGGCACGGGGGCGTTTTTCACCGGATCAATTTTCATTGCAATGGTGCCGCCTGTGGCAATGAACTGCACCACGGGTTTGTCTTGTGCGTGCACAGCAAAAGTAGTGGTCAGCAAGGCTGACGCGAGCAAGGCTTTTAGTTTCATCCCATTCTCCTGTTTTTATGAAATTGGCCTCAACACTTGGTTTTTCGAGGCAGGTTAACTCTAACAGGGTAAGTAAATTACCCACGGGTCACTTAGTCGGAGTAGCCACAGGACTTGCCACACTTGTTAACAATCGCAGAATTTGCTAAGCATCGCGATGTAACCTTTCGGTGAAATCCGGCGAATACCCTCCTGAACAAAACGCGGCAGGCGGAGGGTTGTATGACAAATTGCTTGAACTTCATGGCAGGCACTGGTGCCTTGGCTCTTCTCGGGCTTGGCTCTGCGCCTGTTTGGGGCCAGCAAGGCACTTGCAAATGGACAAGCCCCGCTGAGCGCATGATTGTCGCCGAGCTTTACACCTCCGAAGGCTGTAGCAGTTGCCCGCCTGCCGACCGTTGGCTAAGCAGCCAACTCACTACCCCGGAACGATCAAGCAGTATTTTGGCGCTTTCATTCCATGTGGATTACTGGAATTACATTGGCTGGGAAGACCCCTACTCCAAAAAGCAATTCACCGAGCGGCAATACGCCCACAAACGGGCTGGAAATGTAAGTCAAATTTACACACCGCAGTATGTATTCTCGAACCGGGAAGTTCGCCGCTGGGGCCAGGCAGGGCTTATACCTCAGAGATTGTCGGCGATGCAACAAGACAAAGCCCCCGTGGGCCTGCAAGTTTCGCTTGAACGAAAGGCTGCCAATCAGGTCGAAATCCAGGTAAAAACCGAATGGCTTGATGAGCGTTATTCCGGTGGGCGCGTGTTTGTTGCCTTTTACGAAGACAATTTAAGCCAACAAGTGAAAGCAGGAGAAAATCGGGGAGAGTTATTGAAGCATGATCGGGTGGTTCGACACTTGAGCGATGCGAAAAAGGTATCCCCCGGATCCAGAATACAGGTGTTCAGGCACACACTGCCAGCCGACTGGAACCAGAGTAATGTAGGGCTGGGCGTTATTGTTGAGAACAATGAATCCAATACCGTTCTTCAAGCATTGAATGCACCAAAAGCCTTGAGCCAGTGCAGCTGAATATTGATTGAGTAATTGATAAACAAGGAAACACCACCATGCAACGTCGTACAGTTATCGCAGGTTTGGCCGCAATTGGCGCAGGTCTGTTTTTCACAAAACCCATGAGCTCGGTTGCAAGTATGAACAAGCTGAATAAGTCGGAAGCCGAATGGCTGAAAATCATCAAGAAAGACCAGTACAACGTGCTGTTCAAAGAGGCCACCGAGCGCCCATTCTCCAGCCCCTTGAACGACGAGAAACGCAAAGGCACGTATGTGTGCGCGGCCTGCAACCTGCCGCTGTTTCCTTCTCAATTCAAATACGACAGTGGCACTGGTTGGCCCAGTTTTTATGATGCCAACAAAGGCGCATTGAATACCAAAACCGATTACAAACTGATTTTGCCGCGCACCGAATACCACTGCAGCAATTGTGGCGGCCACCAGGGCCATGTGTTTGACGACGGCCCTGCCCCAACCGGCAAGCGATACTGCAACAACGGCTTGGCATTGGCGTTCGTTCCCGAAGGCCAAACATTACCCACAGTGCGCAAGGCGTAAAAAAATGACATATATGAAACTCAAAACAACCTTGACCGTAGCCTTGGGCTTGCTTGCGGCGACAGGCGCACAGGCTGAAACAAAAACCGCGGTGTTTGGAGGCGGCTGCTTTTGGTGCACCGAGGCTGACTTTGACAAAGTGCCTGGCGTGTTGAAAACAATTTCGGGCTACGCCGGTGGGCAATACAAAGACCCGGATTACAAGGTAGTAAGTGCCGGCCGCACGGACCACACCGAGGTGGTTGAAGTGACTTACGACGACACCAAAGTAAGCTACAGCCAGTTGGTCGAGTACTTCTGGAAAACCATCGACCCCACCGTGAAAAACCGCCAGTTTTGCGATGGTGGCACCCAATACCGAAGCGGGTTTTATTACCTGAATGAGGAACAGAAAAAAATTGCTGAAGCCAGCAAAGCCAAACTGCAGGCCGCTGGCAAATTCAAAACCATTTACACGGAAGTTGCGCCGGTGGTGAAATTTTATCCCGCTGAGGAATACCACCAGGACTACTACATTAAAAACCCTATTCGCTACGGCTATTACCGCAACGGCTGTGGACGGGACAAACGCCTTGAGGAATTGTGGGGCCCCAAAGCCAGTCGCTAATTCCCACCCATTAACGCATTTCTGGCAGAGAGAAATGGAAGGTGCTGCCCACACCCACCTGACTCTCTAGCCACACTTCGCCACGCATCAACTCCACCAATCTTCGGGTAATGGTCAGCCCAAGGCCCGTGCCTCCAAAATTTCGGGTAATCGACGAGTCGGCCTGCTCAAAAGGCTTGAAAATTGCACTGACCTTTTCAAACGGTACGCCAATGCCTGTGTCGCGAATTGAGCATTTCAGCAATTGGGCCCCGTGCATATCTTTGCCTGCCTGCACTTGAATGTATACGCCACCGCGCTCTGTGAACTTGATCGCATTGCCCACCATGTTGTTGATGATTTGCAAAAGGCGTACCGGGTCGCCCGCAAATTCTTTTGGGAACCCCTCTGAGAAAGTGCACTGCAACTCCAGGCATTTCGATTTGGCTCTTGGAATCATGGGGCCCAGTGCCTGTTCAAATATTCGCTTTGGATCGAACACCACCGTGTCAATGGTCATCATGCCGGCTTCAATTTTCGAGAAGTCCAGGATCTCGTTCACGATCAACAACAAGGTGTTGGCCGAATCATTGGCGACCTGTAAAAACTCTCGCTGAACCTTGGTCAGTTTGGTTTCCAGCGCAAGTTCTGTCATGCCAATAATGCCATTCAAGGGGGTACGAATTTCATGACTCATATTGGCCAGAAATTCGCTTTTGGCGCGGTTGGCACTTTCTGCAACTTCTTTGGCTTTGGACTCACCGTCCAAGTGTTCTGTGGTTCGCTTCAACTTCTCGAAGGCAGGTCGAAACTCGGTGGGCAAATTCTCAATCAACAATTCTGAGTCATCGCCAATGTCACTGGACGGCACGACGTCAAAGGTTTCAACGCGTTCAAGTGCACCCAACCAACGTTTCAAGGGAAACCAGATAATCAACATGCCGCCAATCAAGCCACCAACAGCACTGAGCATGGCCACACGAATCAAGCCCCAAAAACCTTCAGCAATCGCATCGACGGCAAAGGTAAAGCGCAGCACGCCGTAGTCATAACCACCAGCGTTAATGGCCCGGTTCACGTCGTAAAGTTGCTCAGCCACTTTGTCCCGCAACCAAGCGGGGGCAGTGCTTTTTAGAATGGCAGAGTTTTCACTTCGAATAATGCCCCCCGTCAAATCAATAAACTTGGCAGATGCAAACCGGGAGCCTGTAATTGCCTTGTTCAATGTGCGCTGAATGGTGTCGTAATCGCCGATTACCGCGCTGTCTGACACGGTTTGAGCAACCACTTCGATCATCATGTTGGCCGAGTCTTGAGCCTCTTCCAGCGTACTGTGGTATTGAAAACGAGAGAACGCTACAAAACTGATGGTAACGAACAAAAGCAAAGCCACGGTGTATAACAAAAACACGCGACCAATCAGCGATGATGGCAATAGACGAATTCGCTTCATCGCAAGGTCACACTGGCATTAACGCACCGCCATGGGTGCAGTGGCATAAAAACGGCGATAACTTTCATAATCCTTGTCATAGGCAGGCAGGAAGTGGCTGTTCGGATCCATACCCACCGACTCGGAGGCCTGCTTGAGAATCAATGCACCTGCTTTGCTTTTGTGCATATTGATAAAAGCGTTGGTGACGGCACGTACATCTTTTGTGCTCACCTTGCCAGAAGCCATCAAAGCCAAATCCAGGTAAGACTCCGACGTCCAAAGCACCCGGAATTTGGTGCCCTGCTTTTCTGTGAAACCATCGATCAAAGCCGAATTGCTGCCCACTGCTTTTGCTTTGCCTGCCAACAATTGAGCAAATGCCGCGTTCTGGTTGCCCGCAAATACTGCATTCACCTCGATTCCGCGATTCATCAATTCAGCCTGTGGCACCCGGTAGCCAATGAAAGCCTCCGGGCCAGCAAAAACCATGTCTTGCTTGCTCAGCTCTTCAAGCGTTCGAATTGGAGAATTGTCGAGTACCGCGATCTGACCCTGCAAGGCAGGCCCGGTGCGTCGCCCAAAAACCTTCCAGCCCAACTTGTCACGCTCTGGGCTGAACAGATGATTTGAAAACACAAACTCGACTTCTTGAGCCAATACGTAGGCAGTGGTATCGGCAGAAGTTCTGCCGATTTTGAGTTCAAGCTGAACACCGCTTTGCTGGCTGACATATTGAATAATCGGGTTCCAGTAGGCTGCTGTTTTGGGAATGTCCCACTGATTAACTGGCGAGAACCTGTAGACCGGTTGCTGTGCTTGGGCCTGCAGGCTGGTCATCAGCAAACACAGGGAAATTAACAAACGCAACATGCTTGGACTGCCCCATCTTGATTGTCAAAGGGCAAGGATAAAGCAATGATTGAAAAGTTAAACCATTAAACGATGAAAATTTCACAATTTAACTTTCCTTATACATTCTGTCGCACTTACACAAATCGCAAGCCTTTGAATTTCTCTCGCAACTCCGACTTTTGCACCTTGCCTGTTGCGCCAATCGGCATGGCGTCTACAAACTCAACATCGTCGGGAATGTGCATTTTGGTAATACGGCCTTCATAGAAATTCAGAATGTCTTGTTTGCTGACTTCTGCACCAGGCCTTTTCACAACAATCAGCAGGGGGCGCTCGTTCCACTTTTCATGGGGAATGGCGATCACCGCAGACTGAAGCACCGCCGGGTGAGACATGGCAATGTTTTCAAGATCAATTGAACTGATCCACTCCCCGCCCGATTTGATCACGTCTTTGGTGCGATCAGTAATTTGCATCAAGCCGTCCGGCGCCATGCGGGCCACGTCTCCAGTGGCAAACCAGCGTTTCCCCGTGGCATCGTGGCTGAAGGCTTTTGCACCATCACCACCGTAGTACTCGTGCAATACCCAGTGGCCACGCACATGCAACTCGCCGCTTTGCTCAAAATCCCAGGGCAATTCAGTGCCATCTTCAGCCAGCAATTTCATGTCCACGCCAAAAATGGTGCGCCCTTGCTTGGCGACAATCTCGTATTGCTCCTGTTTGGGCAAACTGCGCTCATCACCGCTCAGTTTGGAAACTGTACCCAAGGGCGACATTTCTGTGCTGCCCCAACCCTGCATCAGCTCCACACCCATTTCGTCAAATTCTTTGATCAAACTGACGGGCACGGCCGAGCCACCCACCAGCGAGCGTTTCAAGGTACTGAACGTCAGTCCGTTTTGCTTCATGTGATTGATCAAACCCAGCCAAATGGTCGGTACGCCCGCGGCCACGGTTACCTTCTCGCTTTCCAGCAAACTGTAAATAGAAGGGCCATCCAGTTGCGGACCAGGCATGACCAGTTTGCAGCCTGTCATCAACGCGGCATAGGGCAAGCCCCAAGCATTCACATGAAACATGGGCACAACGGGCAATAAAGTGTCCTTTCGGGTCAACGCAATTGCATCCGCGCAATTGGACATCATGGCGTGCAACATGGTGGACCGGTGCGAATACAGAATGCCTTTTGGGTTGCCCGTGGTGCCGGAGGTGTAACACAGGGTGCAAGCTGAATTTTCATCAAATTCAGGCCACACATAGTCATCGTTTTGCGCCTTGAGCAAGGTTTCGTAATTCAACAAACCGGCCACGGGCGGTTCTGCGGGCATTTTGTTTTCATCAATCAACAAAATCCAGTTTTTAACGCTGGGGCAATGCGGAGCGATCGCCTTGATCAGGGGCGCAAAGGTGAGGTCGAAAAAGATGGTGGAGTCTTGTGCGTGGTTGATAATGTAAATCAACTGCTGAGGCGTGTATCTGGGGTTCAAAGTGTGAGTAATCGCCCCCATGCCCGCCACGGCATAATAAACTTCGATGTGGCGATGACTGTTCCACGCAATCGTGGCAATGTTCTCGCCCTGCTGAATGTTCAAGGCATGCAATGCATTGGCAAGTTGCCTGGCACGTGCTGCCATGGCCTTGAAAGTGATTCGGTGCAAGTCACCTTCAACCCTGCGGCTCACTACTTCTTGCCAGCCGTAAAAACGTTCGGCGTGCACCAAAATTGAAGAAAGCAGCATCTCCTGCTTCATCATCAGACCTGGCTTCAACATTGTTTTCGTCTCCTCTGCGTTGTATTTTTTTAAAGTGTACCGCAGAGAACTGTAATCGTTATTCTATTTTTGGAAGTGCCTGCTTTGACCGGCCTTCCAGATGACCCAGATCACCAAAGCCTGCAAGGGCAAGCGCAAATACAGAAGAACCACGGGAATATCGGCAAATTGATCCGGGTGCATGGCCATGTGAATATTGGCGGGTAGCACAGCCACACAAAGCGCAATCAACCCATACGCAGCCCACTGGCGGGTGCGTTCAATCAGAATGCCAATGCCACCCAAAATTTCAAAGACACCACTAATTTTGACGAGAGCTTCCGGATTGGTGAAATACGGAGGCACGATACTGGAAAAGAAATCCAGCAGCACAAAATGCAGAATGCCTGCGCCGATAAAGAAAATGGCAACAACGACGACGGGTATTGAGAACATTTGTTTTTTTTAGAGCCTGAATAACAAAAAACCCTCGCCTTTTGAGCGAGGGTTTTTTTAATTTGGTGCGGCTGGCAGGATTCGAACCCACGACCCCTTGGTTCGTAGCCAAGTACTCTATCCAACTGAGCTACAGCCGCTGTGAAGAAGCGAGATTATGCCCCAAACAATACCGTTGTGCAAGGGCATGCCTGCTCTTTTTAAAAAAAACTTTAACAATCTGCGCGCAGGCTGTATTGGGCCACCAGCCTGCGGAACTCGTCCTCCTGACGGTCCAGTTCCTCATCGCTATAACGCAACTCGTTTTGCAACACAAACCGCACCTCATTCATACAGGCCAGGGCAGCCTGGCTGTCCAGAAAAAGCGCCCTGCTTCGGCGAGCCAATACATCTTCAATGGTCACTGCCATTTCTTCCAGCACAGCCTGCGCAATCTCCGCTTCATTCAAATCAAGATTTTCATGAATTGCAGAACCGGGCTTTCGCATGGGAAGGTCGTCTTCAAGACGCAAGTAGCGGGTACGGGTTGGCTTGTTAACCCAGCCCTGTTGTTCACACACCAAATCAACCACCTCCTCCGCCATACTGCGATAAGTGGTCCATTTGCCACCAGTGATCGTCACCAATCCGCTAGGCGCGGTAATCACTGTGTGCTCACGAGAAATACTCTTGGTATTTTGCTTCTCGCCCCCCGCACTCACCAATGGTCGTAACCCAACAAACACACTGCGAACATCGGCGCGCGTGGGCGCGTTGGCCAGGTATTGGCCCGCCGTTTTCAAAATAAAATCGACTTCCTCGGGCAAGGCATCGGGTTCCCAAGGTGAGTCCTTACGGGGCGTGTCTGTGGTGCCAATCAAGGTTTTTCCCAACCAGGGCACCACAAACAACACACGGCCATCGCTGGTTTTGGGCACCAGCAAGGCTTCCTTGGCTGGGTAAAAGTGCTGGTCAACCACCACATGAACGCCTTGGCTGGGGCTCAACATGGGTTTTGAATCTGGCAAGTCCAATCTACGAACATCGTCCACCCACACACCAGTGGCATTGATTACTGCTTTGGCTTTAAAAGTAAAAGACTCGCCGCTGAATTCATCGCGGGCTTGCACACCATTAACTTTCTCAGCAGTTTTCACAAAGCCAGTGACTGGCATGTAGTTAATCGCGAGGCCACCCAGTTTGTGCAGGGTTTTCATTAAGGCAATCGCCAGGCGAGCATCGTCAAATTGCGCATCAAAATAGCGCACTCCCCCATGCAATTTCTGCTGGGAAATAGTGGGTACTGCACGCAATACCTCATTTTTCTTCATCATGGTGGTGGGGCCAACACCCAGTTTACCCGCCAGCATGTCGTACATTTTCAGGCCGATCCAGTAAAAGAATTTCTGGAATACATTGCGCACTGGAATGACAAAAGCCAGGGGCTTGACCAGGTTGGGTGCATTCACCAACATACGGCCACGTTCTTCAAGGGCCTCTTTCACCAAACTGAAATTGCCCTGCGCCAGGTAACGCACGCCGCCATGGGCCAACTTGGTGGCTCTTGAGCTGGTGCCCTTGGCAAAATCGTGCCCTTCGAGCAATAGCACCTTCAGGCCACGGCTGGCCGCATCCACTGCGCTGCCCAAGCCTGTAGCACCACCGCCAATTACAATCACGTCCCATTCATACTGCGCTTGTGCCTTGAGTTTCAGTGTTTCAAGGTGCTTTTTACGACTAAGCATCTGCCCATCCTTTGGAACGTTCTACCGCGCGGTGCCAGCGATCAAGCAGTGCACCGCGTTCATCAATACTCATCTTGGGTTCAAACCGTGCATCTACCCGCCAGTTGGCCAACAAGCTTTCCTCCGTGTCAAAAACACCCACGGCAAGGCCTGCCAAATAGGCAGCGCCCAAAGCAGTGGTTTCGGTTACTGTGGGGCGCACCACCGGTGCACCCAACAAATCAGCCTGAATTTGCATCAATAAATTGTTGTTCGATGCACCACCATCTACGCGCAGTTCACTGAGCGGTTTTGCGCCATCGCGCTGCATGGCCTGAACCAAATCCACCGTTTGCAGGGCAATGCTTTCAAGTGCCGCGCGTGCAATGTGCGCTTTGGTGGTGCCCCTTGTCATGCCCACCAAAGTGCCTCGAGCATAGGGGTCCCAGTGGGGCGCGCCCAGGCCTGCAAATGCCGGTACCATGCACACGCCATCTGTGCTTGGCACACTGGCGGCCAGCGCCTGAACATCGGCCGATTTTTCAATAATGCCCAAACCATCGCGCAGCCACTGCACCACCGCACCACCCATGAATACACTGCCTTCAAGCATGTAACTGGTTCGGCCATTCACCTGCCAACCCACCGTGGTCAGCAGGCGGTTGTGGCTTTCAACCACTTCAGTGCCGGTGTTCATCAACATAAAGCAACCAGTGCCATATGTATTTTTGGCTTCACCAGGTTTGAATGCCGTTTGCCCAAACGTGGCTGCCTGCTGATCACCGGCAACACCTGCGATTGGAATGGCTGCGCCCAACACTGCGGGATCACACCGCGCGATTTCACCGCTTGATTCACATACCTGTGGCAACATGCTCGGCGGTATGTCAAACAACTGAAGCAACTCAGAATCCCACTTCAGTGTTTTGATGTTCAACAACATGCTGCGTGAAGCATTGCTGACATCGCTTGCATGAACCGCAGCACCTGTCAGGTTCCACATCAGCCAACTGTCCACAGTTCCAAAGGCCAGTTCGCCGGCTTCAGCTTGCGCACGGGCGCCCGGCACATTGTTCAAGATCCAGTTCACTTTCGTGGCTGAAAAATAAGAATCCAGCTCCAGCCCGGTACTGCGGCGAATCAGGGCAGCCTTGCCCTGCTCACGCAACTTGTCGCAATATGCAGCCGTGCGGCGGTCTTGCCACACAATGGCGTTGTACACGGGTTTGCCGGTTTTTCGATTCCACACCACGGTGGTCTCGCGTTGGTTGGTAATGCCAATGCCAGCAATGTCCGAGGGTTTAAGCCCGGCTTTTTCAATCGCGCCCCGGGCACAAGCCAACTGCGTGTTCCAAATGTCTTCGGGGCGGTGCTCGACCCAACCAGCCCTTGGAAAAATTTGCTCAAACTCTTGCTGGGAACTGGCCACCACTTGCGCCTGCGCATTGAACACAATAGCGCGCGAACTGGTTGTGCCTTGGTCCAGTGCCAAGATAAAACCCATGCGGTCGTCTCCTTTCTTGTTGTTACTTTCTTTGCCCGGTGCTGTTCCAGTTGCCCACGTGTTTGTTCAAAAAAGCCTGCATACCCTCGGCCTCGAACCGGCTCACACTCCACAACTCATCAGTCAATACATCCCGGTTCAACCAAATGTAGGTCTCGGCTTTCAAGGTTTCGCCACTGGTGTTCAGCACAACCTCAATTTCGCGGCGCTCATATTCAGGCCCCTCGAAGGCATCAAGATTCTTGACATCCTCTGGCAACACATTCAGCCACACCAAACCCTGCACTTGCGCGCTCGGGTTTGGCACCATGGCCGGGTAAGTTTCACCAGGCACAGCATGGCGTTGATGCCCTTTGGCAATGGCATTCAAACAGGGATAAACACCCTGCACCACTTGCCCCCAAACTGGCAAATACATCAGTGATCCGTACACAAAAACATGCTTGCCGTCTTGCTCAAATTCCGAGCCCATGCGATGTTACCTTTTCAGATGAAAAACAATTAGAAAATGCCTGCAAGGAGACGATGTGAAAACAACAACTGATTTGTTCAATTTACAAGATAAGGTGGCTTTGGTCACGGGCGCGACCCGCGGAATTGGCCTGGCCTGTGCGGAATTACTGGCAGCCAAGGGGGCTACGGTGATTATTTCAAGCAGAAAACAGGAGGCTTGCGAACAAATTGCTGCGCAATTTCAAGCAGATGGCCTGAAAGCTGTGCCCATGGCCTGCCATTTGGGCGAGATGGACCAGATTGAGGCGCTGTACCAACAAATTGAAGCAAAATTCGGGAAGCTGGATATTTTGGTGAACAACGGGGCGACCAACCCACACTTCGGGCCAATTTACGACACTGACCTGGCTGCCTTTCAAAAAACCTGCGATGTGAACATTCGTGGTTACTTTTACATGAGCAGCCACGGCTGCAAACTAATGGGCAAGAATGGCGGCGGAAGCATTATTAATGTGGCTTCGGTCAATGGCGTTATTCCCGGCCTCTACCAAGGTATTTATTCGATTACAAAAGCCGCAGTCATTTCAATGACCAAAGCTTTTGCCAAAGAATGTGCGCCCATGAAGGTGCGTGTGAATGCGCTGCTGCCCGGTGCAACCGACACCAAATTTGCATCGGCCTTGGTGCACAACGATGCCATTCGCAGCGCGCTGCTGCAACATGTACCCATGAACCGGGTTGCACAGCCCAGCGAAATGGCGGGTACTGTGCTATATCTAGCCTCCGAGGCTTCAAGTTACACCACCGGTGCCTGCATCAATGTGGATGGCGGTTACCTGGTGGTGTAAACATGACTTGGCTTACTTAATCTGTATGCCTTTGTAATCTTCAGCGTTCAGCGTGCGCCCCATTTGTTGCCAAAGAATGTGGCGCATGCGCTTGAACGGCACCAGGCGCGAGCCCAACCACACACGCGCAGCATTGTTGCCATACACAATACGCGGCTCGTTTTTCTTGATGCATTTCAACACATACTCGCAAATTTCATCAGGCGGCGTGGTCAGGAATTTTTTGGCAAATTTTTCGTGCTCCGGCTTGCTGGCAATATTGGTGTTGATGCCACCTGGGTGCACCAAATGCACCTGCACCTTGCTGTTTGAAAGCTCAACCATCAGCGATTCTGTAAACCCACGCACTGCAAATTTGCTGGCGCAGTAATCTGAATTGCTCGGTGTGCCCACCAAACCAAAAATACTCGACACATTCACGACAGCGCCCTCGCCGTTGGCCAATAGTTGCGGCAAGAATGCGCGCGTGCCATGCACCACACCCCAGAAATTAATGCCCATGACGCGCTCATAGCTGTCGTCACTCAAGGCCCACACTGGGCGACCTTCTCCGCTAACACCCGCGTTGTTTATAATCACATGTGCATTGCCCAGCGCTGCTTTCACTGCTTGGGCAAATGCATACACCCCCGCCTTGTTCGACACATCAAGCTTCTCGGCATACACCTGCACATTGGCCGCTTGCATTACCAGTTTCTCGGTTTCTTTCAAACCTTTTTCATCGTAATCACACAGAGCAACTTTACTGCCAAGTTTCGCAAACATCAGCGCGTACGAACGCCCCATACCTGAACCTGCACCGGTAATCACCACCACTTTGTCTTTGAAATTCTTCATGCTGCAGCTCCTTCTGTAAGCAATGCAGATTCATCGGAGTGTAAGGGCTGCTGCTGTGCCAAAGGTGCCTGCAACACATGGTCATTCATCTTGAAATTCCTGGCCATTCGCAGGTATGTGTAACTGAAGCCGGGAAACATGGCCACCACATGGCCGCTTTTGCTTTTGTACCAACTGGTACAACCACCGCGTTTCCAAACGGTTTTTTCCATCTCGCTGTGAATGTGGGTGGTGTAGCGCTCTTCGGCTTGCGGCTTCACCTCAATGGCAGCGGCTTTTTTCGCTTTCACTTCAGCAATGGCACGCATGATGTAATGCATCTGCGCTTCAATCACAAAAATTGCTGAGGTATGCCCAATACCGGTATTCGGACCAGTCACGATAAACAGGTTGGGAAACTGCGGCACGGTGGTGCCCAAATAAGCGCGTGGAAACTCATTCCACACATCGGCCAGTTTGGTGCCGCCCTTGCCCACCACCGGGTAGGAAATTACACCGTCAGTGGCATCGTAACCCGTGGAATACACAATGCAGTCCAGCTCAATCTGCTCGCCGCTCAGTGTCTTGATGCCGGTTTCATTGATCTCGGCAATGCCGTCGGTCTTGTCGTGCAAGCTTACGTTGGGGCGGCAATAAGCGGGGTACAGCGTGTTGCTTAAAATAATCCGTTTGCAGCCAATGGTGAAATCGGGTGTTACTTTCTTACGCAGTGCAGGGTCTTTAATCTGCTTCTTGATGTGGTGCAGTGCCTCGCGCTGTGCAATGTTCTTCAATGCGAAGTCAGAGTACTTGAATGCAATAACACGGCTTTCCAATCCCCAATAAATTGCTGAACGAGCCAATTTGCTAATGGGCTCCACTTTCAGCAAAGCGCGCTGCCAGGGCTTGAATACACGGTCTGGTCGCGGCAGTACCCAATGGGGTGAACGTTGAAATACATGCAAATGCCCTACTTCAGACGCAATGGCGGGGATCACCTGTGCCGCGCTGGCACCACTGCCAATAATGGCGACGCGTTTGCCTTTGTGGTCGTATTGCTGATCCCAGGCATTGGTGTGAAAAGTCTTTCCTTTGAATGTATCGCGTCCCTTGAAGTTCGGAATCACGGGTGTACTCAAGGGGCCAGAAGCGTTAATCACAAACTGCGCCTTGATCACATCGCCTGTTTGCAAATGTACATACCAGCGTTGTTCGTTCTCGTGCCACTCGGTGCGCTGCACATTGCTGTTGGTACGGGTTTTCTCACGCAGGCCATGCTTGGTGATCACGTGCTCGGTGTATTGCTGAAGTTCTGCACCTTCAGCAAACATTTGGCTCCAGTCGTAAGGTTCGCTTTCAATTGAATACAACAGCGATTGAACATCAACGGCGGCGCCAGGGTACGAATTTTGGCACCAGGTGCCCCCCATGAAGTCCCGGCGCTCGAGCATGATGAAATCTTCAATGCCACGTTTTTTCAAATTAATTGCCGCGCACTGCCCACCGAAACCACTGCCAATGATGACCACCGTGTATTCACTCATGCCTGGAACCTTTTCAGAAAAATTTTGCTTGTGTGAATGTATATCTGACAACAGTCATTGTCAATTATAAATTCACCAATAGAGGGTAGAACCCTCCCCCTAATTGGAGGATTAAAAAATTGGCGTACTAGCAAAATTGACGGATGTTAAACACAAATCCAACAATTCAGGAGCAAACCCATGGCCGCACCCCAAGCATTGATCAAAGACCTTGAAGGCGAAGTCAACGTAAGCCGCAACGGTGAAACTGTGGCTGTAAAGGCAGGCGACTACCTGCTGCCGGGTGATGAAGTGGTCACAGGCGCAAATGGACGTTTGGCGCTCGAGTTTCCCGGAACTGAAGGGCAAATTCCTGCGGCGGGTGTGATGACTGCCAATGGCAAGCTGACACTGGGTGAACAAACAGGTGCCAATGGCCAGCAGCAAATCGTGGTGCTTGAAGACGGTGAATGTTTCGAGTTCACTACCGAACTGGCCGAGAATTCCGCCGCAGCCGAGGGCGGTGCCGTGGCTGGCCTGTTTGGTGCCGGCCTTCTTGGTGCAGGCAGTGGCGGCTTGGCGGGTGCAGGCGCCGTGGCAGCAGGCGCATTCCTCGCAGGTGGTTCTGGCGACTCTGGAAGCGGCGATGCTGGAACTGGTACCAGCACAGGCGCCAGCAACGCTGGCAGTGGTGGCCTTGGGGGCGTTGGTGCTGGTGAGTTTTCTTCTCAAGACAGCCCACAAAGCCTTGAGGAATTTGCCACTGAAAACCTGACTCAGGACAACTTACAGCAAAGCATTCTTCAGCCAATTCAGGATGCTGTACAAAACAGCCAGAACGACCCTGAATCGACTCCTGACAACATTGCAGTTGCAGTGGAGCAAACAGGTTTGGGTGTACTTGAAAACGTGCACGATGCTTTGGTTGCCACCACTGGGGAAGGCACACCGCAGGCAGACCTTGTACAACAACTGGTGGATGGCGTTAACCAAACACCGTTGGGCGAACCACTAAGCCCGATTACCAACCCGCTTTCAGAAGCTGTGAATACTGACCTTGGCCTGGATACACTGATTTCCGCACTGCCCAATGTTGACCCAACAGATGGTGGCTTGGTGACCAGCGTGGTTGATTTGGCCGATGACATTACACAACCTATCAGCGAACAGGTAGAGCCCTACGATCAATTGCTGCAGGGTTTGAGAGATGTTGCTGTTGAAATCGACAATGTACTGGAAGGTGTACTGAGCCAAATGGGCACCGAGATTCCCAACCTGGACAGCTTGGGTGGTGGCACACCCGCTCTTCCTGCCGAGGTTGAAGGCGGGCTGGCCGATTTGGTCGACGGTATTTTAGGCGGCGCAGACACCTTGCAATCTGCACTTCAAGGCGCTGGCGGTTCAGGCCTGCCCGAAATTCCCGAAGGTGATTTGCTGGGTACACTCAGCAGTGGCATTTCATCCGGTGCCGACGCATTGGGTGGCGAATTGCCCGGATTACCCACCGATGGCTTGCCTGGCTAATATTTAATTTACTTGTCATGTGTCATTAAGTTTTCATTTTTTAACAATAGGCTCAAGTGCTTTAAAAGCGACTTGAGCCTATTACTATGACAAAGACAAAACTTCAACTATTCGCACTCAGCACGATTGCTGCTGCCACTTTGGTTGCCTGCGGCAGCGACAACAACACCCCTCCTGCGGTCAGCAGCAGCGAAACCACCAGTATTTCAAGACTGAGCACTTACAATTCTGGAATCTATGATGCATCAGCAGCAGAGATCCCGGCATACGACCCGGTAAGCCAACGCTTGTTCGTGGTCAATGCACAAGCCGGGGCTATCGATGTACTCGACTTGAGCGACCCGGAAAACCCTGTGCTTGAACAAACACTGACCACGAATGCAATTCGTATGGGCTCAGTGGTGAACAGTATTGCAGTAGCCAACGGTATTCTGGCGGTTGCAATTGAAGACGCAACAAAAACCAACCCTGGTCTTGCGGCCTTCTACAACACAGAAACGCTCACCTTGATCAGCTCCATTGCTGTGGGTGCTCAGCCCGATATGATCGTGTTCACGCCCGATGCCACCAAAGTATTGACAGCCAATGAAGGTGAACCAAGCGACGATTACCGGATTGATCCTGAAGGCAGCGTCAGCATCATAGACATTAGCACTCCAGCGACCCCCACAGTAGCCACCGCAAGTTTCAGCGGTTTCAATGCAGCCACCTTGCGCGCTGCTGGGGCTCGTATCTACGGGCCAACCAACACTGCTGGAGGCAGCATCATGAATGGTGCCAGTGCCGCGCAGGACATTGAACCTGAATACATCACGATTTCACAGGACAACACCACCGCTTTCGTCACCCTGCAAGAGAACAATGCAATCGCGAAAATCAATATTGCGACCGCCACAGTGACCGATATTTTCCCATTGGGCGAAAAGGACCACGGCCTGGCGGGCAACGAATTTGACGCATCCGATGAAGAAGATGGTGCAATCAATATTCGTACATGGCCCGGTGTTCGTGGCCTGTACCTTCCCGATGCCATGGCAAGTTACTCGGTTGGCGGCGTAACCTACCTGGTAACAGCGAACGAAGGAGACGCCCGTGCCTGGGGCGAAGACAACGACGACTATTTCGCAGGCGATGCAACACTCGGTTTTGTTGAAGAATTTCGTGTCAAGCATTTGGTGAACGCAAATGGCTGGGCGGGTCGCCTGAATGATGACCTGCCACCACAATTGAACGCACTGGTTGCAGGCGGTAACGGTGGCGGTTTGCTCAATCCACTGGTATTTGGCTACTGCGGTGCCACAGCCACAAGCCCTGGGGCTTGTCGCGCCGACAACATGCTCGGCCGTTTGAACATCACCTGGACCATGGGTTACCAAAAGGATGTCAACGGCAATCCTGTATTGTATGACGCAGCGACTGGACTTGTATCACCAACCGGTACGCGGATTATGTATGACCGCCTTTACTCATACGGCGGCCGATCATTTTCCATATTCGACGAGAATGGGGCCTTGGTGTTTGACTCCGGAGCAGAGTTTGAAAAATTCTTCGCCAGTGACGAATGCATGGCTGGCAGCGCCCGAAATATCCCCTGCAAAGACTTCTTCAATTCTGGTCACGATGAAGGCAATGCACTGGACAGCCGTAGCGATGCCAAGGGTCCGGAACCGGAGGGTATCGCAATTGGCACGGTGGGTACCAAAACCTATGCCTTCATCGGTTTGGAACGGTTTGGTGGGGTATTGATTTACGACATCACAAACCCTGCGGCACCATTCCGCGTGGATTACCTGAACACCCGTGAAATTTGGGACATGGAACCCGAAGATGCGACAACGCCAGAGCAACTTGCCGCCTTCGGGGACCTCGGCCCTGAAGGACTGGTGTTTATCGCAGCAGCCGATTCTCCAACTGGTAATGACCTGCTGGTTGTGAGCAGTGAAGTGAGTGGTACCACAAGTACTTATTCACTGAATTTGCCAAGGTAATTCGCCGCACCTGCGTGCCCTTCCACGCGATACTGGCCGTGTCGATAGTCAACAAAAAGCCCCTTTCGGGGCTTTTTGTTTTTTGGCGGAGAAGGAGGGATTCGAACCCTCGAAGAGGTTGCCCCCTTACCTGATTTCGAGTCAGGCCGATTCAGCCGCTCTCGCACTTCTCCATGGGGCGCAAGTATATAGTATTCAGGTAGTATCCAAAAACACCCAAAACAACAAACGGAGACAACTTTTGAACAGCACAGCAAATAACCGGTTCATTTTTCTGGGCTTTATTGCCGCCGGCTTTACCAATATATTTGGCATGCTCGCCGCCAGCGAGTTTTTCACCAACACGGCCTTCCACAAATTATCACCCGAAGTCTTTTCTGATTTCGGTACTTTCATGGTGATGGTATGGGGTCTGGCGTATCTGGCAGTGGCCAGACAAGCGCATCAACTGCCAGCTATCTGCTTTGTATTTGCATTCGAGAAGGCGATCTACGTGTACACCTGGGTCGTCTGGATCAGCAGCAAATCAGACATGCTGCCCATCCTCCGTGAGGAAACACCACTGCTCGCCCTGTTTTACTCTGGCTATGGCCTCATCGATTTGGCTTATGCCCTCTTTTTTGCCTGGGTCGGTATTCGCGCACTTCAAAAATAAGCACCGAAACACGCACATCAAACCGGTGCATGCACCACATCCATCAAAACCGGCGCACCGATTTATTTGGTGCGCCGCACCAAACTCGCTCCACGCACCAAAATTAGCGTGGAATCCCGCACTGATTTAACTCAATTTCACAACTATGCACCCCTTTTTTGCATGGCACACATTCTGCTAAGTGTGTACTGAGACCATGACCAACGACGGATCAGGTCAATTGCATTGAAGTGATTGAAGTACCGGACAACGGCGTCCATCCCAAACTTGCTTGGGCAGGTGTGGTGATGTGCGCCGTTTTTTCTTGTGTTGAACTTAGAAGGACGCACACCATGAGCAACAAACCAACAGACAAAAAAACCGAGTTGTCGGAAACACGTCGCACGTTTATCAAACAATCTGCAGCGGTGTGGGGTTCAACCCTGCTGGCTGGTTTTGGCGCCCCCTCCATCGTCATGGCCCAGTCCACCAAACTGGAAACCACAAAAGCCAAGTTGGGATTCATTGCACTTTCCGATGCTGCACCATTGTTTGTGGCTGATGAAAAAGGGTTCTTCAAAAAGCACGGCATGACCGATGTTGAAGTGTTGAAGCAGTCTTCTTGGGGCACCACCCGCGACAACCTGGTACTGGGCTCGGCAGGCAACGGCATTGACGGCGCACACCTGCTGACACCCATGGCCTACCTGCTCACCACTGGTGCCATCACCACCAACAATATTCCGGTGCCAATGAATATTCTGTGCCGCTTGAACCTGGACGGCCAAGGGATCTCAGTGAGCAATGAATTCAAAGACCTGAAAGTAGGCACAAACGCCACGGAGTTCAAGGCAGCACTGGCAGCCAAAAAAGGCGGCGGCAAACCTGTTAGCGCAGCAATGACTTTCCCGGGTGGCACGCACGACTTGTGGATCCGCTACTGGATGGCTGCTGCGGGCATCGACCCCAATAACAGCGTATCCACCATTGTGGTTCCTCCACCCCAGATGGTCGCCAATATGAAAGTGGGCAGCATGGATGCATTCTGTGTGGGCGAGCCCTGGAACCTCCAGCTGATTCACCAGAAAATTGGCTACACCGCGGTCACCACAGGCGAGCTTTGGAACAACCACCCAGAAAAAGCGCTCAGCTTGCGTGCGGATTATGTGCAAGCCAACCCGAATTCAACTAAGGCCATTCTGAAAGCGGTCATGGAAGCGCAAATGTTCTGCGATGACCCAGCCAACAAAGATGAGGTCGCGAAAATCTGTTCACAGCGACGCTGGATCAACGCACCGGTGGGCGACATTATTGAGCGCATGAAAGGTCAATTCGATTATGGCACTGGCCGCCTTGAAGACAACAGCAAGCACTTGATGAAGTACTGGAGCAATCAGGCGTCCTATCCATTCCAAAGCCATGACCTATGGTTCATCACTGAAAACCAGCGCTGGGGCTACCTGCCCAGCAAGCTGGATACCAACGCGCTGATCAAGAAAGTGAACCGCGAAGACATCTGGAGAGCTGCGGCGAAAGAACTGGGCGTTGCTGCGAAGGACATTCCGACCAGCACATCTCGCGGCGTCGAAAAATTCTTCGACGGCAAGGTGTTTGATCCGAAAAATCCAAAGGCATACCTCGACAGCTTGGCGATTAAAGCGTTGAAGGCCTGATTCATCTAAGAAACAAGGACACATCATCATGATGAATACCGACACACTTGAGCGACTACAAACCGCCCCCAAGGTAAAAAGCAAACCCTTCGTTGAAACCGCTGCCTTCAAGCAATTGAAGGAGAGCATGGGCAAGATTGTTCCTCCGATCGTCATCATGAGCATTTTGCTGTTGATCTGGGAAATTCTGTGCAGCGGCGAAGGTGCACGTTTGCCCGGCCCAAGCAAAGTCATCACCGACACTTGGGAATTGATCACCAACCCGTTCTACAACAACGGTGGAAGCGATGTGGGCATGGCCTGGCAAATACTGGCCAGCCTTGAACGTGTGGCCATGGGCTACAGCCTGGCAGTGGTGGTGGGCGTTGCGCTCGGTGTGTTGGTGGGTCAGTCCACCTGGGCCCTGCGTGGTTTGGATCCTTTGTTTCAGGTACTGCGCACCGTGCCCCCGCTGGCGTGGTTGCCTTTGTCGCTGGCGGGTTTTCAGGATGGAAACCCGTCTGCGATTTTCGTGATCTTCATCACGGCCATTTGGCCGATCATCATCAACACTTCAGTGGGCATTCGCAACATTCCCGAAGATTACCGAAACGTGTCACGCGTCATTCAGCACAACGGCATTGAGTACTTCTGGAAGATCATGCTGCCTGCAGCTGCGCCCTATATTTTCTCGGGCCTTCGTATTGGTGTGGGCCTTAGCTGGTTGGCCATTGTTGCCGCTGAAATGTTGATTGGTGGTGTGGGCATTGGCTTCTTTATCTGGGACGCCTGGAACAGCTCGCTGATCAGCGACATTGTTCTGGCACTGGTCTACGTGGGTATCGTCGGTTTCATTCTCGACCGTTGCGTGGCCTGGGTGGGCAACAAAATTACACGCGGTACATCTGCAGGTTAAGGAGTAATAACATGAGCGATCGTTTCCTGAGTATTTCCCAAGTGCAAATGCGTTTTGAGCGCAATGGCATCGTGAACCCGGTGTTGAAAGACATCAACCTGGAAGTGAACCGTGGCGAATACATTTCCCTGATTGGCCACTCGGGTTGTGGAAAGTCCACCGTGCTGAACATCATTGCGGGTTTGCTGACCGCCAGCGAGGGTGTCGTGATTGTCGACAATCGCGAAGTGAACTCACCAGGCCCTGACCGTGCGCTGGTGTTTCAAAACCATTCCCTGCTGCCCTGGCTCACCGTGTATCAGAACGTTGAAATTGCAGTTGAAAAAATCTTCAAAGGCAAAAAAAGCAAAACTGAGCAACGGGAATGGATTCTGCACAACCTTGACATGGTGAACATGAGCCATGCACTGGATCGCCTGCCCTCCGAAATTTCAGGCGGTATGAAGCAGCGCGTGGGTATTGCCCGTGCCCTGGCCATGGAACCCAAGGTGTTGCTGCTGGATGAACCTTTCGGCGCACTGGACGCACTCACCCGCGCCCACCTGCAAGATGAAGTCATGCGCATTCAAAACGAGTTGAAAAACACGGTGGTGATGATTACGCACGATGTAGACGAAGCCGTGTTGTTGTCCGATCGTATCGTGATGATGACCAACGGCCCTTCAGCCACCATTGGTCAAATTCTGGACATCGACTTGCCCCGCCCCCGTGACCGCTTGGCCCTGGCCGACGACCCCACCTACAACCACTACCGGCATGAAGTACTCAGCTTCCTGCACGAGAAACAACGCAAGGTTGAAGCCATCGATAAACACCGGCAGGTGAAAGCCAAAACAGATTCAAAGGTAAGCGCAAGCGCATAAACACCATTTGACTCGACCAGAAAACCGCCAGTTTTGCGACTGGCGGTTTTTTTTCGACCCTAGGGAAAGTACCGATAGGTAAGGGTTTGCTCCTATTTAGTTAGCCTTTGTACGCCATCACAATGCAGGTTCGAAAAGTAAAACCAAAAACAACAGTCGAAAGCTAAATCAATTTAAGGAGGCAAAATGACTGACTCAGTGAACAACCAAAAGCGCCGCGATTTTATCAAAGGCACATCAGTGGCTGCAGTAGGTGCAGGCGCCATGGCGTTCCCCATGATTTCCACTGCTCAAACAGTGAACATGCGCTTCCAGAGCACATGGCCCCAGAAAGACATTTTCCACGAATATGCAGTTGACTTTGCCGACAAAGTAAACAGCATGACCGGTGGTCGCCTGAAAATTGAAGTACTGCCAGCTGGTTCAGTGGTAAAAGCTTTCGACTTGCTGGATGCGGTGAACAAGGGCACACTGGACGGTGGTCACGGCGTGATCGCTTACTGGTACGGCAAGAACGCAGCGGTAGCGCTGTGGGGTTCAGGCCCTTCTTTCGGCATGGACGCAAACATGCTGCTGGCCTGGCACAAGTACGGCGGCGGTAAAGAGCTGCAGGAAGAAATCTACAAAGAACTGAACATGGACGTGGTGTCCTTCATGACTGGCCCAATGCCAACCCAGCCACTGGGCTGGTTCAAAAAGCCAGTGACCAAGGCTGAAGACCTGAAAGGTCTGAAGTTCCGTACCGTTGGCCTGTCTGTAGACATGTTCACGAAAATGGGTGTTGCAGTTAACGCATTGCCTGGCGGCGAAATCGTTCCAGCGATGGACCGTGGCCTGCTGGATGCAGCTGAATTCAACAATGCATCTTCAGATCGCCTGTTGGGCTTCCCAGACGTATCCAAAGTTTGCATGTTGCAGTCATTCCACCAGTCTTCCGAACAGTTTGAAGTCATGTTCAACAAGACCAAGTACAACAAACTGCCAGCAGAAATCAAAGCGATCATCGCCAACGCTGCTGAAGCTGCTTCTGCCGACATGAGCTGGAAGGCAATTGACCGTTATTCCAAAGACTACGCTGAAATGCAAAGCAAAGACGGTGTGAAGTTCTTCAAAACACCTGACAGCATTTTGAAAGCTCAGCTGGCTGCGTGGGATGCGGTGACCAAAGAAAAGGCCGCCTCAAACCCAATGTTCAAGAAAGTACTTGATTCGCAGCGTGCATTTGCCGCACGTGCAGCCAAGTGGCAAGCCGACACATCCGTCGACTTCAAGATGGCACAAGCGTTCTACGCACAAAAGAAGTAATTTGCTCCACACCAAAAAGCCAGCACCTGCACAACGGGTGTTGGCTTTTTTTTAACCGAACCCGAGGTTCACCCCATGTTAGCTTTCCTTCATTTGGTCGACAAAATTTCCACCAAGATCGGTCACCTGTTTGCCTGGACCATCGTGTTGTTGACCGGAATTATCGTGTACGAAGTGTTCACGCGGTACGTGCTGAACAGCCCCAACCCTTGGGTATTCGACGCATCCTATATTCTCTACGGCATCCTGTTCATGATGGCAGGGGCTTATACATTGGCCACCAACGGCCATGTGCGCGGAGACATTCTGTACGGCTTTCTTGAGCCCAGAACACAAGCCATTCTCGACCTGATTCTATATTTCGTTTTCTTCTTCCCCGGCATCATCGCATTGACCTACGCAGGTTACACATTCGCTGACGAAGCCTGGGCCATCAAGGAAATGTCATCCATCACCGCCGACGGACCACCCATTTACCCGTTCAAGGCCTTCATCCCACTGGCCGGTTTCTTTTTGCTGCTGCAAGGCGTTGTGGAAGTAATCCGCTGCATCATGTGCATCAAGGATGGCGCATGGCCCAAGCGTGAAGACGACGTGGAAGAAGTGGACGTAGAGAAGTTGAAAGCCTCTCTCGGCAAGAATTAACAGGAATCATCATGAAAAAAGAACTATATTTTGGTATTGCCATCATGGCGATGATCCTGATCGGGGTCGCCATTGCAATGCCTGCGCCATCGGAAATGACAGACGGCCACTTGGGCCTGCTAATGCTCTCGCTGGTGGTTGTGGCCATCATGCTGGGCTTTCCAACCGCTTTTACCCTGATGGGCATGGGCGTAATTTTCACCTACTTCGCTTACGACGGGAACATACAGAAAACGCTCGACCTGATGGTTCAGTCCACCTACAAGGTGATGACCAACGACGTGCTGATTTCAGTACCCCTGTTCGTATTCATGGGTTACCTGGTTGAACGCGCAAACCTGATCGAGAAACTGTTCAAATCGTTACACCTCGCCATGGCCCGCTTGCCTGGCGCTTTGGGCGTTGCAACGCTGGTAACCTGCGCAATTTTCGCGACTGCGACCGGTATTGTGGGCGCGGTAGTTACCTTGATGGGTCTGCTGGCCATGCCCAGCATGTTGAAAGCGGGTTACGACACCAAAATGGCTGCTGGTGCAATTACCGCAGGCGGCTGTTTGGGTATTTTGATTCCACCTTCAGTGCTGTTGATCGTGTACGGCGCAACGGCCGGTGTTTCAGTAGTTCAGTTGTACGCTGGTGCGCTGTTTCCTGGTTTGATGCTGACAAGCATGTACATCGCCTACATCATCATCCGCGCGAAAATCAACCCAAAATGTGCGCCCCCTCTGTCTGAGGAAGAACGCCGTGTGCCGCTAAGCCCTGTACTTGATTCGTTGAAGCGCACTTACGGTAGCAGCCGTGCAGTGTCTGCCTTGGTGAATGGCTTGAAAGGGCGTCGTGAAGGCAACCTGACCGGTGGTCAAGTCGCTGGCCAGTTGTTTGTTGCGATGATCCCCGCAATTTTTGCTGCCTTCATTTTGGGCTTGGTGTATTCATCACTGACTGCTCCCAAAGAAGCTGCATTTGACACCTCAGGCTTGGTGAGTTTTGGTTCCGGTTACGAAAGCTCCGGCAGCAGCAACTATGACTTTGGTCTGGAAGAGCCTGCTGGCGCCGAAACCACCGAAGCTGCGGCAGCGCCTGCAGTGGAAGAACCTGTGGCAAAAGAAGCTGCTGCTGAAGCTGAATCAACTCCTGCACCCACAACCTTCTGGATTTGGTTAATGGCGATTGTGGCTGTATTGGGATACTACTATTCACGCCTCAGCTTTGAGCGCCTGGAAGTATTCAAAATGCTGCTGACCTCATTCTTCCCACTGGCGATTTTGATCGGCGCTGTGTTGGGCAGTATCGTGATGGGCTTGGCCACACCTTCGGAAGCAGCCGCATTGGGCGCTTTCGGTGGCTTGTTGCTTGCTGCCGGCTATCGTCAACTCAGCTTTCCTGTGCTGCGAGAATCCGCCTTCCTCACCTCCAAAACAACCGCCATGGTGTGCTGGTTGTTCGTGGGTTCGTCCATTTTCTCTGCTGCATTCGCACTGCTGGGTGGGCAAGAACTGGTTGAAACATGGGTGCTTTCTTTGGGCCTGACCCCCATTGAATTCCTGCTGCTGTCACAAGTGATTATTTTCTTGTTGGGTTGGCCTTTGGAATGGACAGAAATCATCGTGATTTTCATGCCGATTTTCATTCCACTGCTGCCCTACTTTGACGTAGACCCGCTGTTCTTCGGCTTGCTGGTCGCACTGAATTTGCAGACAGCCTTCCTGTCTCCACCCGTGGCCATGGCGGCGTTTTACCTGAAGGGTGTATCACCACCCGGCGTCACCTTGAACCAGATTTTTATGGGCATGATTCCCTTCATGTTCATTCAGATCTTCGCCATGTTCGTGCTGTACGTATTCCCACAGATCGGCATGTGGCTGCCAAGCGTGTTGTACAGATAATCCGTGCAACGCTGTCAATCAGCAAATCAGAAAGGCGTCCTTCGGGGCGCTTTTTTGTTGCTGGCAAGCCATTCTGACCCTTGGTGTACAATGCAAAACACTTTGCAGTTTTGTAGGATTTCTTGATGCCGGGCGATGTCATTACCATTGGCAAGAATTTTGGTTGTACGACCGGGCTTGCTGCGTTTGTAGGGGTGCCTGGCAAAACAGGTGGGCATGCCCACTGGACCCACCAAATTGCCATTGACCTGGACGGCAAGGAAATTGCCTGTTTCTGTGATGGGGAGTGGTTCAAGTCACAAGGCGTATTCGTGCCCTGCGGCCACACACACTCTGTTGAGCCCGGCAGGCAAGTCAACCTGTTCTTTGACAAAAGCGTGAACTGGATTGATGAAATCTTCGGTGGCAAGCTCGACACAGCTTGTGCCCGAGTGCTCGACCGAGACACCTTGCTGGGCATTCAAAGCTGCTTTTTCCATTCAACCGACGTGCGTACAGGCGTTGCTCTATTTGCAAATGCCTTTGAACTGCGTACGCAAACAGAAGAAAACCCGATTGAGCAGAAGCGCTGGGAAACAGTGATGAACAAGGTCAAAGCGCTGAGCGCCAGCCCGGCAGAGACTGATCAAGACACTTACAAACAACTGGGCGCGCTGTTCGCACTTTAGTTCGCCGGAGAGCCGCGTAATTTCAGCCAAGTGAATCCAATCAGGCCGGACAACACAGAGGCAATCAAAATCGCCATTTTTGAATCGTTGACCAGATCGCCCGCGCCCACAAAGGCAAGGTTGGTAATGAAGATGGACATTGTGAATCCAATACCCGCCAAGGCCCCGGCACCGAACACATGACGCCAGGCCAAATCATTTGGTAAACGGCACAAACCAAGAGCCACAGCCACAAACGCGAACAAGGTCACACCAATGGGTTTGCCAACAACCAGACCAAGAATAATACCCATGCTGTTGGAACTCATTAAACTTTCTGCCCAGCCCGCACCAACAATTACCCCAGCGTTCACAAAAGCGAAGATCGGCAGAATCAGCAGTGTCACTGGCTTGTGAAGCGCATGTTCAAGCACCTCGGAAGGTGAGTCGGCGTCGTCAACCACTTTGGAAGCTGGAATGGCGAAAGCCAGTAATACGCCGGCAAGGGTCGCATGCACACCCGACTTCAACATGAAGAACCACATCAAAACACCCAAAAGAAGATACGGCACAAGTGTCACGATTTTGAATAAACGATTCATGACAAACATCGCAATGAGTACCAGCAAGGCCAATCCCAGGAAAGTGAGAGATAACTGGCTTGTGTAAAACACAGCGATTACGATGATGGCCACCAGGTCATCGACGACCGCCACGGCCACCAGAAAAACCTTCAGGGAAGCAGGCACCGATTTTCCAAGCAGACTTAATGCAGCCAAAGCAAAAACAATGTCTGTCGCCATTGGAATGCCGATACCGGCCTGTGTAGGTGTACCGGCATTCAATGCAAAATGAATGCTTGCTGGAATAAGAACCCCACCAGCCGCCGCAAGAACGGGAAACAACGCCTTTTTTAAATTTGAAAGCTCACCACTCACCAGTTCACGCTTTAGTTCAAGGCCAACAAGCAGAAAAAAGATCGCCATCAGTCCATCGTTAACCCAATACGCCAGGCTCAAGCCGGCTACTACGTTTTGCCAAAAGCCAACGAACTCATTGCCTATTGGGGAGTTGGCCAAGGCAAGCGCAAGCAGCGCAAAGGCGGTCAAAAGCACACTGCCCGCGCGTTCGGATTGGAAAAACTGCTGGAAGGTATTCGACAAAGGAATTTCAACCTGGGCCATTGTTGTGAGTCTCGTTTGGTTTCAGACGGGTCCTAGTCTAACAGCCGATGATGAATCAATCAAAAAATCGGTATTCACCGATCGTCACGATCCGTTCGTTCGAATCGACTCACAGGTCGCAAAAACAAAAAACCCGCCACTAGGGCGGGTTTTGATGTTTTTGGCGGAAGCTGTGAGATTCGAACTCACGGAAGGCTTTCACCTTCGCCGGTTTTCAAGACCGGTGCATTCAACCGCTCTGCCAAGCTTCCGAGCCCGCAATTATAACCACAAACCCTTTGGTTTGGAAACCCGTGGGGGCAATATTTCCGAATATTCCTCAGCCTTTCAAACCCATGCGCTTTTTCATGGCTTGCATGCTGACATACGCCAGCACAGCAATGGTCGGAATGGCCACGGCAATGGCCAAGTCGGGTGAAACAGGCACACCCACCGTTTTCAAACCCTTGGCCAGGTAACCCACCAAGCTGGCACCGTAATAGGAAATGGCAACAATCGACAAACCTTCCACGGTTTCCTGCAAGCGCAACTGCACCTTGGCACGCTTGTCCATGCTGGTCAGCAATCGCTGGTTCTGGCTTTCACGCTCAATTTCAACCCGCGTGCGCAGCAGTTGGGTTACCCGTGAAATACGGGCGGCCAATTCGTCTTGCCGGCGTGCAGTCCAGGTGCAGGTTTTCATGGCGGGGCCCAAGCGGCGGTCCATGAACTCGCCAAAGGTTTGCATGCCCACCATGGGGATTTCTTTCAATTCGGCAATGCGTTTTTTAACCAGGTCGGTGTATGCTTCAGCTGCGGTAAAACGTACCCGGTTCTCGGCGCTTAACTGCTCCACACGCGCAGCCAGGTCGGTCAGCTGGCTCAACAACTTTCGATCCAGCTCCACATCCTCGCTGGTCACTTCGGCCAGGTCTTCGGTTTTGCTGGTTTCGGCCATTTCAGTGGCCAGCTTCACCAAGCGGTCTTCATAAGACGAAAGCTTCGGCAATGTAGCACGCGCCACCGGAAAGCTGAGCAAGGCCATCATGCGGTAAGTTTCCATCTCGATGGTGCGCTGAACCACCCTGCCCAGTTGTCGCGATCCCATTTTCAAATTGCAAATCAAAATGCGACTTGCACCTCGGTCTGCAATTCGAAGATCGGAAAACACCTGCCCCGCGCCATTGGCAATCATGCCGCCAATGAGGGTGTTGCCATCAAAATAACCGGCCACGCTACGCGGTTCTCGGGGGGTGTCCGTTTTTTGAACAAACAGCTCAATGGCCACCAACATCACGCCTGGCAGAGCAGCCATCCAACTGGGCGGCAAACGGCGTGTTACCGGGCGATCAAACACAATCGCATGATCAGCCCGCTCAAAGAAGGTCAATGTAATGAATTCATTGTGGCGCTCCAGCCGCAGGCGCAAGGCAGATTCACCGCCGCACAGGCTAAGGCTTACCTGGGGTGCAGCCAGCTCGTCATCGGAAACTGGTTTGCATCCGCAATAGTCCACCAGTGCTTGCAGTTGCGCCACGATCTCAGGCGTCACATCTCCTTGCACCAGCAAAGCGATATGGAACACCCTTTCCTGTGGCCACAGGGCCTCAGTGGGGCGGGAATGAACTTCATCGTTGAGTGCATGCCGCAACGGATATGGCTGGGGCAGCAAATTGCTTTTGTTCATGGCGAAATGTGTCCGGAAGCGATCAGCTTCGATTGCGGAGTTCTGGCCAGGCTTTCATCAGGTAATAGCACATCGACCAAACCGTCAAAACGGCTGCCACGTAAATACCCAAGGTACCCAGCACATGGAAGTCGATGCCCATCCAGGTTTCATTGACCAACAACATGGGAATGGCCACCATTTGCGCGATAGTTTTGAATTTGCCAAGCCAGTTCACGGCCACGCTGTTGCGCGCGCCGATGCTGGCCATCCATTCGCGTAGGGCGGAAATGGTAATTTCTCGACCAATAATAATCAGCGCGATAAATGGGCCGATACGCCCAAGATCAACCAGCACAATCAAGGCAGCGCCCACCATCAGCTTGTCGGCCACGGGGTCAAGAAATGCACCAAAAGCCGAGGTTTGATTCCAGCGGCGTGCCAGGTAACCATCCACAAAGTCGGTAATGGCCGCGAAGACAAACACCCAGGCACCTACCCAGTTTTGCATGGAGATGGACATGATTGTTTCAGGCAGAAAATAAATGCCGACAACCAAGGGAATCAGTACAATCCGGACCCAGGTCAGGATCATGGGCAGGTTCATTGGCATATCTGTTTTTCTTTTGTTAAGTAAAAAATACAAGCTACAGAGGTACAGAATATATCAGCGCCAACACCTGTTGAGGCGCACATATTCAATGCAAACGCCGATATATTTCTTCGGCCAGCGTTTTCGAAATGCCCTCGACCGTTTGCAAGTCTTCCACGCTGGCTGCTTTTACACCACGCAAACCGCCAAAACGGGTCAGCAACTTTTGCTTGCGACGCGCGCCAATGCCTTCAATTTCATCCAGCTCGGAAGCTTGCCTTGCCTTGGCACGCTTGGCCCGCATGCCGGTAATCGCAAAGCGGTGGGCCTCGTCACGAATTTGCGCAATCAACATGAGTGCGGGGTGACCAGGGCCCAGCTCCAGGCTTGGACGCCCATCTGGAAACACCAGTGTTTCCAGACCTACCTTGCGATTCTCGCCTTTTTTTACACCCACAATCAGGCCAATGTCCAGGCCCAGTTGCTCAAACACCTGGCGTGCCACTTCAATTTGCCCTTTGCCACCATCGATCAACACCACATGCGGCATCACGATGGGGGTTTTTCCTTCGCGCTGATAACGCCGTGTGACCGCTTGGCGCATGGCTGCATAATCGTCGCCCGGGGTAATGCCCTCAATGTTGTAGCGGCGGTACTCACGACTTTGCATGTCGTGATTGTGAAACACCACACACGAGGCCTGCGTGGCCTCGCCAGCCGTGTGCGAAATGTCAAAACATTCCACACGCAAAGTGGCCAACAAATCAATTTCCTCAGCAGGCGAATCTGCCACAGGCTCGGCTCCTGCGGCCGTTCCGCTGAGCAAGCCATCAGCCTCACTGGCCTGCAAGGCTTCTTCAAGCCGTGTTTCCAGGCCCAGGGTTTCAACCAACGCACGCGTGCGGAATTGCGCAGAACCCTGCTCTGCGATTCGTCTGGCAATTGCGATTTCCGCATTGTCAACCGCCATGTCCAACCACTTTCTGCGCTCGCTTTGCGGCTGTCGAATCAGGTTGATTTTTTTGCCAGCTTGTTGGCTCAAGGCCATCAGCAGTTCAGGCGCGTCCAGGTCCTGATTCACAATCAACAGGTTTGGAATTGGCCTGTCCACATAGGCCTGGCTCAAGAAGGCTTCCAGCACCTCGGGGCCAATGTCCTCGCTGGCCTGCGCCACACTGGGGAACATGGGTTTGTCACCCAAATGCCGCCCGCCGCGCACCATGGCCAGGTTCACGCAAACCGCACCGCCCTTGATAACCACAGCGATAATGTCTGCATCGTCATCACCGCCGGTGGTGTCAACAGACTGCTTTTGTAACACCCGGCTCAGTGCACCCAACTGGTTGCGGTACATGGCTGCTTTTTCAAACTCGAGCAAGCCGCTGGCTTCCAGCATTTTCTCTTCCAGATTGGCCAGTACCGACTTGTGGTCGCCCCGCAAGAAGCGCGATGCGGCTTCTACATCTTTCGCATACTCTTCCGGGCTGATCCAGTTCACACACGGCGCACTGCACCGCTGAATTTGCGCCTGCAAACACGGGCGTGAGCGATGAGAAAATACGGTGTCTTCACAGGTCCGCAGCAAAAATACACGCTGCAAAACCTGAATGCTTTCCTTCACAGCCCAAGCGTTGGGAAAGGGGCCAAAAAATTGTGATTTTTTATCCACCGCACCCCGGTAATAAGCCACACGCGGGTACTTGTGATTCGTCAGCCGCAAGTAGGGGTAGCTTTTGTCATCGCGAAACAAAATGTTGTAGCGTGGGCTTAAGCTTTTAATCAGGTTGTTTTCAAGCAGCAAGGCCTCTGCTTCAGTTCGGGTCGGTGTTACATCCACCCTCACAATACGCTCTACCATATGGCTGGTGCGCGGGCTGGCATGGGTTTTCTGGAAGTATGAAGACACCCGTTTTTTCAGGTTCTTGGCCTTGCCCACATACATCACGGTGCCATTTGCATCAATCATGCGATACACACCGGGCCTTGTGGTCAATTCCTTCAAAAACGCAACGATGTCAAAGGGTGTCTCTGGCGCTTGTTGCTCGTCGGTCATTGCCCTGTCCTCACCCTTTCAGGAAATGGCTGATCGATTCCAGTACGCTTTCGAACATGGGTGCGGTTAGCCGGCCCGTTTGCGTGTTGTATCGGCTAACGTGATAACTGTCGAATAAGCGAAACGCACCCAAGTCATGTTGGGCTGCATGCCCAAATTTGAACGCACTTTGCTTTTGGTCCATGGCTTTCAGCACCGCTTGGTGCCCCACCAAACCCAGTGCCAGCACTGCCTTGGGTGGGTGTACTTTGAACTCATGGGCAATGAACTTGTTGCAGGTTTTTATTTCAGCCGGCGTTGGCTTGTTTTCCGGCGGAACACACTTTACAGCATTGCTCACACGCGCATTCAGCAGTTGCATGCCATCGCCCACAGCCATGGAAACTGGCCTGTTGGCAAAGCCATATTTGTGCAAGGTGCTGTACAGCAAGTCGCCGCAATAGTCACCCGTGAAAGGCCTTCCGCTGCGGTTTGCGCCATGCAGTCCGGGGGCCAAGCCAACAATCAACAACTCAGCATTTACCGGGCCAAAGGGTGGCACCGGCCCGTTGAAATGGTCAGGAAATTTTTGCCTGTTTTGTTCATGAAAAGCGTGCAGGCGCGGGCATGCCGTGCAATTCACATCAAACACCCTGGTGGGCCATTGCTGATCCATGACCAGAGGTTGCCACACGGTTTTACTGCCCATTTAACCCAAGGCCTTGCGCGCGTTGTAGAACAAACGCATCCAAGGCGAAAACTCGCCTGCATCTTTGGGCGCCCAGCTCATTTGCACATTGCGGAATACGCGTTCCGGATGCGGCATCATGATGGTGAAACGACCATCTGGCGTGGTGAAACCTGCCAACGCTTCAGGGCTACCGTTGGGGTTGAATGGGTACTGCTGTGTGGCCTCGCCCTGCGAATTCACATACTGCACGGCCACCAAACCTTCCGAGCTCAATTTGCCATGGTTGCCCTGGCGTGAAAAATCGGCGCGACCTTCACCGTGTGCAACCACCACGGGCACCACCGAGCCTTCCATTCCACCTAACAAAATCGAGGGCGTTTTGTTGATTTTTACATTCACCAAGCGTGCTTCATATTGCTCGCTTTCATTGCGCATCAGCTTTGGCCAATGTGTTGCGCCGGGAATTAGATCAGCCAGCGTGGCCATCATTTGGCAACCGTTGCAAACACCCAAACCAAACACATCGCCGCGGCCAAAGAACTCGGCGAACTGGTCAGCCAGTACGCTGTTGTAGCGAATGGTTTTGGCCCAACCTTCGCCAGCACCCAGCACGTCGCCATAACTGAAACCACCGCAAGCGGCCAAGCCCTGGAAATCAGTCAGCTTGCGCTTGCCGGTGAGCAGGTCGCTCATGTGTACATCCACAGCTTCGAACCCTGCCAGCGTAAACGCACCGGCCATTTCGAGCTGGCCATTTACGCCTTGTTCGCGCAGCACAGCAACACGCGGCTTGGCACCTGTTGCGATGAAAGGCGCTGCGGGGTTTTCGGTAATGTCAAAGCTGGGTTTCCACACCAAGGCATTTGGCAATTCTGCTGCGGCCTTGTGTTCGCTTTCTGCGCAGGCCGGGTTGTCACGGCGCTTGGCAATTTGATAGCTGGTGTCATCCCAAATGCCTTGAAGCTTGGCACGGCTTTCCGAATAAATGCATTTCGCGTCGCGGTAGAACTCAATCACATCGCGGTCATTTGGCTTGCCGATAATATTGCTGTGTTTGCTCAAATTGAAGTCGCGCAGCACCTGCATGGCTTCGCTTTTTTGAGCTGCTGGCACTTGCAGTACCACACCCAGTTCTTCGTTGAACAAGGCTTTCAGGGTAAGTTCGCCGCGCTGCACGCTGACCTGTTCTGGGCGAATTTTGAAGTCGCCCCAATCGGCTGAATATGGGTCAATGGTGATCAAGTCCAGGTTAATCGACAAACCACATCGGCTGGCAAAACTCATTTCCGCCAAGGCGGCCAGCAGACCACCGTCGGAGCGGTCGTGGTAAGCATGTACCAAGCCTTTCTGGCGTAAGGCATTCAAAGCCTGTGCGAAGTTTTTAATGTCGCTTGCATCCTCCACATCGGGTACATCGGTGCCCAACTGGTTGGTCACCTGTGCCAACACGCTGGCGCCCATGCGCATTTTGCCGCGTGCCAAATCAACCAGCACCAGCACGGTGTCTTCAGCAGTGTTCAGCACAGGCGTTAGCGTGCCACGCACATCGTTGATTTTTGAGAAAGCAGAAACAATCAAGCTGACAGGCGACAACACTTCCTTCTGCACATCGCCCTCATTCCAGCGGGTGCGCATGGAAAGCGAATCTTTGCCCACTGGAATGCCCAAGCCCAACTGTGGGCAAAGGTCCATGCCAATGGCTTTCACGGTGTCGAACAAAGCCGCATCTTGCCCGGGTGTGCCGCAAGCCGCCATCCAGTTGGCGCTCAGCTTCACGTCTTCCAGTTTTTCAACAGGTGCAGCCAGCAGGTTCGTAATACTTTCTGCAATCGCCATGCGGCCTGAAGCAGGTGCATTCAACACTGCAAGCGGTGTGCGCTCACCCATGGCCATGGCCTGGCCAGCGTAGCCGGTGTAATCGTCAATGGTCACTGCCACATCGGCCACGGGTACCTGGTAAGGCCCCACCATTTGGTCGCGGGCTGTGAAACCACCCACCGTGCGGTCGCCAATGGTAATCAGGAAACGCTTGGAAGCCACAGCGGGGAATTTCAGTACTTGTTCAATGGCCTGCCCCAATTCGGTTTGGGTCAAATCCATTGCCGCCTTTACCGTTTCAACACGATTGTCGTTTCGTTCCATGCGTGGTGGCTTGCCCAGCAAAACTTCCATGGGCATATCAACGGGGTTGCTGGTGCTTTCAGCATCCAGCACTTTCAACTGCCGTTCATCGGTTACAACACCCACCACACAGAAGGGGCAACGCTCGCGCTCACACAGTTGCGTGAACAGTTCAAGCGATTCAGGCGCAATACCCATCACATAGCGCTCTTGCGATTCATTGCACCAAATCTCTGCAGGACTCAAACCGCTTTCATCCAGATTCACTTTGCGCAAATCAAATTCTGCACCTTTGTTCGATGCATCGGCAAGTTCGGGGAATGCGTTGGAAATACCGCCCGCGCCCACATCATGAATGCTCAAAATCGGATTGGCCTCGCCCAGAGTCCAGCAGCGGTCGAGTACTTCCTGCGCACGGCGTTCCATTTCAGGGTTGGCACGCTGTACAGAATCAAAATCGAGCGACTCTGTGTTGGTACCGGCATTCATCGACGAAGCTGCACCACCGCCCATGCCAATGCGCATGCCAGGGCCACCCAGTTGAATCAACAAGCTGCCCGCAGGCAAATCGCACTTGTGGGTGTGCACTTCCCGAATGTTGCCCAGGCCACCCGCAATCATGATGGGCTTGTGATAACCATAAACACGATCACCCACACGTTGCTCGAATGTGCGGAAATAGCCACCCAGGTTTGGGCGACCAAATTCATTGTTGAAGGCAGCCGCACCAATTGGGCCATCGATCATGATTTGTTCAGGCGTGGCGATGCGTGTGGGAATGCCGACAGGCTGTGGCTGCTCTGCACGTTGCTCCAGTGGCACCAATGCGTCTTGCCCACTTTCCCAGCTTTCATTGCCACCTTCAAAACGCAAATGCGAGGTGGTAAAACCACACAGGCCAGCTTTGGGCTTGGCGCCACGGCCAGTGGCACCCTCGTCACGTATTTCGCCGCCTGAACCGGTGGCAGCGCCCGCATATGGCGAAATAGCGGTGGGATGGTTGTGGGTTTCAACCTTGATCACAAAATGCGTGGTTTCCTCGTGCGGTCGATACACGCCATCCGCATCAGCAAAAAAGCGCTCAGCCTTGCCACCAGCAATTACGGCTGCATTGTCGGAATATGCCACCACCGTGCCTTGCGGCGTGGTTTTGTGGGTGTTGCGAATCATCCCGAACAGTGTTTCATTTTGCGCCTGTCCGTCAATCGTCCAGGTTGCGTTGAAAATTTTGTGACGGCAGTGTTCGCTGTTCGCCTGCGCGAACATCATCAGTTCGACGTCTGTGGGTGAGCGACCCATCACAGTATAGGCATCCAGCAGGTAATCAATTTCATCGTCGCTCAGCGCCAGACCAAGTTCGCTGTTGGCTTTCACCAGGGAATTACGTCCTTCGCTAAGCTCCACAATTTGGAGGCTTTTACCCTGCAGGGGCAGGAACAGGCCTTTTACATCAAAGCCATCGGGCAAAACAGTCTCGGTCATGCGGTCGTAGAGAACAGCCTTCAAGGCTTGCAACGCTGTGCCTTCGGGCAGCTTGCTGCCACCCAGCAGGCCCTTTTTGAATGTCAGTTGAAACTCAATACCGCGCTCCATTCGCACCACATTGGCCAGGCCAGCGTTGTGAGCAATGTCGGTGGCCTTGGAGGCCCAGGGGCTGACCGTACCCAAGCGGGGAACAACCACACAGCTGAGGTCGACACGGTCCAAAGCCGGCGCAGGATGGCCGTAATCGAGCAGGCCTTCCATCACCTTGCGCTGCGGCCCCTCCAGCGCACCCCGGGTGGCCACAAAATGAACGAAATGCGCACGCACCGCCGACACGTTTGAATCAATGGCTTGCAGGCGTTTCAGCAAACCTTCTGCACGAAAAGCAGACAAGGCAGACGCGCCGTGGAAGGTGGAAACATCGAATTGATCAGCCGAAGACAGGGCAAGAGACATAACAGCAGCGGGGGTGGTTGAGGTAATCTTGAATTATAAGTGCTATGGCCCCGAAACTGGGCACAAAGCCCGGATAAACCACCCTGAATTTCCTTGGAATACGCATGCCCGAACTGATTGAACTAAGCCCCGAGAACCTTGACCATGCCAAATGGCAACAGTTGGACCAAAAATCAATGCCGGTGCTGTCAGTCAAGCAAATCCGGGCGCTGGAACAGGCGGCTTTTGCGCACATCGATTCTTTTTTGCTCATGCAAGCCGCCGGGGTACGGTCGGCCCTGAAAATTGTCGATCAAATTGTTCACAGCAAGACACATTCACCGCCTTGCCTGGTGCTCGCCGGGCCAGGCAACAATGGGGGAGATGCCTGCATTGTGGCCGGGGAGTTGAAACGCAAAGGCCTGCAAGTCAACCTTCTGCAAGTAAGCGATGGAAAAACAGGCTCAAAAGACCGCATGCAGGCTGTATTGTGGGCTTTGGCACACGGTGTTCAACCCATGGAATTTGAACCCGACATGCCCTTGCCTGACATTGATACCGGCACAGTGATTATCGACGGGCTGCTGGGAATAGCCTGTGACAGATCCCCACAGGGTGCAATAGAGCGATTGATTCGACATGTGAATGCCCACCACCACAAGGCCTGGGTTTATGCGCTGGACTGCCCCAGCGGGCTGAACTGCGATACGGGTAGTGCGCCCGGCGCAGCGGTTCAGGCGCACACCACTTTCAGCTACCTGGCCTGCAAGCACGGCCTGCTAAGTGAACAAGGCAAAGATTTGTGCGGTGAGCTGTGGATAGACACGCTAAATTGCGACGCCCTGCTTGATACGGGGCCGCACACGGCCGAATTGGGCATGTTTGTTCACGCGGTTTCCCGGCTTGATCAATTGCAACACCTGCCAAAACGAGGCCATCAGCACCACAAAGGCAGCTTTGGCAGCATTGCTGTGCTCGGTGGCCAACAAGGCATGGTAGGAGCCTGCGTACTGAGCGCCAGAACCGCCCTGATGCTGGGCTGCGGGCGAGTAGCCTTGACGCTGCTGCATGAAGCCGACATGCACTTGCCCGATGTTCAGCGTCAAGGCCAATCACCCTTTCTCGACCTGATCTTTCCGGAAATCATGAACAAGGGGCTGGAAAGCAATCTTGAGTTTGCGGATACGGCTGTGATCGGCCCAGGCTTGGGGCAAAGTGAAGAGGCCTTGAACATGGTTCATGCACTGCTTGAACACGACAAAGGTCTGGATATGGTGTGGGACGCCGACGCACTGAACCTTCTTGCAGCCAATTCGGTATTGCGTGCGCGGCTACAGCACTACCGGCGAAAACATCGCTCTAAAAACCTGGTGTTGACGCCGCACCCGCTGGAGGCCGCACGCCTTCTCCAAAGCACAACTGAAATGATTCAGGCCGATCGCGTGAAGGCGGCGCAATCCCTGGCCTCTCAATTTGACTGCACCGTGGTGTTGAAAGGCACTGGCAGTTTGGTCTGCAATTCGAATCAAATTGAGATCAACACCACGGGTGGCCCCGCACTGGCGACCGCAGGCAGTGGAGATGTACTTGCCGGCGCAGTAGCGGCCATGTTGGGGCAAGGTCTGGATGAATTCAAAGCCGCATCATTCGCGGTGTATCTACATGGGCTGTCGCTTGAACCGCTGGCGGGTGAGCGAGAGGGTTTGTACGTTTCACATGCGAGCGAAATTGCCGGGCGGATGAAAGCGTGGTTAAACCACCTCTTGGGCCAAAGCGCCCGCCGCAATGGTCAATTGCCGTGAACAGCGTGCCGCAAGCTTGTCATCGTGGGTCACCAGAATCAAAGTGGTGCCCTGCTCTTTCTGAAGGTCAAACATCAAGTCAATTATTCGCTGGCCGGTTGCAAAATCCAGGCTGCCAGTTGGCTCATCGGCGAACACAATCGTGGGTTTACGCACAAACGCCCTAGCCAAGGCCACGCGTTGCTGCTCGCCTCCCGAAAGGGTTTTGGGTGTGTGGTTGAGGCGATCACCCAAACCCACCCGCTCAAGCATATCCTTACAGGCCTTTTCGCGATTTTGCATTGGCGTCAGTTCAGTAGCCAGCATCACATTCTCAAGTGCACTCAAGTGATCCAACAACTGAAAGGATTGAAATACAAAACCCACATGCTCAGCTCGCAGGCTGGCACGGCGGTCTTCGTTAAGTTGAGTTAAGTCTTCCCCCAAAAAGCGAACTGCGCCACTGGATGGAATGTCCAACCCAGCAAGCATGCCCAACAATGTGGATTTGCCTGAACCGGAGGCACCCACAATGGCAACCGCTTCGCCTTGATTTATAGTGAACGAAATGTTCTCAAGAATGGACAAACTGCTTTGCCCGTCTTGAACCAGCTGATTTAAACCTTCGACTTCGAGGATTGCACGACTCATGTTTGCCTTTACTGCAAAAAAAATTAACAACGCCTTCGCATTGGGCCTGATCGCTTTTGGATTATCCACCAGTGTATCCAGCTTTGCGGCAACTACAGGCCAGGAATGCAAAATACTGGTGATGGGCGACAGCCTTTCGGCCGCTTACGGCTTGCCCAAAGAACAAGGTTGGGTCGCTTTAATGGAGGTCCGTTTGGCTGAAAAGTTCCCGCACTGCAAGGTCGTGAATGCGTCAGTGTCAGGTGAAACCACAGCCGGGGGGAAAACACGCTTGCCAGCCCTGCTGAAACAACACCAACCCACACACATGATTTTGGAACTTGGCGCCAACGACGGATTACGCGGATTGTCCCTGGACACGATGAAAGACAACTTGACCAATATGCTGGTCACGGCCCGGCGCAATGGCGCTCAGGCTGTACTGATTGGCATGCAAATTCCATCGAATTACGGGCCAGCATATGCCCGCCGCTTTGGCGATACATTCCCAGAGGTAGCACGAAAACAGAAGGTGCCTTTGGTGCCGTTTATGCTGGAAGGTTTCGCGCTAGACCCCACTGCGTTTCAAGCAGATGGAATTCATCCAAATGCGGGGGCGCAACCGAAAATTCTGGAAAATATTTGGCCGACGTTTTCAGCGACATTGAAGTGAAGATATTACGGGTAGCGTATACGAGTTCGCGTTATCTTTTACCGCGTGCGCTAAGCGACTTAAGGTGAGGTCTGGATTTGCAGCAGCGTTACATCGTTCTGCTGATTCAAGATCAAGTCGCCCATTTTGATTCGCAGCGAGGGGCAGATCCGCCAGGATCTGATGCGAAGACGCGCTCGCGTTTCGCATGCCCTGAGCCAGATTCAAAAAGGGGAATTCGACTTGATCAAGGCAGAATGAGTGACGCGCTGCAAATCAACTACAACCACGTCAATCGGGGATGCGATGCGCTGCAAATCGACCACATCAGCATCCACTATACCTGCAAGATTAAAACGTCTTCTTGATCTCGACTTCAACACGCTTTTTCATGGCATCGCGTGCAGCCAGCAGCAAGGCTTCCTGATACACCTGCCCTGCAATATTCTCGTAGTACTGAACCACCTGCGGATCTGCTTTCGCTTTGACTTCCGAAGACGGTGCACTGCTTTCAACCCACGCCACCGCATAGCCGTTGTTGCCTAGTCCAACCACCTTCGCTTTGGGTAGTTCAGACACACCCGTGTTCAACACGGACTGAGCCACCAAACCAGGCAAACCCTCCGCGCTCAGAGCGGACACTGTTCTTGAATCCGCAAAACCGGTCAACAAATCAGAACCAGCCTGTGGCTTTTCACTGTCCAGCTTGGCAGCCAAAGCATCTGCGTCTTTCAGTGCAGCCTTTGCAGCTTCTTCCTGCTTTAAGCGAGCCTGAATCACTGGCTTCATTTCCTCCAGCGGGCGTGCTGCTGCAGCCGTGTAATTCACGATGCGGGCAGACACCATGGCTTCACCCACTTGCACAGCCTTGGTGTTGTTTTTACTTTCAATCGAGTCCGATGAAAAAATTTCTGCCATCACTTTCGCGTCTTTCAAGACCTCTGGCGCGTTGGCTACACCTTGCGTCAAACCATTGAATGTTTGTGCCTGCACACCAAGTGCCTTGATCACGTTCTCAAACGACTGACCACCTTCATACACCAACTCGGTGAAGCGCCCTTGTGCATCGGCATACTGCGCAGTCATCTTTTGATTTTTGATTTCATCTGAAATTTGAGTTTTCACTTCCTCAAGTGCTTGAACCTCACCACCACGAATGTCGGTTACCTCAACAATGTGATAACCAAACTGGCTCTTCACCAAGCCGCTGAGTTCGCCTTTCTTCTGAGAAAACACGGCCTGTTCAAACTCGGGAACCATGGCGCCTTTGCCGAAGAATCCGAGATCTCCACCCTGATTTGATGAGCCCGGATCGATTGAGTATTGCTTGGCAATTTCAGCAAACCTGGATGGATTCGCTTTCAACTCGGCCAACACTTTTTCCGCCGCTGCCTTCAGTTCGTCTGCAGAGGCACCTTCTTTCTCGGCATCCAGCAAAATGTGGCGTGCACGACGTTCTTCAGGAGCAGAAAAACGGGCCTTGTTTTGTTCATAGTAAGCTGCAATGTCTGCATCGCTCACTGCAATCTTGGATTTGATGGTGTCTGGCGACAACACCACATATTCCACATCGGCTTTTTGAGGTGCCATGAATTGGGTTTTGTTCGCTTCATAAAATGCAGCCACTTGCTCATCCGTAATACTGACGTTGGCCAGGTATGGGGCCAAGTCAATATTTTTAACGCGCACCACTCGACCGGCCAACTGCACATCATCCAGCTGGGTTTTCAGTGTTTCCGGGAAAAAAGAAGCACGCAAAACCGGGTCAAGCACCTGGTTTCTCGCCAAGCCAAAACGCACATTTGCCTCGTGCTGCGCAGGCGTTAAACCACGTGCAGCCAACTCGCGCTTGTAAGTTTCAAGATCGAATTTGCCATCCACCTGAAACAAGGGAGTGCGAGCGATGTCTTCAGCCAAGGCTTTGTCTGAAGCCGTCAAATATTGCTTTTGTACCGACTGTTGAAGCAAATATTGAAGCACCAATGTATCCAACAATTGGCGATTGATTTCTGGTGATTCAAACACCTTTGGATCAAAGTTGTCGCCTGACTGCGCACGTGCTTCTTCAATACGCTCACGCTTAACCTGATCGAACTCTTCCTGGGTAATTGGATAATCGCCCACAATCGCCAACGCGTTTGCGTCAGCACTGACAGTGTTGTACCCCTCAAGACCAAACAAGGCAAATGCGGGTGCAATAAACAGCAGCAGCACAAACTGCATGATCTTCTGATTGTTTCGGATGAATTCAAACATGTTTTGTAGGTATTTAGTGTTGAACAACAAGCGGATACTATACCTGAAGGTAAACACCGGAAAACCGTGTGGGGCGCGGCCGGGGTTGGAAATGAATGAGAGCGTGGAAATGAAAAAAGGGAATCCGAAGATTCCCTTTTTTGTTTGGCGGAGTGGACGGGGCTCGAACCCGCGACCCCCGGCGTGACAGGCCGGTATTCTAACCAACTGAACTACCACTCCAGAGTTGGTTGCTGTTTCGCAATGTTGGTGGGTGCTGAGAGGCTCGAACTCCCGACCTAAGCCTTGTAAGGGCTCCGCTCTACCAACTGAGCTAAGCACCCGACGCTCACTGTTTTACTAGTGTTTGTCTTGCTGCGAATCAGCCAAGACCGCAATTATATACAAATTAACTCGGCCTGCAATACCTTTTGTCAAAAAAATTTTAAATTTAATTCACTGCGTCTTTCAGGGCTTTGCCGGGACGGAACTTGGGCACTTTGGCTGCCTTGATTTTGATTGTTGCGCCAGTGCGTGGGTTACGGCCGCTGCGTGCAGCACGCTTGCCAACAGCAAAGGTTCCAAAACCAACCAAAGTTACTGATCCACCTTTTTTCAAGGTAGTTTTAACAGCAGCAATCATTGCATCCAATGCACGACCAGCGGCCGCTTTGGAGATTTCTGCTGACTCAGCAATTTGATCGATCAGTTCGGTTTTATTCATGTAAAAAGCCCCCTCATGGTGACAAATAAAAAGTGCCCAAAAACAGGCACCACGTTGCTTCCAGTTCTTAATTTAGACATGCCTGAAACCTAGCTGTCAACACATTTTGCGGGCGGATAACCCTTATTTTTCAAGCCAGCTAAGGCTTTCCGCGATGCACAAAAAAAAACCTCCACATTTTCATGCGGAGGCTTGTTCAAAATACCGATTGATATCAGTGCTTTACACTTGGGTTTGCAGCAGCCTCATCAGCTTTGCCCGCAATTACCTCGGCCGGCTCGGAGACTGGCTCTGGTAGCGATTCCAAGGCATGTTGCAGCACTTGATCAATCCATTTCACCGGAATAATCTCCAAACTATTCTTCACATTGGCTGGAATTTCTGCCAAATCCTTCACGTTTTCTTCGGGAATCAGCACTGTTTTAATACCACCGCGGTGAGCAGCAAGCAGCTTTTCTTTCAAGCCACCGATACCCAAAACTTCGCCACGGAGAGTAATTTCACCAGTCATTGCAACGTCAGAACGCACCGGCATATTCGTCAAAGTCGACACCAATGCAGTGGTCATCGCAATACCGGCTGAGGGCCCATCTTTCGGTGTCGCGCCTTCAGGTACATGCACGTGAATGTCGCGCTTCTCGAAAGCATCGTTGCGAATTCCCAATCGGTTCGCGCGTGCGCGCACCACTGAACGGGCAGCCTCCACCGATTCTTTCATCACATCACCGAGAGAACCTGTGCGAATGACATTGCCCTTGCCTGGCATGGACACAGTTTCAATGGTCAGCAATTCACCGCCCACCTCCGTCCATGCCAAACCAGTGACCTGACCCACCTGATTTTCTTTTTCAGCCATGCCGAAATTGAAGCGACGAACGCCCAGGAATTTGTCGAGGTTCTTCGGAGTCACCAGCACTTTCTTTTCGTTTTTGCCCAACACCATTTGACGCACAACCTTGCGGCAAATTTTGGACATTTCACGCTCAAGACCACGCACACCCGCCTCGCGGGTGTAGAAGCGAATGACATCACGAATTGCTGCTTCGGAAACACTCAGCTCTTCGTCTTTCACGCCGTTGTTTTTCAACTGCTTGGGCAGCAAATACTTTTGCGTGATGTTCACTTTCTCGTCTTCGGTGTAACCGCTCAAGCGAATCACCTCCATGCGGTCCAACAAAGCATGTGGGATGTTCAGTGAGTTTGCAGTGGCCACAAACATCACATCGCTCAAGTCGTATTCCACTTCCACGTAATGGTCTATAAAGGTGCTGTTCTGCTCGGGATCCAGTACTTCCAACAAAGCCGATGCGGGGTCGCCACGGAAGTCCTGTCCCATCTTGTCGATCTCATCCAGCAAAAACAGCGGATTGCGAACACCTACTTTCGTAATGCTGTTCAATACCTTGCCAGGCATGGAACCAATATAGGTTTTGCGGTGGCCACGAATTTCAGCTTCATCACGCACGCCACCCAAGGCCATGCGAACAAACTTGCGGTTTGTTGCCTTGGCCACAGATTGTCCAAGCGAAGTTTTACCAACTCCGGGGGGACCCACCAAACAGAGAATAGGTGCCTTCAGTTTGTCGACACGCTGCTGCACCGCGAGGTACTCCACAATGCGCTCTTTCACTTTCTCCAAACCATAATGATCTTCATCCAATACCTTTTCGGCATTGGCAAGGTCGTTGTTGATTTTGGTTTTTTTCTTCCAGGGCAAACCCACCAAAACGTCGATGTAATTGCGAATCACAGTGGCTTCAGCAGACATGGGCGACATCAGCTTGAGCTTCTTCAATTCGGCTTCGGCTTTTTTCAGGGCTTCCTTGGGCATGCGCGCAGCCTTGATTCGCTTTTCAAGCTCCTCCATGTCCGCGCCATCTTCGCCCTCACCCAGTTCTTTCTGAATGGCTTTGACCTGCTCGTTCAAATAGTACTCGCGCTGGCTTTTTTCCATTTGGCGCTTTACACGACCACGGATGCGCTTTTCCACCTGAAGAATATCGATCTCGGTTTCTAGTTGAGACAACAAAGCTTCCAAGCGCTGGGCAATGCTGAAGGTTTCCAAAATGGATTGCTTCTGCTCCAGCTTCAATGGCAAGTGGCTGACAATGGTATCCGCCAATCGGCCGATGTCTTCAATGCTGGCCAGCGATGTCAAAATTTCTGGCGGAATTTTCTTGTTCAATTTCACGTAAGAATCAAACTGCGCCATCACGGCACGCTTCATGGCCTCGGTTTCCGGGCTCTGTGAAGGATCGGGCAGCAAGGGCAAAGCCGTGGCCGCGAAGTGTGTTCCCTCATCCGTTACCTTGGTCAAACGTGCACGCTGCACACCCTCTACCAAAACCTTTACGGTGCCGTCGGGCAGCTTCAGCATTTGGAGTACATTGGCGACACAGCCGATGTTGTAAATGTCTTTGTCGCTGGGTTCATCTTTGGTGGCAGATTTTTGCGCCACCAGAAGAATACTCTTGCCTGTTTCCATCGCGATTTCCAACGCTTTGATGGATTTTGGACGGCCCACGAAAAGCGGAATGACCATGTGCGGGAACACGACTACATCTCGCAATGGAAGCAGTGACAATTCGATGGGTTGTTCCGGAAGCACGTTAGTTGCTGACATATGAATCACCTATTAAATGCATAACCCTACAGTGGGGTTAAAACGCGCTTATTCAAGCTTTATTTCACGACCAATTTAACAATACCACTGAAAAGAAAAAGCCCAACCGTGGAGTTGGGCTTTTTTAATCATTTTGCAATCTGTTTTGGTGTGGTTTTCAGCATCAGGATTTGTCTTTGCTGCTGGCCACTTTGGGCTGGTCTTCGTAGATCAGCAAAGGCTGGCCCGTACCGTTGATTGTATTTTCATCAATCACCACTTTCTTGACATTCGTGTCGCCAGGCAGATCGTACATAATGCCGAGCAAAGCCTGTTCAAGAATGGTTCTCAAACCACGCGCACCTGTTTTGCGCTGAATTGCTTTCTTGGCAATTGCGCTTAACGCCGATGGGCGAACTTCGAGTTCAGCACCGTCCATCTCAAGCAGCTTTTCGAACTGCTTGACCATGGCATTTTTCGGCTTGGTCAAAATCTCGATCAGAGCGGGTTCATCCAGTTCTTCGAGGGTGGCAATTACAGGCAAGCGACCCACCAATTCAGGAATGATACCGAACTTGATCAAGTCTTCTGGCTCAACTTCTGCCAGCAGGGTGCCCACATTGCCCTCTTCCTTGCTTTTCACGGTTGCACCAAAGCCAATACCCGAACGCTCGGAACGGTTACGAATCACCTTGTCCAAACCTTCAAATGCACCACCCACGATAAATAGTACGTTGGTGGTGTCAATTTGAACGAAATCCTGGTTGGGGTGTTTGCGGCCGCCCTGTGGAGGAACAGAGGCCACAGTGCCCTCAATCAATTTCAGCAAGGCTTGTTGTACACCCTCGCCCGACACATCGCGTGTAATGGACGGGTTGTCTGACTTGCGGGAAATCTTGTCGATTTCGTCAATATAAACAATGCCGCGCTGCGCTTTTTCGACTTCATAGTTGCAGCTTTGCAGCAGTTTCTGAATGATGTTTTCCACATCTTCGCCCACGTAACCGGCTTCGGTCAGCGTAGTGGCATCGGCAATGACGAAAGGTACATTCAACAAACGGGCCAGAGTTTGGGCCAACAGCGTTTTACCCGAACCCGTTGGACCAACCAGCAAAATATTGCTTTTCGTCAGTTCAATGTCGTCTTTCTTGCTCATGTGGCGCAAGCGTTTGTAGTGGTTGTAAACCGCTACAGCCAGCACACGCTTGGCTTTGTCCTGCCCAATCACATACTGGTCAAGAATGGAACGAATTTCCTGAGGGGTGGGTAGCTTGTCGCCGCCACCTGTGGCCGTGGCCTCCGCTGCTTCATCACGAATGATGTCGTTGCACAACTCAATGCATTCATCGCAGATGAACACAGAGGGCCCTGCGATCAATTTTTTTACCTCATGCTGGCTTTTGCCGCAGAAGGAGCAATACAGCAGCTTTTCGCTTGAGCCTTTCTTTTCTGACATCTTTTATCCTCTGGAAAGCCCCCGCAGGGGCAATCAAGAAATCAAGGTTTTAATGTTACTGCAGTTACTTCTTGTCGGCCGGAGGCACACGGTGCTTCAACACGTCGTCAATCAAGCCATACTCTTTGGCAGAGTCTGCACCCATAAAGTTATCACGATCTGTGTCACGCGCAATCTCTTCGATGGTCTTACCTGTGTTCTCAGCCAGTATTCCGTTCAATTTCTCACGCAAATACAAGATTTCCTTGGCATGAATTTCAATGTCGGATGCCTGACCCTGCACGCCACCCAAAGGCTGGTGAATCATGATTCGGCTGTTGGGCAGCGAAAAACGCTTGCCCTTGGTGCCAGAAGACAACAAGAACGCGCCCATGCTGGCCGCCAGGCCTGTACAAAGAGTTGAAACATCGGGTTTGATGAACTGCATGGTGTCGTAAATGGCCATGCCCGCTGACACAGAACCACCTGGGCTGTTGATATACAGCGCAATGTCTTTGTCGGGGTTTTCGCTTTCGAGGAACAACATTTGCGCCACGATGACGTTGGCCATTTGATCGTTGATCGGCCCCACCAGGAAAATAACGCGCTCTTTGAGCAAGCGCGAATAAATGTCATAGGCCCGCTCGCCCCGACCACTTTGCTCAATCACCATGGGCACGTACATATTGCCCTGGGTTTCAAGCGCACCAGAATTGTTCATGTTGTTAGTCATAGAGCGAGGGTTCCACATCATTTATTTATTTCCCATCAGTTCGTCAAAGGACAATTTCTTTTCAACCACTTTGGATTTGCTCAAAGCGAATTCAACCACATTGTCTTCCAGAATAACCGCTTCCACATCCGCCAAACGGGCGCGATCCTGGAAATACCACTGCATCACTTCCGCAGGGTTCTCGTAGCTTTGGGCCTGCTCTTCGATGAAGGCACGCACCTGCTCGGGTTTGGCTTGCAAGCTGTTTTCTTTTACCAAGTCTGACACGATCAGGCCCAAGCGAACACGGCGCTCGGCTTGTGCAGCGAAAATGTCTTCGGGCAGCTGAATTTCTTCCACGTTTTGCATGCCACGGGCCTTCAGGTCCTGGCGTGCACGGGAGGCCAATTCGGTGGTTTCAGATTGAATCAGGGCTTTGGGCACATCGAATTCAGTCACTTTCAACAGTGCATTCATGACTGCTTCTTTGGTTTGCGCCTTGGTGCGGTTGCTGACTTCGCGGCTCAAGTTCACGCGCACGTCTTCACGCAGCTTTTCCAGGGAACCGTCAGCGATGCCCATGGCCTTGGCGAACTCTTCGTTCAGTTCAGGCAACTGGGGGCCTTCCACTTTCTTGATTGTGATTGTGAACTGGGCAGTTTTACCTGCAACGTCCTTGCCGTGGTAATCGGCCGGGAAAGCCAGGTCGAAGGTTTTCTCTTCGCCTTTTTTCAAGCCCTTTGCCGCAGCTTCAAATTCAGGCAGCATTTGGCCCTTGCCGATTACAAACGAGAAGTCTTCGGCTGTGCCGCCATCGAAGGGGACGTCGTCAATTTTACCGACGAAATCCAGAGTTACCTTGTCTTCTTCAGCGGAGCCACGGTCTACTTCAGCAAAACTGGCGCGCTGCTTGCGCAGAATTTCAATGGTTTTGTCCACTTCAGAGTCGGACACTTCAACCACTGTTTTCTCGATTTCCAATGTAGCGAAGTCACCAAACTTCACTTCGGGGAACACTTCAAAAATGGCGTTGAACTCAAAAGCGTCGTCAGCGGCGTCCTTGGCGGCTTCGATGCGGGGCTGACCAGCCACACGCAGATCCTGCTTTTGAACTTCTTCGCTGAAAGTACGACCGATTTCATCGTTCAACACTTCAGAATGCACTTGGGGACCATAGTTTTGTACCACCATTTTCATGGGCACTTTACCTGGGCGGAAACCGGGCATGCGAGCTGTACGAGCTACCTTTTTCAGGCGCTTTTCAACTTCAGCATTGATTTTTTCAACCGACAGCTTCAAGGAAATGGTTTTCTCGAGTGAGCTGGCAGTGGTGGTTGTTTCAGTCATTTGGAACTCTTGAACTAGTTGCCTTGGCAAGGTTGACCAAGGGGGTGGTTAATGGGCGTAAAGGCTCTACAATTGCCGATATCTTACACAAGTATGAAGCTGCTTTGGCGGGGGCTTGGTAAAACTGGACCGCCCCAGAAGCGATATACCCGGGGCACAAGAGGGGTGGTGCGGATGAAAGGACTCGAACCTTCACGTATTGCTACGCCAGAACCTAAATCTGGTGCGTCTACCAATTTCGCCACATCCGCATGCAGGCGCGCATTATAGCCCGATTTTAACTTTGAAGCCCTTACAATGTCACTTATTGACTGGATTACCCCCAATTAGAAGGTGACATGGCCGTATCTCTAGAAAACCCGCTTGCCTACTGCCGCGAGAAAGTAAGCGGGGAAACCGCCTCCCTGCACTACGCAACTCTGTTTCAAACCGAGGAACTGAAGGCATTTTGGCTTGGCTGCTTCACCTTGAATCACGAGTTGCGGCAGGCTTGCCTGAAGCAGCTGGAGGCTGGCTTGACACAGGTCAAACTGGGCTGGTGGCAAAACGCCCTCGCCAACGCCGGGGGCAACAGCAACCCTCACCCGGTCATTACCGCGATATCAAAACCAGTGATTGCCACACTACCGGCAGAGCACTGGGGCGAATTGATTAACCGGGTGGCCAGCGGATGCGAGCCCAAGCGTTACAACAGCATGGCGGATTGGCACAACGACGTACTGTTGGAAACCAAGCCCTGGGTTCACTTGGTTCAGGCCCGTTTTGGATATCCAAACACGGATTGCACACAGTTGCTGGAATTCTGGACTTCAGCCACCCGCCTGTGCCAGTTGCTCAGGCTGGCAAAGTACCTGGACCAGGGATTTCAGCCCTTGCCTGTTGAATTGCTGGCCAAACACGGGGTAACAGCAGATCAAATCAAACGCAGGGAACACAGCGAGGCCAGTACAACCCTGTTCAGCGAGGTGGGCGAGCATCTGCTTGAAAGAACCGACCTGGCCTGGAAAAACATGCCTGCAGACCAACGCCTGTTTACAAGACCATTGCGGGCGCTGTTCCGCATGCGTGTTGCCGAACTGAAAGTGCACCAAGCCGCTGGTTACCGTTTATTGACCGAGCAAAAAATCATCACCCCTTTCAAGAAATTCAGCATTGCATGGACAACACAAGTACTGAGATGGTAATTTCCGGCCCCGGTTTACAACTTGGGTTTGCGAATTCTATAAGCTGCAGCGTACAACGCTGGCAGGAAAAACAGGGTTAGCAGAGTAGCCACAATCAACCCGCCCATGATCGCCACTGCCATGGGCCCCCAGAACTGCGAACGCATCAATGGAATCATGGCCAGCACGGCGGCCGCTGCAGTCAGTAAAATTGGCCGAGAGCGCCGAATGGTCGAGCCAATGATGGCCTCATAAGGGTCTACACCAGCTGCCCTGTCTTGCTCGATTTGGTCCACCAAAATAACCGAATTTCGAATGATCATCCCGAACAAGGCAATCACGCCCAGCTGTGCAACAAACCCAAACGGGCGCGCAGTGATGATCAAGGCCAAAGCGGCACCAATAATTCCCAACGGGCCGGTGAAGTAAACCAGCAAGGTTCGGCCAAAGCTTTTCAGTTGCAACATCAGCAAGGTAAGCACGATAAACAGCATCAAAGGCACATTGGCCATGATCGACTGCTGTGCCTTGCCAGAATCAGCGGCAAGCCCATCCAGATTCACTGATACACCCAGCGGTAATTCAGCACGAAGCGGATCGAGGGCCTTGTTCATGGCCAAAGCAACGGTGGTGCCCTGAATACCGGAGACCACATCGGCCTTTACAGTAATTCCGAACTCACCACCCTCACGCCAAATCACCCCAGGCTCAAAGCTCATGGTGACATTGCCCACCTGGGACAAGGGCACATAGGCACCGCTTGCTGTGGGAACGTTGGCATTCATGAGTTCAGCCAGGGTGTCGCGTTCGCTTTCAGGGTTGCGAAACACAATATCGATCAGGCGATTATTTTCCCGGTACTGCCCAATGGTTACGCCTGACAAAATGACATGCGAGGACTCCGCAATACTTTGGCTGCTAACCCCCAAGGCACGGGCGCGAGCCTGGTCTACCTCAACCTTCATCACCTTGATGTTTTCATTCCAGTTGTCATGCGTGCCGCGGGTATATTCGCTGGAGGCTACCGCCTCTTTCACCTTGTCGGCCACCACTCGTACCACGCGTGGATCCGGGCCCTGCACCACAAACTGAACGGGATAAGTGACGGGCGGGCCATTGGGCAACAGGGTAATTCGCGGGCGAATGTCGGGGAAGTTGCCTTCCAGATGCGCTTTCAGTTTGCCCCGAAGTATTTCCCGGTCTTCGAATGTTTTGGGAATGACAATCAGCTCGGCCAAATTGCTTTGCACAAATTTTTGATCCAGCGACAGATAAAAACGCGGCGCGCCATCACCCACAAAACTGGCATAGCCCTGCACTTCGGGTTGCTTGGCCAACCACTGCTCAAGCTTGATCGCCTGTTTTTCGGTTTCCTCAAATGCGGTGCCCTCGGGCAACCACAAATTCACCATGATTTCCAAACGGTTGGAATCAGGGAAAAACTGCTGCTCAATGAATTTGAAAGAATAGCCGCCACCGATAAAAGCCAGCACGGTGACCGATATCGTGATCCAGCGGTGGTTAACGCACACCTCAATCCAGTGGCGGAAGCGCTGGTAAAACGGTGTGTCGAACACCTCCGTGTGGCCCTGCCCGTCTTTGGGCTTTTTAAGCAACCAATAGCCAATGTAAGGCACAAAAATAACTGCGACAAACCAAGACAACACCAAGGCAATGGCGGTCACCGCAAAAATTGAATAGGTGTATTCCCCCGCTGCCGATTGCGCCAGGGCAATGGGCAGAAAGCCCGCTGCTGTAATCAAGGTGCCTGTCAGCATGGGAATCGCCGTGGAGTCGTAAGCAAAAATAGCCGCATCGAAGCGCGAATAACCCTCTTCAAGTTTGCGAACCATCATTTCAACCGCGATGATCGCATCGTCCACCAACAAACCCAGAGCGATAATCAGCGCGCCCAGCGAAATTTTGTGCAGGTTAATGTTGAAAAACGACATGGCCAAAAAGGTAAGCGCCAGCACAAGAGGAATGGTCAGCGCAACGACCAAGCCCGGTCGGGTGTCAATTCGAAACGGTTTGCTGTGCAGCCCCAAACTCAAAAAGCTGACTGCCAACACAATTACAATCGCCTCAATCAGTACTTTCACAAACTCATTGACCGAGGTACTGACTGATTTGGGCTGATCCGCCACGCGCTGAAGCTCAATGCCCACGGGGAGTTCAGCCAGTATGCGGCGCTCAACTTTTTCCAACTCTTGGCCAAGGCGGATAATATCGCCACCATTGACCATGGAAATCCCCAAGCCAATCACCTCTTTGCCATTGAAGCGCATTTTGGACACAGGTGGGTCTTGATAGCCGCGATGAACGTGGGCGATGTCTTTGAGCAGGAGTGTGTTTTTTCCCGCCCGAATCGGCAGGTTGGCAAGGTCTTCAATGGACTCAAACTGCCCCTGCACCCTTGACCACACTTTTTGCTCTTCCAGACTCAAAACACCCTGAGAAGTCACGACATTCTGGCTGTTGATTTGATTGAAAATGTCTTGCGCAGAAATACCCAATTGCGCAATTTTGTAATGCGAGACATCGATAAACACTTTTTCAGGTTGAACGCCAAATAGCTGCACCTTGGCCACATCGGGCACTTTGAGCATTTCCTGACGTACCTGTGTCACGAAGTCCTTTAGCTCGGCATACTTGAATCCATCTGCGGAGAATGCCAGCAACACCCCAAAGGTATCGCCAAACTCATCGTTGAAAAATGGCCCTACGACACCACGCGGCAGTGTTCCAGCCATGTCGCTGACCCGTTTTCGTGTGGTGTACCAAATGTCGGCCACTTGCCTGGGCGGTGCGCTGTCATCCAGTTGAAGAAAAATGACGGTTTCACCAGGCTTGGAGTACGAGCGTATTTTGTAGGCGTAAGGAATTTCCTGAATTACCTTTTCAATCGGGTCGGCCACCTGCTGACCCATTTGCATGGCGGTTGCTCCTGGCCAGTAGGCACGCACCACCATGCCGCGAAACACGAATGGCGGGTCTTCTTCCTGGCCCAAGGAGAAAAATGCGGCGACTCCGGCGAAAATGAATACCGCCAGAAGGTATCGAACCAATGGCTGGTTTTCAAGCGCCCAGCGCGACAGGTTGATTTTTCTCATTTGGAAAGATCGCTTGTTTCAATGAAGCGACGAACCTTTTGGCCTTCGTTCAGAACGTGGGTGCCGGCAGTGACAATCAACTCGCCATTGTTTAGGCCGTCTTTGACCAGAAAGTCGCTTTCAGAGACGTCATGGGGTTGAACAATCCGTTTGTTGACCACACCTTGCTTTTCATCGAATACCCAAACAAAAGCACCAGTGTGCTCGGCCACCAGGGCTGAAATTGGAAGCTTGAACGCGGTCGACTTGGCGGCAGTTGAAAACTGCACTGTCGCACTCATTCCAAAACGGGACATTCTGGCTGGGTCGTTGACATCCAGTAACACCGCAAACGTGCGTGTTACCGGGTCTGCCACCGGAGAAACTTCCCGCACTTTTGCATTCAAAGACTGTTCACCAGACCAAAGCAATACGCGCGCATCCTGACCCGGCTTGATCGCACTGACCCGGCTCTCGGGCACAGCCATGCTGACCTGCACATCATTCTCATCAGCCCACTGGACCACAGCCTGACCTGGCGCCAACACCTGCCCTGCTTCGGCATACACGCTGGAAATAACACCACTGCCCGGAGCACGCAGGTCGCCATATTGCCGCTGATTGGCCTGCGTGCTCAACTGGGCGCGAGCCTGACTCAAACGACTGCCCGCGGCATCGAAGGCCAACTGTCGACGATCAAGCTCTGCCTGGCTGATAAAATTTTGTTGTTTCAGGGTTTTGGCGCGATCCAGATCGGTTTTCAACTGCGCATGCTCAGTGGCTGCTGCATCAAATTGCGCCTGGGCCGCCTGCAAGGCAAGGCTCAAATCCCGGGGATCAATTTTTGCAAGTACCTGGCCTTTCGTAACCTTGTCTCCAACATCCACCAGGCGTACCGTCAATTTCCCGCCCACCTGAAAGCTGAGTTTTGCCTGAAAACGGGGTTCAATTTGCCCGGGAAAACTTTCTTCAAAGGTGCTCCCACCGGCTTGCAGCTCAATCACACGAACTGGTCGAATGACTTCAGTGGTGTCTATTTCGGGGCGGGAACAAGCGGCAAGCAGGAGTGAGCCCACGGCGGCCCACACAACAGGCAAAAACAAACGGCTTTTGGACATGGATCGCTCAGTAGAGTGAATTTATTGTTATCTGCGCAATTGTCGTATCAATCAAACGTCAAGTCAAAATTGAGTCAAAAACAATCCAGCTTGTCTCTCAGCGCAGCAAGTGCCTTCTCAACTCGATCCACACCAATCACTTCAATACCGTCAATGGGCTGCTTGGGTGCGTTGCTGGCCGGCACAATCGCATGGGTAAAGCCAAGTTTGGCAGCTTCGCGCAGCCTTTCCTGCCCACGCGGTGCCGGGCGCAACTCACCAGACAAGCCGATTTCGCCAAACACTACCAACTCTTTGGGCAAGCGTTTGTTGCGCAACGAGGACACCATGGCCAAAACAATCGCGAGGTCGGCCGCAGGTTCCGAAATTCGTACGCCGCCCACCGCATTGATAAAAATATCTTGATCAAAAAACTGAAGGCCCGCATGGCGATGCATCACCGCCAGCAACATGGCCAGGCGATTTTGCTCCAGGCCCACTGACAACCTGCGCGGTGAAGGTGAATGCGAGGAATCCACCAAAGCCTGGATTTCAACCAGCAATGGCCTTGCTCCTTCTTGCGTGCACATTACACAGGAACCAGCCACCCATTCAGCCGTCTGCGACAAAAACAGGGCCGAGGGGTTGTTGACACCTTTCAAACCACGGTCAGTCATGGCAAACACGCCCAGTTCGTTCACCGCACCAAACCGGTTTTTAAATGCACGCACCAAACGGAATGAAGATTGTGAATCCCCTTCGAAATACAGCACGGTGTCCACAATGTGTTCAAGCACACGCGGCCCTGCAAGGGTACCCTCTTTGGTGACGTGGCCCACCAAAATGGTGGTGACCCCCATGGCTTTGGCAAGCCGTGTCAGCTGGCTTGCACATTCGCGCACCTGGCTGACCGATCCCGGCGCAGCGCTTAACTCGCTGGTGTACAGGGTTTGAATGGAGTCGATAACCAGCACTTGCGGTTTGTGTGTTTCAAGCTGGGCAACAATTTGCTCCAGCTGAATTTCGGTCAATACATTCAGGTTGGTGTGTTCCAGCCCAAGGCGTTGGGCGCGCAAGGCGATTTGCCCGGCAGATTCCTCGCCGCTGACATACAAGGCCGATGTGGTTTTGGCCAAGGTGACCATAGACTGCAATAACAAGGTGGATTTACCAATGCCAGGGTCGCCACCCAGCAACACCACCATGCCGGGCACCATTCCACCTCCCAGCACACGGTCAAATTCGGGTACACCACTGCTGAAACGTGGATGGTCTTGCGCCTGAATCTCGGAAAGCTTGATCACACTGCTGCTTTGCGCAGCCAGAGCAGCAAAGCGACTGTGCTTGGGCGGCGCTGCCGTGCTCACGGCCGATTCAACCAGCGTGTTCCAGCTGCTGCAATCGGTACATTGCCCCTGCCATTTGGCGAACACGGCACCGCATTCAGTGCACTGATATTGACTTTTAATTTTGGCCAAAACGGCGTGTCCCTTTTAGGTCTAGGCTTTAAAAAATGGCACGCGGGGCGCAATTGCGCACAACAGTTCATAGCCAATGGTGCCGCAACGGTCGGCCACGACATCGACAGGAATGTGCCCGCCCCACAATTCAACTGTGCTGCCAACATTGGCATTCGGGATTTGGCTGACGTCGATGGTCATCATGTCCATCGACACGCGGCCTGCGACTGGCGCAACATGCCCTTCAACATACGTGGGCGTTCCGTCGGGTGCGTGGCGTGGGTAGCCATCGGCATAACCGCAGGCCACCACCGCGATACGCCCGCTGTTGCTCGCTTCCCAACGCGATCCATAACCCACTCTGTCACCTTGTTTTACCTCTTGAATTGCAATAATTTCGCTGCTGAAAATCATTGCTGGCTTCAGGCCATAGTTGGCCGCTGCGTCGGGACCAGGGGTGGCGCCATAAATAGCAATGCCAGGGCGGGCAATGTCACCGGCCAACATCGGAAAATTCAAACTACCGGCTGAATTGGCCAGGCTGCTTTGCCAATGGGCAGGCTTCAGTCCCATCAAGGCTTGATGCTGATGTTGCGCAAAAGGCAAGCGGACCCGCGGCTCCGCTTCATCTGCATTGGCAAAGTGCGTCATCAAAACTGGTGTGGGCCATTGATGTTTCAGGGTGAACTCATCCAGCCGCTGAATGGCAGCTTGCGCTTGAGCAGACTGAAACCCCAAGCGATTCATGCCGGTGTTCAACTTCAAGAAAATTCTGGGCTTGTGTGCAGGTGCCTGCTTCGCAAGAACCTCCAGATCATCCAACTGCTTGTGATTGTGGACCACCCAATCACAACGTAACTCCAAGGCCTTGAGCAGATCGGCCTGGTCAAAACAGCCTTCGAGTAACACAATTGGCTTGTTCCAACCCAGGTGGCGCAAGCGGGTCGCGCCCTCAATTTCCAAAATGGCCAAGGCGTCAGCCTCGCGCAGGCCATCAATAATTCTTTCCAAACCATGCCCATAGCCATTGGCTTTCACCACTGGCATCACCGCGACATTGCCCAGCAATTCCTTGATTCTATTGATATTGGCAGAGATGGCGGCGGGTCTGACCACTGCACGTATGGGTCGCGGCATGGGCTGGCAATTGGTGGTTTAGGGGTTGGCTCGAACTTTGTAAAAAAGGCATTGCTTAATACGCGAAGCGTCTGGATATGATATAACGCCTCAACACCGTTGAACGAGCAGCGAAACGGCGAAATCGCACTAAATGGATTTCGCTCAATTCACAGTTGAATGAAACCCGGCTTTTACACCATCATGGCGGCGCAGTTTTTCTCGTCGCTTGCAGACAACGCACTTTTGATTGCGGCAATCGCATTGCTGTTTCAGATCCAGTCGCCTGACTGGATGACCCCATTGCTGAAGCTGTTCTTCGTGGTGTCGTACGTGGTGCTGGCCCCCTTCGTTGGCGGGTTTGCAGACACATTGCCCAAAGGCAGGGTCATGCTAATCACCAACTCCATCAAAATTGTGGGTTGCCTGATGATGTTCTTTGGCGTACACCCCCTGCTTTCTTACGCGGTGGTTGGGTTGGGCGCTGCAGCCTACTCACCCGCCAAATACGGCATCCTGACCGAGCTTTTGCCACATGACAGGCTTGTAGAAGCCAATGGCTGGATCGAGGGACTCACCGTGCTGTCGATCATTCTGGGCACCGTACTTGGTGGCATATTGATTGCGCCAGGCACCAGCCAATACCTGATGCAGCTGCACATTCCAGGCGTGACCGACAATATGGACACGCCTGCTGAAGCTGCCATCTTTGTGATTACTTCAGGCTATTTGATCGCGGCCATTTTCAACTTCAAGATTCCAGACACAGGCGCTCGCTACGAGCCACAGTTGAATCACCCAATCATCATGACCCGCAAGTTTTACGGCTGTGTAAAGCAACTGTGGAACGACAAACTGGGACAAATTTCACTTGCTGTCACCACACTGTTCTGGGGTGCTGGGGCCACGCTTCAATTTATCGTGCTGAAATGGGCTGAAAGTGCCTTGGGCCTGCCTTTGGACAAAGGCGCAATTCTGCAAGGCGTTTGCGCATTTGGCGTGGCGGCCGGTGCCGTGGCCGCGGCCAAAATGATTCCGCTGAAAAAATCAATGTTGGTGCTGCCCATGGGTATATTAATGGGTATTGTTTGCATGGCCATGGTACTGGTGAACAATCAAGGCATGGCCTACCTGCTGATTACCGTGATCGGCGCACTGAGCGGATTTTTCGTAGTACCCATGAATGCTTTACTGCAGCACCGGGGCCATGTGCTGATGAGCGCTGGCCGATCGATTGCCATTCAAAATTTCAATGAAAATATTTCAGTGCTGACCATGCTTGCCATTTACGCCATCTTGATCAGTTTTGATGTGCATGTGAACAATGTGATTCTGATGTTCGGCGGCTTTGTGATGGCCACCATGTTGATGGTGATTCTCTGGCACCGCCGCAACCAGCGCCTGTACAACGTGGAAGCCCGAATAGGAGAGGACCGCCCTGTGGGCGTGCCTCTGTGACAAACAGCTTAAATTAGACCTTGCTGTTTCAACAACAATAAATCGTCCCACGCTTTTAATTTTTCCTCCGGCCTGCGCAACAGGTACGCTGGGTGGTAAGTAACCACTGCAGGAATATCAAGACCATCCAGGCTCACTTGGTGAACCACACCCCGCAATTCGCCCACTGGCTTTTTGATGTTCAGAAGGGTTTGAACTGCAAAGCGCCCAACCAGCAACAACACTTTGGGTCCACTGGCCTTGATTTGCTGAACCAGGTAGGGAGAACATTGTTCAATTTCTGCCTGCTCAGGATTGCGGTTACCCGGTGGGTGGCACTTCACCACATTGGCAATGTAGGTGTTGGTTGTACGGCTTGCGCCAATTGCTTTCAGCATGCGGTCCAGCAACTGCCCTGACTTGCCCACAAACGGCAGGCCGGTCGCATCCTCTTCCACGCCTGGCCCTTCTCCCACCACCATCAGGGGTGCGTGTGGCATGCCATCTGCAAACACGGTTTGCTTGCGTGTTTTGCACAAACCGCATTGTTTGCAGGTGGCTACACTTTCTCGCAACGATTCAAGCGTGAGTGCTGCGGTCGACATTCCGTCAAACGCCACGCCACTAGGCATCGTGGATGGCTTTGACTCGCTTTCCTGCTTGCGCAGTTCCCAAACAGGGCCTATACCCATGGCATTGAACAGATCGGCTTTGCTTCGAGTGCTTGTCATTCCGGTCAACCTGTAAATCGTTTGAACATCACCAAGGCATCTTCACGGCCCAGTTGAGACGGGTAGTAATTCTTGCGGGCCCCAATCAATTTGAACCCCTCTTTCTCATACAGGTTTTTTGCAGTCACGTTACTGGGCCTGACCTCCAGCAACATGCCGGTTGCATTGGCCAGTTTGGCCTGGCCAATGCCCCATTGCAACAAGTGCTTACCGTGCCCCAAACCTTGCAAGTCGGCACGAATAGATATGTTCAGCAAGTGGTATTCATCCACCACATGCATCATGACAATGTAGCCTGCAAGTTGCTCATCCAACCACATGCAATGCATGTGATAACCCGCCCGCAAAGAGTCCAGAAAATTCCGGTCTGTCCAGGGAAACTCGTAAATCTGGTTCTCAACCAGAATTACAGCAGGCACATCAGCCTCTGTCATGGGTCGAATACTAAACAGCGCCATGCTTCAACGCCAATCGTTCAGTGGTGGTTTGGGCGACTTTGTCGCGAACATACAAAGGCTGGCAGTCAAACGGTGCAGCCACTCGACCTGCCAGGAATTCCTGCCATGCCAATTGTGCCAGGCGAATTGCGCACACTGCCCCCAGCAACACGTCTGGGCCTGGGTTGTGTAGTTGCGCATACAAATGTGCATCGCACACAGCCGGCCCCTGAATTTTCTGCAATTCGTGCATTGCCAACAAATGGGGTGGCTTGACCCATGCTGTGCCCTGTGCAGTTCGCTGAATGCAGGCTGCGTAAATTTCATGCAAACGTGCATCCATCAAAACCGTGACTGGCAGCTCTTGCTGCCGAGCAGGCAACATGCATTCAAAGCTGCTCAATGGCACCGTGGGCACTTGCCAGGCCACAGCCAGGCCTTGGGCAATACCGCAAGCTGTGCGCAGGCTGGTAAAACCACCAGGGCCAATATCTACAGCAATTGCTGCACACTGGGCAGGCTTTAAATTGCCGAGTTCAAGGTGTTGCTGAATCAAGGGCAATAGTTGGGTAGACTGGCTTTTGTAATCAGTAATTTCAAAGTTGAACAAGTCCGCCGCATGCGCATTTAATTCAAGAGGCTCAGTGGCTGCAGCCACCTTGGCTACGCCTGAACTGGTGCTAATCGCCAAAATAAAACGGGAAACCATCACTCGCCCTTCACCATCAACACCACAGCTTGCGCCTCAATGGCTTCCTTGCGCCCAAGGTAACCCAGTTTTTCGTTGGTTTTGGCTTTGATGTTGACTGCATCCAGTGGCAAGCCACAAAGGCTGCTCAAACTTGAGTGCATTGCTGCCATGTGGGGGGCAAGTTTTGGGCTTTGGCAAATCAGAGTGGAATCGATATTGATCAAGGTAAACCCCTTACGCCTGGCTTTTTCGATCACGTTTTTTAACAGCACGCCACTGTCAGCCCCTTCAAACTGGGGGTCAGTATCAGAAAAGTGGGTGCCAATATCGCCCATGGCGCAGGCCCCCAAAATTGCATCAGTAATGGCGTGCAACAGCGCATCTGCATCGGAATGACCCAGCAAACCGAGCTCGGAAGGAATGTGTACTCCGCCCAAAATCAGCCGACGCCCTTCGACCAGGCGATGTACGTCATACCCCTGCCCCACTCTCAAGCGGCCAATTTCACTCATTCAAAATTCTCCTGATGCAAACCAAGCAATCTGGCCACTGTCCGCAAATCTTCGGCTTGGGTAATTTTCATGTTTTCCACATGCCCCGGAACGATCAGGGGACCAATGCCCAGGGTTTCAATCGCACTGGCATCGTCGGTTAACTGGGCACCTTTGTACAAGCACTCGGAAATAGCCATGCTAAGCGCCTGCGCCCGAAACATTTGCGGCGTCTGCGCCGCCCACAAGTGGTCTCTGGGCACCGTGTGTTGAGCAATCACTTCGCCTTCTTGGGCCAAGCTGGTTCTCTTCAAGGTATCCGCCACAGGCACAGCCAACAACGCGCCCGCAATGTGTTCACTACCTTGGTCAATCAGACTTTTCAAAGCTGCGGCACTTAAACCAGGGCGGGCAGCATCGTGCACCAAAACCCAATCGGTTTCACCCACAAGTAAATTTTCAAGCAAATGGTTCAGGCCATTGAGCACGCTATTCACGCGCTCCTGCCCACCCAATGGCAAGCAAGTGACCTGGCTGTTGCCTCGAAACAGGGCCAGGGCTGTTGAGTCGTCGCTGGCCACCACCACGAACACCTTTTCTACACGCGGGTCGGCCAACAGCGCTTCTACACTGTGTTCCAGTACAGTTTTTGCGCCCAGCATGGCGTATTGCTTTGGGATACTTCCGCCGAAGCGACGCCCCGCACCACCTGCGGGCACCAAACCAAAGTACTTGGCAATTCTTGCCATGAAAGCCTGTTCCTATGCGGGCACTTGCCGCCGTATAATACGGGCCTTGATTCACCGACCCAAAACCCGAACTTGACGCCCACTGGAAAACCAGCATGGTTGCAGTATCCAAGCGGGCGAACTTTATGCTTTCATATTTTACTTCTTCTTTTCAGCTAACCGGCGGCCACAGGCTCAGCTTGGCGCACCCGCCCGGCAGTGCCGACGCTTTTTTGCTGGCGCAATTGTGCACACAGGCCCAGCAGCAAAACAAGCTTTGCCTGATCACCTGCGCCAACCCGCACGATGCCACTCGCCTGCAAGAAGAAATCACCCTGTTTGCCCCCACCCTGAAGGTACATTACCTGCCAGACTGGGAAACCCTGCCCTACGACAGTTTGTCAGCTCACCAGGACTTGGTATCCGAACGACTTGCCACGCTTTACCAAACCCAGCGGGGTGATCTGGACGTGCTGATCACAGCGGCCAGCACAGCCATCCAGAAACTGGCACCACCTTCATTTTTGGCCGGCAGCACCTTCTACTTCAAAACCGGCGACAAACTGAATGAAAAGAAGTTACGTGAACAACTGACGATTGCAGGCTATAACCATGTTTCACAGGTAATGACACCCGGTGAATACTGCATTCGCGGCGGCATTATCGACTTGTTTGCGACTGGCACTGCATTGCCGTTTCGAATTGATTTGTTTGATGACGAAATTGAATCCATCAAAACATTCGACGTAGACACCCAGCGCAGCCTGTACCCGGTGCGCGAAATGCGCCTGCTGCCTGGCCGCGAATACCCCATGGATGAACAAAGCCGTGCGCAGTTTCGCAGCAAATGGCGGGAACGTTTCGAAGGTGACCCTTCCAAAGTTTCCATTTACCGTGACATGGGCACAGGCGTGGCCAGCGCAGGCATTGAGTATTATCTGCCCCTGTTTTTTGAGAACACCGCCAGCCTCGTTGATTACCTGCCCAAAAAAGAACTGGTGTTTATTCAGCATGGCGACGTAGACCAAGCCTTGCAAACATTTTGGGCTGACACACAAAGCCGTTTCGATTTTCTATCGAAAGACATTCAACGCCCTATTCTTCGACCTTCCGAAATTTACCTGAATGCCACTGAATTCTTCAGCAGTTTCGAGAATGCTGCACGCGTGAATTTGTCGGCATCCAAGAACGCCTTGGTGCCGGAATACAGCGGCGCGCTGCTGCCCGACCTGGCTGCGGATCGCAAAGCCGACGACCCAATTTTCAAGTTCCGCAACCTGGTAGAACGAACTGGTGCGGGAAGCTACAAACAAGTCATTATGGTGGCCCCAAGCGATGGTCGCCGCGAAACCCTGAATCAGTATTTTCTGGAACACAAACTAAAGCCCCACCAAACAGAAACACTGCAAGGTGCACTGGAAAGTGGCGAACGTTTTGTACTGTGCACCGCAGTGCTTGACCAAGGATTTGGCGTGCACCGCGGGCTGGAAGCGCAAGTTGCGTTCGTCACGGAAGCAGAATTATTCTCGCTTTCACCCCGCCGCCGCGGCGCACGCAGGCAACAGGAAAGGCAAAGCAACGTTGAATCCATGATTCGCGATTTGTCGGAACTGAAAATTGGCGACCCGGTGGTGCACCAGCAGCATGGCATAGGCCGCTACAAAGGCCTGATCAGCATGGACCTTGGTGAAGGCGCATCTGAATTCCTGCACCTTGAATATGCCAATGGTTCGAACCTGTTTGTGCCGGTTGCCCAACTGCATGTGATTGCCCGCTACAGCGGCGCTGACCCGGAAAACGCGCCAGTACATGCCCTGGGTTCAGGCCAATGGGAAAAGGCAAAAAAGAAAGCGGCAAAAATGGTGCGCGACACTGCAGCCGAATTGCTCAACCTGTATGCCCGCCGCGCGCTGCGTAAAGGCCATGAATTCAAGTTAAGCATTGGCGACTACGAAGCCTTTGTTGAAAAATTTGGATTTGAAGAAACCGCTGACCAGGCCGCAGCGATTCGAGCCGTCATTGCCGACATGACTTCCCCCCGCCCCATGGACCGCCTGGTGTGCGGCGATGTGGGTTTTGGAAAAACCGAAGTGGCCTTGCGTGCTGCTTTCGTCAGCGTAATGGATGGCAAACAGGTGGTGCTGTTGGCACCCACTACGCTGCTTGCTGAACAACATTTTCAAACCTTCTCAGACCGGTTTTCGGACTGGCCTGTGAAAGTAGTTGAATTGTCGCGTTTCAAATCGCCCAAGGAAATTCGAGATGCAGTTGAATTAATCAACAGTGGGCGTGCCGACATCATTATTGGTACCCACAAAGTGCTGAGTTCCGAGGTGGAGTTTTCACGCCTTGGCTTGGTGATTATTGATGAAGAACATCGTTTTGGTGTGCGCCAAAAAGAAGCGCTAAAAAATCTGCGTGCTGAAGTAGACGTGCTTACGCTGACCGCAACACCCATTCCACGCACCCTGGCCATGAGCATGGAAGGCATTCGCGATTTTTCGGTGATTGCCACCGCACCGCAACGTCGCCTGTCGATTAAAACCTTTGTGCGTCGCGAAACCGACAGCGTGATTCGTGAAGCCGTGCTGCGTGAATTGAAACGTGGCGGGCAGGTGTACTACCTACACAATGAAGTGGACACCATTGAAAATCGCCGAGAAGCGCTTGAGAAAATACTGCCCGAAGCACGAATCGGGATTGCCCACGGGCAAATGAACGAACGCGACCTTGAACGTGTGATGCGCGATTTTTATCAACAGCGCTTCAACGTGTTGTTGTGCACCACCATCATTGAAACCGGTATTGATGTACCCACCGCCAACACCATTGTCATTCACCGTGCAGATAAATTCGGCTTGGCCCAATTGCACCAGCTGCGCGGCCGGGTTGGGCGAAGCCACCACCAGGCCTATGCCTACATGATGGTGAACAACGAAGAAGGCTTGAGTAAAAACGCAGAGCGTCGCCTCGAGGCTATTACCATGATGGAAGACCTGGGCAGCGGTTTTTACCTGGCCATGCACGACCTTGAAATTCGTGGCGCCGGTGAAGTGCTGGGCGCCAACCAGAGCGGCAATGTGCACGAGGTGGGTTTTCAAATGTACACCGACATGCTGAACCACGCCGTGCGAAGTTTGCGCGCAGGCAAAGAACCCGATTTAACCGCACCACTGAACGCTACGGTAGAAATTAACCTGCATACCCCTGCCTTGCTACCCGAAGATTACTGCCCCGATGTGCATGAACGCCTCACGCTGTACAAGCGCCTTGCCAGCACCGAAGAAATGGACTTTATTTCAGAGGTGCAAGAGGAATTGATTGACCGCTTCGGCAAATTGCCTGATGCAGCAACAGCACTATTGGAAACGCACCGTTTGCGCATTCTGGCCAAACCACTGGGCATTGCAAAAATAGACAGTTCAACCGACGCAACAGTGGTGCAGTTTGATGCCCAACCCAATGTGGATGCTGGCAAAATTATCTTGATGATTCAAAAAGAAAAAGACATGAAACTGGCTGGTGCTGAACGCTTGCGCATCACGCGCAGTTTCCCGAAAGTCAGCGACCGTGTAAAGTTTCTCAAAGGTTTGATCAAACAACTGGCTTGAATTCATGACCCACAACGCTGGCAAATACCACATTTGGTTGCACTTGTTGGGCGCAGCCCTTATTGGTTGCGCATTTCTCAATGCAACCACCGCCAAAGCAGCGGAAAGCCCAACGGCCGGCGAGGCCGGTATGGCCGTGTACAAAGCGCTTTTACCGAAGGCCGAGGCAGGCGACGCAGAAGTACAAACCACACTGGGCTTGATGCGCTTACGCGGCGATGTAGTAGAGCGCGACCTGAAAGTTGCACGCGTGTGGCTGGGTAAAGCAGCCCTTCAGAACCACACCCCCGCTCAATATTATTTGGGCCAGTTACTGCTACTTGATGTGTTCAACGCCAAGCAAAGCGATTTGAACAAACAGTTGACCGAGGGTATGGGTTGGTTGCGCCGCGCATCGCGAGACCAACACAACCCATCGCAATTGCTGTATTCACAAACTGTGCTTGAAAGCCAATTGGAGAGCCCGTTCGGACACAGCAAAATTGAAGCCCAGCAGCATCTTGATTCCTGCGCAGAAGTACACCTGCCCTGCACTCAATACGCATTAAAGCGACTCGACCAGGGCAAAGAAGAGGTTTACTGCCCCAACAACGAATTCTGCGAACAGAAAAAACGCCTGCTTTACACATTGGCCAATGCAGGCGACGCCAACGCGCGCTACCGGTTGAGCAAATTTGAAGGTGAAGACCGCATGTTTTGGGTGCGGCGTGCCGCGCGCTTGAATCACCCACAAGCCAGCCATGAATTGGCCGAGTTGGTGTTGAAAAATGAAGTTCCCTTGCAACCGGAAGACCCTGCCGTGCTGGCCTTACTCAACACAGCTGCACAACAGGGCTTGCAGGAATCCATGCATTTGCTGGGCAGTCTGCTGTACGAAGGGACCCGATTTCCTGTCAACAAGCCCCTGGGGTTACAATGGTTAAACCTTGCGGCGCAACGGGGCCACAAACCCTCGATTGAACTCTTGGCACAACTTCAAGAGCCCGCCGACAACATTCCTGCTATCGACAAGGTAGAATCCGCGCAACCCACGGAGAGCACACCATGAGCCGACTATTCTTTTCCTCGCAAACATTAAGCACAGCACAAGTACACACAGCCCTGGATGCACTGAACCTGCCTACTCTTGGCGTAGAAACGCTAAATCAACAAGCCTGCATTGAAATTCCAGAAGCCTACACCCTGCCCAAAGCCGCAATTACCGACACCTTACGACCATTAAGCCGCGCACATCAATTCGACTTTGCAATTCTGGAAGCCGAGTTTCAGGCCAATGAATTCAAGCTGTTGGCAATGGACATGGACAGCACCTTGATTACCATTGAATGCATTGATGAAATTGCCGACTTTGCGGGCAAGAAAAAAGAAGTATCCGAAATTACCGAAGCTGCCATGCGCGGCGAAATCAAAGATTTTTCTGAAAGCCTGAACCGCCGCGTGGCCTTGCTCAAGGGCGTGCCTGAAAGCTGCCTTCAATCCGTATTTGAAGAACGCCTGCGCTTGTCACCCGGCGCAGAAGAACTGATAGCGTATGCCAAAGCCAACAAGTGGAAAACATTGTTGGTTAGTGGTGGCTTCACATTTTTCACAGACAAAATGAAAGAAGTATTGGGGCTGGATTACACCCGCTCCAACACACTTGAAATTGTAGATGGGCATTTGACAGGCCGTGTGCTGGGCACCATTGTGGATGCGGAAGTAAAACGCGAAACCGTATTGGAAACCTGCACACTGTTGGGCTGCGAACCTTCACGCGCCATTGTGGTGGGCGATGGATCGAACGATTTGAAAATGATGGAAATTTCAGGTGCCAGCGTGGCTTTTCATGCCAAGCCAGTGGTGCAGGAGAAAACAGATTTTTGCATCAACCACGGCGGGTTGGACACAATATGCAAGTGGTTTGAGGCAAACGCATAACTCATTCAGATTACCCTCCAACAAATGAACTTTCTGGAAATGGCATGCAACACAGTCGGTCACAGATCACCGAAGCAAATGTTGCATGCTCCCTACACCGGAATCATCGTCCCTTCTAAAAACCGCGCTGCAAGGCCATAGGCGCTGGCTAAAAGTTTTAATCGCGTTCAGCGCAGCAATTAACCTTTTGGCACTTACACCCAGCATTTACATGATGCAGGTGTACGACAGGGTATTAAGCAGCCAAAGCCAATCCACACTACTGGCACTCACTGCCTTGGTTGTTGGGCTTTACATCCTTGCAGGCATGCTGGAACACCACCGCGTCGCCACCCTGACCCGAATTGGAAATGCTCTTGAACAGGAATTCAGCGCCAGGCTGCACACTGCGGCGTTTCAACGTGCCCTAAAAACGCAGGGAAAAGACAACACCGGGCAAGCCATTCGCGATTTCTCCGCAATTCGTCAATTCATGACCAGCCAGGGTGCCATTGCCCTGTTCGATACTCCGTGGGTGTTGTTCTACATCACATTGCTGTTCGCATTTCACCCCTTGTTTGGATTGATGGCACTTTGCTGCGTAGCAATCTCGATCACATTAAGCTGGCTTCACCTTCGAAGCACACGCCCTTTCGAGGAACAAACCAACGCACTGGGCATTCTCAGTGCGAACACCATGAACTCGACCCTTCAAAACGCCAACTCCATTCAGGCCATGGGAATGCTACCCACCGTTCAAACCGAATGGCTGAGTATTCAAAACGAGCAAACCACCCACCACACCGAGTCTGCCGATGCTTCCTCGGTGTGGACGAACAGCAGCAAATACTTCCGCATGTTTGTGCAAAGCGCAGCCCTTGGGCTTGGTGCTTATTTGGTATTGAATCAATCACTCAGCGGCGGGATGATGATTGCCGCTTCGATCTTAATAGGCAAGGCACTTGCCCCGGTCGACATATTAAGCAGTGCCGCCAAAGCATTAACCGGTACACGCCAGGCGTATGAACGCCTGAATAAATTGCTCAACAACAGCCCGCAGACCCGCGAATTAACCGAATTGCCCGCACCCAAACCTGTTATCGAATGCCGCAACATGTACCTGGCAGCGCCTTTGTCAGGCCTATGGCTTTTAAAAAACATCCTCTTACAAATACCTGCGGGAAGTACCGTGGGTGTAATCGGCCCCAGTGGGTCGGGTAAAACCAGCCTGCTTCATGCACTGGCAGGCATTCTGCCAATTTCCCAGGGCCGCCTGGAAATTGATGGTGCCGACATTGCACAATACCCCCGCAGCCAACTGGGTGCATGGACAGGTTACCTGGCCCAGCATGTTGAACTGTTTGAAGGCACAGTTGCACAAAATATTGGTCGCTTTGAACACAACAACGACGAACACATCGTACAAGCCGCTATGGCAGCAGGCGTACACGAACTTGTATTGAAACTACCCAAAGGCTACAACACACCACTGGGTGCACAGGGCGAAGGCTTATCGGGTGGCATGCGTCAACGAATAGGGCTTGCTCGGGCCCTGTACAAAAAGCCACAACTGTTGCTGCTCGACGAACCCAACGCTCATCTTGATGAAGCAGGTGAAGCCGCTTTGGCCAACGCACTGGTGCAGCATCAACAACACGGCAACACTGCCATTGTAGTAACCCACAAAAAATCGATTCTGCGGGTGTGCAACAAATTGCTGGTTCTTCGCGACGGTGAAGTATCCGTGTACGGAAACACCCACGAAGTACTCACACATCTTCAACAACAACCCCCTACACAGCGGACAAGAGTAAAAAATGCATAACGAACTCGACATCAAAAAAGTGTCCCGCAGAGGCCTTGTTACTCTGATTGTCGGTTTCATCGGCTTCGTGGTGTGGGGCAGCCTTGTGGCCATGGACAGAGGCGTGGTGGTAAACGGCACACTCACCTTTCATGGGGAACGTAAAACCATTGTGCACCCCCACGGCGGCGTGGTTGAAAAAATATGGATTACCGAAGGGCAACTGGTACAAGAAGGCCAAACACTGATCAGCCTGAACACCACTGACAGCCAAACCCAACTGAACGCGCTTCAGGTTCAACGCCAGGCGCTGATCGCAAAAACAGAACGCCTTGAAAAAGAAACAGGCAACAATCTCGACACCACCACGAAGCCTGAAACCACGGGCAAAGCCGCTGACCCGTTTCAAACCCGGCAACACGAAGCAGAAGCAATGCTGTACGCGAGCCGCCAACGGGCCTTGCAAAACGATATTCGCATGCTTGAACTGGAAAGCAGCACCGCCCAAAACAACATGACTGCGCAAAACAATGCACAACGCAGCAAACAAAAACAGTTGGAAAGGTTGAAACAACAACACCTTGGCATGGCAGACATGGTGGCCAAAGGCTACATGCCTGCCAACCGGCTTGTAGAACTGCAAGGCCAAATCAGCGCGCTGGAAGTGGCACTGGCTCAAGATGAAATTCAAATCAGCCAACTGAATGCCACCATACGCAACGCAAAACTGAAAAAGCAGCAACTTCACAACCAACTGCACACAGAAAGCCAAACCGTACTGGCCGATGTACAAGCCGAACTGGCCGCGCTGGATGAGCAAATTCAGCGCATCGCATTTGTTGTTCAACACACCAACATTCAAAGCCCGGTGGCTGGCCAGGTATTGGGATTAAAGCTATTTACGCAGGGCAGCGCCATGCCAGCGAACACACCGATCATGGACATTGCACCGAATGGCAGTGAACTTGAAATTAGCGCAGAACTTGAACCTGCAATGGTTGATCAGGTAAAAGCCGAACAGCCGGTAACAGTTCGTTTCAGTGCCCTTAAAACAGCACAAACGCTGGAAGTTGAGGGTGTTTTAAATCGCGTAGGCGCAGACCAGTTAAGCAACCCCACCACAGGCATGCCATACATTCCCGTGAATGTTCGCCTGACACAAAAGGCGTTAGAAGAAATTGCACAACACCGCATACAGGCAGGTGTGCCGGTTGAGTTATTGATTGTAACTGGCGAGCAAACGCTGATGCAGTACCTGTTCAAACCGATTACAGACAGGCTATTTAGTGCCATGCGGGAGCATTAATTTCATGGCATTCAAGCTGAAAAACATGTTGAAACTATTGGCAGCTGTGTGCTGCTGGTGGGCACTTTCGCCTTCAGCACACGCAAAAAGTGTTGAACAATTGCTGCAATATGCCATTGAAATATCTCCCGAGGTAGCCACGGCCAAGGCGCAAATGCAGGTTGCACAAGCTGACCTGAAAATAAGCGAAGCAGCCTGGCTTCCCCAAGCCAGCGCGCGGCTATACAACGGCGTAGGCGATACCAAGCAATCCAACCCGTTTGCCAACCAGCGCAATGCGAACGAAAACATTCAGAACAACAGCATCTCCCTTCAACAGAGTATTTACAACAAACCCGCTTCCATTCAAATTGAGCAAACTCAACTCACCGTTCAAGAAGCCGAGTTACGCCATGCTTTGGCTGTTCAAACCACCATTCAAAACTGGCTAGCCAAGCTAATGGACTACAAACAAAGCAAGGCTTTGCTGAACTTGACCGAACACAAACAACAAACAGCCCTGCTTCAAAAAGAACATGTAGAACAAGGTGTAATGAACGGTGAAAACAGCGCACTGGAACTTGCCAACGCAGAATCAGAGGCGGCTCTGCGCCAGGCCGAGCATGGCCAGGCCGAGCAGGCGGTGAAGCAGCGCTTGTGGGAACTCTCGCAGCTAACCGGGCAAGAAGTGGTTCCGGTATGGGTTGATGATATTGAATTCAACATACCCCCTACCCTGCACAACGAAAAGGAACTTGAACAGGAAGTGCTTCAGAACAACCTGGGCTTGAAAATTCAGCAGTTGTACAAGCAAGCCGCTACTCTGGAAATTAACAAAGCAAATGGGCAACACCACCCCACCCTGAAACTGGTGGCCCAATATTCGCAAAGCCAATCAGAAACAGTCAGCACCCTGGGTAACCGGGTTGAACAAAACATGCTGGCCATTCAAATGGACATTCCTTTGTTCAACGGTTTTGCTACCCAGGCACAAACTGAAAAAGCAGCAGCCAGCCTGAACCAGCAGCATGCCGACTACAACAAAACCAGCGCCCAGGTGTTGCGTGATACCCAGGCCGCCCACAGGCAACTGAACAGTGCCACCCATTTGTGGAAAGCCTATACACAGGCAGACCGCGCAGCCACACAACAACAACTGGCCATTGAAACTGCAATTAAGCACCAGCTGGCCACACCGCTTGACTTGGCAAAAGCCAAAGAAAAACTGACTGAACTGCAAATGAAGAAAATGGAATACCTGCGGGCAGCAAATAAGGCTTACTTGCTGGTTCATGAGTTGACCGGGAAATTGAATATTGAAGGTGCTTTGGAGCGCTTATCAAAGCGGGAATAGAGGTGATGTGTAACCCGGAAGAATGGGGTTAACTTGACCACTTTTGTATTTACTGAACAAACCGATACTCTACCCAGGCGTGCAACAGTGCGCTTTTTTAAAGGACGAACATCCAATGCCCAAGACCGACTCGCCCAGGCTGTCAAGCAAACCACAACCAAAGCACAAGTCCAGCACATCACAGCAAGTCGCAATCAGAAAACTGGTCAATTAAAGCGATCAACGATTTAGTTGGAAAATAAAAGTGCTTTTGTTCGTCGCTTATCTTACTGAAAGAATGGATTTTTAAATGAAAAATCATATTTTTAAAAAAGACATCAATAAATTTTTTTATTCCAGGAAATTTTTGGTATTCGCGTTATTTGTTTTTATGATTATTTCCATCCTTTTTGCTGCAAAAAAAACCGTCGAGCAGCAACAACAACAATACAAAGACGTTACTGCTAATTTTTGTGAAGAAGGATGCACTTATCGTTTCCCAAAAGAACTAAAACCAAGAGTGCTATCACCGAGTGATAAATATCCAGTAGTAACCCTAGAATTTCCCTTTAAAGAAGAATTAATTCCCATATTCATAAACAGAAAAATCTATTTAAGCTATCCAGAAAACTACGTTGAAAGCGATAAAGACAAAACTCCATATATCGTTAAAGAATCCGATGTTATAGATAAGTTTTACAAAAAAAAATATCAATATTTTTATACAGACAATCAAAGAAAAATTGTTCTTCGCAACAACACTTTTACTATTGCAACAGAGCAAAAAATAGAGAAGGACATTAATTTGTTGTACTTCGTACCATCAGAATTTTTTTCAGATTCGATAATGATCAACAAAGAAATTAACAGAAAACTAGACTCCATGAAGGTAAAAAATACAAATGAATAATGTTCTCATCTCAAACGAAGAAAAATCAATCCTTAGAAAATATCTTGAAGATGGTAATTTTCCAGAAGGATATCGATATCTGAAGTCAGTTGTTGACGGAAAAATCACAACCGAAACAAACGAGAGCAATCTTGATCAGCTAAACAAGCTATCAAACTGGTTAGATAGTGCTGCATCAATCAATTCAAATGATGGTTCATTCGTTAGTGAATTTGTTTACAACGCCACCAATAACTTTTCTTTGTTGGAAAAGAGTGCGCCTATAACTCGCGAGAGATTTCAAGCGGCTTCAGATGAGCTAGCAACGAATGTTTTTAATAGCTTTCTTACTAATAAAGCAAATTTTACTTTTATTATAGAGCAAGATGTTCAGGTTGCTATTAAAGATCTTGAATTACCCAGATGGGGCTGGGCAGGTACAATTGGCGATGGATTTCCAATATTTTTGTTCGGTCTTGGTCAAAACGTCGTTGAGGTGGGTGGTGCTTCAACTTTTGAATACTTGGCGAACTTAGCGAAAGTATTGATTGCCAACAATTACGCTTTTAATACCGCCGTAGCAGTGTCCTCAGGCAAGTTTATCGGGAATGTACTTCACGAGTCCTATCAAGCCAGCTTGATTCGAGCAAATGAGTTGGCTCAAATACTTGATATCTACCAAAATTCCGACGACGAATCCAGCTGCCCTATTATTCTCGACCTGGATGGCGATGGTGTAGAAACACTGAACATGGCTGACACCTCCGTTTACTTCGACCACAACCGCGATGGGTTTGCTGAAGCCACCGGTTGGGCTGGTGCAGACGATGGAATACTGGTGCGCGATTTGAACGGCAACGGTCAAATTGACAACGGTGGCGAACTGTTTGGTGACAACACACTGGTCAACGGCGTGCGTGCGGCCAATGGCTTTGAAGCGCTTAAAGCGCTGGACAACAACAAAGACGGCAAATTCAGCAGCGCCGATACCGCATGGAACACCGTGAAGGTATGGAAAGACAGCAATTCAAATGGCAGCGTTGATACAGGCGAAATACTGACCCTGGCGCAGGCCAAGGTAGCCTCAATTAATCTAGATTACAACTTCTGGTCACCGAACGATAACGAAGCCGATAACGACCACCTGCAAACCTCAAGCTACACCACCACCGATGGGCAGGTTCGCGAGGCGCACGACGTGTGGTTTGCCACCAACCGCAGCGATTCCGTTCAACTGGCTCAAATTGAAGTGCCCGACAATATTCTGGCCATGATCAACCTGCAAGGCATGGGCACGCTGCCCAGCCTTCACAACGCCATGGTGATGGACACCACGGGCGGGCTGAAACAGTGGGTTGAACAATTGGAAGCCAAATTGTTTGCGCCACAAAACACAGCCCCACTTACACCAGCGGAATTGTATGCCAACACCCGCACCTTGATGTTTAAATGGGCTGGTGTAGACCACCTGCCCGGTGATGATTACATGGAAACGCTGGATACCCGCGAACTTACCTTGATTGAAAAAGTCTTGGGGGTAACGCCAGAAGAATCATTCAAGGCCACAGTGCGCCCGGGCAATGTGAGCGTACAGAATTTGTCTGCGGCCTTTAACGTGCTGCAACAGCAAGTTACGAACGACATTTTGAAGCAAACCACCTTCAAGCCAGTGTTCGATTCAATCAAGCTGAAGTTCAATGAAACTTCGAGCCAGATTGAATTTGATTTGACCCAGACTGCGGCGGTGTTGAAGCAGCTTGTTGCTAACGCCGAGGCAATTGATCAAATTACATGGGTTGCCCTGTTCAAGAAAGCACTTGGTTTGTCGGTAGACAGCCCGGACAACATGCTTTCAACGGGCCTTGCGCAAATTTACTCAAACGACCCCCAGTTCAAAGACATTTGGAACGCTGCGCCTGTGGGCTATCTGCTTGTGGGCTCTGATTCATCCGATACCGTCTACAACTTTGATCACCCGAGCTTCCAAGCGCAGCCTTTGCTGCAAAATGGTGGTGAAGGCAATGACACCCTTCAGGCCTTCCAATCGCGTCCAGCTACTCTGGGTGGCGGCGATGGCGATGACAAACTGATTGGAGGCACAGCCAATGATCTATTGATTGGTGGGAAAGGCAACGACACACTCAAAGGCCAGGAAGGTGCAGACACCTATTGGTACTTTAAAGGTGATGGTCGTGATGTCATCCACGTGGGCAACACGGGCAGCACCGCCAATGACACCTTGGTGCTCAAAAACATCAAATCCACCGATGTTGTGCTACAGCAATCACTGCTGAATTTGGTAATTACATTCAAGGGAACGGACAGCGGTTCAATCACGATTGAGAACCACTTCAATCACTGGAATTCACAAAACTACGAGTTAGGTAAAATCGAATTTTCTGACGGTGTTGTCTGGACCAAAGCGACCATTGCAAGCAAGGTGCTTGCACCCACTGCCGGAAACGACATACTGATCGGCACAAAGGCTGCAAACACCATTGCTGGCAACGCGGGCGACGACACAATCAGCGGTGGTGAAGGCAATGACACACTGCGCGGCCTGACAGGCAACGACATTCTGAATGGCGATGGTGGCAACGATAGCCTGTATGGCGGTACCGACCACGACCATCTGTATGGCGGCATTGGCGACGACATGCTGTACGGTGAAGCGGGTACGGATTCACTTTGCGGCGACGACGGTGCCGATACCTTGCAGGGTGGGCACGGCGATGACTATCTTGAGGGTGGCAATGGCAGTGACACTTTCGTTTACCACAATGGCGATGGCCGAGATGTGATTAGCAAAAATTACAACGAAACTAACAACACTGAAACGCTGAAGCTTCTTGACCTGCTACCTTCACAAGTCAAATTTTTCAGAGAGTACAACGACCTTCTTATTCAGGTTTCAGGATCCAGCAATGATGTTATTCGCATCAGTGGGCATTTCGATGCGTTTGGAGCGGGTCAACATTACCTTGACCGCATTCAGTTTGCCGATGCCAGCATTATGCCCAGCAGCACCTTCAGCAGTATGGCAACCCAATACACGGACAACACGCGAACCGTGAATGGAACAAATGCCGCCGAGGCACTTTCAGGCAACAACCAAAATGACATGATTTATGCAGGCGCAGGCAATGACAAATTAACGGGTGGTGTGGGTGACGATTACTTGGCTGGCGAGGCAGGCAATGACACCTATGTGTTCAGGAAAGGCCACGGACGCGACACGATTGATGTTTTGGGCGGAACAAGCACTGGTTTTGCAGAAGTTGAAACCCTGCACCTGATTGACACCAACTCAACCGATGTTGTGTTGACCAGAAACCATCTAGATGATTTGCTGGTTCAAATCAAAAGCAGTCCGAACGATCTGATCACTGTGTCAAGCCACTTTGCCCAAGTGGATGCAGGTGCAGCCGCAATCGATTCCATCGTTTTTGCAGATGGCGTAACCTGGAATGCCGCCACAATTCGCAGCACTGTGCTTGCGGCTACCACCGCCAACGATCACATTCAAGGCTACGCCACCAATGACACCTTGTATGGCGGCGATGGAAACGATTTGATCACTGGCAAAGCGGGCGCAGACACCCTGTATGGACAAAACGGCAACGACTATCTGGATGGTGGAAGTGGCAACGACAAACTGTACGGTGGCGAGCACCATGATGAACTCCATGGCGGCGATGGAGACGACACCTTGCGTGGCGATGCTGGCAATGACACGCTGTACGGCGGGCTTGGGAACGACGTGCTGGAAGGTTCTGCAGGCGACGATCGCTTGATGGGAGAGGAAGGTAACAACACTTACCTGTACTACCAAAACCATGGGCACGATGTAATTGCCAATGGCGACACGTCGGGAACTAACACACTTCGACTGGTCAACATTAACCAGAATGATATTGTGCTTCGCCGGGAATACGGCAACTTGAGTATTCAGTTCAAGAATAATTCCGGTGATCAAATCACCGTGGAGAATCATTTTTACTACGGCGACATGGTCTCGAATTACTCGCTGGACCGAATTCAATTCGCGGATGGTTCAATTTGGAACACGGAGAGAATAAATGCAGAAGCACTGAAAGGAACGGTGAACAATGATTTGATTGAAGGGTTTGATACACCCAACACCATAGATGCCGGCGATGGAAACGACCAAATTTATGGTGGGTATGACAATGACCACCTGACTGGTGGTGCTGGTAACGATTCAATTTCTGGCAACTTCGGCAATGACACCATTTTTGGTGGCATTGGCAATGACTTTGTGTATGGCAATGAAGGTGACGATTTTATTTGGGGCAACGCAGGTGCAGACACCCTTGAAGGCAACGAAGGCAACGACACGATTCAGGGTGGAACAGGCACAGACATCATGACTGGTGGGGAAGGCTCAGACACTTTCATCGTAAAAGCTGGTGATGGAAAAGATGCAATTATCGCGACCTCTTACTCTACAAATCCAGAAGATTTCGACACCCTGAGCTTTACTGATCTATCATCCGCGCAGCTGACTTTGCGACGAGTCTATGATGATTTGGTAATTACCAATTCAGTAAATTCTACGGATGAGGTTCGGGTTTCGAGTCATTTCGTCGATGAAGGTTTTAATACAGATTCACTCGACTTGATCAAAACTTCGGATGGAGTGCAATGGAATGCCAGTACCATTCGCACCATGTCACTTAAGGCCAGCAACGGGTCGGACACCATCATTGCCTTCTCAAGCGCTGACGTGGTTCGGGGCTTGAGCGGAAATGATTTAATCGATGGAAAAGCCGGAAATGATCAACTGTTTGGTGATGCTGGCTCAGATACTATTTACGGAGGTGATGGAAGTGATCGCATTTCGGGCGGCACTGGCAACGACTTACTTTATGGTGGCAACGGACACGACACGTTTACGTTCAACAAAGGGGATGGCCGAGATACGGTGTACGTCAATGAAGCCTTTGGCGGCAACGCAACAGAAACATTGATTCTCGGCAACATGAATAGTACGGAGGTTAACTTGCTGCGTTACAACGGCTCTTTGTATGTGCAGCAGAAAAACTCAATCAGCGACCATGTTCAGATCGTCAGTCATTTTGCTGGAGGAGCAAATGCGTTGGACAAAATTATTTTTTCCGATGGGCTGACTTGGGACACTGCAACCATAAACGCGATGAGCGTGAATGCGCCAGTAGACCCAGATTCGGTTTGAACAAATCAACAATGAAAAAGGCATTTGAATTTCAAATGCCTTTTTTGTGAACTACATCAGCAACTTACATCCGCTCAAATATCGCAGCAATACCCTGACCACCACCAATACACATGGTCACCAGTGCATAACGACCTTGAATACGCTGCAATTCATACAGGGCTTTCACGGTAATGATTGCGCCGGTTGCGCCAATGGGGTGACCAATTGAAATACCTGAACCATTTGGGTTGACCTTGGCTGGGTCCATGCCCAATTCTTTGGTCACGGCACAAGCCTGCGCCGCAAAAGCCTCGTTGGCTTCGATCACGTCCATGTCTTCAATTTTCAAGCCCGCTTTGGCCAAGGCTTTTTTGGTTGCTGACACTGGGCCAATACCCATGATGGTTGGCTCTACGCCGGTGTTGGCATACGCCACCAAACGGGCCATGGGCTTCTTGCCCGCTTTTTCAGCCGCGCTGCGTTCCATCAACAGCACTGCGCCTGCACCGTCGTTCAAACCAGAAGCATTGCCAGCAGTTACAGTACCGTCTTTCTGGAACACAGTTTTTAGTTTGGCCATGCCTTCTACCGTGGCGTCACCTCGAACATGCTCATCGGTGTCAAACATCACCGGGCCTTTCTTGCTCTTGATTTCAATCGGCAAAATCTGCTCTTTGAAATAACCATTGGCAATCGCATTGGCTGCACGCTTGTGGCTTTCAACTGCCAAAGCGTCCTGGTCTTCACGGCTTACATTGAATTCCTTGGCCACGTTTTCCGCAGTCACGCCCATGTGAATCACATGAAATGGGTCGTGCAAAGCGCCCACCATCATGTCGATGCCTTTCATGTCGCCCATGCGTGCACCCCAACGGGCGGCGGGCAAAATGTAGGGGGCTTTGCTCATGCTTTCAGCACCACCACCAATGGCCACATCCGCGTCGCCCAGCATAATGCTTTGCGCTGCAGTCACAATGGCTTGCAGGCCAGAACCACACAGGCGGTTCAGCGTGAGCGCTGGCGTGGATTTGTCCAGACCACCTTCAATGGCAGCAACACGCGACAAATACATGTCACGTGGCTCAGAATTCACCACATGCCCAAACACCACATGGCCCACCTGGTCAGCGCTTACACCTGCGCGCGCAACCACTTCCTTCACCACCATGGCGCCCAACTGCGTTGGGGAAAAGTCTTTCAAACTTCCACCAAAGTCGCCCACTGCGGTGCGTACACCGGCTACCACTACCACTTCACGCGTCATTGCTCTATCTCCATTTTTTTATTAAACGATTCAGCTAAATGATTCAGTTATGCGATTCTGCCCCAAAGGTCGTGTTCATCACAATCATCAATCAGCACATTAATAAAGTCGCCCGGCTTGGGTTGCTGGGTCTGGTTCTCTGGCATGGGTATAAACACATTGCCATCAATTTCAGGGGCATCGGCTTTGCTGCGCGCCACAATGCCCTCTTCGTCGGTTTCATCGACCAACACTTGCATCACTTTGCCCAACTTGGCTTCGTTGCGGCTCAGCGAAATCTTCTCCTGCAAGGCCATCAAACGCGCACGGCGCTCTTCTTTCACTTCTTCAGGCACTGGGTTATCAAGGGCATTCGCAACCGCACCATCGACAGGCGAGTAAGCAAACACGCCCACACGGTCCAGTTGTGCCTCTTCGATGAAATCAAGCAAGTGCTTGAACTCATCCTCGGTTTCACCAGGGAAACCTGTAATGAAGGTGCTGCGCAAGGTGATGTCGGGGCAGGTGTTACGCCAGGCGCGAATGCGCTCGATGTTGCGCTCTCCACTGGCTGGGCGCTTCATGCGCTTCAATACATCAGGATGTGAATGTTGGAATGGAATGTCCAGGTAAGGCAAAATTTTGCCTTCTGCCATCAATGGCACCACGCGGTCCACGTGGGGGTATGGGTACACGTAGTGCATGCGCACCCAAATGCCCAACTCGCCCAACTCTTCGGCCAGTTGCTGAAACTGTGTTTTTACGGGGCGACCATTCACAAAGTCGGTGCGATATTTCAAATCAACACCGTAGGCCGATGTGTCTTGGCTCACCACCAGCAATTCCTTCACACCCGCTTTTTTCAGGCTTTCCGCTTCACGAATTACTTCACCGATTGGGCGGGACACCAAATCGCCTCGCATGCTTGGGATGATGCAGAAGGTACAACGGTGATTACAGCCCTCTGAAATTTTCAGGTAGGCGTAGTGCTTTGGGGTTAGCTTCACGCCATGGTCGGGTACTAAATCAATGAAGGGGTCGTGTGGTTTGGGCAGGTGAATGTGCACTGCCTGCATCACTTCCTCTGTGGCATGTGGGCCAGTCACCGCCAATACCTTGGGGTGCAGTTTGGTAATCATGTCCTTGCCTTCGTTGCCGTTTTTGGCGCCCAGGCAACCAGTCACAATCACCTTGCCATTGGCATGCATGGCTTCACCAATTGCATCCAGGCTTTCTTGTACGGCGCTGTCAATAAAACCGCAGGTATTCACAACGATCAGGTCTGCACCTTCATAGGACGCGGACACGTTGTACCCCTCTACTTTCAGTTGGGTCAGAATTCGCTCGGAATCCACAAGGGCCTTTGGGCAACCCAAAGAAACAAAGCCCACACTCGGTGGGCGCTTGGCAGAGAAGGTGTCGTCTTGCATGGTCAGGTATTACTTTTTTGTAGGGTCCGGCTTTGCTTTGGTGGCACCAGGCATACCAGGCATGCCTGGCATCCCGCTCATGCCAGGAAACTCGCCCGGGTTGGGAAATCCAAAGTTTGTGAACATGCTGCGGGTTTGGTTTTGAAACTGGTCCTGCATTTGCACAAACATGTTTTTGCTTTGTTCAATGTAGTTGCTCATCATGCTTTGAATGACGGGCGTTTGAACGCTCATGAACTGTGACCACAATTCCGGGTTGGCAAACTGGCTACCATCCGCAACGTTCTTGCCTTGATCCTGAAAACTGTTCTGAATGTCCATGAACGCTTGCAGGTTCTTTTCAAGAAAGGTGCCCATGATGCCCTGCATCGCATTGCCGTAAAACCGAATGATCTGCGAAAGCATGGGTGAAGTGAAAATGGGAACACCCGCTGTTTCTTCCTCCAGAATGATCTGGAGCAAAATACTTCGGGTTAAGTCTTCACCACTTTTCGCATCCACGACTTGAAAGCCTTCGTTTTCCAGCACCAATAGCTTCACATCGCCCAAGGTGATGTAACTGCTGGTTTGTGTGTCGTACAAGCGTCGGTTCGGATATTTCTTTATCAGTCGTGTTGCTTCAGCCATGCCTCTCATCTCTTTTTTGTGGTGTTATACGCCGCCGCACCTGCGTGGGTGGGTGGTCTGGATGCCAGTGCCCCAGTGTTACAGGTTGCCAAACAACCCAGCACAAACAAGCACTTACAAAAAACAAAGCACTGCACGCTTTTTCAACGTGCAGTGCAACATCATACCGCCTTTTTGGCACTTGGTTGCCGAAAATGCACCAAGCATTAACCCATGTGCAAACCACCGTTCAGTGAAAAGTCGGCACCGGTTGAAAAACCAGAGTCTTCAGAGGCCAACCAGGCACAAATGGATGCGATTTCCTCAGGCGTGCCCAAACGCTTGACTGGAATGGTGTTCACGATTTTTTCGAGCACATCGGGGCGAATGGCGCGAACCATGTCAGTGCCGATGTAACCGGGAGAAACGGTGTTCACGGTGACGCCCTTGGATGCCACCTCCTGAGCCAGTGCCATGGTAAAGCCGCGCAAACCTGCCTTGGCTGTGGAATAGTTGGTTTGACCAAACTGCCCCTTCTGGCCATTCACTGACGAAATATTGATGATGCGGCCAAAACCCTGTTCAACCATGCCACCAATCACCTGCTTGGTCACGTTAAACAGCGAATTCAAATTGGTGTCGATCACGGCAGACCAATCATCGCGGCTCATTTTCACAAAGGTGCCGTCGCGGGTAATACCCGCGTTGTTCACCAAAATAGACACGGTGCCGTGCTCAGCACGCACTTTTTCAAACGCAGTTACAGTGCTGTCCCAATCGGCCACGTTGCCTTCACTGGCATACACCTCATATCCTGCGCTGCGCATTTCGCCCAACCATTTTTCCTTGCGCGGTGAATTGGGACCACAACCGGCAATCACGCGGTAGCCCTGCTCACACAGTTTCTTGCAAATGGCCGTTCCAATGCCGCCCATACCACCTGTTACATACGCTACTTTTGGTTCACTCATGATTCACATTCCTTCTCTATTTGTATTGATTTAAATTCCGCGCTTTATCGCGACACGGCCAAAGCCACACCCATGCCACCGCCGATGCACAAAGAGGCCAGACCTTTCTTGGCATCACGCTTGTTCATTTCATGGATCAAACTGACCAGCACACGGCAACCTGACGCACCAATTGGGTGGCCCAGCGCGATCGCACCGCCGTTCACATTGATCTTGGCAGTATCCCAGCCCATTTCCTTGTTCACTGCACAGGCCTGTGCAGCAAAGGCTTCGTTGATCTCCATCAGGTCCAGGTCGGCCGCTGTCCAACCCGCTTTTTCCAAACATTTTTTGGAAGCAGGAACAGGCCCCATACCCATGATTGTGGGGTCCAGGCCAGCACTGGCGTAGGCCTGTATTTTGGCCAACACGGGCAAACCCAACTCCTTGGCTTTCGCTGCGCTCATCAACATTACGGCGGCGGCGCCATCATTCAAACCAGAGGCATTCGCTGCGGTCACGCTGCCCTCTTTCTTGAAAGCGGGTTTCAAGGCTGTCATATTGTCCAAGGTGGCGCCTAAGCGCGGAAACTCGTCGGTGTCAAACACCAAGGGGTCGCCTTTGCGCTGCGGAATACTCAGCGGGAAAATTTCGTCCTTGAAACGACCAGCCTTAATCGCAGCCTCGGCCTTGTTCTGGCTTTTGACCGCGAACTCGTCTTGCTCGGCACGGTTGATGCCGTACTTCTCGGCCACATTCTCGGCAGTAATGCCCATGTGGTATTGGTTGTACACGTCCCACAGGCCATCCACAATCATGCTGTCGACCAGCTTGGCATCGCCCATGCGGAAGCCATCGCGGCTGCCCATCATCACATGGGGTGCAGCGCTCATGTTTTCCTGTCCACCGGCAATCACAATTTCAGCGTCGCCGCAGGCAATCGCCTGAGCACCCAGCATCACGGCCTTCAGGCCAGAACCACACACCTTGTTGATCGTCAGGGCGGGCACGCCCACTGGCAAACCAGCCTTGATCACCGCCTGGCGTGCCGGGTTTTGGCCCGAGCCCGCTGTAAGCACCTGACCCAAAATCACTTCGGAAATTTGCTCGCCTTTCACGCCTGTTTTATCAAGCAAACCTTTAATCACGTGTGCACCCAATTCTGGCGCAGAAATTTTTGCAAGTGATCCACCAAACTTGCCCAGTGCGGTTCGGCCCGCAGCCACAATTACCACTTCAGTCATGTCAACTCTCCTTACAGGTTTTTATACGGCTCGCTGTTTGACGTATCGTCCAGGTGCGGGCTCAATCGGTTTGTATTTCGCATTGCCAGGCTTGGCGGGCGCTTTTACTTCGCCACCTTTCATGGGCTCAAGCCACTGCGCCCAATCATTCCACCAGCTGCCAGGTACTTCTTTCGCTTTCTTGAACCACTGTTCAGGTGTTTCAGGGATTTCGCCTTCACACACCCAGTAATTCCGCTTGTTTTTATTCGCCGGATTGATCACACCGGCAATGTGCCCACTTGCACCCAACACAAAACGGGATTCACCACCCACCAAATGACTAGTTTGAAATGCACTGGTCCACGGCACAATGTGGTCTTCCCGAGTTGCCAAAATGTAAACAGGCACATCGATCAAACCCAAATCAACAGGCATGCCACACACCAGTGCCTTTCCGGGTTGGCACACCTTGTTTTCCAGGTAAGTGTTGCGCAGATACCAGGCAAACATGGGGCCGGGTAGATTGGTGCTGTCACTGTTCCAGTACAACAAATCGAACACAGGTGGCTTTTCACCTTTCAGGTAATTGTTCACCACATAGTTCCAAATCAAATCGTTCGGGCGCAAGGAAGAAAATGCACTGGATAAATCTTTTCCAGGCATTACGCCACCCTTACCGATACTTTCCTCTCGCGCTTTTACCTGCTCTTCATCAACAAACACACCCAAGGCACCTGTGTCAGTGAAATCCAGCAAAGTGGTCAAAAAAGTGACACTGTTCACACTGTCATCACCACGATTGGCCAAGGTTGACAGTGCTGTTGCCAGAAGTGTGCCACCCACACAAAACCCCAACACATTCAGCTTGGGCTGCTTGGAAATGGCCTTGACCACTTCAATGGCTTTGATCACGCCATCTTCGACATAGCCATCCCACGTAAAATGTCCGTCCGCTTCCGTGGGGTTTTTCCAAGACACCAGGAACAAGGTGTGGCCTTGCTCCACCACAAAATTCACCAGTGAATTGCTGGGCTGAAGATCGAGAATGTAGTACTTGTTGATGCACGGGGGTACAAACAACATGGGCTGTTTGCCCACTTTTTCGGTGGCGGGCTTGTATTGCAAAAGCTGAAAGTATTCGCATTCAAACACCACATCGCCCGGCGCGGTGGCCACATTCACACCCACTTCAAAAGCACTTTCGTCGGTTTGGGAAATGCGGCCTTTCTGCATGTCTGCCATCAGGTTTTGAATGGCCTGCGTCAGGCTTTCACCTTTGGTTTCAAGCAGTTTCTTTTGTGCTTCGGGATTGGTCACAAAAAAATTGGATGGGCTAAGCGCATCTACAAATTGCTCAACCGCGTACTCCACCTTTCGTTTTTCAGGGCTGCTGTCGGGCACCAACTCAACAATTCGTTTCGTAAAGCGGGCATTTAGCGAATACATGGCAGCGGTAAACTCATAGACGCCATGGTCGTGCCAATCGGCTGAAGCAAAACGCTTGTCGCCTTGAATCCAGCAGTCCAGCGGAACTGGCTGCTTTGTTTTGGAATCGGAATTGGGCAAACTGGAAAAAGCAGAGGCCATCAATGCCGACAACTCGGCTGCATACTCGGCTTGAATTTGCCCCAGCGAATGAACCGGAATTTGGGTGAGCGCTGCCTGACAAGCCCCCATGATGGAATTCATGAAAGGCTGAATTGCACCCATGGTGGCGTTTTGTAAAGGTGCAGCGGCCTGCAGACCGGGCAACGGCCCCAATTGACCAAAGGCGCCCATGGCTTGTTGAAACTGGGCCTGCATTTGCTGCTGCATTTGTTCAGCAACAGGCAATAGCAGACCAAAGACTTCGTTGAAGTCTGGTATTTGTTTGTTCACCTTCCTCTCCTTTGTGGGGGCAATATGCTCCCTTGGCTCGTCGGCCTTTGCGATATTGTGCACCGCAACATTTTGACTTGTCAAATAATTGTATGCCTCTGACCCTTTCTGTTTGCTGATCAGCCCAATTTAATGCACCATCTCCAGTGTATTCGCTTCACCCTTGAGTTCACAAAGATGTACATCGTTATTATTGGCTGGATGTATGTAGTCACCCTGATGGCGGCTACAGAGACAAACTTCGTGGCTGGAATTGTCACATTCCTTTTTTACGGGGCACTGCCCTGTGCCGTGCTGGCCTATTTGATGGGAACGAAGTCAAGAAGACTCAAGCGGCGTGCTCAGGAAGAAGCCGAATTAGCGTTGCAAAACGCCCAGACTGAACCCCCTGCTGTTGCCCCCGCCGATGAGAAAACCAGCGCGGATCGGTGACCGTGTCCCAGCCGCCGCCTTCAATGTTGGAATTACCCAATTCGCGCAGTGCAAGCCGGGCCAGTGCATACAGGTCGGCCAAGTATTTCCCGGATTTGTCGCCTGGCTTGAAGCACTCAATTGCATTGGGACTTTGCTGAACAAAGGCATGGAACACCTCCGCCCCAACTTCAAAAGAGTGTGGGCCAATGGCAGGTCCCATCCAGGCCTTGATTTGCATTAGAGGAACCCCGCAGGCCTGGCTTAATGCCCTCGCGCTTGCCAGTAAAACACCTGCATGCAAGCCTCGCCAGCCAGCATGGGCTGCTGCAACCCCCAGTGCTTTGCCAGAGTTGCTGAAGGCCACAAAAACGACGGGCAAACAGTCTGCGGTCATGATCGCCAAGGCCAGGTTGCAACTAACACTGACTGAAGCATCTGCCACCGGTGGTGTTGTGCCAGATGACATCGCATCGCTTGCAAGCCTCGCCTCGAACACCTCGCAACCATGTACCTGGTTTAACCACACAACCGGAGCACCCATTTCCTTTTCAACTAAACTGCGCCGAGCTTGAACATGGGTCAGGCTATCCCCGACATGTGTACCCAAATTGAAACCATAAGGATTGGCGTTACCCTGTGGATTATCAAATCCGGTTTCTGTCACCAGTACCTTGACACCCTTCCAATCTGGGCCAAGCTGGGAGACAGGAATTTCTTTATTCAATTTCTTCAAGGTCGTCGTCATCATCAAAACGCACCAGCACCGAGGCCTTGTGTTGGTGAGCTTCCTCCAATACCGCCTCTTCTACGTCGTCGCTGTGGAAATCAATGCCAGCCATTTCACCCAACAAGCGCAAATCCTCGGGGGCCTTGGCTACATACTCGGGCCATTCATGATTTCCAAGGCTTTCGTCCCAATCCTCAGCCGCTTCATCAGCTCCTTGCACATGAAAATAAGCCGGATCTGGAAAGCTCAGGTGTGTTGCATGCAGGGCTTGGCGCTCGAACTTCTCGCCATTGGGCAGTTCAATCGAGGAAAGTCGCAAGGCAGAGTGACTGCCAGCGCCTTTGATTTTGTAAACCGGGTCGGCCACCAAAGCAAAACCGGCATGCTGGGCATGCACACGAATTTGATGGGTACGCCCGGTTTCAAGACGGCACACCATCAAGGTGACAGGCACTTCAAGAAGCTCACCAAAAGCAACTGGGGTAAAGTGGGTTACAGCGGGCTTACCGTGATCAACCACCGCCATACGCAGGCGATTGCGCGGGTCGCGGCCCAGGGGATTATTCACAGTCAAAGGGTTCGAAATTCGGCCCCACACCATGGCCAGGTAAACCCGCTTTACAATGCGGGCTTGCAACATTTGAACCAGTTTTACCTGGGTTTCAGCGGTGCGGGCCACGACCATCAAACCGGTGGTGTCTGCGTCCAGGCGGTGCACAATCCCCGCCCTTGGCACATGTATCAAACCCGGGTCCAGGTGATACAGGCCATTCATCAAAGTACCTGTCCAGTGCCCAGGTGCTGGATGAACCACCAGGCCGGCCTGTTTGTTGACCACCGTGTATTCATTGGTGCGGGCCACAATATCCAGGTTCATGTCCTCGGGGATCAAAGCCTGCATGTGGGCCAAAACCCCAGGGCTTAACTCAATCCGATCCATGCCCTGTACTTTCTGATTGCCCTTGGCTGCGGCCACGCCATTGACCAGCACCCTTTCCTCTTTCAACCAGCCCTGCAGGCGGGAACGCGAGTACTGCGGGAACAACTCGGCAATCACTTTGTCCAAGCGAGAACCTCCCAATTCCATGGGCACTCTGGCTTGTAACGGTTGATCGGGTTGTGCGTTTTCCGCGTCGGCTTGAATTTGGGACGTCATAAATTAAAATCGAATCTTTCAATTGAGTATGCCGCCGGTGGGCGGCACGGGCTTTGCCCGATATAATGGAAAACCATTGATGATCAAACAGGGACACTTCGGGTTTCGAAATCACATGAACAAAACCACATTGGCCCCGCGCACCACTTGGCTGCGCACATTATCGCAGTTATTCCTGATCCCCGCGTTGATTTTCGCGCTGGCCGCATGCGGCTCGGCAAAACAATTCGATGAAACCGAGGGCTGGAGCCCTGCCCGTCTGTACGAAGAAGCCAAGGCTGAAATCGACGTTGGCAATTACGAGCGCGGTATTGAATTGCTTGAAAAGCTGGAAGCACGCTACCCATACGGGCGTTTTGCACAGCAGGCGCAAATTGATACGGCGTTTGCTTACTACAAGGCGGGTGACAATGCCCAGGCATTGGCTGCAACTGATCGCTTCATCAAGCTGTACCCAAACCACCAGAATCTTGATTATGTCTATTACTTGCGCGGCTTGATCAGTTTCAACGAAGACAAAGGCATTTTTGCATTGTTGTCGGGTGAAGATCAAAGCGCCCGTGACCCCAAAGGCACCCGCGCTGCATTTGATGCATTCAAAGAAGTGGTAAGCCGCTTTCCTGACAGCAAATACTACGAAGACAGCAAATCACGCTTGCAGTACCTGGTGAATGCACTTGCACAAAACGAATTGCATGTGGCCCGTTACTACTACAAGCGTGGCGCGTACCTGGCGGCAGTTAACCGCGCTCAAGAAGTAGTGCGTCGGTTCGAACAAACCCCGTCGATTGAAGAAGCACTGTTTATCAGCCTGCGCAGCTATGAGAAACTGAACATGACCGCCCTGGCGGCAGACACCAAACGTGTGATCAACCTGAACTTCAAAGACAGCCCCTATTGGAATATGGATCTTCCCGAGAAGGAAAAAGCGGAAGCCAAATGGTGGCAGGTCTGGAAAGACTAAAGTGTTTGTCAGTCGAATAAAAAAGGATCCTTCAAGGATCCTTTTTTGTTTCTGATGATTGTCTTGAATCGCTATTTCAAGCGCTTCTCCCGCATAAACTCAATCGCCACCCTCAATTCTCGAGTGCGCTTAAACGGGGGCAAACTTCGCCAAAGCAGCTTCCCATACCCTTTTTCAACCAAGCGGCGATCGCCAATCAACAAAACGCCCCAATCGGTTTCATCCCGGATCAAACGGCCTGCACCCTGCTTCAGGGCAATCGCCGCGTCGGGCAGGGACAAATCCTGGAACGCATTGCCACCACGGTTTTTAATCAACTCGCTTTTGGCTTGAAAAACCGGGTCATCGGGTGGCGCAAACGGCAGCTTGTCAATAATAACCAAGCGCAGCCCATCACCCCGAATATCCACACCTTCCCAAAAACTGGCTGCACCCACCAAAACCGGATTGTTCAATACCCTGAACTGATCCAGCAATTCAGCCCTGGAGGCCTCGCCCTGCACCAACAAACTCCAATCCAGTTCGTCTTTCTCGATACGCTCTCGCAGGTACTCGCCAACCTGCTTCACCGCACGGTGGCTGGTACACAGGAAAAATACTCCCCCCTGACTGGCTTGTAACAGCGGCCACACCGCATCACATAGTTTTTTGCTGAATTGTGGTTCATTGGGAAAAGGCAAATTGTCGGGTACACACAGCAACGCTTGCGATTCATAATCGAACGGGCTTGGCAACAACAACTGCTGGCAATCATCGAGCCCCACCTGCAAGGTAAAGTGCTGCAAGCTTTCTTTAATACTCAAGGTTGCACTGGTAAAAACCCACGCCTTGGGCTGCTCAGCGTAAAGCTTGGCAAATGCATTGGACACATCCAGCGGCGAATCACAAAACTGCACCACATGGGTTGAAACACTCACCCAACGCACCGACTGCTCGTCAGTCTGTGCTGTTGCTGGGGAAAACCAGTCTTGCCAGCGCAGGCACAACTCACTGGCTCGCCCCATTAGCTTTACCCACGATTCATTGCGAACCGACAGGGGGCTGATCATTTCTATCAAGCCTTCCAGGCGGTTTTCGAAGTCTGCGCAAACCGCGGCAACGCCATTCAAGGCCAAAAACTGGGCATGCGTAAAACGTGCAGAATCAATTTCAGTACCCACTATTCGCCGAATTTCCTTGAGGGCCAACTCCATGGGGCGAAGCACCGCATCCCAATCGCCAGCATCTGCACTGGAAGTTCGACCCTCAATCAGGACGTCACGCAAAAATTCCTGGCACTGGGCCGTCGATATGGCCTGCCCTAGCAAGCTGGTTGCAATGTCGGGCAGCTGGTGCGCTTCGTCAAATACGATCACATCGCAAGCCGGAAGCAACTCTGCAATTCCTTCTTCCTTAAGCGCAAGGTCCGCCAGAAACAAATGGTGATTCACAACCACAACCTCGGCGTCCAGCGCATCGCGGCGGGCTTTGTTCACGAAGCATTCAGAAGCGTTGGGGCATTCGCTGCCCAGGCAGTTGTCTTTGTTGGAAGTGACCCAGCTCCACACAGCTGAGTCGTCGGGCACCCCGGCGCAATCAGCCCGGTCGCCAGTGTGGGTGCGGCCGGCAAATATTTTTACTTTTTGAAGATGGTCCACTTCGCGGGGAGACGGCAAACGCGCCTCTTTGAGCGCACGCTCCAAGTGAAAATGGCACACATAATTTTGGCGACCTTTCAACAACGCCACATTGACAGGCACACCCAAGGCCTCGCGAACCAGCGGTAGATCCTTGTTAAAAAGTTGATCCTGCAAAGTTTTGGTGGCTGTAGACAACAAAACCCTTCGCCCTGAAAGCAAGGCGGGCACCACGTAGGCAAAGGTTTTCCCCGTGCCAGTGCCTGCTTCTACCACCAAAGCACTTTGAGTTTCAATTGCATTGCCAACCGCCTGTGCCATTTCAATTTGCGATTCGCGTGCACTGAACCCGGGTAGTCGTCGGGCCAAAGCACCACCAGGGGCGAAAGCCTCATTCAAGGGTTCAGAGAAATCAAACATGCGGGGTACAGGTAAATTTGAGCGTGAAAGTTAGGCAGGAATGTCGGGTTCAAGCTGAATTTGCAACAGCGTAATCGAGTCTTTGATCTGCAACTTGCGCTTTTTCAATCTGCGAACCTGCAACTGATCAAAACCAGTTTGTGCTGTCAACATGGCAATGATCTGATCCAGATCGCGGTGTTCAACCTGCAATTCTACAATTCGTCGCTTGATCGATTCGATGTCTTCAGTATGGACCATGGGCATTCAGGTTGAACCAGCTCGGCGTTGACAACATTGTAGCCGCAAGTGAACCAAGGCTGGAAACAATCTACCCAAAGTGGATCACCCGTTCTGCGGCCCGCTTTAGTTAGGCGTTCGGGCTCGCCGATTCGCATACTCGTCCAGGCGAATCATGTCGTCTGCCTTGCCTTGAACCTCCAGGTGTGCACGGCGAATTTGTGCACCTTGCAAACGTACATCATCCAGACAACTGGACACGAAAAACTTCTTGTAACAAGCCCGCGACTGCTCGTTCAATTCATACTCGAGAAACTCAAGTTGTTTTTCTCGCTCAGCCACATAGGCACGCGCCTGCTCAAGCGTGTTTGGCGCCTGGGGTTTAGCGGCCTGCAGTTGAACAGTACTACAGGCAGCCAGTACCAAGGCTGAAACAGGCAAGATGAGGGTGAACAGGCGCTGCACCCTTACCCCGATCGACTTCCGAAGCTGTGGCACAATGCCCTGCTTACTTTGAAAACTCATAGATCAGAATCCATGTCGCTTGTTCAAAATCGAATTATCGCCCAGTTGGCTCAAGAATTGGGTGCCGCACAATCACAAATCAAGGCAGCAGTCGATTTGTTGGACGAAGGCGCCACAGTGCCCTTCATCGCCCGTTACCGAAAAGAGGCCACAGGTGGGTTGGACGATGCGGTGCTTCGTGACCTTCAAGAGCGCCTGGTGTATTTGCGCGAACTTGAAGACAGGCGCAGCAGTATTCTTGAATCGATTGAAAGCCAGGGCAAGTTGACCCCTGAACTGAAAGCAGCAATTGAAAAGGCGGAGAACAAACAAACGCTGGAAGACCTTTACCTGCCCTACAAACCCAAACGCCGCACACGCGCACAAATAGCGCGTGAGGCAGGCCTGCAGCCACTGGCGGATGAAATTTTCCAGAACAAACAAGCCGTGCCTGAAATATTGGCTGCGGCTTACCTGAACACAGAACATCAAATCAACGACACCAAAGCAGCACTGGATGGTGCCCGCGACATTTTGGCCGAACAGTTTTCAGAAAACGCTGCCTTGCTGGCACTTCTAAGAAACCGTTTGAAAGCCGAGGGGGCCATTCGAGCAGCTGTGGTGCCTGAAAAAGCCAGTGAAGCAATCAAGTTTCAAGATTACTTTGAACATCAAGAACCCCTGAGCAGCACAGCCTCGCACCGCATGTTGGCCATGCTTCGCGGCCGCGAACAAGGGTTTCTGACACTGAAGGTAGACCTGCCCGAAGTGTGGGAGGCTGAGAACCCCCGTGCACCCCATCCTTTTGAATCGGAAATTGCTCGCCTGCATGGCATTGAACGCGATGAAAGCCCACGGGGCAAATTCTTGAATGAAACATGCCGTTGGACGTGGAAAATCAAACTGGCCAGCACCCTGGAAAGTGAGGTGATTGGCACGCTGCGCGATGCGGCACAGGCTGAGGCTATCACCGTGTTTGGTAAAAACCTGAAAGACTTGTTGTTATCAGCCCCGGCGGGGGGCAAAGCCACCATGGGTCTGGACCCTGGTATTCGCACTGGTGTGAAAGTGGCGGTAATTGACAGCACAGGCCAAGTGGTTGAACACGCCACCATTTACCCACACGAGCCTCGCCGACAGTGGAATGAATCCATCGCCCTGCTGGCTGCGCTTTGCATGAAACACAATGTGGAGTTGATCGCCATTGGCAACGGCACCGCCAGCCGGGAAACCGATCAACTGGCAGCCGACTTGCTTGCACAACACAAAGACCTGAAAGCCACACGGGTTATGGTGAGCGAGGCAGGCGCCTCGGTTTACTCCGCCAGCGCTTTGGCTTCAGCAGAATTGCCAGACCTTGACGTCAGCATTCGCGGTGCAGTGTCTATCGCACGTCGCCTGCAAGATCCCCTGGCTGAACTGGTAAAAATCGATCCGAAATCAATCGGTGTGGGCCAATACCAGCATGATGTCGATCAACGCCAACTGAGCGGCCGGCTGGATGCGGTGGTTGAGGACTGCGTGAACGCAGTGGGTGTTGAAGTGAACACAGCGTCTGAGCAACTGCTATCGCGCGTGTCAGGGTTGAATGCCTCTGTGGCCAAAGCGTTGGTGTCATTCAGAAACAGCAATGGCAAATTCAAAAGCCGTGAAGACTTGCGCAAAGTGCCCCGGCTTGGCGACAAAACATTTGAGCAAGCGGCTGGTTTTTTGCGCATTCATGGTGCTGAAAACCCGCTCGATGCCTCTTCCGTACACCCTGAGGCCTACATTGTGGTCGAGAAAATGGCAGCCAAGGTTAAGAAGCCGGTGGGCAGCCTGGTGGGTAATCGTGAAATTCTGAAAGAATTGAAACCCACCGAGTTTGTGGGCGATCGTTTTGGCTTGCCCACGGTTCAGGATATTTTGGTAGAACTTGAAAAACCTGGCCGTGACCCACGCCCTAGCTTCAAGACCGCAAAGTTTGATGACAAAGTACATACCATGGCCGACTTGAAACCCGGTATGACGCTGGAAGGTGTGGTCACCAACGTGGCAAACTTTGGTGCTTTTGTGGACATTGGTGTGCATCAGGACGGGTTGGTGCATGTTTCTGCCTTGTCCAACACCTTCGTGAAAGACCCGCACAGCGTGGTGAAAACCGGGCAAATTGTGAAAGTGAAAGTGCTGGAAGTCGATATTCCACGCAAACGAATTTCACTGACCATGAAAATGGGCGACGATGTACCGAAAGCCGCACCCGGGCAGAACGCTGGCCGACAAGTTCAAGCCAACCGTGCAGGCGATGCACGGGGAAATTCACGCGGTGAACGAAGTGGTGGAAGCACTGGTTCGAATTCACAACAAGGCGCAGGTTTTGCCAACAATGCATTTGCTACCGCGTTCGCTAAAGCAAAGGGAAGCAAATAAGGAAGAGTCAAAGCCGCACGGCGTTTCGCTTCGGCGAATCCAGGTACTCCTTGGACTGCATTTCAACAATGCGACTCACCGTGCGGAAGAACTCATGCGCCATTGCACCTTCGGTGTACAGCTCTTCCGGTTCAACCGCCGCCGACATAATCAGCTTGACTTTGTGATCGTAAAGCACATCAATCAGCCAGGTGAACCTGCGTGCTTCTGAGGCCATACCAGCACCCATTTTTGGCACGCCGCTGAGAATTACAGTTTGAAACTGGCTGGCAATTTCAAGGTAATCGTTTTGTGAACGCGGGCCACCGCACAGGGTTGGAAAATCGAACCAAACCACCGAGCCTGCGCGTCGAACAGCCTTGATGACACGCGATTCAATTTGTAACTCTGCAGGCTCATCAGCCACCTCAGCCAGGCGCTTGAAATCTTCGGTCAACTGTTTGTCCGCGCTTTCATCCAGCGGCATGAGGTAGGTGTTCAGTTGCTCCAATGTGCGGCGGCGGTAATCTACTCCCACATCCACGTTAATCACATCCAGTTGCTTGTTGAGCAGGGCAATGGCAGGCAACAGGCGGTCACGGTGCAGACCATCTGGGTACAGATCATCAGGCTTGTAGTTGGACGTCATGAGGAAAGTAACGCCGTTGGCGAACAAGCCATCGAGCAGGCGATAGAGAATCATGGCGTCTGCAATGTCAGACACATGAAACTCGTCAAAACAAATCAAACGATAACGTTTGGCGATTCGCGCCGCCACTTCGTCAAGCGGATCCTGAACTCCCTTGAGGTCATCGAGTTCGGCATGCACACCCCGCATGAACTCATGAAAATGCAAACGCACCTTTCGCTGCACGGTGACAGAGTTGTAAAAGCAATCCATCAAAAAACTTTTACCGCGACCTACCCCACCCCACAGGTACAAGCCCTTGGGTACAGCAGGTCGATTCAGGAATTTTTTGATTACACTGCTGCGTGCTTTTTTGTATTCAACAAACTCATCGTAGAAAAGCTGCATGCGGTCTACCGCCTTTTGCTGAGCAGCATCCGACTGGTATCCACGTTCGGCCAAAGTTTGTTTGTAGTATTCCTGAACGTTCACGATGATGAATTTGAATCAATAGAATTAAAAACGGCCGATGAAGCGATTCACCAGCCGTTGGGGGGTCGATACCGAACGGAATTTTAACCGTTCAGTTGACGCTTGTCGCAGGCCAAAGCCGCTTCTTTCATCACTTCAGACAAACTGGGGTGCGCATGGCAAATGCGACCGATGTCCTCGGAAGAAGCCTTGAACTCCATGGCCATCACGGCTTCAGCAATCAAATCAGATGCATGGCTGTTGATGATGTGTACACCCAGGACTTCATCGGTGGTGGCATCGGCCAACACTTTCACAAAACCTTGTGAATCGCCCTGCCCCAGCGCACGGCCATTGGCCATAAACGGGAACTGACCTGCCTTGTACTTGCGGCCTTCCTGCTTTAACTGCTGCTCGGTTTTGCCAACCCAAGCCACTTCAGGCGAGGTGTAAATAACCCATGGAATGGTGTCGTAATTGCAATGGCCGGCTTGCCCAGCCATGATTTCTGCAACCATCACACCTTCTTCCTCGGCTTTGTGCGCCAGCATGGCACCGCGAATTACATCACCAATCGCATAAATGCCTGCGACCAACGTTTGGCAGTGTGCATCCACATCGATCTGGCCGCGATCATTGGTTTTAAGGCCGACCGCTTCCAGGTTCAAACCATCGGTATTGGGTACACGGCCCACCGACACAATCAGCTTGTCGCAATCTAGCATCTGGGCAGCACCATCGGCATCGGTGTAAGCCACTGAAACGCCTTTTTTGCTGGCCTTCACTTCACCGATTTTTACACCCATGTTCATCTTCAACCCTTGCTTGGTGAAGATCTTCTGCATTTCTTTGGCCACGCCTTCATCGGCTGCAGCCAGAAAATTGGGCATGGCTTCGAGCACAGTGACATCGGCACCCAAACGGCGCCAAACCGAGCCCAACTCAAGACCAATCACGCCTGCGCCAATCACGCCCAATTTCTTGGGCACGGCACCAAATTTCAAGGCACCTTCGTTGTCGCAAATCATTTCATTGTCAACAGCGATTCCGGGTAAATGGCGTGCCTTGGAACCTGTCGCAACAATTACTTGCCTGGCTGTCACTTTCTCTTCACCAGCTGCGCTTTTCACGGTCAGCTCGAACCCACCGTCGACTTTGCCAGAAAAACTGGCCCAACCCTTGATGGGTGTGACCTTGTTTTTCTTGAACAGATATTGGATACCGCCAGTCATTTTGGCAACGATGTCATCCTTGCGTTTGATCATCTTGGCCACATCCATTTTTGCACCTGTCACGGCGATGCCGTGGTCTTCTGCATGGTGGGCAATCTTTTCGAACTCTTCCGAAGAGGCCAACAAAGCCTTTGATGGAATGCAACCCACGTTCAAACAAGTGCCACCCAAGCGAGGCTCACCCTTGGGATCGTCGTAAGCATTGCCCTCGATACAGGCCACTTTCATACCCAACTGACCTGCGCGAATGGCGGCAATGTAGCCACCAGGGCCCGCACCGATCACCACTACATCATATTGTGTGCTCATGAATATCCCCTTTATAGTTCCAGCAGCAAGCGTGCTGGGTCTTCCAGGGCTTCCTTCATTGCGACCAGGCCAAGCACCGCTTCGCGCCCATCAATAATTCGGTGGTCGTAACTCATCGCGAGGTAATTCATGGGGCGAATCACGATTTCACCGTTTTCAACCACTGCACGCTCTTTCGTGGCGTGAATACCCAAAATTGCAGACTGGGGCGGGTTGATAATTGGGGTGGACAACATGGAACCGAATACGCCACCGTTGGAAATCGAGAATGTACCGCCGGTTAAGTCGTCAAGCGTCAACTTGCCGTCTTTGGCTTTCTGGCCAAACTCAGAAATCTTCATTTCAATGTCGGCGATGCTCATTTGATCCGCGTTGCGAATAATAGGCACCACCAAACCGCGTGGAGAACCCACAGCAATACCGATGTCGAAATAGCCGTGATACACAATGTCGTTACCATCCACGGAGGCATTCAGCACGGGGTACTTTTTCAGGGCTGCCACAGCGGCTTTCACGAAGAAGCCCATGAAGCCAAGTTTGGCACCGTGTTCTTTTTCGAACTTGTCCTTGTACTTGTTGCGCAAGTCCATCACCGGCTTCATGTTCACTTCGTTGAAGGTGGTCAAAATGGCGTTGGTTTGCTGCGACTGTACCAAGCGTTCCGCAACACGGGCACGCAAGCGGCTCATGGGCACGCGCTGCTCAGGGCGACCTTCAATCAAGGTTGAGGGATCCAGCGGGGCCTTCACTTCAGGCAGCAAGCTAACTGGCTTGGCTGCGGCTGGAGCAGCGGCGGGCTTCGCTGCGGGAGCAGGGGCTGCGGCGGGTGCATTCAAGGTACCGATCACATCGCCTTTGGTGATGCGGCCGTCTTTGCCTGAACCTGCAATTTGATCAGCACTGAGCTTGTTCTCTGCCATCATTTTGGCCGCAGCCGGCATGGCCACAGAGCCATCTACGCTGGCTGAGGGAGCTGGGGCTGCTGCTGGTGCAGCGGCCTGAGCAGGCGCTGCTGCCGGGGCAGGTGCTGCTGCGGGTGCACTTGCGGAGGCACTTGCTTCCGTGTCAATTTTTGCCAAGACCTGTCCCGCTACAACAGTTGCACCGTCTTCACAGAGAATTTCAACGATCACACCAGCCGAGGGAGCGGGCACTTCCAGCACCACCTTGTCGGTCTCTACGTCGATCAGGTTTTCGTCACGCTTTACCGCGTCACCAGGTTTTTTGTACCAATTCAACAGCGTTGCTTCGGCGACAGATTCGGACAGTTGTGGTACGACCACTTCTACGATTGCCATGGAATATTTTCCTTTTGAATTCTTAGTTCAAGTGCGGGCGGCCACCATGGCCAGCCCGCGTCCTGTATTTATTTCGTAACTACGAAACCCTTGAGCTTGCCAAATGCTGCATCGATCAGCACTTTTTGCTGCTCGTTGTGCTTGGCGTAATAGCCCACGGCCGGAGAAGCTGAAGCCGGACGCCCCGCATAACCCAGACGCTGCCCTTCAGACAGGTTTTCCAGCACGTTGTGCTGGATCTGGAACCAGGGACCCTGGTTTTGCGGCTCATCCTGACACCACACCACATCTGCCAAATTGGGGTATTTGCGCAGTTCGGCGCTCAATGACTTGTGCGGGAATGGATACAGCTGCTCGACTCGCGCGATGGCAACATCTTTGATATTGCGCTCGCGACGAGCTGCGACCAGGTCGTAGTACACGCGACCGGAACAAAGAACCACTCGCTTGACTTTGCTGGCGTCCAGGTCGCCCTGATCTCCAATCACAGTCTGGAAATGGCCTTTGGACAGGTCTTGCAAAGAAGACGTGGCTTCTTTGTGACGCAACAAAGATTTCGGCGTCATGATGATCAGCGGCTTGCGGAACAATCGGATCATTTGGCGACGCAAAAGGTGGAAAATTTGAGCTGGCGTGGTGGGCTGGCACACCTGCATATTGTTCTCGGCGCACAGTTGCAAGTAACGCTCAATACGCGCGGATGAGTGCTCTGGCCCCTGCCCTTCGTAACCATGCGGCAACATCATGACCAGGCCGGATGCACGACCCCACTTTACTTCACCGGAAGAAATGAATTGGTCAATTACCACTTGGGCACCGTTGGCGAAGTCGCCAAATTGTGCTTCCCAAATCACCAAGGTGTTGGGCTCCGCGGTGGAATAACCATATTCAAAACCGAGCACTGCTTCTTCAGACAACACAGAATCGATGACGGTAAATGGCGCCTGAGTTTCAGAGATATTTTCCAGCGGAATGTAGGTGCCTTCGTTCCACTTTTCGCGACCCTGGTGGTGCAACACTGCATGACGGTGCGTAAACGTGCCACGCCCGCAATCCTGACCGGTGATGCGAACCGCGTAACCAGAGGAAACTAGCGATGCAAATGCCAAGTGTTCGCCCATGCCCCAGTCGAGCAAGGTTTCGCCCTGGCCCATGGCCGCACGGTCGGCAATCACTTTTTGTACCAATGGGTGAACCTTGAAGTTCTCGGGTACGGTAGTAATACGCTCTGACAAACGCTTGATTTCGGAGATCGGCACCGATGTATCGGCTGCATCAGTCCATTTCTTGTTCAGATACGGTGACCAATCGACGGCAAACTTGCTCTTGTAATTGGTCAACACGGGGTCAGCACGGTTGTGCTTGCCTTCGTCCATGGCTGCACGGAAATCAGCAACCAGTTTCTCGGCACCGTCTTCTTTCAAAATGCCCTGCATAACCAAACGCTCGGCATACAAAGCGCGCGTGCCTGGGTGCTGACCAATTTTCTTGTACATCAAAGGTTGGGTTACGGCAGGCGTGTCTTGCTCGTTGTGACCCAGTTTGCGGAAACACACAATGTCGATCACCACGTCTTGCTGGAATTCCATGCGGAAGTCCAAGGCCAACTGGGTCACGAAAATGACCGCCTCTGGATCGTCGCCATTCACGTGAAACACGGGCGCTTCGATCATTTTGACCACGTCTGAACAGTACAGAGTAGAACGGCTGTCACGGGGATCGGAGGTGGTAAAACCAATTTGGTTATTGATCACGATGTGAACCGTACCACCCGTGCCGTAGCCGCGGGTGTGCACCAGGTTCAATGTTTCCATGACAACGCCCTGGCCTGCAAAAGCGGCATCACCGTGCACCAACACGGGCAAAACCTGCTTGCCTTCCTTGTCACCACGACGTTCCTGGCGGGCCTTCACCGACCCTTCAACCACAGGGTTCACAATTTCAAGGTGCGAGGGGTTAAACGCCAGGGACAAGTGCATGGGACCACCAGGGGTGGTTACATCCGATGAAAAGCCCTGGTGATACTTCACGTCACCGGCAGGCAGATCATCGGCATGCTTGCCTTCGAATTCTTCGAACAATTGGCTTGGGCTTTTGCCCAGAATGTTGACCAACACGTTCAGACGACCGCGGTGAGCCATGCCAATGATGGTTTCTTGCACGCCATTGGCACCACCACGCTGAATCACATGATCAAGCGAGGCGATAAAGGATTCACCACCTTCCAGCGAGAAACGCTTCTGACCCACATACCGGGTATGCAAATAGCGCTCAAGGCCTTCGGCTGCGGTTAGGCGCTCCAGAATGTGCAATTTTTCTTCAGTCGACAGCTGGGCAGTGCCCAGGCTGGTTTCCATGCGTTCTTGCAACCAGCGCTTTTGAGCGGGGTCGCTGATGTGCATGTACTCAATACCGATTGAACGGCAGTAAGTGTCGCGCAGCGCCTTCACGATGTCGCGAAGGGTCATTTGATCTTGACCAAAATAGGTGTTGGTGGCCGAGAACGTGATGTCCATGTCCGCTTCGGTCAGGCCATAAAAGGCTGGATCAAGCTCCGGAATATTCGGGCGTTCCTGACGCTTGAGCGGGTCAAGGTCTGCAAAACGAGAGCCCAGGAAGCGATACGCAGCCACAATTGACTGAACATGCACCTGCTTTTTGGCCACTTCCAGGTCGGCAGACTGAATCTGCGGCTGCAAGAAGCCTTTTTTCGCGCGTTGAGCAAAGGATTGAACCACTGGCGCATGGGCTACGTCTTTCTCATTCACGTCGCCGTGAGCAGAAGGCACCATTTGCATTTGGTCAAAGTAGGCGCGCCATTTGTCTGGCACGGAGCCTGGGTTGTCCAGGTAGGCCTCGTACATTTCTTCGACATAGGGCGCATTGCCCCCGAACAAATACGAGTTTTGTTGAAATGATCGCATCATTTGCGCTTCACCTTTTTCCGAGTTTCTCGTTTCAAAGATGTGGGGTTCGGACTCGACCTTGGCTATTGCCATCGGACCGAATCCCTACACACGTGGGTTAAACCGCACTCCCCGTCTGGTTTGTGGAGCCCCTGCCCCTAACCAGATAGCAAAAAGCAGCCAAAAAAAGACTGCTTTAAGAGTTAAGCCCAAAGGATATCAGATTAGAGACGCGACCCTAAAACGAAGCCGCATGACTGTCTAAAAATATGTGGTTTTCTGGAAACGGTTTTAAAGAACTCGAACAAGATCCACCCACGCAGGTGATTACCACCCCATGTGGGGATCACCCCGCCACGAATTGATCTGACCATAAGTTGAATTCCAACGGAGGGATAGGGCGAATGACTAGCCGCAAGTATCGGGGTATTGAAATTGACTCCGCACACATCGACATGGCAAAAAATCTGGACAGTGTTGATGAATTGATCGACGAACTGCGAGACCTTCAGGCCAATTGGAATAATTTGAGCCTTCTGGGCGAACTGACCAATGTGGGTGCGGAAATTTCCAGCACCCGACAGCATTTTCAGCGACTGGCGAGCGACCTGACCAATTTTTTGATTGAGCAATCAACACGCCAAGCGGTAGAGCAACTGGCCACGAGAGCACAAAACTCAATCGATATCCTGGTCCGAAACCTTTACGAAAGAACGGCCGACATCGGCTTTCTGGCCACCGACCCGGTGTTTACCCAACGGTGCGTAGAAGCAGCGTACAACCCGTTGACAGAAGACGCCCTTGAACAAACCCGCCAACGAATGCGCAATTACGTGGCCAAATACTCCGTGTATGGCAACGTTATTCTGCTGGATGCCAACGCCCTCGTGATTACAGACATGCGGGAGGCATTGCCGCCAGGCACTGCCATCCAATGGATTCGCCGGGAAGTCGCAGCCAGCCCGCAGTACGCAGAGGCATTTCGCCCTCTTCGGGACGATTCCCCCGACGGGAATAAAAGTCTGATTTATGCCTGGAAAATTGAACTTGGCGGACAAATCAAAGGCTACATTGCGCTGGATTTCAGTCTGAATGAGGAAAGCGATGCGCTATTTTCAAAAGTGATGGGCAAAAGTGCCCGGGAAGACGCAGCAGAGTGGCGTGTATGCGGCGTGACCAATCAGAATGGGGATGTGCTGATTTCCAGTAATCCGCAATACATCGGTACAAACCAGACAATTCGCTTGCCGCAACAGTCAACTTGGGGGGTAACTCAAGTTGGCCCTATGGCCTATCTGGTCTGCATACGATCAACGCGTGGCTATCAGGGCTACACCGGCCCCGGCTGGAGAGGATTTTGTATGGTGCCTTTGAATCACGCATTTGACCACAGCAACTTGACGGAGGATTGTCAGGTTCCCGAATTGCTTCAAAGCAGCGGTCTGATTGATACACGCATTCAGGGCTTTGAAAACCAGGCTGCAGAAATCCAGAAACAATTGAACCGAAGCATTTGGAACGGCAACATGACCCAACGCAATTCAACTTCGGCGCTGGGCAACTCGTTTAGCAAAACCCTGCTTTGGGAAATTGGCCGCGCCGGTGAAAGTACCAAAACACTTTTTACGCAGTCTCTTGAGAAACTGGTGCGCTCCGAAATCAATGGATTTCAAACAGAGCAACAGGCCCGCGCCATGCTGGCCATGGACCTGATGGACAGAAACCTGTATGAACGCGCCAATGATTGTCGCTGGTGGGCTTTAACGCCTGTTCTTGCGCAGGCCCTTACAGATCCGCAAGCGATTGGCGAGGCGTTGGAATGCCTCAAGCACATTCAAAGCCTGTATACGGTTTACACCAATATTGTGCTTCTGAATCGGGACGGACAAATTGTGTGCGACAGCGCAGAACAAGTGCAAGCAGACTCAATGCCGTTGGACACACACTGGCTGAAACAAACCCTGCAACTGAAAAACCAGGCCCATTACTGCGTGTCGGCATTTGAGCCTACCGCCCTGTATCAAAATCGCCCGACTTACATTTACAGTGCTGCCATTTTTGAGAACCCGGACAGCCCAAGCCAAGCGATTGGTGCGATTGCCCTTGTGTTTGACAGTGAGCCTCAGTTTGAAGCGATTTTGAATGAATCCATGGGTGACAGTCGGCACAAGGCTTTCGCATACATTGTGGATGACAAACGAAACGTGATTTCCTCCACCACCCATCTGTACATTGATCAAGGCAAACTCACACTCCCACTGCCCATCGACAGCAAATTCCAAAAGCAGAAAGCCGACCTGGGCTACTTTGAACTGAACGGGCGGCTGATTGCTTACGGTGTGTGTAACTCCGGTGCCTACCGGGAGTACAAAAATGCCGCCGATTGCTACCAAAACGACTTGCAATGTGTTTACGGCCTGGACATTGGAGCCCTGAAGCCAGAGACCAAAGAGAAGGCTGGAGAAATCAGTTTTGACGAGTTTAGACAAGCGGATCAAAAAGAACTTCGGGTAGACATTGCCTCGTTCCGCGTGGGAGGGCATTGGTACGGTATTGACAGCGAGGACGCTGTAGAGGCGTTTTTATGCCGGGAGGTGGTCACCATGCCCAACTCTCCCGCGTGGATTGCAGGAACCACACTTTACAAAAAAGAGGCGATCACAATCGTGGACATCTCAAAAGTTTTGGCTGTAGATTCAGCCGAACACCATGCTGCAAGCCAACGCCAGCAAATGATTCTTCTGAAAACAGGCGGCTCGCAAGCGAAAATTGCACTGGTCGTTGATGAGTTGGGAGAAATACCAAGCCTGCCGGTGATCGCCCTAAATGAGTCAGAAAACCTGACAACTCAGGGAAACATCATTCAGGCCTTGGTCAAAACAAGCAACAACCTGCTGGTGGTTTTGAATACGGAGCAATTACTGAAACAGTTGGAGCAAGGCATAAAAAAAGCCCCTCAGCGAACCAAGGGGCTTTTTCCGGAAGCACTTGCGCGGTGAATTAACGCTGATCGATTGGCTTCACGTTGCGGTGCGCTGCACCGTTGAACAACTGACGTGGACGACCGATTTTGTATTCGGGGTCTGCAATCATTTCGTTCAACTGGGCGATCCAGCCCACGGTGCGGGCCAGCGCGAAAATCGCTGTAAACAGTGGCACAGGAATACCGATCGCCTTTTGAACGATACCGGAATAGAAATCCACGTTCGGGTACAGCTTGCGCTTTACAAAGTATTCGTCTTCCAGCGCAATTTTTTCCAGGGCCATGGCAATCTTGAACAATGGGTCGTCATGCAAGCCCAGCTCGTTCAACACTTCGTGACAGGTTTCACGCATCAGCTTGGCGCGTGGGTCGTAATTCTTGTAAACGCGGTGGCCAAAGCCCATCAAGCGAACGCCTGAATCCTTGTCTTTCACCTTGGCAATGAAATCGCCAATTTTCTCAACGCCGCCATTGGCCTGAATTTCAGTCAGCATGTTCAAGCAGGCTTCGTTAGCGCCACCATGTGACGGGCCCCACAGACATGCTACGCCGGCCGCAATTGCAGCAAAAGGATTCGTACCAGATGATGCACACAGGCGAACTGTAGAAGTGGAAGCATTTTGCTCGTGATCGGCATGCAAAATGAAAATACGATCCATGGCGCGCACCAGCACGTCGTTGACCTGGTACTCTTCGCACGGATTGCCAAACATCATGCGCATGAAGTTGGCGGTGTAGCTAAGTTCATTCTTGGGGTAAATATTGGGTGCGCCAATGCCATATTTGTAGGCCATGGCCACCAGGGTTGGCATTTTGGCAATCAAGCGGATTGCAGAAATGTCACGCTGGTTTTTGTCCAGCAGGTTCATGGAATCTGGGTAGAAAGCAGACATACCGCCCACCAGACCAGTCATCACCGCCATGGGGTGTGCATCGCGGCGGAAACCACGCAGGAAGAAGTTCATCTGCTCGTTGACCATGGTGTGCTTGGTCACCAGGTCGTCAAACGTATGCTTTTCAGCAACATTGGGCAATTCACCGTTCAGCAGCAAATAGCACACATCCATGAAGTCGCAGTGCTGAGCCAGTTGCTCAATGGGGTAGCCGCGATACAGCAGCTCGCCCTTGTCACCGTCAATGTAGGTAATGGATGAATTGCAAGAGGCTGTGGACAGGAAGCCTGGGTCGTAAGTGAATTTGCCAGTGGATCCGTACAGCTTTCGGATGTCGATCACATCGGGACCAATGGTACCTTTGTGAATGGGAAATTCTACCGAGGGGGTGCCGTCAGTAAACGACAGCGTGGCCTTGTGTTCTGTGCTCATCGGATTTCCTTCTAATGGGATTGAAATTAAAGTTCTCGCATCATCTGGATCACCTTGCGCACATCCGGTGTATCCAGATTCCCTTCCGGCTCTTTTCGGCCCAGGAATAGGTCAAGCAGGACGTTGTCAACCTCCTCAAACAGTACAGTCAAGGCCTGCACGTCATCGTTGGTCAGTTCCATTTCATGCTTGTCGAAAAATCGTTCGATAATCAGGTCGTTTTCCAATAGGCCTCGCCTTGCGCGCCAGCGTAAACGGGCACGTTGAGTTGGATCCGCCTGATGACTCTGATTAGACATAAACTACAACAAAAAAAACGGGGTTTTGCAGTGCACAACCCCGATTTGAATAAAAAAATCCGAACAAGGGTTCTAGACGGCGCGACGCACCATCAATTCCTTGATCTTGCCAATTGCCTTGGTCGGGTTCAAGCCCTTCGGACACACGTCTACACAGTTCATGATGGTGTGGCAGCGGAACAAACGGTATGGGTCTTCCAGGTTGTCCAGACGCTCACCCGTGGTTTGATCACGGCTGTCGGCAATGAAACGGTAAGCTTGCAGCAAACCGGCCGGGCCTACGAACTTGTCAGGGTTCCACCAGAACGATGGGCAGCTGGTTGAACAGCATGCGCACAAAATACATTCGTACAGACCATCCAGTTCTTCGCGCTCTTCGGGTGACTGCAAACGCTCCTTTTCAGGAGGGGGGGTGTCGTTCACCAGGTAAGGCTTGATGGAGTGGTACTGCTTGAAAAACTGGGTCATGTCGACGATCAGGTCGCGCACTACCGGCAAACCTGGAAGCGGTTTGAGCACGATGGGCTGCTTCAGGTCGCGCAGGTTGGTAATACAAGCCAAACCGTTTTTGCCGTTGATGTTCATGGCATCAGAACCGCACACGCCTTCACGGCATGAACGGCGATAGGCCAGTGATTCATCCACGTCGCTCTTGATGCGCATCAGCGCGTCGAGCAACATTTTATCGGTTGGCTCCAGCTCAACTTCCAGCTTTTGCATTTTTGGCGCTTCGCCGGTATCCGGGTCGTAGCGATAAATTTCAAAACGTACGATTCTCTTTTCGCTCATTTTCTGTACCTCTTAACCTTGATTAGAACGTCCGCTTTTTGGGCTGGAAGGTTTCAACTGTCATTGGCTTCAGGTTCACTGGCTTGTAGTCCAGGCGATTGCCCTCGGAGTACCACAGGCTGTGACGCATCCACTTGTCATCATCGCGTTCAGGGAAATCGCGGTGGGCGTGCGCACCACGGCTTTCTTCACGGGCTGCGGCGGACACCATGGTGGCCTTCGCAGTTTCCTGCAAGTTGGCCAGTTCCAATGCTTCTACCAAAGCAGTGTTAAACACTTTGGACTTGTCTTTCAAGTGAATGTGCTCGGCTTGTGCGGCCAGATCGTTGATCTTGCTCACGCCCGCTTCCATCAACTCGGTGGTGCGGAACACGCCACAGTGGTACTGCATGCCCTTGCGAATCGCATCGGCTACCACACGAACATTTTCACCGCTGGTCGATGTCATCAGCTTGTCAACGCGTGCCATGGTCAGGTCAGTGCCATCGGCCGGCAATTCTTTGTGGCTGCGGGCTTTCAGGTTACTGTTCACAATGTGGTTACCTGCTGCACGACCAAATACGATCAAATCGAGCAAGGAGTTGGTACCCAAACGGTTTGCACCGTGAACGGATACGCAGGCACATTCACCGATGGCATACATGCCATTGATGATTTCGCTGGGGCCGCCCGGTACTTTGGGAGCCACAACCTGGCCGTACACATTGGTTGGAATGCCGCCCATTTGGTAGTGAATGGTTGGCACCACAGGAATTGGTTCTTTGATCGGGTCTACGTTGGCGAACTTGATCGCGATTTCGCGAATCGAGGGCAAACGCTTCATGATGGTGTCGGCACCCAGGTGATCGAGCTTCAACAACACGTAATCTTTGTTGGGACCACAACCGCGGCCTTCCTTGATTTCCTGGTCCATGGAACGTGACACAAAGTCGCGTGGAGCCAAGTCTTTCAAGGTTGGAGCGTAACGTTCCATGAAACGCTCGCCTTCGCTGTTGAGCAAAATACCGCCTTCGCCGCGAACACCCTCAGTCACCAGAACACCTGCACCAGCCACACCAGTTGGGTGGAACTGCCAGAACTCCATGTCTTCCAGAGGAATGCCAGCGCGGGCTGCCATGCCCATGCCGTCACCAGTGTTGATAAACGCGTTGGTGGATGCATCCCAGATGCGGCCTGCACCACCGGTGGCAAACACGGTGGTTTTGGCTTCCAGCACCATCATCTCGCCGGTTTCCATTTCCAGGGCGGTTACACCCACCACGTCACCGTCGGCATCACGAATAATGTCAAGCGCCATCCACTCTACAAAGAACTGGGTGCGCGCGCGTACGTTGCGCTGGTACAAAGTGTGCAACAGGGCGTGACCTGTGCGGTCGGCAGCCGCGCAAGCGCGCTGAACCGGCTTTTCACCGAAGTTAGCTGTGTGGCCACCAAATGGGCGCTGATAAATCGTGCCATCTGGGTTGCGGTCAAAGGGCATGCCAAAGTGTTCAAGCTCGTAAACCACTTTGGGCGCTTCACGACACATGAATTCGATTGCATCCTGGTCGCCCAGGTAGTCAGAACCTTTCACGGTGTCGAACATGTGCCAGTACCAGCTGTCGTCGGACATATTGCCCAGCGACGCGCCGATACCACCCTGCGCAGCCACGGTGTGTGAACGCGTGGGGAATACTTTGGACAGCACGGCTACATTCAGACCAGCCTCTGCCAACTGGAGCGAACAGCGCATGCCCGCGCCACCCGCACCTACGATCACCGCGTCGAATTTGCGACGAGGAAGGGAAGTTTTAACTGCAGTCACTTTTAGACCCTCCAGAGAATGTCAGCAGCGTAACCGGCTGCACCGAGCAACCACAACGCCGTAAAAACTTGCAATGTAAGGCGAATGCCGGTGGGCTTGACATAGTCCATCCAGATGTCGCGAATACCAATGTAAGCGTGATAGCACAGCGACAGAATGGCCAGCAGTGCAAGAATTTTGCCCAAGGGGAAAGACAAAACCGTGAAGTTGAAGAAACCGACCCACTTCGCGTAGTCAAGATCGGGGGTAAACAGCACGGCCAGGAACAGACCGATTGTGTACACCGCCATGATGACCGCTGTAATGCGTTGAGCCACCCATTCTTTCAGGCCGTAATGTGCGCCAACCACCAGGCGCTTGGAACCAATGTTATTGCCCATGATTAAAACACTCCGAACAGTTTCAGGCCGAACAAGGCGGTCAGGCTCAAACTGACAGCAAACACAATACCCGCACTTTTGCTGGCTGCGTACTTTTCAGTGCCCACATGCATGTCGAGCACCAGGTAACGAATGCCCGCAGCAAAGTGATGCAGATACGACCAGATCAGGCCGAGCAATACAATTTTGACCAGCGGGCTGCTGACCAGGGATTGCATTTCAAGGAAGGTGAGTTCGGAAGTGATGCTTTTGTCGAAAAGCGGCAGGAGAATGACTGGAAGCGCCAGGAACAGCACAGCGCCACTGACGCGGTGCAAAATGGACAGCTTGCCCGCCAAGGGTAGCCTGTACTTCAGGATTTGTGTGACATGTATGTTCCGGTATTCCGGACGTTTCTTCGCAACAGTGTTTGACATGCTCGTGTTCTTATAAAAGTGATTGGAAAACGGGCTTTTACCCTAGGCCTTCCGGCCTGAATCCTTTAAAAAAACCAATATCGGACAACGATATATTTTGAACCAAATCAGCAAAGCCTTAAAGCGGGAAGTTTTTGATTTTGAGCACCAAATGACGCAAATGCATTCTTTTGCCCGCTAAAGACTTGTATCAATTCAATACAATTCATTCCTGTATGAAAATTTGTCGGTCAAGTACCAGCCACGACGAAGCTCTACCGGCTTATCAGCATACGTCATTGAAAGGCGCTCGACCAGCAGCAAGGGAGTACCTACCCCAACCTGCAAAATGTCAGCATGCTCTTGCTGTGCACTGACTGCCTTAATGTGCTCGTTGGCCCTCAACATGCGCACATTAAAGCTGCTTTCAAGGAAACCATACAGGGTGGAATTCCACTGCTGAAGACGTTCAAGAGTAAGGCCTTTGTATTGGGAAGCCGGCAGCCAGATTTCATCAAAAATACGGGGTACACCATCGAAGCGCATTACTCGCTTGACTACGAATACGGAATCACTGGGTTTGATGTCGAGCAATTTGGCAATTTGCGAACTTGCACGAACCCGCTCTACAGACAAATAGGTGGATTTGGGCTTTACGCCAGGCTCTTCGTCGGCGGCAAGACGCAGGAACCGATATTCTGACTTGGCCTCGTTGTGCGTGGCAACAAAAGTACCCCGCCCCTGCTTGCGATCGACTAGGTTTTCAGCGGCAAGCTCGTCAATTGCTTTGCGCACCGTGCCCTGACTGACACCATAACGGGCAGCAAGCTCGGTTTCAGACGGAATAAGCTCACCCGGCTTCCATTCGCCGTCTTGAAGGCTTTTGAGCAGCAAACCTTTGATTTGCTGATAAAGCGGGCTGAACGTTGGGTTAACGGGTTGCAAATTGTGTCTCGGTCTTGTTTTTTCGGATTATTGTGTATCTTATATCTTATAGATGACTTTTAGAAGTTAATCCCCTCTAAACCACCAAGTTAGTCAACAAGGTGTCAGCGTTTGGCGCTAAACTATGGCCTTCGATTTTTAATCCTTTGGAGTGTTTGACATGACCAAACCCGCAATGCGAGTTGCCGTTACAGGCGCTGCCGGCCAAATTGGCTACAGCTTGTTGTTCCGTATCGCCAATGGCGACATGCTGGGCAAAGACCAGCCCGTAATTTTGCAGTTGCTGGACATTACCCCCGCCCTGCCCGCAGTGAAGGGTGTGGTCATGGAACTGGAAGACTGTGCATTCCCGTTGCTGCAAGGCGTGGTGATTACAGATGACCCCGCAACCGCTTTCAAAGACGTAGACGTAGCACTGCTGGTTGGCGCACGCCCACGCAGCAAAGGCATGGAACGCAAAGACCTGCTCGAAGCCAACGGCGCAATTTTCACAGTTCAGGGCAAAGCACTGAACGACAACGCCAAGCGTAGCGTGAAAGTACTGGTTGTGGGCAACCCAGCGAACACCAACGCCTACATTGCACAACAGTCTGCCCCCGATCTGGACCCGAACTGCTTCA